>NZ_VWVZ01000005.1:0-380351 GCF_011753255.1 Acinetobacter sp. Tr-809
CTGCATTAACCACGTTGTCCGCAGTCACTGCATTGACGTTCAATACCGTACCTGTCGTATCTGGTGGCAAGCTATCTACCACTTCACTGCCCGGTAATGATGGGTTACCCGCTGGGTCAGTCGCGACCGCAGTCACTGTACTGCCGTTTGGTAAGTTACCTGGATTTGGTACTGTCCATACGCCTGTGGTTGGATTAGTTGGAACTTGAACTGTACTACCATTCGGGAAGGTCACCGTCACCGTTGACCCAGGCTCTGCTGTACCGGTAATCGGATCTGTTGCATTGATTGGGTTAATGTCTGGTGCATTCGGTGCAGTTGTATCTACGGTATAAGTTTGACTATCACCCTTCGTACTACTATTACCTGCTGCATCTGTAAATGTGACTGTTGCATCGATGGTTTTATCACCATCAGCCAATAAACCACTACCTGGCACACTCACACTCCAAGTGCCATTAGCCGAATTGACTGTCGCTGTATACGTCACACCATTGACTACAACTGTTACCACTGTGGTCGCTGCATCTGCTGGGATACCAGTTAAGACTCCCGTCACCGTTATATTACTTGTAGATTCTGCTGTATTGAGGACATTATCGGCAGTTACGGGATCAATGTTTAGTATTGTTCCTGAAACATTTGGGCCAACTGTATCAACTGTTTCTGTGCCTGGCGCAGATGGGTTACCTGCTGGATCTGTTGCTACCGCAGTTACTGTACCACCATTTGGTAAGTTACCTGGATTTGGTGTGGTCCATACGCCTGTGGTTGGATTAGTTGGAACTTGAACTGTACTACCATTCGGGAAGGTCACCGTCACCGTTGAGCCAGGTTCTGCTGTACCGGTAATCGGATCTGTTGCATTGATTGGATTGATGTCTGGTGCATTCGGTGCAGTTGTATCTACGGTATAAGTTTGACTATCACCCTTCGTACTACTATTACCTGCTGCATCTGTAAATGTGACTGTTGCATCGATGGTTTTATCACCATCAGCCAATAAACCACTACCTGGCACACTCACACTCCAAGTGCCATTAGCCGAATTGACTGTCGCTGTATACGTCACACCATTGACTACAACTGTTACCACTGTGGTCGCTGCATCTGCTGGGATACCAGTTAAGACTCCCGTCACCGTTATATTACTTGTAGATTCTGCTGTATTGAGGACATTATCGGCAGTTACGGGATCAATGTTTAGTATTGTTCCTGAAACATTTGGGCCAACTGTATCAACTGTTTCTGTGCCTGGCGCAGATGGGTTACCTGCTGGATCTGTTGCTACCGCAGTTACTGTACCACCATTTGGTAAATTACCTGGGTTTGGTGTGGTCCATACGCCTGTGGTTGGATTAGTTGGAACTTGAACTGTACTACCATTCGGGAAGGTCACCGTCACCGTTGAGCCAGGTTCTGCTGTACCTGTAATCGGATCTGTTGCATTGATTGGATTAATATCTGGTGCATTCGGTGCAGTTGTATCAACAGTATAAGTTTGGGTATCTGTTACATTGCTGCTATTTCCTGCTGCATCTGTGAAGGTAACTTTTGCATCGATGGTTTTATCGCCATCAGCCAATAAACCACTGCCTGGTACGCTTACAGTCCAAGTGCCATTTGCTGAATTCACCGTTGCTGTGTAAGTCACACCATTAACGACAACAGTAACTACAGTTGTTGCTGCATCTGCTGGTACGCCTGTTAAAGTTCCTGTCAATGTTACATTGCCTGCAGATTCTGCTGCATTCAATATGTTATCTGCAGTTACTGGATTTACATTAAAGTTTACAGCATCCGTATTCGGAGGCGTTGTATCAGCATTATTGTTATTATTTCCGCCACCCCCACCCCCACTCGCTGCGGCAGCAATACCTCCAATCGCAAGCACGGGTAAAGCCCATAACCATGGACTGAATCCACTAGATGCTTCGCCTGCATAAAGCAATGGTTCTACTGCTTCAATAGGTTGTAATGCAGCTGCTTCAACTGGCGCTGCTGCAGCTTCTGGTACAACTGCTGGTGTTTCCTCTAAATAAACAGCCCCTTCATGATCATCGTCATCCGAGTCTGCATCAGCATCTGCATCAGCGTCTGCATCGGCATCACTTTCTGCATCCTTGAAGTGAGCCCAGACCAATTGATTATCTTCGCCTTGAAGTACCAGACTATTATCTGCAACTTCACTATTATTAAAGAAATTATGAATAACGATCGTTTCGCCATTTTTTAAAACTACAACTGCATTTACACCATCTCTCTTAACAACTGAAATATCATTTGCAGAGACCTTAATTAATACAACTGAAGGTTCAGAGGGTAATGTTGCTGTTTTTCCCGTCGTATTTACAAGGGTTTGATGACTTTCCTTGGAAATAATCTGTATTTGAGACATGGTTATATTCCTCATTATAAATTATTAATTCTTAATTACATTATTAACTTAAGTTTAAATTATTGTTTCTAAGTGATAGACTTCACAGCACCACTTTAAATCAAACATAATAAATGTTAAATAGCTCACAAAATAAAAAAACAAACTTACATTGCAATATTTTTTAATAACAAAATAAGGTAATGATTTAAAAGAACAAAAAGAGAATAACACTTTTTAAATAATTATTAAATTTACACTTTTAAACAAACAATATAAAAATAACCAATAAATTCCAAAAAGGTATTTAAATTAAATTTAACAAACATTTTAAATATCTTATTCAATCAAAATAAAACCCTTCTTTCCAATAAATATTATTTAACTTTATTTAATAAATATTTTAATAATATTCACCTAATAAAATAAAAGCCTTTTATGACAAAAGGCTTTTTTAACATAAAACAAAAATATATAATTAAAAATTATCAGGATTCTCTAGTCGTTTAACTTCTTCTCTCTTATTTGGATGATGCATTGTCGCCACACCATCTTCCGTTTTCTGGTCCAATAAAATTTCAGGATTATAAATGGTAATCGTTTCTCTACCTAGGCTATCTTCACCAACAATATACTTAAAACCACGGCGATTCATCTTATTGCACATACGTTGGTAGAAGCCCTTCAAGCCCTGTGTCTCTTCACTCGGATTGTAATAGAAAGCATTCATCACACCCGGTAATCCTAGACCACAGACCACCCCAGATAGCAATACACTAATAAATGTATAACCAATCAGAATACTACTGTATTGGCTCAACTCTGGAATATTCGCCACTGCAAGGATCAAAGCCAGTGAAATCCCTCCGCGAACACCACCCCATGAAAGAATCGCTAAACTGCCGTTGTAGCTTTTATTACGGAATGATGGAAATAATGCAAAAGCAGCAAAATTCGCTGCAAAACGAGATAAATGCAAAATAATAAAGGCAATGATTCCACCAATAATTAAGTTGGCACTCAAATCAAGAATAAATAACTCTAAACCGATCAAAGTAAAAAGGAATGAATTAATAATTCCTTCAACCGTATGCCAGAAATGATTCACCTCGCGGATTTCTCTCTGTTCACGGATTTCTTGCCATTTATTGCCGACAATCAAACCACCAATCACACAGGCAATCGGAGCAGATGCATGAGCAAATAACGCAACTAAATATGAACCACTAGCAAGTAATGCCGTAGTTAGAATGAGAGATTCCATCTCATGTTTACCACGCAGTAAACGTAAGATCGCAAAACCAAAAGCAAAACCAATAATCACAGCAACAAATATTTCATATAACAAAGTTTCAATTGTTGCTAATAATGAAAAATGCTCACCCTGCAAAACTTTTAATAATGTCATAAATAATGCAATACACATCGCATCATTAAATAACGACTCACCTTCCAGCTTTACAATCAGATGGTGCGGTGCCCGAATAGAACTCAACACCCCCTTAACCCCAATTGGATCTGTTGCTCCAAGTGCTGCACCTAATAATAATAGAACACCAATTGGAACGGGATAACCAACCAACCATTGAAACAAATACAATAATCCTGCATAAAATCCTGCACATAATACCAATGCTATTGTTGCCAAAATACTAATCGGCTTCCAGTAATTCCTTAAGTCTGAAATTCTAAATTTAAGTGCAGAAGAAGTTAAAATAAAGCAAATGACGCCATTGATTAGAAAATCATAAAAATCGATATTTCTTACAGCTGCCTCAATATTATGAATATTAATTGTAATAAACTGATTACCATTTAATAGGCTGGCGCCCCACTGCAAAATAAAGACAAAAATAGCTGAGACAATTGGAACACCAATCGCCTGAGGAAAACCTAAAATTCGTTTATTAAAAATGGTCGTCGCAATGGATAAAGCAAAAATGACCGTCAAAGCCTGCAAAAGAAAAAAATTACCCATACGACCTCTTTAATTTATTCAATTTTAATAACATAGACTTTATTTAAATTTTACAACTTTGATAAATCATAAATTTAAAAGACTTTGTGATCGAATAAAGAATGAGGGCCTATGCTGTATTTTATCCATCTTATTATTTAACTTTTATTCACAAATGGTTTAGACACAACAATAAACCAATCATCCTCAATTCAGCATAGACAATGCTATTTTACGTCAATTGTTCTTCTGATTCGTATATCTTCCGTATAAAAATCAAGGAGCAACGCTCCTTTTTCATCCTATTTAAAGGTATTACACTGGTTCACATCACCTGATTTCAGACCAATCTGGAACCATTGCATCCGTTGTTCACTCGTACCATGGGTAAAACTATCTGGTACAACTTGCCCAGTCGCACGACGTTGTAAGTAGTCATCACCAATTTTTTCGGCTGCATCCATTGCTTCTTCGATATCACCCTGCTCAAGGAATTGTGTACGTTTTTGGTTCTGATGTGCCCAAATCCCTGCAAAACAATCCGCCTGTAATTCTAAACGAACAGAGAGTTGATTACCTTGTGCGGGGCTAGCCTGTGCTCGTGCTTGCTGCACCTGACCAGAGATCCCTAATAAGTTCTGAATATGATGTCCAACTTCATGCGCAATCACATAAGCTTGGGCAAAATCCCCCGCCTGATCTTGACGAGAAAGTTCCGTTTGATTCTGTTCCCCAGAAATCCCCATTTGTTGACGCATTTCTTTAAAGAAAGAAGTATCAATATAAACTTTCTGATCAGCAGGACAATAAAATGGTCCCATAGCGGCTTGCGCTGTACCACAACCAGAGCGATCTACTCCACTAAATAGTACAAGGCGTGGTGGTTTATAGGTCATCCCAAGCTGCTGAAAAATGGGGGTCCATGTATCTTCTGTATCGGCCAGAACAGTACCGACAAAATCACTGGCTTCTTTTTGTTCAGCAGTTAGATTTTGTGGTGCACCGCCTTGCTGAGAAGACTGTGCTGTTACTGCTTGTGTCGCTTGATAGGCCTGCTGCGGGTCAACCCCAAAAAACTTCCAAGCCACAAAAGCGACCACTAGCCCAATAATACTAATGCCACCTGCTTTTGCTCCGCCACCACCGCGACGGTCTTCTACATTGGTACTGACTCGACGACCTTTCCAACGCATAATTACCTCACATAATTCTGATGATGACGACCTAGGTTTAAGTGGCTGGCTTTACTTTAGACCAAACCTTCTGAATGAGCATAACAACGATCAACACAACTGCACCTGCAAGCAAGCCAATGCCTAAGTTAATCAGGGTTGGTGTTAAGGCACCAATGATTGAACCGACACTTGGGATCAACTCTAAATGATCGACCGTTTCTTCAGTAAAATGATGCAATAAAGGAATGGTATGGCTAATAATCCCGCCACCAACTAAAAACATTGCAACTGTTCCAACAATTGAAAGTGTTTTCATTAAGATTGGAGCAAAACTAAGTAAACCACGACCGATTTTATTTTTAAATTCAGAAGCTTGTTGTGTTAGATATAAACCTAAATCGTCAATTTTTACAATCATTGCAACCAGACCATATACCCCTACGGTCATGACAATTGCAATAATACTTAATACTGTCACTTTAGTCATAAATGCTGCTGTTGCAACTGTACCTAACGAAATCACCACAATTTCAGCGGAAAGAATAAAATCGGTTCGAATCGCTCCCTTAATTTTTTCTTTTTCAAATTTGGCTAAATCAACTTCAACCTGTTGTAGGTTTTCACTCGCTTCCTCTGCTGTTTTGGCCTTTTTGTGATACAGCATATGCACAACTTTTTCGACCCCTTCATAACAAAGGAATAAACCACCAATCATCAATAATGGATTAATCAACCAAGGCGCAACAACACTAATGAGCAAGGCAAGTGGCACTAAGATTAACTTATTAACAAATGATCCTTTAGCAACACTCCAAACCACAGGTAACTCGCGGTCTGAACGAACACCACTGACTTGTTGTGCATTGAGGGCTAAATCATCCCCCAATACCCCTGCTGTCTTCTTTGCTGCCATTTTACTCATGACCGCAACATCATCTAAAATTGTTGCAATATCATCAAGTAATAATAATAAACCACTCGCCATTTTTATTTCCTAGTTTGTATTTATAGGGCTATTGTAGAATCACGCGGTGAAATCACAATATGATTTTGAGAAAAAGTTAAAATAATCGCTGACGAAAAAAATTTATTTCTCGTACAATAATATCAATCTTATATCTATGAAATTACTGAATCTTGGAACATCTCATGAGTAATATTGATCAACGTCCCATCATTTTGACAGGCGACCGCCCAACTGGACAACTCCACCTTGGACATTTTGTCGGTTCATTACGTTCTCGTGTAGGTCTACAAGACAGTCATCATCAACATCTATTATTGGCTGATGCGCAAGCGATGACAGACAATGCAGATAATCCAGATAAGGTACGCAACAATATTCTTCAAGTTGCACTTGATTATCTTGCTGTCGGGATTGATCCAAGCAAAACAACCATCTGCGTGCAATCTTGTTTACCTGCACTAAATGAATTAACCATGATTTACCTCAACTACGTGACCGTTGCACGTTTAGAGCGTAACCCAACCGTGAAAGCTGAGATTCAATTACGTAACTTTGAGCGTGATATTCCAGCAGGCTTCCTGTGCTACCCAATTGCACAAGCAGCAGACATTACTGCATTTAAAGCGACTGTTGTTCCTGTTGGGGAAGATCAACTACCAATGATCGAACAAACTAACGAAGTAGTACGTCGTATTAACCGTCAAATTGGCCATGATTTGCTGCCAGAATGTAAAGCGCTTTTATCAAATATGGCACGTTTGCCTGGTTTCGACGGTAAGGCGAAAATGTCTAAATCATTGGGCAATACCATTGTGCTGAATGCTACTGATAAAGACATCAAAAAAGCCGTGAATGCAATGTATACCGATCCAAATCATTTACGTATTGAAGATCCAGGTCAGGTTGAAGGCAATATTGTCTTTACCTACCTTGATGCGTTTGATCCAAATAAAGAAGAAGTGGAAGAATTAAAAGCACATTATCGTCGTGGTGGTCTCGGTGATGGTACTGTGAAAAAACGTTTAGAAGGTGTTTTACAAGAGTTGATTGCGCCCATTCGTGAACGCCGTGCTGAGCTAGAAAAAGATCCTGATTACATTATGGATGTATTGAAACAAGGTACCGAAAAGTGCCGTATCATTACCCAACAAACACTTGATGAAGTTAAAGCGGGAATTGGATTATTTAAATTCTAATTTGCGTTATTTTTCACATAAAAAGCCCATGATTGGGCTTTTTATATTTTAACCTTTTGATTTAAGTTTAATTTTAGAACTCCTTCAAAAAATCCAAAACTAACAATTATCGTCACTTCTTAACATCTATTAACAGTAGTTAACATGAATACCGATGAACTTAGTCAGGTTTTTAAATACTATGGCGTTGTAGGTTAGTTAACACTAATCTCATGACATTTCTCCTTTCAACCGAAACTGTTTTAAACAGATTCGTTGTTCAACGCAGTGATCACCCCAATCATTGCGTTTTTTTTCGCGTGCCATAATGTGATCGATTTAGGTTGAAATTTAGCCGAGTTCGTTTTACTCTTATAACTGTTTTATTTCTATAAAAAATTTATTAATTAACGCTAAAAGAAATAAGAGTAATTGTGATGATCTGGGATCTTTTAACACATCCTTCCAATATTGTTTTTAGCATTGCTTTAATGTTGTGTCTATTTATCGGCATTCTCGAATTAATTCTTCTATTATTCGGTGGCAGTGCTAGCTTCTTGGAACAGTTTTTACCTGATAGCCTGACTGATATTGATCATGCAGACCTTTCTCTAGAGCAGTCTGATAGTGTTCTGACTCAACTTTTAGAATGGCTTTATCTAGGTAAAGTACCTTTACTGATCTGGCTAATCATCTTCTTAACTATTTATGCGCTCACAGGTTTAATCATTCAAGATTTGTTCTATCAGTTTACAGAACATTATCTCTCTGCTTGGATCATTGCACCTGTTTGCTTATTTTTATGCATGCCATTGGTGCGTTATAGTGCTGCATTCATTGCCAAAATCATTCCTAAAGATGAAACCACTGCAATTCAAGCAGATGATTTAATTGGTAGAACCGCGCATATTATATTAGGGGATGCTAAACCCAACTCCCCTGCACAGGCCAAAGTTAAAGATCAATTTGGTCAAACTCATTATGTCTTGGTTGAGCCTGAACTTGATCTTGTTTTTCATCAAGGACAAGACGTAATTTTAACGCAAAGAACCAAAATTGGATTCCAAGCGATTGCTTCTTAATTTTTATATTTAATACATGAGGGTGTTTACATGTTGAATTCAGCATTGACTGAAATTTTAATTATTACTGGTATTATTTTTGCGGCACTCATCTTTATTGGCGTTGTTATCGCGCGTTTATATACACGTTCGAGTAAAGAGGTTTCTTTTGTGCGTACAGGTTTTGGTGGCGAAAAAGTCATTTTAAACGGTGGTGCGATTGTCCTACCAGTTTTACATGAGATTATTCCTGTAAATATGAACACCTTACGTCTCGAGGTAAAACGTGCAGCCGATCAAGCACTCATTACCCGTGACCGTATGCGTGTTGATGTCATGGCTGAGTTCTATGTCCGTGTAAAACCGATTGCAGAATCAATTGCAACAGCAGCACAAACCTTGGGACGTAAAACCATGTCTCCGCCTGAGCTTAAAGATTTGGTGGAAGGTAAATTTGTCGATTCACTTCGTGCTGTTGCCGCTGAAATGGCAATGGAAGAACTACATGAAAAACGTGTCGACTTTGTGCAAAAAGTTCAACAAGTGGTGTCTGAAGATTTATCAAAGAATGGTTTAGAACTAGAAACGGTTTCATTGACTGGACTTGACCAAACTAGCTTTAAATTCTTTAACCCTCAAAATGCATTCGATGCGGAAGGCTTAACCAAGCTGACTGAAACCATCGAAGACCGTCGTAAAAAGCGGAATGACATTGAACAAGATGCTGACCTTGCGATTCGAGCAAAAAACTTAGAAGCAGAACGCGCACGTTTAGAAATTTCGCGTGAAGAAGAATATGCAAAGTTACAGCAAGAGCGTGAAATCTCGATTCGTAAAGCTGAACAAACCGCAGAAATCGCCTCTCAAGAAGCAGGTAAAAAACGTGAGGCTGAAGAAGCTCAAATTGCAGCTGAGCGTGAAGTGGAACTAAAACGAATTGCTTCAGCTCGTGATGTAGAGAATGAAAATATCCAAAAAGCTCAGCTCATTCAAAAAGCACAGGTCGAACAAAAGAAAACCATTGAATTGGCTGAGCAAGACCGCGCCATTGCCATTGCTGAAAAATCTCGTGCTGAATCAGAAGCCAAGGCGCAAGCTGACAAGGCCCGTGCCGAAGCGGTAAAAGCAGAGGAAGAAGTTGTGACGGTACGTGAAACACAACGTGCTGAGCGTCAAAAAGCAGTCGAGCTGGTTGCAGCTAAACAAACTGCTGAGAAAGAAGCGATTGCGATTACAGTCGCTGCGGATGCAGGTAAAAAAGCCGCTGCCGATGAAGCAGAAGCTGTACGTATTGCTGCCGAAGCTGAGGCTGAAAAAATTCGCTTAAAAGCGAAAGGTGAAGCAGATGCAAAAATCCTACTTGCTCAAGCGTTGGAAAAACAATATCAGGTTGATGCGGAAGGTGCGCGTGCGGTGAATGAAGCAGCCAATACTCTTTCTGCTGAACAGGTAGAAATGCAAGTGCGCTTGGCACTATTAAAGCATTTACCAGAGATCATTCGTGAAAGTGTTAAACCAATGGAAAACATTGATGACATCAAGATTTTACAAGTGAATGGTCTAAGTAGCTTTGCTGGTGGCGGTACTGTCGGTAGTGATACGGTTGAAAATAGTCAAACCTCTTTATCTGATCAAGTGGTAAATAGTGCCCTACGCTATCGTTCACAAGCACCATTGATTGATAGCTTAATGAATGAATTAGGTCTACAAGGTGGTGATATCAATGGTTTAACTCAAGGATTGAATAAACCTAAAACAGAATAAGCATTTTGTGACCGATAAAGAGCCTTCACCATAAGGCTCTTTTTTTCATATCAAAGAATACAAATAGACAATAGGTAAAATTTAAACATCATTCAAAAAAATTAATATTTTCTTCAATTCTGAAATTACTTCATCTTCGTCATATAGGTACTCACTACCTCCAGACACATAAGACGCTAGAATTAGAATCATATTCTCTATGATCTCTTCCTCTGAATTTAAATCATCAAGAAGAACTTCTATTCTTTGTGCATTCTTGATAGAGATATCATTCTGATCTATAAATTTTTCGACACTATAAATTAATTCTTCCCTACTCATTTATTTTACCCTGGACTAATTATGTTAATTATTCTATTTTGTAGCAGAACTTATATCATTTCATTTTAATAAAAAAAACCCCGATAAAAATTTATCGGGGTTTTCAAGATTAAAATCTAACGTATTACGCTAAACCTTTCTCTTTTAAAACTTGCAACATAGTAGAACCAAGCTCAGCTGGGCTACGTGTGTAAGCCATTCCCGCACGTTCAAATGCAGCGAATTTCTCTTCAGCAGTACCTTGACCACCAGAAATGATCGCACCAGCGTGACCCATACGCTTACCTTTAGGCGCAGTTACACCAGCGATGTAACCGACTACAGGCTTAGTCACGTTAGATTTGATGAATTCAGCAGCTTCTTCTTCCGCTGTACCACCGATCTCACCGATCATGATGATTGCATCAGTATCTGGATCGTCTTGGAACAATTGAAGTGCTTCGATCTGGTTCATACCTGGGATTGGGTCACCACCAATACCGATACAAGTAGACTGACCTAAACCAAGCTTAGTTGTTTGAGCAACAGCTTCATAAGTCAATGTACCTGAACGTGAGATGATACCAATACGACCTGGTTGGTGGATGTGACCAGGCATAATACCGATCTTACATTCACCTGGAGTGATCACGCCTGGGCAGTTAGGACCAACTAAACGAGTACCGTTACCGTTAGTTTCTAAGTAGCGTTTCGCTTTAAGCATGTCGATCGTTGGAACACCTTCAGTGATCACAACGATTAGGCCAACACCTGAATCAACCGCTTCAACGATTGAGTCTAAAACGAATGGAGCTGGTACATAGATTACAGATGCATCAGCATTTGTTTCACGTACCGCTTCTTTCATTGTGTTGAATACTGGTAGATCAAGGTGAGTTGTACCACCTTTACCTGGAGTAACACCACC
Source organism: Acinetobacter sp. Tr-809 (assembly GCF_011753255.1). Lineage (NCBI taxonomy): Bacteria > Pseudomonadati > Pseudomonadota > Gammaproteobacteria > Moraxellales > Moraxellaceae > Acinetobacter > Acinetobacter sp. Tr-809. Next base: position 11,705 of record NZ_VWVZ01000005.1, read on the forward strand.
AACAACTTTTGTACCGTAGTCTAAAGCTTGTGCAGAGTGGAAAGTACCGTTTTTACCAGTAAAACCTTGTACCAATACTTTAGTGTCTTTATTAATTAATACGCTCATGATTGATACTCCTTACGCTTTAACTGCAGCTACAACTTTTTCTGCGGCATCAGATAAACCGTTCGCAGAAATTAATTTCAAACCAGATTCATCAAGTAATTTAGCACCTAACTCAGCGTTGTTACCTTCTAAACGAACAACAACTGGTACAGTTACGTTTACTTCTTGAACCGCTGCAATAATCGCTTCAGCAATCATGTCACAACGTACGATACCACCGAAGATGTTGATTAAAACACCTTGAACAGAAGTATCAGCAAGGATGATTTTGAACGCTTCGATTACGCGCTCTTTGGTTGCACCGCCACCAACATCAAGGAAGTTTGCAGGCTGGCCACCATAAAGTTTGATGATGTCCATCGTTGCCATTGCGAGACCAGCACCGTTAACCATACAACCGATGTTACCTTCTAAAGCAACATAGTTAAGGTCAAATTCAGATGCTTTCAATTCACGCTCATTCTCTTGAGATTTGTCACGTAAAGCAGCAACTTTAGGTAAACGGTAAAGCGCGTTAGAGTCGATACCTACTTTCGCGTCTACACATAAAATATCGCCATTTTCACGAACTGAAAGTGGGTTAATTTCGAATAATGCAAAGTCATTTTCAACAAATGCTTGGTAAGCAGCAGCCATGATTTTTACAAATTGGCTGATTTGCTTGTCTTTCAAACCTAAAGCAAACGCAACTTCACGCGCTTGGAATGGTTGTAAGCCAACTAATGGGTCAACTTCAACTTTGATAATTTTTTCAGGCGTTTCTTCTGCAACTTTCTCGATTTCTACACCACCTTCGGTAGAAGCCATGAAAGTAATACGACGGCTAGAACGGTCTACAACCGCGCCTAAGTAAAGCTCACGTTCAACTGGATAAACGTCTTCAGCAACGATAATGCTGTTAACTGGTTGACCATTTGCATCTGTTTGATACGTTACAAGACGAGTACCAATGATGTTGTTAGCAAATTCGATAACATCTTCTTTAGATTTTGCAACTTTAACGCCGCCAGCCTTACCACGACCACCAGCATGAACTTGCGCTTTCATTACAGCGAATTTACCACCAAGCTGTTCAAATGCAGCAACTGCTTCGTCTGCATTTGTTGCCAAGATACCTTCTTGTACTGGCATGCCATATTCTTTCAATAATGCTTTAGCTTGATACTCATGTAAGTTCATTTAGTTACCTACTATGTTGTTTGTAGTGATACAGCCCTGATCTTCTTAAAATCAGACTGCTACATATTGAATAAATGATTGCCTTAAAAAGACAATCATCATCATTCAAAAAAGTGTGGCGAACCACACTTTATGTTTTATTTACGCTTACGTTGAATGGCGTGGATTGCACGACCATCAACCGAAAGCGCTGCTTCATGTACAACTTCTGAGAATGTTGGGTGACCAAAAGTCATCAACTGTAAGTCTTCAACAGAAGAAACAAACTCAAGCGCGATCATACCTTGGTGCACGATATCAGATGCATTAGGCCCCACAACGTGCATACCTAAAAGACGATCTGTTTTCGCATCAGCAACGAACTTCACAAAACCAGCAGTATCACCCGCAGCTAACGCACGACCATTCACCGCAAACGGGAATTGACCAGCTTTAACTTCGTGACCTTTTTCAGCTGCTTGTTCTTCAGTTAAACCAACCCAAGCTGCTTCTGGATGCGTATAAATAACGCTGATGATTGTGTCATAGTTCACTTGAGCAGCATGACCGTGAATACGTTCAACAGCCATTACACCCTCTTCCATTGCTTTATGTGCAAGCATTGGACCGCGTACTAAGTCACCAATTGCATAAACACCTTCTACAGATGTTTGGCACTGATCATTTACATCAACCAAACCACGTTCAGTTAATTTAATGCCAGAGTCTTCTGCCAATAAACCTTCTGCATATGCTTTACGGCCTACACAAACGATTAACTTGTCAAAAACTTGTTCTTTGTCTTCGCCAGCTTGGTTATATTTAACCGTTACTTCGCGACCATTGGTTTCAGCACCAGAAACTTTTGCACCGATACGGATATCTAAACCTTGTTTTTTCAAGATTTTTTGATATTCCTTCGCCAATGCTTTGTCCGCCATTGGTAAGAATGCATCTAATGCTTCAAACACAACAACTTCTGAACCAAGACGACGCCATACTGAGCCAAGCTCTAAACCGATAACACCCGCACCGATCACACCAAGACGCTTAGGAACTTCTGAGAATTTCAATGCGCCAGTAGAATCAACAATTAAGTCTTCATCAACTGGTGCTACAGGAATATTTACAGGTACAGAACCAGTCGCAAGAATCACGTACTTCGGCTCTAAAATCTGTACGTCGCCTTCAAAAGGTGTGAATTCTACTTTTTTACCTGCAAGTAATTTACCAGTACCTTGTAACCACTCGATACCATTACCTTTAAGTAATTGAGCAACACCACCAGTCAATTGATCTACAACTTTGTCTTTACGTGCCAACAAAGTATGTAAATCAAATTTAACTTCACCTGTCGTGATGCCGTGTTCAGCAAGTTCATGAACAGTTGCTTCGTAACGGTGAGAAGAGTCAAGCAATGCTTTAGAAGGGATACAACCAACGTTTAAACAAGTACCGCCTAAAGATGGCTTACCATTGTGAATACGTTTTTCGATACAAGCGACTTTGAAACCAAGTTGAGCTGCACGAATCGCCGCTTCATAACCACCAGGTCCACCGCCAATGACAACAAGATCAAACTGTTGAGACATGTTTCTATTCCTTAAATCTCCCCCTAACCCCCTCTTTCACAAAGAGGGGAAATACCTTTAGTGGTAGTCCCCCTTTATCAAAGGGGGATTTAGAGGGATTTAAATATGTTAAAGATCAAGAATGAGTTTAGCTGGCTCTTCTAACAATTCTTTGATTGTTACCAAGAAACCTACAGCTTCTTTACCATCGATTAAACGGTGGTCATAAGAAAGCGCTAAGTACATCATTGGCAAGATTTCAACTTGACCATTTACCGCCATAGGACGCTCTTGGATTTTATGCATACCCAAAATCGCTGTTTGCGGCGTATTCAAAATCGGCGTAGATAATAATGAACCGAAAGTACCACCATTGGTGATCGTGAACGTACCGCCAGTCATGTCTTCGATGCCTAATTTACCGTCACGCGCTTTGAAAGCGTAATCACGGATACCGTTTTCCACTTCTGCATAGTTCATGCGGTCAGTATCACGAAGGACTGGCACAACTAAGCCACGCTCACTTGATACAGCAACACCGATGTCATAGAAACCGTGATAAACGATATCGTCGCCATCAATAGAACCGTTCACTGCTGGGTAGCGTTTTAATGCTTCAGTCGCTGCTTTAACAAAGAAAGACATAAAGCCTAAACGAGCACCATGACGTTTTTCGAAAGCATCTTTATATTGCTTACGCATTTCCATGATTGGCTTCATGTTAACTTCGTTGAACGTTGTTAACATTGCAGTTTGTTGTGTAGCAGCCAATAAACGCTCAGCAACGCGCTTACGTAAACGAGTCATTGGAACACGTTTCTCGATACGCTCGCCTACCGCAACGCTTAATGGTTGAACTGATGCAGCAGGTTTAGCTTGATGGCTCGCAACATCTTCTTTAGTAATACGACCACCGCGGCCTGTACCTTGTACGTCAGCAGCATTGATACCAGTTTCAGATAATGCTTTACGAACTGCAGGCGCTTGGTTTTGATCAACTGCTTGAGTTGATGCCGCCGCAGGAGCAGCAGCTGTAGGAGCTGCCGCTGCTGGTGCAGCAGCTTCAGGAGCAGCTGCAGAAACAGCACCAGCTTCGAATTGAGCAATCACTTCGTCAGAAAGAACTGTATCGCCTTCACCTTTGATGATTGCAACTAAGCTACCATCAGCCGGAGCAACCACTTCTAAAACAACTTTATCGGTTTCAATGTCACAGATCACTTCATCACGTGATACAGGTTCACCTACTTTCTTGTGCCAAGTTGCGATCGTACCGTCAGCAACTGACTCTGGAAATACCGGTGCTTTAATTTCGGTTGCCATTATTTAGAATCTCCTGATTGTTCAACTTCAATCGCAAGTGCGTCATTGATAAGCTGAGCTTGTTGTTTTGCATGCAAGTATGGCGAGCCACAAGCAGGTGCGGCAGATGCTTCACGACCAGCATAGCTAATACGGATTTGTTTACCAGATTTAAGAACGTCTTCATACAAACGAGGAACGATGAATAACCAAGCGCCTTGGTTCTTCGGCTCTTCTTGTGCCCAAACAAGTTCTTGAATGTTTGGATACTCAGCCATAACTTCAGCCAAGCGTTGTTCTGGGTATGGATATAATTGTTCGATACGTACAATCGCAATGTGGTTTAAACCAAGCTCACGACGTTTTTCGAGTAAATCGTAATAAACCTTACCACCACAAAGCACTAAGCGAGTTACGTCAGCTTTGTTGATTTGATCAATTTCATCGATCACAGTTTGGAATGAACCATTTGCTAATTCATCTAAAGTTGAAGTCGCAAGTTTATGACGCAATAACGATTTTGGTGACATCACGATCATTGGCTTACGAATCGGACGAACCGCTTGACGACGTAAAGCATGGAAAATCTGTGCAGGCGTCGTTGGTGTCATCACTTGCATGTTGTCTTCAGCGCATAGCTGTAAGAAGCGCTCTAAACGTGCAGATGAATGCTCTGGACCTTGACCTTCATAACCGTGTGGTAACAACATGGTTAGACCACACACACGCTCCCACTTGGTTTCACCCGAAGCGATAAACTGGTCAATTACAACTTGCGCACAGTTAGCGAAGTCACCGAATTGAGCTTCCCAAACGATCAAGCTTTTCGGCAATGTCGTTGAATAGCCGTATTCGAATGCAAGCACTGCTTCTTCTGACAGTAGAGAGTCATAGACCGCAGTACGTGGCTGATTTTCTTTGATATGGCAAAGTGGAATATAAACAGAACCATCGACTTGGTTATGTAATTTGGCATGACGGTGCGAGAATGTACCACGACCAACGTCTTCACCAGTAATACGAACCAAGAAACCATCATCAAGTAAAGTCGCATACGCTAAAGTTTCTGCAGCACCCCAGTTGAGTGGCATTTCACCTGTTTGCATTTTCACGCGATCATCGATGACTTTTTGAACTTGACGCTGTAATACAAAACCTTCTGGTAATGTATTCATTGTTAAACCAAGCTCTTTCAAACGATCGATGCTGAATGTTGTATCCCAAAGGTCTGTATATTCATGGCCCAAATATGGGGTCCAATCGACAAACATCTTTTTATTTGGTTCACGAACTAAAGCATTGGCAACGTGATTACCTGCTTCTAAATCAGAACGATAGCCTTCAACCATTGCATCTGCGCTTGCGCGATCAAGTACTTTTTCTTGAACCAATTGATCAGCATACAAGGTGCGCGTAGTCGCTTTCTTGTTGATCACTTGATACATCAATGGTTGAGTTGCAGATGGTTCATCCGCCTCGTTATGACCGCGACGGCGGTAGCAGAACAAGTCTAAAATGACATCTTTACGGAAAGTATGACGGAAATCATGTGCAAGCTGAGTTACGAAAATCACAGCTTCAGGATCATCACCATTCACATGGAAAATCGGTGATTGGATCATTTTAGCAACGTCAGTACAGTATTCTGTAGAACGTGTATCACGTGGATCAGAGGTCGTGAAACCAACTTGGTTGTTGATCACGATATGGACTGTACCGCCCACTGTATAACCACGTGTTTGTGACATTTGGAAGGTTTCTTGGTTTACACCTTGACCCGCAAATGCAGCATCACCATGAACAATCACTGGAAGAACGTCATCACCACCAATGTCTTTACGACGAACTTGACGTGCACGAACCGAACCTTCAACAACAGGTCCAACGATTTCTAAGTGTGATGGGTTAAACGCTAATGCCAAGTGAACTTCGCCACCTGGTGTCATTACGTTTGAAGAGAAACCTTGGTGATACTTAACATCACCAGAACCTTTTTTATGTAGGCTCTTACCTTCAAACTCACCAAACAGGTCAGCTGGGTTTTTACCCATAATGTTAACAAGAAGGTTGAGACGACCACGGTGTGGCATACCAATCACAACTTCTTTACAACCAACACTACCTGCACGCTGGATGATTTCGTTCATCATCGGAATAAAAGACTCACCGCCCTCTACACCAAAACGTTTCGCACCAACGAATTTATTACCAAGATACTTTTCTAAGCCTTCTGCAGCGGTTAAACGCTCAAGGAAGCCTTTCTTCTGATCACTGGTATAGTTAAATTTACCGCGAACACTTTCCAAACGTTGTTGAATCCAACGCTTTTCTTTGGTGTCAACGATATGCATATATTCCACGCCAACTGAACTACAGTAAGTCGCTTCCATTGCCTCAACCATTTCAGACAATGTTGCTTCTGCTTTGCCAATTGCGAGGTTACCTGTATTAAATACAGTATCAAGATCTGATTTGGTTAAACCGTGAGCAGATAAATCTAGGTCAGGAACGTCTTCGCGTTTCGCAAGACCTAATGGATCGAGTTTAGCTTTTTGATGACCACGGTTACGGTAAGCAGCGATGAGTTGTAATACACCAATTTGACGACGCTCATGTTCTGTACTTACAGTGCTTTGTACGACAGGCTGAACTCGGCTTGCATTACGTCCCAAAAGGAGGAATTGCTCGCGCACACTGCCGTGTGGTTGATCACCTTTAGGGTATTTATCGAAATATTCACGCCAATCCTCTGACACTGAGGTTGGAGAAGTTAGGTACTGTTCGTATAGCTCTTCAATATACGCTGCACTATCAGCGGAAAGTTCAGTGTCAAGACGCGATGCGTCAGCAACTTCTTGCATTTTTGGACCCATTTCCTATTGCAAAAAATAATACAGGCTGCCTTTTAAGCACACCCATGATTCATAGTGTCAAATTGGTAAACACGACACTACTACCCAAGATCATCCAACCTTGAGACATTATTACTACACATCAGGAGTATTCCCTTTGATGTAACAAATGAGCTACGCACCTTCAATTCAAGGCACATAACTCATTTTTCATACTCGATGAAATCGAGCAATTTTTTGCAAATCATTTTAGAAAAATTAACTGGATTTTTAACTTTTCTAAATTGACTTTTTCCATGAAATCTGTACAAATCTCTAAGACATTATCGTTCGATAACATCAAGAATCTGTTTATTTTTTGATTTCATTTGTGGCAGAAATCCTAACATGTTCTCAAGCTTGGATTGATTTTTTTGACACATACCATCCATAAAGCAGCGAAATACACATATCAAATTATATTCTAATATACCGCCCTTTTGATAAAAGTTGCACTCCAATCGATCAAAAATAAACATTCTCTACAAATCTTGCACAAACGTTATTCAGTTTGATGAAAAATAGATCAATATATTTAACATATCGATTCTCATGATTTGGTTTAACAGCAAAATCTATAAATATTTAAGGCCGAATTGCTGAAATTCAAGCCTAATTTTTCCAAGTAAACACTTTTTAACCAAGCTCACCCTTTAAGCAAATTCCAATAAAAAAGAAGCCCCTTTAGGGGCTTCTTTTTTACGCTAGAAAAAGTGGATTAACCCGCTTGATCTAACAACATATTACGAATGTGACCAATTGCCTTTGTCGGGTTCAAACCTTTAGGACATACAGATACACAGTTCATGATCCCTTTACAACGGAACAAAGAGAACGGATCGTCTAAACGAGCCAAACGCTCTTGTGTTGCCGTATCACGAGAGTCGATGATAAAACGGTATGCATTTAACAATGCTGATGGCCCAAGGAACTTATCAGGGTTCCACCAGAATGATGGGCATGACGTTGAACAACATGCACAAAGAATACATTCATATAGACCATCTAAGTGTTCACGTTCTGCTTGAGACTGTAAACGTTCTTTTGCTGGCGCAGGTTGATTGTTAATCAAGAATGGCTGGATCTTGTCATATTGATCATAGAACTGATTCATGTCTACAACCAAGTCTTTTACCACTGGTAAACCAGGTAAAGGACGGATCACAATCTTCTCTGGTAAATCGTTCAAGTTCCACAAACACGCTAAACCATTTTTACCATTGATGTTCACACCATCCGAACCACAAATACCTTCACGGCAAGAGCGACGGAATGTTAATGACTCATCTTGCACTTTCAACGCAAGTAACGCATCAAGCAACATACGGTGCTTATCGGTTAACTCAAGTTTGAAAGTTTGCATGTACGGCGCTTTATCCTTATCAGGATCATAGCGGTAGATTTCGAATGTACGAGTGCCTCTACTCATCTTTGTTCTCCCGATTAGAATGTACGTGGTTTAGGTTCAATTGCTTCAACCGTTAATGGGCTGAAACGTACTGGCTTATATTCAAGACGGTTGTCTGATGAATACCATAAAGTATGCTTCATCCACTCATCATCACGGCGACCGTAAGAATAAGTTGGGTGGTCAGGTGCTAACTCATAGTCAACAACTGTATGTGCACCACGACATTCTTTACGTGCAGCAGCAGAAATCAGAGTCGCCTTCGCAACTTCATATAAGTTTTCAACTTCTAATGCTTCAACACGCGCAGTGTTAAATACTTTAGATTTGTCTTTTAAATGAATGTTACGAACACGTGGTTCAATCGCAAGGATTTCTTTTACGCCCTTATCAAGCAATGCTTGAGTACGGAACACACCTGCGTGATCTTGTACGATGTCACGGATTGCATCAGCAACTTCTTGCGCGTTTTCACCCGTAGTTGAATCATCCAACTTACGAATACGCTCTAATGTATTTACCAATACATCAGTCGGAAGCGGTTGATAATCATCGCCATGATGTTTAGTCACGTAGTCAATGATGTGCTCGCCCGCTGCTTTACCAAATACTACAAGGTCAAGCAATGAGTTTGTACCTAAACGGTTTGCACCATGTACAGATACGCAAGAACATTCACCAATTGCATAGAAACCTTTGACTGGCTTCACATAGTCACGTGTACCTTTATAAGAATACTCTTTAGTATCCTTATCATAATGCGCAGAGAATTCACCCTCTTCAACACCATGTGGAACAACCACTTGACCATGAATATTGGTCGGAATACCACCCATTTGATAATGGATTGTTGGTACGACAGGAATTGGTTCTTTGGTACAGTCAACGTTCGCAAACTTCTTACCAATCTCAAATACAGATGGAAGACGCTTCATAATCGTTTCAGCACCCAAGTGAGTCATATCCAATAAGATATAATCCGCCTTAGGACCACAACCACGACCTTCTTTAATTTCTTGGTCCATAGAACGTGATACGAAGTCACGCGGTGCCAAGTCTTTTAAAGTCGGTGCATAACGTTCCATGAATGGTTCGCCGTCTTTGTTACGAAGGATACCACCTTCGCCACGACAACCTTCAGTCAACAATACGCCTGCGCCAGCAACACCCGTTGGGTGGAATTGCCAGAATTCCATATCTTGCAATGGAATACCTGCACGAGCCGCCATACCAAGACCGTCACCAGTATTGATATAAGCATTGGTTGATGCGCGATACACACGACCAGCACCACCTGTAGCGAACAAGGTTGCTTTCGCTTGGAATACTGCAATGTTACCTGTTTCTTGGTCAATTGCCGTCACACCAAGGACATCACCTGCTTCGTTACGGATTAAGTCTAATGCAATCCATTCAACGTAGAACTGAGTACCCATTTTTACGTTGCTTTGATACAAGGTATGAAGTAACGCATGGCCTGTACGGTCAGCAGCAGCACACGCACGCGGAACTGCTTTTTCACCATAGTTTGCAGAGTGACCACCAAATGGACGCTGATAGATCGTACCATCTTCGTTACGGTCAAACGGCATACCTAAGTGTTCAAGCTCGTATACCACTTTTGGCGCTTCACGTGTCATGAACTCGATTGCGTCCTGATCGCCTAACCAGTCAGAACCTTTTACCGTGTCATAGAAGTGATAATGCCAATTATCTTCTTGCATGTTACCTAACGACGCACCAATACCACCTTGAGCAGCAACTGTATGCGAACGTGTTGGGAATACTTTGGTTAATACTGCAACTTTTAAACCTGCTTGAGCAAGTTGATAAGCAGCACGCATACCAGAACCACCACCACCAACGATAACTGCGTCGAAAGTGAGGTTTTGAATATTTGAATAATCTTCTTTAGGGTTAATTGCGCCCATGATCTCTTCCTATCAATTTGCCCAGAAAATCTGGATACCCCAGATTGCGTACACGAACACTGAAATAATGACAGCAGAAGTGAGTACAAGGCGTAAACCTGAAGCTGAAGGGCCCATTTGACGAGTCGTTACATAATCAGTAAAGACTTGCCACATACCAATCCAAGCGTGTGCAACGAGCGCTAACACTGCTAATAAAGAGAAAATCTTCATTGGCAACGTCAACATAAAGCCAGCCCACTGTTCATAACCAAATCCGCTATTGCAAAGGATCCAGCCAAACAAAACCACAGTGTATGCAGCCAACACTACAGCACTGACACGTTGGATATACCAATCGCGAGAACCTGAACCTGTTAAACCTGTAGCACTTTTCATCAGAACATAATCCATACGAATGCTGCGACAATACCAATCGCAGACAAGATCAATGAAACTGTAGCAGCGATACGACCGCTTTGAAGTTCTTCAGCAAAACCGAGGTCAGCAAGTAAATGCTTCACGCCTGCGATAAAGTGGAAAATCAAGCCAGCTACAAATACCCATACGATGAAACGTACAATGATATTTCCGAAAACGACATTTTTAACGTAGTCAAATCCTTCTGGTGAAGATAAAGATTTATCCAAAATCCATAAAAGAACTGCAACTAATACGAAAACGATTACACCTGATAGACGGTGTAGAATTGATGCAATAGCCACGGGTGAGCGTAAATTTACCGCTAACACCTGACCCATGGACAAATTGACAGGTCTGTTGCTTTTCACAGCGGGCATCCTGTAGGTAGAAACTCCAACTGGAGTTTGTTTGAATTAATTCAAAGGAAAGCTGGCATTGTTAGGCAAGCACAGCACATGCCTAACCTATAAACGACAGCGAATTATAAAACGTGAAATATCAAAATACAAACAATCAACTTTCGCTTTAGTCGAAAAAAACTTTAAATAAGAATCATTCACACGCATAATAACGGCGATAAATGCATCAAGTTTTATCAAAAACAACTATCTATTTGTTTTGTAATGATAAAAATAAAATACTATTTTTTATAGATACTTTTTAATTTTATAAATTCTTTTCTTGTTATTTCACAAAAAAGTGCCCTTTTCAGCTTCAAAGCAACACAAATTTTCTACCTTTATATATAGTCAAAAATAATACCCCTCATTTATATATTAAATATAATCAATTAATAATATATTTTCATAAATCAATTAACCAAAATTAATCAGTCATTTTTTATACAAATAATCGCACCATAATGGGTCAATTATTACTCCATAAATAACGCTTTTAGGTGTTTTTTGAATGAACAGTTCACCTCAAACCTTAACAAATAGAGGGATTGCAAGCGTCATAAGTATTTATTTTATAAGCAGCAACATCTGACCCAAATAAAAATTTACTTACAATTGGACTGATGCTTCATTTTTTTTATGCACCTGAAACTTGATTTGACATATTATACTCGACCGGTGCTGTGATTTTACTCAGTTTTTTCTTCGATACTGAATGACTAATTGACTGTAGCAACGTCATTTTTTATCCCTAAGTATAATTGACAAAATTTTAGTAGCCACTAATCTTATAGCAAATTTTGACACCGTCTGATTCGCACATGACAAGATTAGTATTTCGAGTCAGATAATCATTCACCAGGACAGGAGATCTATTGAATGTCTGCAGCAACTGGCAAAAAAGCCGTATTACAGCTTGATGGCAAAGAAATTGAATTACCAATTTACAGCGGCACATTGGGCCCAGATGTAATTGACGTTAAAGATGTATTAGCATCAGGTCACTTTACTTTCGATCCTGGTTTTATGGCGACAGCTGCTTGCGAATCTAAGATCACATTCATTGATGGTGACAAAGGTGTGTTATTACACCGTGGTTATCCAATTGATCAATTAGCGACTCAAGCAGACTACTTAGAAACTTGCTACTTATTGCTAAATGGCGAGCTTCCAAATGCTGAACAGAAAGCAGAATTTGATGCGAAAGTACGTAACCACACAATGGTTCACGATCAAGTAAGCCGCTTCTTCAATGGTTTCCGTCGTGACGCTCACCCTATGGCAATCATGGTTGGTGTTGTTGGTGCGTTATCTGCGTTCTATCACAATGGTTTAGACATCGAAGATGTGAACCACCGTGAAATCACTGCAATTCGCTTAATCGCGAAAATCCCTACACTTGCAGCGTGGAGCTACAAGTACACTGTAGGTCAACCATTCATTTACCCACGTAATGACCTTGGTTATGCAGAAAACTTCTTACACATGATGTTTGCTACTCCTGCTGACCGTGATTACAAAGTAAACCCAGTTCTTGCTCGTGCAATGGATCGTATCTTCACGCTTCATGCTGACCACGAACAAAATGCGTCTACTTCTACAGTTCGTCTTGCTGGTTCTACTGGTGCGAATCCGTATGCATGTATCTCTGCTGGTATCTCAGCACTTTGGGGACCTGCTCACGGTGGTGCAAACGAAGCTGTACTTAAAATGTTAGATGAAATTGGTAGCGTAGAAAACGTTGCTGAATTCATGGAAAAAGTAAAACGTAAAGAAGTTAAACTCATGGGCTTCGGTCACCGTGTTTATAAAAACTTCGACCCACGTGCGAAAGTCATGAAAGAAACTTGTGACGAAGTTCTTGCTGCATTAGGCATCAACGATCCGCAATTGCAACTTGCAATGGAACTTGAGCGTATTGCGCTTAACGACCCGTACTTCGTTGAACGTAAACTTTACCCGAACGTAGACTTCTACTCAGGTATCATCTTAAAAGCGATTGGTATCCCAACAGGTATGTTTACAGTAATCTTCGCGCTAGCACGTACAGTTGGTTGGATCAGCCACTGGTTAGAAATGCACAGCGGTCCTTACAAGATCGGTCGTCCACGTCAGCTTTACACAGGTTCGACGCAACGCGACATCAAACGTTAATTTCGATTAGCGTGAATAAAAAAAGGATGCTTCTGCATCCTTTTTTTATTTTATCGGTTATGCTCTTGGAATAAAGCTTAAACAACATTCATTTTGCATAACTACTTTTATCGAGCCAATGAGCAAAAAAACCACTGTTTTGATGCAAGTCACACTACCCGCCTATCAAATAAAAATTGCGTCTTTTACGTTGTTTTTATTGATGATCATACTGACTTGGCTGCTACTCGTTTACTTTAGTTATGATCTAAGCCTGTACTATCTTTATCAATTCCTGCCTTTCTTCGCCCAACTACTCAGTATTGCTTTAATGTTTGCTTTATTGATCCCAACGCTTTACCTCTATAACCAGCTTTATCAGAAATACTTTAGACGCTCCATCACCTTTAAGCTATATCAGCAAGGCATAGCACTGGATGATTCAAAACAATCTACTTTTTTCTCTTGGCAAGATTTGATTCAGATACAGCTTCGACAACAACAAACTCAAATCCATAGTTTTCATCTCTTAAGTAAAAACAAACCTTATCGACAGTATTTTTATTTTAATTCATGGATGTGGCCTGCCACCTTAACCCAGCAACATTGTGAGTTTTTACCATTCTGGAAAAAACTGCAAGCACTGGCAAAACAGCAACAGTTGCAACGCATTCACAGCTCTAGTAGCAACCAAAAGACTCATATTGAGATAAGCACTTTAATTGCAGATCAACAAGCGCTAGACATTTTCCAACGAAAACAGAGATGGTCTGCTATCGCATTAACACTTGGTATTTTAGTCAGCTTTAGTCTTTTTATGGGTTATCTACTCTGGCATGAATTTGAGGATGGGAGTATTGATCTGCCCCATCAACAAACACAGGCAATCTCTGGCACAAATTTCGAAACTTTTCAGAATCAGGTCTATATTTTTAAACAAGGTCAAGGTACTTTTTTAGTTCCTCAAGTAAAGGCTAATCAATTTACAGGTTTAGCTTTAGGCAATCTTCCTGATCGTGCAGATGAGCTGTATAGCAATGTCGGTAAAACACCACAACATGTTTACTGGCAAGACCACATCTTGTCACAATTAAATCCTGCGCAAACAAGCTATTTAGGCAATGATTTCACCAAAGATGGTCAACAGGTTTATTTTCGGGATATACGCTTAACCAACGCGAATGCCGCACATTTCACGGCAATATTGCATCCAAGATTCAATACGCTTGGCTATTTTTATGCTAAAGATAATCAACTGGTCTATTACAAAACAACGGTCTTAACAGATTTAGATCCTCAACAGAGTCAAGCATTTCCAAATAATAGCCAATATATTCACGATCAGCATGTTGTCTATTACCGAGATAAAAAGCTTCACGGATTAAATGCTCAACAGACTCAAATTTTTAGTGGCAACAACCGTTTTAGCCACAAGCTTAATTTAGCAACAGATGGTCGTGCTTATTACTTAAATGAACATCGATTACCAACTGTAGCCGAGTATAAATTTTGGGGAACAACGCCTGTTGATTTATCACACCTACAACTCATTGGTAGCCAAAGCAATGAGCCCTATCCAGGAAATTTCAGTTATCTTTTTGCAGATCAGCAAAACATTTATATCTATGATGAGTTTTACCAACGATTAAAAGTTCTCTATCATTTTTCCCAACCAGTGCAGCTACAGGCTATGGATGATCGGCGTTTTAGCGACGGGAAAAATATTTACATCCTGACTGAAAAGATCTACCGCTCTAGAGGTCGCTCTTCTGGAACCACCACACATGGTTTTAAAATAAGCCTGATGCGTGAAAAAGACCAGCAGATCATCGCTCAGTATTTTGCCCGCAATCCAAGTGCCTTAAAACTATCCAACCTGCTTCAGGATAGGGACATCAACTAAACTCAGAATATGAACAAGATAAGCTAGATGTCGATCAACACTTTTCATGATCGACAAGATGCTCTACAACAGGTGATTGTCTTAAATCTCATCTTCTTCTAGCTCTAATGCACGCAATAAAGTATTGCTGATGCCATCGGCACGCAACCATGCCAACTCATAACTCGCCTTCGCTAAAGCCAGTACACGACGTTCAAACTCATCCCAAATCGGCTTAACTTGTGCATCACTAATACCAAGACCACTTTCATGCGCCAAATGTTTATTCTTTTCACAAATCTTTAAGGCGTGGTACAACTTGCGCCCTTTACTCGCACTCTCCAATACACGGGTACGCTTATTCTGAATAAAGCCCTCAATATGCTGTACATTCGCATGAGGTAATAAAGGCACCAAGATCTGATCAAGTTGTGCATCTAAGCGTTTCCACACCATCAAGCGTTGCTCAGCCGTATAAGTATTCCACTGAATCACTTCATGATTAAAGCGGCGACAGCCACGACAGACTAGATCACCAAATACCGTTGAACAGCGCCCTGCACATGGGGTCAATGATGGAATTCGACGATCATTACTCAAAACCAACTCCTCTAAAACCATATTTATTTTATGGTTTTCTCGCTTATTTTCAGATTTCGCGCTAAAATGTGCGCCTTATTTTTCTATCTTAATACATTTGGAGTTATCCATGAACGCTACTGTAGAACAGCTTGCACCTGTAGAACAGCAAGCGACCAATAATTGGGTTGTTGCAGCACTATATCAATTTAAAGAAGTTTCAGATGCAGCGGATCTGCAACAACGTCTTTTGGACTTAGTGAATAGCATCAATTTATGTGGAACTCTGATTGTAGCGTCTGAAGGAATTAATGGCACTGTTGCTGGCGACCGTGCCGCGATTGATACAGTTCATCAATTCCTTTTGAACGAAGGTTTTAACGCAATGGAATATAAAGAGTCAGAAAGCTCTGAAAAACCATTCCGTAAAATGAAAATTAAACTCAAAAATGAAATTGTAACTTTAGGTGTAGAAGTTAAGCCACGTGATTTAGTCGGTCACTATCTTGACCCTAAAGAATGGAATGAATTGATTAATCGTGATGATGTGATCTTAATTGACACACGTAATGACTATGAATACAAAGCAGGCACATTCAAGGGTGCAATTGATCCTAAAACAGAAAGCTTCCGTGAATTCCCTGAATATGTAAAACAAAACCTTGAACAGCATAAAGACAAGAAAATTGCGATGTTCTGTACAGGTGGTATCCGCTGTGAGAAATCAACGTCATTGCTGCTACAAGAAGGCTTTAACGAAGTTTATCACCTGAAAGGCGGTATTTTAAAATACCTTGAAGAAACCCCTGCCGAAGAGAGCATGTGGGAAGGTGAATGCTTCGTCTTTGATGGCCGTACCGCGGTTACACACGGTGTTGAAGAAGGCGAAAATATTAAGTGTCACGCTTGTGGTTGGCCACTGACTAAAGTTGAAGCCGAGTTACCAAGCTACGAGCATGGTGTTTCTTGTGTTTACTGTATAGATAAAACCACTGACAAGCAAAAAGCGGGCTTCCGTATGCGCCAGTCACAAATTGCAGCAGCAAAACGCAAACGTCTATAAGCTGAAAAATTAAATTTAAAGCCATAGTTAAACTATGGCTTTTTTATTGTGCTGATAAAAATCATGTAACGATTCGGCTATTGAGCGTTACATCAACTACAACTATGCTAAAAACAATAATCAAATGAATCATATAAGGGCATTATGGGACTGGAACAATGGGTCTTATCGATCATGGAGAAACTTGGATATTTAGGTATCGCATTTTTAATGTTTCTGGATAATGTCTTCCCCCCTATTCCCTCTGAAATCATTATGCCTTCAGCAGGCTATACTGCATCAAAGGGCGAACTTACCCTGATCGGTGTCATTATTGCAGGCAGTGCAGGTTCAATACTCGCAGCGATGCTGTTGTATTGGATAGGACGCAAAGTCCCTCAGCAACGTCTGTTTAATTTTGTAGAGCGCTATGGAAAATATCTCCGTATTCAGGTGGCTGACCTAGAAAAAGCCTTAATGTGGTTTAACAAACATGGACATCGGATTGTTTTCTTTGGTCGTATGATTCCAGCTGTACGTTCTTTAATTAGTATTCCTGCTGGTATGAGTAGAATGCCTTTTGCCAAATTTATGTTCTACAGCACTGCTGGAACCGTGATTTGGACCAGTTTTCTGGCCTACCTGGGTTATCATTTTAGTGAAAATCAGGCACTGATGCTGGCGATTCTGCAACGTATCAGCTACATCATTTTTGCGCTTGTTCTGCTTTATATCCTGTGGTGGATAATCAAAAAGTTTTATCTGAATAAATCAAATCCCTAAAAGCGCAGGCTTGGTGACAACGATCATTCAGCTTTTGTTTGATCAAATGAAGCCAACCACAATTGACTCTTTTGCATTTCATCTTTCAGCCAATCTCTAAACACCAACTTGCGAATATCATCCTCAAAGGGCTGAGCTGATAATAAATGATAAGCGGAGCCATCAGCATACACAGCTGTCAGCCGATCCAGCATTTGATATTTTATTTCCCGCTCAACCATATAGGCAGAAACCACAGTCGCGCCCAAGCCAGCCAAACAAGCCTCTATACACAAATAAAAATGCTCCAGAGACGACCGTTTTAAATCATTCAACTGTTCTGGGTGCTGACGCTTAAACTGTTGCCATAGTTTTGGTCTAGACTTGGAAATAAACACTTGTGTCGGTGCTGCACGATCATTCTTCCTGATCACACCTAACATCTGCTCATCTGCAATTTTTTCGCTATGGAGCACATCACCCCAATCGAAGTCATCCCGCCTTAAGGCCAAGTCAATGTTCTGTGAAGCAAAATCGACAGCCCCTCCACCCGTCAATAAACTGACTTCAAATTCAGGATAAAGCTGCTTAAAGTGTAGCAATCGAGGAATTAACCATTTCATTGCAAGTGTGGGTTCACAAGAAAGAATTAAGCTCTTTTGCGCTTTGCTATATTGCTGTAATTGTAATAAACACTGATCTATTTGCTGGAATACCTGCTGGCAACAATCAAACAGTACTTCTCCTTCTGAGGTTAAAGTTAATTTTCTGGCTTCACGTACAAATAACAGCAAGCCTAAACTTTCCTCCAAGTTTTTAAGTTGCTTGCTCACCGCACTTTGCGTCACAAATAGCTTTTCCGCAGCAACAGTCACGCTTTCATAACGCGCGACATAATAAAAAAACTTGAGTGAATTCAAAGATACTCTCTCAATCATTCCAAAAACTCATGTATTGCAGGAATTAACTTCAATTTTAAATATAGCAAGAATATGAAAAATATAAAAAATCTTTAATACATCAATTTAGGAATAGATGAGTGAATGAAATCATTGCAGTAGCCTTAGTCACCCTGCTAACGGTCATCAGCCCTGGTGCAGACTTCGCCCTAGTCACTCGAAACAGTTATCTTTATGGTCGTCATTTGGGTATATGTACAGCCTATGGTATTGCAATGGGTGTTTGGGTCCATATCAGTTATAGCTTAATAGGACTCACTTTTTTACAGCAATATCTCCCTAATCTAATTCAACTGATTCAATATATTGGCGCAGGCTACTTGATCCATATTGGTTATAAAACCTTTACGCAAGCTGCCATTTTATTTGATGAAAATAGCCATCAGATCACACGTTGGCAGGCCATCAGACATGGTTTCCTCACTAACAGCCTCAACCCGAAAACCACACTTTTTATCATGAGTATTTATGCACAGGTCATGACCAGCAATAACAACCTACACACATTAATCGGATATGGTGTATTTATTTCTGGCAGCCATCTGGCTTGGTTTTGTCTCGTGGCAATTTTTTGTTCTGCCCCTTTGATTCGCAATAAAATTCTCGCTCGCCAAGTCAGTATTAATCGAGTCATTGGTTGTATCTTAAGTGCTTTAGGACTGAGTCTGTTTTTCGCTCATTTTTAAAACGATCTAAATACAAAGCCGAAACACCAGCAATCGGCAATAAAAAAACGCCTGCTAGAGGCGTTTTAATATTCTATTTGTTTCTCATTCATCAACCACAATAACCGCAGTATTAGCGGCATGTTTATGCTGGTGTATGGTACATCAGATAAAGTTCATTTAAATTATTTGGAATTTCTTCCGCTAATTCATCCATCAACTGACCATTACGGCGGAAAGATTCCATTTGTGGATCTTCTTCATCAATTCCACTAAACACCATAATTGGTAATGTTAAATCGATAAGCTGTTCTTCAAACTCAGGCGCGAACCATGCATCCTCATTAAGGAACATGGCATCAACAAAACCAACACTCCAATCACCTAAGCTTGATTCAACGTCTGCTTCTTCGATTTCAAATGGAAACTCGATTCCATTTTCATTGGCTAAATCTTGACGAATAGATTCCAACCAAAGCTTAACCTGCTCAAGAACTTCAGCAGGAAGTTTCTTTTGATTACTTTCGAACAGCTCATCTAACCAACGATCAAATTGTGGACCAACTGCAATCGCACACAAAAAGCCATGAGTCGCTGCAAAATCTAGACCATATTCATTTTGATCGCCGTCAAGATAGTTACTCAATAAGTCTAAATCTAACGTGCTCATTCTTTAATCCAATTTTAAAAATACATCGCCAACAGCATAACATTTTCGGACATAAAGTCTTAGCAATTTTGCTTAGTCTTCGTCATCAAGATCATCGTCATCGAAATCGTAATCAAAATCTTTGAGTTCTCGTTCTAAACGACGTTGCGCCAGAAGCTCATCGATCAAACGGCGCTTTTCTAATGATTCTTTGGCAGTAATTTTTCCAGATGACTCATCAAAACCTGCATCATCTTCACCATAGTTATCATCATCTAATTCAAAATCTGTAGAAGACACTAAGTACCTCTAATGAAAAAATATAAATGGGTCTAGCCGCTATTTATCGGTCTTAGCCAGCCTTGTCAAGTTTTATTTGTTTTTTTTGTGATAAAACGATGTTTTGTACTTTTTTTCGTCAGTTTTTTTGTGTATTTATAATCTAAGAACAATTGTAATTAAAAAACATCTTTAATCAGGACTGACTGCTTGAAAATTTATGACTTAACCCCATATTCAAGAAACGAACGTGAAATCAAAGCTATTTTTTATTTAAAGCAAACCGATCAAATCCAAAACATTCGTCGTGAATTGTGCTATCATGCACGGTTTTTCACCGCCACAGATTCAACAAAAGAGTAAGCAAAGATGAGCGATATGAATTCCCCTACTTCGCAAGTAGCGGCTCTGATTAGCCGAGGCAAAGAGCAAGGTTATTTAACTTACGCTGAGGTTAACGATCATCTACCAGACTCAATTACGGAAAGTGAGCAGATTGAAGACATCATTCAGATGCTTCAAGACGTTGGTATTCCAGTGCATGAACGTGCGCCAGAAACTGATGACACCATGTTTGGTGAATCAACTGAAGCGGCTGACGAAGTTGCCGAAGAAGAAGCTGCTGCCGTATTAGCATCGGTTGAAAGTGAGCCTGGTCGTACCACAGACCCTGTACGTATGTACATGCGTGAAATGGGTACGGTTGAACTTCTTACACGCGAAGGCGAAATTAGCATTGCAAAACGCATCGAAGAAGGTATTCGTGACGTTTTACATTCGATTGCTTACTGGCCAAATGCGGTTGAAGTTGTTTTACAAGAATATAATGACTTTTTAACAGGTGAGCGTCGTCTTGCCGATATTCTCTCTGGTTATTTAGATCCAGAAACTGACGAAGATATTCCAGAAGTTCTTGAAGAAGAAGCTGAGCTTGAAGACGACGAAGGTTCTTCATCTAAAGCAAAAGACGTCAAACTCGATGATGATGACGAAGAAGAAGAATCTGAAGGTGATGATGATTCTGAAGGTGAATCAGGTCCAGACCCTGAAGTTGCTAAAGTTCGTTTCTCTGAATTAGAAGCTGCTTGGAATGAAACCAAAGCGGTTGTCGCGAAACATGGTCGTGATAGCAATGAAGCAAAAGCTGCGCTTGAAGCGCTTGCTGCTGTGTTCATGATGTTCAAATTTACACCACGTTTATTCGAAATCATTTCAGAAATGATTCGCGGCACACATGACCAAATTCGTGCAAATGAACGTGAAATTATGCGTTATGCAGTGCGTCGTGGTCGTATGGATCGTACTCAGTTCCGTACAACGTTCCCTGAGCAAGAATCAAATCCTGCTTGGTTAGACGAACAAATTGCCAAAGCACCTGCTGAAACCAAAGCACATTTAGAAAAAGTGCGTCCTGACGTATTGGCATTCCAGCAAAAAATTGCTGATATCGAGAAAGATCTTGGTTTAAACGTTAAAGATATCAAAGATATCTCGAAACGTATGGCAGTTGGTGAAGCAAAAGCGCGTCGTGCTAAAAAAGAGATGGTTGAAGCAAACTTACGTTTGGTAATTTCGATTGCGAAGAAATATACCAACCGTGGCTTGCAGTTCCTCGATTTGATTCAAGAAGGTAACATCGGTTTGATGAAAGCCGTAGACAAGTTTGAATATCGTCGTGGTTATAAATTCTCGACTTATGCAACTTGGTGGATTCGTCAGGCAATCACGCGTTCGATTGCTGACCAAGCACGTACCATTCGTATTCCAGTACACATGATTGAGACCATCAACAAGATCAATCGTGTTTCTCGTCAACTTCTTCAAGAAATGGGTCGTGAACCGACACCTGAAGAGTTAGGCGAACGTCTGGAAATGGATGAGGTTAAAGTTCGTAAAGTACTTAAAATCGCCAAAGAACCGATTTCGATGGAAACACCGATCGGTGATGATGAAGATTCGCATCTTGGTGACTTCATTGAGGACTCAAACATCACATCTCCAGTGGATGCTGCGACCTCAGAAGGCTTAAAAGAAGCGACCCGCGAAGTACTTGAAAACTTGACTGAACGTGAAGCGAAAGTATTGAAAATGCGTTTTGGTATTGATATGCCAACCGACCATACTTTAGAAGAAGTAGGTAAACAGTTTGACGTAACACGTGAACGTATTCGTCAGATTGAAGCCAAAGCATTACGTAAGCTTCGCCACCCTTCTCGTTCAGAACACTTACGTTCTTTCTTGGAAAACGACTAATATTTGGGAAATCTTGTGCTAGACCAAAGCATGGCATTGGCTTAGCACAAGACTTGAAGTTTAACACTTCATCCCCATCTATGTATTAGATCAAAAGCGCCTGCACTGATGCAGGCGTTTCAAATTAAGAGGTTGCTCATGTTAGACCGCACTCCTTCTCGTGAATTGCAAGAACATCTTTGGGTTTTCCCGATGGACTATCCGATCAAATTGATTGGTAATGCAGGGGATGAACTTCGAGTGGCTGTTGTTGATATTTTGCAGAAGCACTTCCCTGAATTTGATGGCGAATCAGTAAAAGTTCAGCCGTCACGTACAGGTAAATACCACTCTTTAACTGCTCAACTGCGCTTTGAAGAGTTGGAACAAGTTCATGCCTTATACGCTGATCTTGCAGCCTGTCCTTTAATTAAGACAGCGCTTTAATTAAAAAAGTCCAAAATACGAAAGTGTTTTGGATTTTTTTTTCGAAAAAAATAATACCCAACTTTTTCGATAAATCCCTATTTATCTGATTTAAAGCATTACATAATTCAACAACTCATCAATTTAACGCTGCCAAGGAAATCCTGTTGTAATGAGTGCTGCAAAACCAACTTTAATCATTCGTTGTTTCAATGATCTACAAGATTACACCACTCGTTTTGAAGCAATGAAAGACTTCACAACCAATCGTGATGAAACCACACCAGATGAAGTTTGGCTACTTCAACATCAAGATGTCCTGACCCAAGGACAAGCAGGCAAGCCTGAACATATCCTCATGCAGAGCAACCTTCCAATCGTACACACAGATCGCGGTGGCCAAGTCACTTGGCACGGCAAAGGTCAGTTGGTTGCCTACTTCCTGTTAGACTTGAACCGTTTGAAATGGCATGTTCGTACTTTAGTTAGTTTTGCAGAACAAGCCATGATTGATCTACTCAAACAATATAATATCAATGCCTATGCCAAACCAGATGCACCTGGCGTCTATGTCGATGAACGTAAAATTGGTTCACTCGGTTTTAAAATTCGTCGTGGGCGTAGCTATCATGGTCTTGCCCTGAATATTGACTGTGACTTAACTGGTTTTCAGACCATTAACCCATGCGGTTACGCAGGTTTAGAAATGGTACGCTTACAGGACTTACTGACAGATTACCCTAGCTTTGAACAGCTCTGCGCTGATTTTGTCAGCTATTTTAAAAATACCGATTTGTTTAATGACCTTGTAGTCAAATCTGAATAATTTACTTTTCAATTCTAATAAAATAAATTAGAGTAAATACTCTAAATTAGCTTTTGCATAATTTTAACAAGGGATACGCAAGTGATTTCAACCAAAGCAGTGAAGCCCACGTTGCAATTTGCCTACGTCAAACTCATGATGGATGTTGTGGGTCGTGGCCTCGTGATGGCAAGCCAAGTGGATGATGAAGTACAACAGGAAGTGTCGAAGTTTCCTGTTGGTTTTATCCTTTCAATGAATGTTTTCCCCAATGGACCTGCATTTGTTGCTCGAGTAACCGAAGAAAAACAATTAGAGCTATTGTCCAATTACAAAGGCAAGCCTGATTTAACCATTACCTTCAAGCATTTAACCCATGCATTTTTGGTATTTTCTTTCCAAGAAAGTACCGCGCAAGCCTTTGCCAATGACCGTATGATTGCCGATGGTGATGTTTCAAGCGCCATCCGTCTAGTGCGTTGCTTGAATAAAATGGAAGCCCTGATCTTACCTAAGCTAATCGCTTCACTTGCAGTCAAGCGCTACCCTGCTGAATTAACATTAAAAGAAAAATTCACGGGTGCAAAAAATATTTATCTTAAAGTCGCAAAATCATATCTCAAACGGAGCGCATAACATGGCTAAGCCTTATTACGAGTTTTTCTGTCCTGTAAAAGTCATTGCTGGTAACGCTGCCTTAGAGCATATCCCATTTGAACTTGCGACACTTGGTGCAAAACGCCCGATGATCATTACCGATAAAGGTGTGCGTGCCAATGGTTTGCTCAACCCAATCGAAGCAGCATTCAGCACTACTGATGCGGTGATTGGTGCGATCTTTGATGATGTTCCACCCGATTCAAGCTTGGAAGTTGTTCGCTTAGCAGCAGAACTTTACCGTAAGCAAAAATGTGATGCGATCATTGCGATTGGTGGCGGCTCAGTCATCGACACCTCTAAAGCGACCAATATCTTGGTGTCTGAAGGTGGTGATGATTTATTGCAATATTCAGGTGCACATAACCTGCCAAAACCACTCAAACCATTCTTCGTGATTCCAACCACCTCTGGTACAGGTTCGGAAGTCACCATGGTGGCTGTCGTTTCCGACACACATCGTAATGTGAAACTGGCATTTGCTTCATATTACCTCATGCCACATGCCGCGATTCTTGATCCACGCATGACTCAGACTCTACCACCGCATCTTACTGCCATGACAGGCATGGATGCACTAACTCACTGTGTAGAAGCCTACACCTGTTTAGCAGCCAATCCACTCAGCGATGCCTATGCCAGTGCAGGGATTAAAAAGATCAGTGAAAACCTGTTCAAAGTTCTAGACAACCCAAGCGATGCACAAGGTCGTTTAGAGCTTGCACAAGCATCCACCATGGCGGGGATTGCCTTCTCTAATTCAATGGTGGGCTTAGTTCACTCATTGGGTCATGCGCTTGGTGCAGTTGCACATCTGCCCCACGGCTTATGCATGAACTTATTCCTGCCATACGTTCTGGAATACAACAAAGAGATTAATGGCGACAAGATTGGTGAATTACTGCTGCCTCTCGCGGGCGCTGATATTTACGCTCAAACACCAGCCAACTTACGCGCTGACAAAGCAATTTCGACGATTTTAGCCATGCGTGATCGCTTATTCAGCTTGACTAAATTGCCACGTACGTTACGTGAAACAGGTAAAGTCACTGAAGCGCAACTGGATGAGGTTGCAGACAAGGCACTCAATGATGGTTCTATCATTTACAACCCGAAAGAAGCAAACCTGAAAGACATTCGTGCAATCTTACAAAAAGCATGGTAATACATTAAGTTAAATCAAGTATTCCTGCTTAACAGCCTCGATATTGATTGAATATCGGGGCTTTTCATTTTTAAGTGAATCTTTATTCATCTATTTATTTACCCAATTGGCAAAAAAATTGCTAAAAAAAGCATAAAAGTACTGACAATTTATAGTGTTTTAGGATAGATTGGCGCACTTTCGTTTTTTGTACGGGGGATCGTTTTTGTCTCAAACGATCCTTAACACTATGGCTGATCTTTGATCAACGATTATGAGGATAACGCCGTTGACAAATTTATCTGGGACTCAACCAACAGCGAAGCTTCAAAAGAATCTTGTGCTTTGGCACATCATCATTATTGGCTTAGCTTATATTCAACCATTAACTTTATTTGATACGTTTGGTTTAGTATCTGAAAGAAGTGGTGGTCATGTACCGACTTCCTACATATTTGCCTTAGTTGCAATTCTTTTAACGTCGATCAGTTATGGTCACATGATTCGTCGTTATCCATCTTCTGGTTCTGCATATACCTATGCCCAAAAGTCGATTCACCCTAATGTTGGTTTTATGGTGGGTTGGTCTTCGTGGTTAGATTATTTGCTCTCTCCTCTAGTGAATATCATTCTTGCTGATATTTATTTGAGAGCACTCTTCCCAGAAGTCAATAACTGGATTTGGGTCATTGGTTTAACCGTCCTGATGACGGTGATCAACCTGTTTGGAGCACGTTTTGTCGCGCGTTTTAACAGTACTATTGTGGTGATCCAACTCGGTGTTATTTTCTACTTTGTGTATCAGGTCTATATCCTGCTTACGCAAGGGGTCTATGCCGATGGCACACTGAATCCGGACAAAGCTGAATTATGGTCGCTTGCGCCATTCTGGAATGAAATGACCTCTGTCGGGGCGTTAATTGCAGGTGCAACCGTTCTATGTTTCTCATTTACTGGCTTTGATGCACTTTCTTCACTTGCAGAAGAAACCAAAGATGCTGAGAAAACTTTGCCACGTGCAATTTTCACTACAGCCTTGGTTGCGGGTATCATCTTCATTGTCAGCACCTACTTTATTCAGCTTTACTTCCCAAGTAATCCGAGTACCTACTTCAATCCATTGGATGAGTCTCAGCCCGTGATGGTTGCAGCGATTGGTAGCCTTGCATTTAAGACCATGGTGCTCTACTTTGCAGTCGTGGCAGTAATGGCATCAGGTATTTCGGCACATGCAGGTGTATCGCGTTTGATGTATGTGATGGGTCGTGATGGTGTGATCAATAAGAAGTTATTCGGTCATATTAGCCCACGCTTGCACACCCCAACTTACAACATCTTGATTGTAGGTGTTGTTGCGCTGTCTGCTGGTTTCCTTGATCTTGAGCATATCGTGAACTTGATTAGCTTTGGTGCATTAACTGCATTTAGCTTTGTTAACTTCTCGGTGATTTCTCGCTACGCGTTGCGAGATGGCAAGAACAAGACACCAAAAGACATTATCAGTTACATCATCATTCCTACACTAGGTTTCGCCAGCGTGTTTATGATGTGGTTAGAAATTGATAAATTGGCTTTACAGATTGGTTTGGCTTGGGCAGTAATCGGTGTCGGTTATCTTGCTTATAAGACTAAAGGCTTCAAATACAATGCACCACAGCATAATGAATTTGATGACAGACATTAATCTGATAAGTTAATAAAAAAGGCGCTCAATGCGCCTTTTTTATGGCTTGAAAATTTAGCCGTGCAGCTTTTCAACAACCGATTTCACACGTTTTGCATAAAGCTTCGCTGTTTCCAAGTCCCCTGTTGGGATCTCATCGGTACTCGCATCTGATGGCGATTGAACCAACAAGCCGACTGAACCGCCTAAATTGTTCACATCTTCACGTTTTGCATCTTTGGTATTGGCAGGCAATAGTCCCAAGCTCACCCAAATACCACCATGTTGAGATGCCAAAGTTTGTAACTGAATCAAGGTCACTTGCTTATCACCATTCAAGCTCGCGCTATTGGTAAAACCTGCAAACACCTTATCCTGCCAACCACGGGTAAACCAGATTTTTGACGAAGCATCGGCAAATTTCTTGAACTGCCAAGGGGCTGCCGCCATGTAAGTTGGCGCTCCAAAAACAATACCTTGCGCATTATTGAGTGTTTGCCAATCCTGTTCCGTAATTTCACCATTCTGATCAATTTCAATCAGAGAGGCATCAATCGCACTCGCAAAAGTTTCAGCAACAACTTTGGTATGGCCATAGCCCGAGAAGTAAACAACTGCAATTTGTGTCATGAGTGTATCCAAAATTTTTCAAAAGCTCGATTTAATGATATATTTTAGAAACTAGGTGTCAATTAGTTACCAACTGGTAACTACTGACATTTCATTGAGAAAATGAGGGCTGTCGCTATGAATCAGGCATTAAAATACGATATTTATCAACAACATTGCCCTGCTCGGTTATTTTTTGAAAAAATTGCAGATAAATGGGTACTGATGATCATCAATGTACTTGCGCGAGAAACCCAACACTTCAATCTATTAAAAAAAAGCATTCAAGGCATCTCACCTAAGGTATTGTCACAGAAACTAAAAATGCTGGAACGAGACGGTTTTATCGAACGCCAAGTGCAGAATACCGCTCCAATTCGGGTGGATTATTCACTCACCACACTCGGTTTAGAAGTTGCAGAAATGGCCTATCAACTCAAAGATTGGGCTGAAAGTAATATTGAACAGGTGATTTACGCTCAACGACGTTTTGATACGATACAGGAACAAGAACTCGAATAACTCCGTGAGGTGTCTATGTACCCACAACCTTTAATTGCAGTTGCAGATGTCGAGAAAACCAGTCAGTGGTAT
Source organism: Acinetobacter sp. Tr-809 (assembly GCF_011753255.1). Classification (NCBI taxonomy): domain Bacteria; kingdom Pseudomonadati; phylum Pseudomonadota; class Gammaproteobacteria; order Moraxellales; family Moraxellaceae; genus Acinetobacter; species Acinetobacter sp. Tr-809. The sequence continues at coordinate 39,954 of NZ_VWVZ01000005.1, forward strand.
CAAACTGTGCTTGGCTTAAAAAGCGGGCATGGCGGCAAAGACTATGAACAGTTGCTGTTTGAGCAGAACATGGTACTGCAACTGCACCAATGGCAAGCGCATGATCACCCACATATCGGAGATCCGAAACGAGTGGTTGGTAACGGCGTTTTGCTTTGGTTTGAAAGCGATCAATTTGATGAGATTGTCAAAAAGCTACAAACCCATCAAGTTGAAATTTTGGAAGGTCCTAAATATAACCCCAACGCACATCATCGCGAAATTTGGTTTAAAGACCCAAATGGCTATACGCTGGTTGTGGCAAGCCCATATGGAGATATCTAAGCTGGGAAATTAGAGTTGTTTAAAACCCTGTTGTCGCCACGCTTCATAGACAATCACAGCAGTTGCATTAGAGAGGTTTAAACTTCTTGAATTTTCAGCCATCGGTAAACGGATCCACTGTTCTTGCGGGAACATGAGACGTACCTGCTCAGGCAGACCACGGGTTTCAGGCCCCATTAACAAGGCAACTGGACGATTCAGATCAACCGTATGCGGTGTCGCTGAGCCTTTAGTGGTGAGTGGAAAAACATGCTCTACCCCTTTGGCTTTTAAGTCAGCAAGGCAAAGTTCGATATTGTCCCAGATTTGCATTCTTGCCCATTCGTGATAATCCAATCCTGCACGTTTCAACTTTTTATCATCCAGCTCAAAGCCTAATGGTTTGACCAAATGTAGTTGCGCACCTGTATTGGCACATAGACGAATGATATTACCTGTATTCGCTGGAATCTCAGGTTCGTATAGGACGACATGAATCACAAATTTTCTCTACTTTTCATAATCCCTCCTATCCTCCCTTTGAAAAAGGGAGGAACTCCTCCTCTTTTTTAAAGAGGTGAGGAGCGGTTATAGCTCCGCAAGGAGGGATTCTATTGCCATTTTAACTGTTCACGTAAACTCACCACTTCACCAATAATGGTTAAAGTCGGTGCTATGATCTGATGTTCAGATACTTTGGTCGCGATATCTGCCAATGTACCCACCACCACTTTTTGATCAGGAGTAGTACCTTTAGAAATTAGGGCCACAGGCATGGTTGGACGTTGACCATGTGCAATCAATTGTTCACAAATACGCTCCAAACCGACCAGTCCCATATAAAGGACTAAAGTTTGGTTTTCATAAACCAGCTCATTCCAAGGTAATTCAGGTGAGCCTTCTTTTAAATGCCCTGTCAGGAAACGTACACTTTGCGCATAATCACGATGCGTCAGTGGAATACCTGCATAGGCAGAACAACCTGAAGCTGCGGTAATACCCGGAACAACTTGGAAAGTCACATTGGCTTCCACCAATTCCTGAATTTCCTCTCCACCACGTCCAAAGATAAAAGGATCACCGCCTTTTAAACGGCAAACACGTTTACCTTGCTGTGCATATTCAACCAATAAAGCATTGATGCCATCTTGTGGAACCGAATGATTAGAACGGGCTTTACCCACATAAATCTTTTCAGCATCACGGCGACACAATTCCAAGATGGGTGCAGACACCAAGCGATCGTAAATCACCACATCGGCTTGCTGCATCAAACGTAAGGCTTTTAAGGTCAAAAGCTCGGGATCACCTGGACCTGCACCCACTAAATACACCTCACCTTTCGGTGCAGTCCATTCCGTTAAAGCCTGCTCAATCAGATCATTTGCCACTTCAATATTGTCATTGAAAACCTGTTCTTTCAGCGGACTGGCATACAGGTTTTCCCAGAAGATACGACGCTCATCTGGATTGGCAATTTTGGCTTTCACTTGCTTACGCCATTGGCCTGAAAACTCAGCCAATTTGCCCATACCGTGCGGCACAATGGTTTCAATCTGAGTGCGCAGCTGTCTAGATAAAACGGGTGATGCTCCATTGGAAGCCACCGAAATCACCAACGGTGAGCGATCAATAATCGCAGGCACCATAAAGCGGCAATGCGGAATATCATCGACACTGTTGACCAGTAGATTACGCTGTTCACACTGTTCAAATACCGTTTTATTAACATCAGGTTGGTCTGTCGCGGCAATCACTAAGCGATAGGCTGTTACCAAAATGGTTTCAGAAAAAGGCGCTTGTATATATTGCCCCGTTGATTGCTCAACAAGTTGACCTAATTCAGGAATGATGTCTGGTGCAATCACATCAACAATTGCACCAGCTTTGACGAGCAGGTTTGCTTTGCGGTAGGCAATATGCCCACCACCCACAATCAGACAACGTTGCTGCTGCAACTTTAAAGAGATTGGGAAAATTTCCACGTCACGCCTCTATATTTTCAATCTGATTGAGCTTAAGCAAAAACTATGCACAAATTCGATGCAAAGTTTAGTCGATGTAGCTAACACCGCCCATATATGGACGTAAAACTTCTGGAATCTCAATTGAACCATCAGCGCGTTGATAGTTTTCCATCACTGCAAGCAAAGTACGACCGACCGCTAAACCTGAACCATTTAAGGTATGCACCAATTCGATCTTCTTCTGATCGACACGGTAGCGTGCCTTCATGCGGCGTGCTTGGAAATCGCCCACATTTGAACAGCTTGAAATTTCACGATAAGTATCTTGGCTTGGTACCCAAACTTCTAGATCATAAGTTTTGACTGCACCAAACCCCATGTCCCCACCACAGAGCAAAATCTTACGGTATGGTAAGCCCAATGCCTGCAAAATGCCCTCTGCGTGTGCAGTCAACTCTTCAAGTGCCTGCATAGAGTGCTCTGGTTTTACGATTTGCACCATTTCGACCTTGTCGAATTGATGTTGACGAATCAAACCACGGGTATCACGACCATAAGAACCTGCTTCGCTACGAAAACATGGCGTATGTGCAGAATATTTCAGCGGCAAACGATCCGCATCAATAATTTCGTCACGAACGAAGTTGGTCACTGGTACTTCAGCAGTTGGGATCAGGTAATATTCTTTTTCACCTTGTAGCTTGAACAGATCTTCTTCAAACTTAGGGAGCTGACCTGTACCACGTAAGCTGTCTGCATTGACTAAATATGGTACATAAGCTTCGGTATAACCATTTTTAAGCGTGTGTGTATCGAGCATGAACTGAGTCAAGGCACGTTGTAAACGCGCCAAAGGTCCTTTCAATACGCTGAAACGTGAACCTGTTAATTTGGTCGCTGTTTCAAACTCCAGACCACCCATCATTTCACCAAGATCGGTATGATCTTTGATTTCGAAATCAAACTGGCGTGGTGTACCCCACTTCAAGATTTCAAGGTTATCGCTTTCGTCTTTACCAAAGGGAACAGATTCATCTGGCAAGTTTGGAATTGCAAGAGACTTTTGCTCAAGCTCAGCTTGCAGCTCAGCCAAAGCCACTTCAGCAGCTTTGATTTCATCACCAATGGCCGCCATACGCGCCATGATCTCAGAAGCATCTCCACCCGACTTTTTGATTTGACCGACTTGTTTGGCACCAGCATTACGCTCTGCTTGTAAGTTTTCAGCTTTGGATTGCAAATCTTTGCGGCGAGCTTCTAAATCAGCCCACTCTTGTACATTTAGCTGAATACCACGTTTTGCCAAAGCAGCATTAACTGCTTCAATATTATTTCTGAGTAATTTTGGGTCGATCATAATCAATCATGAATAGAGAAAAAAACTGGCTATAGTGTAAGGCTTTAACCCAAAAAAATACAGCGATTGCGCAGCATCTACACATCATATGTAAATGCTGCACTAAAACTAGTTCGGATCTTTTGATAGGCTTGGTAAATATTCAGCCTTCACAAACTGCTTGGCTGCGTAGTATGGCAAGGTCAACTCGCTCATGCCTTCTGCATAAGATGCCAATTCATAGAGTGGATAAACAAATACAATGCCATTTACCCCATAGTAATAGTTATCACTGACCTGTAACTGTTCTTTTTTAATGCTGTGGTCTTCCAACCAGTTTTGATTGGATGCATAGAGTTCATCGCGTAGTTTGGTATTCATATCGGGTTTAAGCAACTCACTGACCGTAATGTGTTTTTTATTGCTCAAGTCAAAATTCACAAACTCTTGATGTGACATGCCATGTGCAGCGCCTGCAGAATAGGAATAGGTCTGAATTGCAAAAGTCGCTAGATTATAATTTTGCCCAACAAAGCGTACATAAGTGCTGCTTTCACTTTGCGATGGCTCATCTGCTGGGACTTTGACTTTCTGATCTGCAATATTTGAAAAAGCATTCGGCTCGGCCTTTTTCATACGATTGACGAAATATTCATTAATCCATTTCTGATTAGTTTCAACCGTTTGTAAATCATAAGTGGTACAGCCATCTTCCAAACACACTTTTTGCTTTGGAATTTTAACAGCCACCACTTTTGCATGAATCAATGGAATATCCACTTTTTCAGTTGCCGCTGCGGACTCTTTTTTAGGTTGGCAACCTGCGAACGCAACGACAGTCAGGATGGGAATAAGTGGAATAATTTTTGATAGTTGTGAAGTATTCATCGTCATGCAAGTCTCTGATGTTTTTCTTCACTATACAAAGCCTTGCCCAGAGATGAAATTAAAAAATGTATCCAAGCTTCACATAAAAAAAGCCGCAACATGTGCGGCTTTTTAAATCAAACAATCAATTACTGATCAATAATATCGGTACCCTTTGGCGGTGTAAAATTAAACACCGATGCTGGAATCGCCTGATTCACCTTAATATTACTGAAACGGACATACGTGGTTTGACCTAAAGAGTCCTGTAACACCATCAAATTCGGTGCTTTATTGCCACCAAAACTAATGGTTAAGCTCTGGAACGCACCATCTTCCTGTTTTGGATATAAGGTGTAATACAGTTTAGTACGGTCAGGTTGAGTCACACGATAAGATTGCATGATCTGGTTAGTATTGCCCGATAACAATAATGCAGGGGTATTGGCAATTTGATCATCCAAACTTTGACGCACTGCTTGCTGCAAGTCTGGGTCATAAATCCACACCACTTTGCCTGTGGTTACAATGGTTTGTTTAGCAGGACTAGTAGTTTCCCAATAGAATTTCCCAGGACGTTCAACTTTCATGGTCCCTTTGAAGGTCTGATTCATATGTTGAGCAGTTAAGCCCTTCTTCTGTGCGACTTTATTACTATTACTAGGTGCAACTTTTGTGGTTTGTTCAAAATCTGCGGTGAATCGTTGCAAGCCAGATAACTGTTGAACCAAACTTGTGGTCGCTTGTTGAGCCGATGCAGCTACAGGTGCAGCGAATACCTGACTACTCACAACTGGAGCAAGTGTCATTGCACTTAACGTTGCAGCATAAGCCATTTTTTTTACGAAATTCATAAAAACAACCTTCTATCAGATTTCTACTGGTATGACGACATCTTACTGTTTTTGATCATTAAAAAAATGAAGAAAAGCAACGGTTTTGTGTAATTCGTGTCGCAAAGTTCTGCATTATGTATGAAGTTGCAGCCTTTATGTAGAGATTGTAAGGATGAAAATCAACTTTTCGACCATTCACCGATTAAGGACATCAATGCCAGATCAGAGAAATTATTCATCAACAATGCTCTAGACGAAAAATAAGAGTTTGATAACCTAAAACCAATAACTTAAAAAAGCACCATCCATGAAAAGTCTTGCCTTTATCCACCGTAATGACACTCGATTTGCAATTGGTGATTTTTATCCCGCCCTGTCAGTCTTTTCTTACCAGGAACTCGGCAATACCACCTCCCCTTTTTTGCTTTTAGATCATATTGGACCTGGACGTTTACCACCTAAAAGTACTAAAAAAGGTGTCAATGAACATCCGCATCGTGGTTTTGAAACCGTCACCTTTGTTTTTGCTGGTGAACTGCAACATCAAGACTCAACAGGAAGTGGTGGCGTGATTAGCCAAGGTGATGTGCAGTGGATGACTGCTGCATCAGGTATACAACATATTGAACATTTCAGTCCTGAATTTCGTGAGCAAGGTGGATTATTTGAAATGGTGCAATTGTGGGTCAATCTACCCGCCAAAGATAAAATGTCTGCACCACATTACCAAAGCTTGCTGAATCACAATATACCAAAAGTTATACTCGAAAATAATGCAGGCTATGTTCGTATCGTGGCAGGACAATTTAAGAGTACGCAGGGTATCGCGCAAACCTTTAGCCCAATGCATGTATTTGATATCCATTTGGCTAAAGGACAGCATCTTATACTTCCCGCCAATCATGGTGATAGCACCTTAATTTATTTACGCAATGGAAAGCTTCAATTCTCTGCTGAAGAAGAAGTTTTAGAAGAACAAGCTTTGGCAATCATGTCCAGTTTCGACAATGATGTAGCAGTTACCGCTTTAGAAAATTGCGATTTGCTATTTTTATCCGCACCGCCCTTACAAGAACCAATCAATGGACATGGCTTTTTTGTGATGAACAGTTATGAGGAAATTCTGCAGGCCTATGACGATTTAAAAACAGGGCAATTTGGAAAACCATAAAACTCTCCACCTTAAAATCCAGTAGGCATAAAAAAACCCGCTAAAAGCGGGTTTTTCGAACTATTAAAACTTAAGCTTCAACAGTTACATAGCGACGGCCAAATTGACCTTTCACTTCAAATTTTACTACGCCGTCAGCAGTAGCAAATAAAGTATGGTCACGGCCCATACCAACATTTGCACCAGCGTGGAACTCAGTACCACGTTGACGAACGATGATGTTACCAGCAGTTACAGTTTGACCACCGTAAACTTTAACACCTAACATCTTAGGATTCGAATCACGACCGTTCTTCGTCGATCCACCGGCTTTTTTAGTTGCCATGTCTATTTACTCCTCGTGTTAGCCTGCGATACCAGTAATTTTCAACTCGGTAAACCATTGACGGTGACCTTGTTGCTTACGGTAGTGTTTACGACGACGCATTTTGATGATGCGGATTTTGTCGTGACGACCATGGCCAACTACTTCTGCAGTTACTTTTGCGCCAGCTACAACTGGAGCACCGATTTGAATGTTGTCACCGTTAACAACCATTAATACGTCATCAAACGTAATAGTCGCACCAGTTTCAGCTTTCAATAATTCTACTTTAAGGGTTTCACCCTCAACAACACGGTGCTGTTTACCACCGCTTTGGATTACTGCGTACATAATGTACTCCAACATGCCCGTGTCGTCGTGCCGATAAAAGGATATACCGATCTTAAAACGAGCGCCACTGGGTTTATACAAGGGGACAAATTTTAAGTGAAAATTGATCAAACAACAAGTTATTTTGTATAAATGCACGCATAACGATAACTTGCTTGGATTTTCCAGTAAAATCAATTAGATTGATGGCGAGCTGTTTTGATTGATTCGCATCAAAATTTGAAATACATTTTTGAAAACAAAATGTGACAATAACAAACTGTGTTTTTACAGTGCCCTAAGTAAAGTAATGGCGTTTGATGAAAACCGCCTTTTTCTGTCTAATTTAAGACCAAAAAGCTCTTCATTGTGTTTTAAATGACAAATTATACAGTCTGTATAACTGTTTAGTCACAGATTAATTGATACACTTGGCAACATTACCACCTATACGAGGTTTTCCTTCATATGGTTATCGATTTTAAGCAAGACATTCTCTCCCCTGTTGCGACAGATTTTGCTGCGATGGATCACCTCATTAATGAAGGGATTAGTTCTAAAGTTGGTTTAGTGATGAGTGTCAGCAAGCATGTTGTTGAAGCGGGTGGCAAACGTATGCGCCCAATCATGTGCTTACTGGCTGCACGTGCCTGTGGTTTAGCCAATATGCAACAAGCACAGCATTTAGCTGCTGTGATTGAAATGCTACACACTGCAACCTTAGTTCATGACGACGTCGTCGACGAATCAAGTTTACGCCGTGGTCGTCCAACCGCAAATGCAACGTGGAATAATCAAACAGCAGTTTTAGTCGGTGACTTCCTCATCTCTCGAGCTTTCGATTTATTGGTCGACTTAAATAATATGACCTTATTAAAAGATTTCTCGACTGGAACTTGTGAAATTGCAGAAGGTGAAGTTTTACAACTACAATCTCAACACCAACCAGAAACCACTGAAGAAACATATTTAAGAATTATCCACGGTAAAACATCTCGTTTATTTGAACTTGCAACCGAAGGTGCCGCCATTTTGGCAGGAACTGAAGAATACCGTGAACCGTTACGTCGTTTTGCTGGTCATTTTGGCAATGCTTTTCAAATTATCGACGACATTTTAGATTACACCTCTGATGCGGAAACATTAGGTAAAAATATTGGTGATGATTTGATGGAAGGTAAACCAACTTTACCGTTAATTTCAGCATTAGCCCATTCAACTGGTGAGGATCAAGCGATCATTCGTCGTAGTATTGCAACGGGTGGTGTTGAGCAATTAGATAAAGTGATTGAGATTGTTCATCACTCGGGTGGCCTAGATTACTGTCAAAAACGTGCGCAACAAGAAACGGATGCTGCTTTAGAAGCGTTAAAAGCGCTACCAGATAATGAATATCGCCAAGCACTGATCAATTTGACCTTAATGGCTTTACATCGTCTACAATAATTTTTTGACCGCCTATGCATTTAACGTTATCTGATCTTTTTTTAAAAATGCAGGATCAGCTTGATCAACCTCAAGCTGTTCTTGACGAACAACTTCTCATCGAACTGGTCGACCGTATACGGCCAAAAAATCCAAATAATGCAGATGAGGTCAAGCAGCGTATTCATGCGCTAATCAAAATATTATTACTCACTCCAACATCTGCAATTCTACTGCAAAACTTTTTACTTAAGCTGATCAGCCAATACAAACAGCTTAGCTTATATGCCGATAGTGGCATTCTATCGCTTGATGGTTTCTGGAACCAATTAGGGCAACGTCTAGGCGCGCACTTCCTCCCTTTGGTCGAAGACGGTCAACAGCTTAAAACCCTCATTGGGAAAGTCTTTCACCAAGAAAATGACAGTGAATGGCTCGATCTGATTGAGAATCAAGACTGGATTACACTATTCAACCTGTTAGGTGAAAGCCAAAGCAATACCAGAGAAAAGCAAATTTCAAAGAATGAGCTAATTAAAGCGATTACGGTATTGTCCTATCGGATTAGTGGTATCGGTTTATATCCTGAATTTATTAATGCCCAACCCGAAATTACCGAATATGAATCGCCTTTTTTGGTACAAAACCGAGAAATCGTAGAATTCATCGAAAAATATAAAAAACAGATTGATGATCAAGATGCGGTTGCAGTTTTACCACCACCTGATGCTTCACAAGCCTTTGTGATGCTTGATCAGTGTCGTGAAGTAGTGCTAAAAATTCGCCGTGCCACCAAACGGATTGGGGTCAGTATCAGTCTGACCTACTTATTGTCGCTATTAGAACAGGCGATTGACCGTATTGAACTGCTGCTGACCTTGTTAGCCAGTAAAAATGATGCACGTTATACCGCATTGGGTGAGCTGATCGTCGATTTGACCAAAGCACATTATAATGAAAAAAGTGTACGTCATTTGCTCACCTCGACCAGTGAATTGATTGCCTTACAGGTCACTGAGAATGCCAGTAAAACAGGCGAGCATTATGTAAGTACCGACAAAGCTGGCTTCTTTGGCATGTATAAAGCTGCAGCTGGCGCAGGTGCGATCATTGCCACCATGGCGACACTGAAAATTTTAACGGCACGCTTGGTACTCGCACCTTTTGGACATGCTTTCTTATACAGCATGAACTATGCACTTGGTTTTATGCTGATTCATGTACTGCATTTTACTGTTGCAACCAAACAGCCAGCGATGACTGCTGCCGCACTTGCCTCGACTGTACAACAGCAAAAAGGCAGTAAAACTGCGCAGATCGCAGAACTAGCGGCATTGATTATTAATATTATTCGAACCCAGTTTATTGCGATTTTGGGGAATATCTCAATTGCAATCCCAACCGCAGCGCTGATTACTTATTTGTGGCAATACAATTTAGGTGAACCTCTACTCAATCATGCCAAGTCAGCCGCATTGCTACATAGTCTCAATCCATTTACCTCATTGGCTGTTCCGCATGCAGCAATTGCTGGTGTTTGTTTGTTTTTCTCTGGTTTGATTGCTGGCTATTTTGATAACTTAGCGGTTTATCGCAAAGTCGGCCCACGTTTAAAACAGCATCGCCGCTTAAAACGCTGGATGGGACAACAACGTTTAGACAAGTTTGCCAACTATATTGAGACCAACCTTGGTGCATTAGCAGGTAACTTCTTGTTCGGGATCATGCTTGGAAGTATGGGCACAATTGGATTTATCTTAGGTTTGCCTTTAGATATCCGTCATATTGCCTTTGCTTCTGCCAACTTTATTCAAGGTTTAATGACCATTGGTGGTCCTGACATTGGTTTAATTTTGGTATCATTCTTAGGTGTTATGCTAATCGGCTTAACCAACTTATTTGTCAGTTTCACCTTAACAATTATTGTTGCTCTACGCGCACGTCGTGTTCGTTTTGCACAATGGAAGCCTTTAGCCAAGTTAGTAACAACGCATTTCTTAACTCGACCAAGTGATTTTTTCTGGCCACCTAAGCAGCCCGTAGAAGTTGAAGAGCAAACCAAGAACGCATCTTCGCATCACTAACTTTGTACAGAAAAAACGGTGAAGTACAAGTCTAACATTTGAACTATTTTTACGTATAATCAATCCACCAAAAATAGTTCAAATGGGTTGGTATTCCCTGCGTCTATTGTTCAATAGATCACTTCTCAGCCATGGTATCCCCTTTCCCTAAGGAGATACGATGACGTGAGTCCGTATCTCAATTTGAATGATAGAGATCGAAACAATGCTTCTTGATTACTGACGTCCTAAGAATTTTATAATGTACTTGAAATAAGTCGTTTATTTTTTGCTTTCGTTTAATCATGTTCTATAGCAGATATGTGGTGTATATGGTGAAACGAATAAGTTAAAAAGAGCCTATTTCAATAAGTACATATATCAATCTAAAATGAGATATACATCAAATTTTGTTATGTTTTTTTACTAGCCCTTAAAAAAACACAAAAATGAAATTATCATAAAATTTCAAGACTTGACCAAAAGTGTACTCGCGAGTACACTTTCAAACACTCAACAACCCTGAATAATGGTTAAGCAAATAATGAGTAGCGCATGCCGTACCTATTGCTTTGTATTGGTTGCTTTTTTTTAGGACTCGGTGTGATTGGATTAATGAATTCCAACGCATCAACTTTAGACCTTTTTAGTGTTCAAGCTTTTTTTGAGCACCGTTCATTTACGCTTAACCATGTGACAGTTCTGCTCTCCCGACTAGGTGGAATGCCTTTTTTACTATTTTTAACAACATTTTTGTGTATTTACCAAACGTGGATTAAAAATTATAAGAATGTGACTTTTATCGCTTTAAGTGTGAGCGGCAGCATTGTGATTGGTTGGCTTCTGAAATGGAGCATTGATCGGCCAAGACCAATGGAGTTTTATCACTTGGTTCAAAGTTATGGCGCATCCTTCCCAAGTGCCCATAGCCTTTATGCTGCAACCCTTGCGAGTCTAGCCATGCTGTTGTGTCAACAGTATAAGTATCGCACCAGTGTCATTTTAGTATCTACTTTATGGTTTATATTCATGGGGATATCTAGAGTTTATGCAGGGGTTCACTTCCCAACTGACGTACTTGCTGGTTGGGGAATTGGGTTGATTTGGACTTCGTTGCTTTGGTTAGGGCTGTATCAAAGCACTTTCAGCAACAATTTGTTTTTAGATAAAAAATCTAAATTGAGGTGGAATAATGATGTCGGCTAAGCTTTGGGCTCCTGCCCTAACTGCTTGCGCATTAGCAACAAGCATTGCGCTTGTTGGTTGTAGCAAAGATCCTAAAGATGCACAGCAAGCTGCTGCTGCTCAAAAAATGCCACCTCCAGAAGTTGGTGTCATTGTTGCGCAACCACAAAGCGTTGAACAAAACGTCGAACTGTCAGGACGAACCTCTGCATATCAAGTTTCGGAAGTACGCCCTCAAACAGGTGGCGTAATCTTAAAACGATTATTTGCTGAAGGAAGCTACGTTCAAGCAGGTCAAGCACTTTATCAAATTGATGCAAATACCAACCGCGCAACGGCAGACAGTGCTCGTGCAACGTTATTGCGTCAACAAGCAAACTTAAATGCATTACGTGTGAAAGAAGGCCGTTATCGTCAGCTTGTGGGAACAAATGCTGTTTCTAAACAAGAATATGATGATATCAATGCTCAAGTAAAATTGGCTGAAGCTGATGTCGCTGCGTCTGAAGCTGCATTGAAAAATGCTGAAATTACTTTGGGTTACTCAACTGTTCGCGCGCCAATTTCTGGTCAATCTAGCCGCTCTTCGGTAACGCCTGGTGCGTTGGTGACTGCGAACCAAGCTGATCCATTGGTCACGATTCAACAATTAGATCCAATCTATGTTGATATCAATCAATCCAGTGCTGAATTATTGCGTTTACGCCAACAACTCAGTAAAGGCAGCTTGAATAACAGCAACAATACCCGTGTCAAAATCACGCTGGAAGATGGTTCTGAATACCCAGTTGAAGGTCAACTCGCTTTCTCTGATGCGAGCGTGAATCCGGATACAGGTACTGTGACTTTACGTGCAGTCTTCTCAAATCCAAACCATTTATTATTACCAGGTATGTATGCAACGGCTAAAATTTCGCAAGGAGTTTTACCAAACGCTTATCTGATCCCTCAAGCAGCTGTGTCTCGTTTACCAACAGGACAAGCAATTGCTTTAGTGGTAAATGCTAAAGGTGCGATCGAAACACGTCCAGTTAAAACTGTGGGTGTCAAAGGTCAAGACTGGATTGTAACTGAAGGCTTACAGGCTGGTGATAAAGTTGTTGTTGATGGTGTTGCCAAGGTAAAAGAAGGCCAAGAAGTGTCTGCTAAACCTTATCAACCAAAAGCAGCTGAAGGTCAAAATGCAGCACCAAAAGCTGCTGAACAACAAAAGCAAGCCAATTCACCAAAAGCTGAACAAAAAGCAACTTCAGAAGCTTAAGGGGTAGATTGCATGGCTCAATTTTTTATCCATCGCCCAATTTTCGCTTGGGTGATTGCACTGGTCATTATGTTGGCGGGTATTATCACGCTTACAAAAATGCCAGTTGCACAATATCCGACAATTGCCCCCCCCACGGTAACGATTTCTGCAACTTATCCTGGGGCTTCTGCTCAAACTGTTGAAAATACCGTAACCCAAATCATTGAACAACAAATGAATGGTTTGGATGGCTTACGTTACATTTCATCGAACAGTGCGGGTAATGGTCAAGCATCGATTAACTTAAACTTTGCACAAGGTATCGATCCAGATATCGCACAGGTTCAAGTTCAAAACAAACTGCAATCAGCAACAGCGCTTTTACCTGCTGACGTACAGCGTCAAGGTGTAAAGGTAACTAAGTCTGGTGCAAGCTTCTTACAAGTTATTGCGTTTTACTCGCCAGATAACAGCCTTTCTGCATCTGACATTAAAGACTATGTGAACTCAAATATTTCTGAGCCACTGAGTCGTGTGGCGGGTGTAGGTGAACTCCAAGTATTTGGTGGTTCATATGCAATGCGTATCTGGTTAGATCCAGCAAAGCTGACGAGCTTTAACCTGACACCAAATGATGTTGCGACAGCCATTCGTGCACAAAACTCTCAAGTTGCAGTTGGTCAGCTCGGTGGTGCGCCATCGACTGCGGGTCAAGTACTCAACGCAACAGTGAATGCACAAACCATGTTGCAAACACCTGAACAGTTCAAAAACATCTTCCTGAAAAATACTTCAGGTGGTGCTCAAGTTCGTTTAGGTGATGTTGCACGTGTAGAACTGGGTTCTGATAACTACCAATTCGACTCGAAATTTAATGGTAGCCCTGCAGGTGGTGTTGCAATCAAACTTGCAACTGGTGCCAATGCACTGGATACCGCTGCTGCAGTTGAAAAGCGTTTATCTGAGTTACGTCATAACTATCCAAGCGGTTTAAAAGACAAGCTTGCGTATGACACGACACCATTTATTCGTCTATCAATTGAAAGTGTTGTCCATACGCTGATTGAAGCAGTCGTCTTGGTATTTATCGTAATGTTCTTGTTCTTACAGAACTGGCGCGCAACGATTATTCCAACATTGGCTGTACCTGTGGTTGTACTCGGTACATTTGCCGTGATTAATATCTTCGGCTTCTCAATCAACACACTCACCATGTTCGCAATGGTACTTGCCATTGGTCTATTGGTGGATGACGCCATCGTTGTGGTTGAGAACGTTGAACGGGTAATGCAAGAAGAACATCTCGAACCGATTCCAGCGACTGAAAAGTCAATGAGTCAGATTTCGGGTGCCTTAGTCGGTATTACCAGTGTGTTAACAGCGGTATTTGTACCGATGGCATTCTTCAGTGGAACCACTGGTGTTATTTATCGTCAGTTCTCGATCACGCTCGTTACCGCGATGATTCTGTCATTACTGGTAGCATTAACCTTTACCCCTGCCCTGTGTGCGACCTTGTTAAAACAACACGATCCAAACAAGCAGGAAAGCAACAATATTTTCGCGCGTTTCTTCCGCTGGTTTAACCGTAGCTTTGAAAAACTTTCAGAGAAATACCAAGGCGGTGTCAATCGTATGACCCACCACAAGTTATTCTCTGGTGTGCTTTATATTGTTGTCATCGCAGCATTGGTTGGTATCTACAAGGTATTGCCATCTTCTTTCTTACCAGAAGAAGACCAAGGTGTGGTCATGACCTTAGTTCAGTTACCACCAAGTGCGAGCTTGGAACGTACTGATAAAGTCATTGATACCATGACGGGCTACTTCTTGAATAAGGAAAAAGAAAATGTAGAGTCGATCTTTACAGTTGCTGGTTTCTCTTTCACAGGGGTGGGTCAAAACGCGGGTCTTGCCTTTATTAAATTAAAAGACTGGAGTGAACGTACGACACCAGAATCACAGATTGGTGCCATCATTCAACGTGGTATGGCATTGAACATGATTGTGAAAGATGCGTCTTACATCATGCCGTTACAGCTACCAGCAATGCCTGAATTGGGTGTCGCTTCTGGTTTCGATATCCAGTTAAAAGATGCAAGCGGTCAAGGGCATGAGAAGCTGATTGCTGCACGTAATGCGATTTTAGGTATGGCATCTCAAGACAAACGTCTTGCGGGTGTACGTCCAAATGGTCAAGAAGATACACCACAGTACCAGATCACCATTGATCAAGCACAAGCAGGTGCAATGGGCGTCAGTATCGCTGATATTAACAGCACCATGAGCATGGCTTGGGGTGGTTCGTATATCAATGACTTCGTTGACCGTGGTCGTGTGAAGAAAGTTTATGTCCAAGGTGAAGCGGATACTCGCATGATGCCTGAAGACTTGAACAAGTGGTATGTGCGTAATAACAAAGGCGAAATGGTTCCTTTCTCTGGCTTTGCCAAAGGTGAATGGACTTATGGTTCACCTCGTCTAGAACGTTATAACGGCGTATCATCTGTTAACATTCAAGGTACTCCTGCACCGGGTGTCAGCTCTGGTGATGCAATGTTGGCGATGGAAGAAATCATTGGTAAGTTACCTTCTATGGGCTTAACTGGTTTCGACTATGAATGGACAGGTTTATCTTTAGAAGAACGTGATTCTGGTAGCCAAACAGCTCCACTCTTGGTTCTTTCATTATTAATCGTGTTCCTGTGTCTTGCTGCACTCTATGAAAGCTGGTCAGTCCCTGTTTCTGTATTACTGGTTGTACCTTTAGGTATCGTCGGCGCATTTACATTGACATGGTTAGGTATGCTGATTAAAGGTGATCCAAACTTATCCTTTAACATTTACTTCCAGGTTGCGATTGTTGCCGTAATTGGTCTATCCGCAAAGAACGCGATCTTGATCGTCGAATTTGCGAAAGAATTACAGGAACAAGGTGAAGAGCTTTTTGAAGCAACTCTACATGCTGCAAAAATGCGTTTACGCCCAATTATCATGACCACACTTGCATTCGGTTTCGGTGTTTTACCGTTAGCTCTAGCAAGCGGTGCTGGTGCTGGTAGCCAACACTCGGTCGGTTATGGTGTACTTGGTGGTGTAATTTCATCAACGCTTTTAGGTATTTTCTTCATCCCTGTATTCTTCGTGTGGATTCGTAGTATCTTTAAGTACAAACCTAAAACTTTAAATACTCAGGAGCATTGATCGTGATGCAAACTGTATGGTCTATTTCCAGTCGTGGCATTGCAATCTCTGCACTCGCGCTTTCTTTGGCTGCCTGCCAAAGCATGCGCGGGCCAGAGCCTGTTGTGAGTTCAGATGTTCCTGAAAGCTTCGCGTCTTATGGTAATGCTTCTGGAAAATCAATCGCAGAACAAGGTTACAAAGATTTCTTTGCTGACCAACGTTTATTGCAAGTGATTGATCTGGCACTTGCCAATAACCGTGATTTACGTACTGCTGCTTTGAACATTCAAAAAGCGCAACAGCAATACCAAATCTCGGAAAACAATCAATTGCCGACTATTGGGGCAAGTGGCAGCGCGGTTCGTCAAGTCACCCCTAGCCGTGACCCTAATAACCCGTATTCAACTTATCAAGTTGGCTTAGGCTTAACTTCATATGAATTGGATTTCTGGGGTCGTGTACGTAGCTTGAAAGATGCAGCTTTAGATAGCTACCTCGCAACACAAAGCTCACGCGATGCAACGCAGATCAGTTTAATCAGCCAAGTCACTCAAGCATGGTTAAACTACTCATACGCGAATGCGCAATTGAAATTGGCGGATCAAACGCTAAAAGCTCAACAAGACTCGTTTAACTTAAACAAGAAACGTTTTGATGTGGGTATTGATAGCGAAATCCCTGTACGCCAAGCACAAATTTCAGTTGAAACGGCACGTAATGATGTCGCGAACTACAAGACTCAAGTTGCTCAAGCACAAAACTTGTTGAACTTGCTTGTTGGTCAGCCAGTTCCTCAGAACTTGCTCCCTCAACAACAAGTTGCACGTATTACGCAACAAAGCGTGTTTAGTGCTGGTTTACCAAGTGACTTGCTCAATAACCGCCCAGATGTAAAAGCATCTGAGTACCAGTTAAGTGCTGCGGGTGCGAATATTGGTGCTGCTAAAGCCCAACTGTTCCCAACCATTAGCCTGACTGGTTCTGCGGGTTATGCATCAACTGATTTGAGTGACTTATTCAAATCAGGGAATGCGTTATGGTCAATTGGTCCAAGCTTGAATATCCCAATTTTTGACTGGGGTACACGTAAGGCCAATATCAAAATCTCTGAAACCGATCAGAAAATCGCACTTGCTAACTATGAAAAGTCAGTACAGTCAGCTTTCCGTGAAGTGAATGATGCTTTGGCGACGCGTGCCAACATTGGCGACCGTTTAACCGCGCAACGCCGTTTGGTTGATGCAACCAATACAACATATAAGCTTTCAAATGCCCGCTTCCGTGCTGGTATTGACAGCTATTTAACCGTATTGGATGCACAACGTTCTGCTTATTCAGCTGAACAAGGTTTATTGTTGCTTCAACAAGCAAACCTCAACAACCAAGTTGAACTGTACAAAACTTTAGGCGGTGGCCTCAAAGCATCTAGCAGTGAAACGGTAACGCACCAGCCATCTAGCTCAGAACAACACTACGCAAAAAAATAATTTCATCTTTTGCGCATAAAAAAGCTCACTTCGGTGAGCTTTTTTATTGCAACCATGACCAATATTTCTTATCTTCAAACTGAATATATTGATGATTTAGAAAATACGATGTTACTAAGCAGTTTAGAGTCTGTACCAGGTCATGAAATTTTACGTCAACTAGATGTGGTGTATGGCAGCACCGTTCGTAGTAAACATGTGGGCCGTGATTTGATGGCAGGTTTAAAGAATATTGTGGGTGGTGAATTGACGGGCTATACCGAATTGCTGGAAGAGTCACGTCAAGAAGCGACACAACGCATGATCGATAAGGCAAAAGCTTTGGGTGCCAATGCCATTGTCGGTATTCGTTTCTCGACTTCAAATATTGCCCAAGGCGCATCAGAGTTATTTGTGTATGGTACCGCAGTAGTGGTACAACCCGTTGCACCTAAACTTCCTGATCCATTTGGCGCATAGGCAAAATTATGGATGGATTCATTTTTCAGATTGTCCTGTTTCTGATCCTATTTTCAGTCGGTTGGGGTTTTGGTCGTCATATCGAGCAAAAGCACTTACGTGAGCTGGATCAGAAAGAACAGCAATTTGCCCATATTCGAATTGATACCAATCGCTTTGTAGAAACCACTGCCTATGGGCAAATGGTCAGCAGCAATGTGGTGATCTCCCATGATTATTTTAAGTATGTACTGGCAACTATTCGAAACTTCTTTGGTGGACGTCTAGTCAGCTATGAAAGTGTGGTGGAACGTGCGCGTCGTGAAGCTGTGGTTCGCCTGAAGCAAGAAGCGCATGCCATGGGGGCTAATCATATTATGGGGGTTCGACTTAGTACTACAGAATTGGGTATGCAAGGTGGTATGGTTGAAGTCTTTGCCTATGGTACGGCAATCGTAAACGCTCAACATTGATGTCAATAGTCTATTGGGAAATTACGGTACTACCCATAAAATAAAAAATGCCTCGAATCATGAGGCATTTTTTATCGCTTAGATTTTAAAGTTAATGAAATAAAACAATCGCCTTTTGCAAAGTAAACCAAATCCCTGCCAATAAAGGGAGACCCACCACCAACCAAGCAAGTACCACCGTAATGGTCTTGGATGGCGCATGTGCTACATTATTTTCTATGCTTAGATCTTGTGATACTTTCTCATGCGCTAAAGCCTTTTCTGCGGCTAATTCCGCATCTGTCATATATTGATCTTCATCGACAGGTTTGATCAAGAGATTAAGCACAAACCCAACTGCCAACATCCCCGCTAAAATATACATGGCAACATCATAAGATTGTGCCTGAGTTACACCGTGCGCCAGTTGATAATCACGAATATTGGTAATCAATAAGGTTCCCAATATCCCTGCGACAGACCATGCGGTAAGCAAACGCCCATGAATGGCCCCGACCATTTGCGTACCAAAAATATCGGCCAAATAAGCAGGCACAGTGGCAAAACCACCGCCATACATCGACAAGATGACACAGAAAGCTAAAACGAATAATGGCAAATTTTCAGCATGTGCCAAGTGTGGAATTGAGACATATAACAAGAAGCCCAACGCGAGAAAAATAAAGTAGGTGTTTTTACGACCAATAAAGTCCGATGTCGATGCCCAGAAGAAACGCCCAGCAATATTAAATAAGGACAGTAAACCCGTAAAACCTGCTGCAAAAGTTGCAATCTGCATTTTTTGCTCTGCGCTTAATTCATTAATTCCCACATCTAAACCGATGAGGCGTCCGCCAAATACCTCCTGTAATAACGGCGAAGCCATCGCTAAAATGCCAATACCAGCAGATACATTTAGACAGAGCACGCCCCAAATTAACCAAAACTGCTTGGTTTTCCATGCCTTATTTAAATGAACATGACGATTGGTCACAAGACCCGTCGCCTGCGTTACGCTCGGTTGCCAGCCACTCGGTTTCCAATTTGAAGGCGGAATGCGGTAACCAAATGCACCACCGATCATAAAAATGAAATAAACGACAGCCAGTACCAAAAACGTTTGCCAGACACCAACAGAGGTATCCGTTGCAAAGAACTTCATTAACTTATCTGCCAATGGCGCACCAATCATGGCGCCTCCACCAAAGCCCATAATGGCAAGACCTGTTGCTAAACCACGACGGTCTGGAAACCACTTAATCAGGGTAGATACAGGTGAAATATAGCCAAGCCCAAGCCCGATACCCCCTATTCCTCCTCCCAGCCACAATAACCACAACTGATGTGTATAAACACCCAGCGCAGATAAGATCAAACCACTTGCCCAGCAAAATGCTGCAACTACACCTGCCTTTCGCGGCCCTGCATGCTCCAGCCAGCCGCCAAACAAAAACGCGGATGAACCTAAAAAAACAAAAAACAGCGTGTACATAATGCTTAATGTAGACACACTCCAGTCACAGGTTGTAGTGAACAACTGCTCAAGCAGACCTATGTTTTTACATTCAATTGGCGCATCAATTCCCAATGCTTTGGATAATGGCAACCAAAACACGGAAAAGCCATAGGCCATACCAATACTGAGATGAATCGCTAACGCGGCAGGAGGCAATAGCCAACGGTTATAACCAGAATGGGCAATCGTGCGTTCCTTGGCCAAAAGTGAAAGTCGTCTTTCCATGTACAATCTCCGTGCCTTCACTGCTAAAGAAAGGTTAGTATTATTCATTTGGATCTAGGCAGCCATTCGCGCTTATGCCAGAGCTTTGTATTATGCTTATTTTTCAGTGAAGACCAATCAAATGATTGTGCAAAAAATATCTTGTTCTTATCAAGTAGCTTTTTTTAATAAAAAGTAAATAACGGGTTTAATGATTTTTAAAAATATCCTGTGACATGCACAGGATATTTGCCCTACTCTGCAAAAATTGCTTGCCAATAGTGATAGGTTTTCTCTTCCCCATCTTCTAACTTAAACTCATATGACATCTGACGAATTCCAGCAATTTCAAATTCAACAGCATGTTTAAATAAACCGCCTGCATAAGCAAAAGTATGGTATTCGCCATTTTCACCACAAACATCAACATCACTAGGCATCCGCTCTAGCAAAGCTGCATCGATATCCTGTCCAATAAACGACTCATCCAATTTGCTGGCATCAGTCACAATGATTTTGGTTTTAATGCCTGAATCCAAGAAATCCTGCATCACTTCAAGCGAGTTGAGATTCCATATTGGCTCAACTACTTCGATGCCTAAAGGATGTAAACGGTCTTCGCGATATTTGCGCACATCACTGAGGTAGATATCACCAAAGATAAAGTGCTCAACGCCCTGTGCCTTAAAATGATTGGCTGCATCGAGCATACGTTGCTCATAGACAGGCAGATTTTTCGGCAGGAATACAGGATAGAGTGGAATACCAATACTTTCAGCCTGCTTTTCAAGCAATGTATGCGGAATGGCATGCATGGACGACAAGGCTGTTTCTTCATTGACCGTAGTTAATAAAGCAACCACCTCAAACTCATTTTGCTGTAAGACCTTATACAAGGCCAAAGAAGAGTCTTTACCACCGCTCCAATTAAAAACGGCTTTCTTACGCTTATTCACACTCATTTCACTTTCATTTTGCGAATCATCTTATACAACAAGTTGGGTGACAATCGAGAGACCAGCACACCCAATTGTTCTTTTTTCCCACCAACTACAATATATTGCTCGCCTGCCATCAAGGATTCCACCACACGCTCCGCAAATACATCGGCATCTAAACCATTTTCAATGGCTTCATCCTGATGGCCTTGAGGCTTACCTTCACCATTTAAGGCATTAAAAGAGACATTGGTTTTGACAAAGCCTGGGAAGACCACCGAAACTTCAACACCTTCTGGAGCAACTTCGGCACGCAAACTGTTGGCCCACATATGAATCGCAGCTTTAGCCGCAGAATAAGTAGCGCGATATTGGGTTCCCAATAAGCCAGCCACACTCGAAACAAACACCACCCGACCTGATTTTTGTTTTAACAATGTTGGCAATACTGTTTTGGTAAAAAAGACCTGTGAAAAATAATCGACTTCCATGATGGCACGTTCAGTGTGCATGGTCGTATCTTGAATCAAGGCACGTTGACTCAAACCTGCATTATTGATAAGCCAATCAATACGCCCTTTACTTGCCAAAACTTGTTCATGGGCATGACGGACTTGGGCTTCATCGGTAATATCCGCAGCAATCGAAAGATGCTGTTCGGGCTTGAGTAATCCAACTCGTACTGCTTCTAATTCATCATAACGACGTGACGTCAACACCACTTGTGCGCCTTGCAATGCACATTCACGAGCTAAAGCTTTACCTAAGCCAGATGATGCGCCCGTAATCCAGACCACTTTATTTTCAAGAGTTTTGAGTTTTGCCATTTTTATGTTCTGCCTATGCTTGATGACGCATAAATTTCAGGAAGTAATCTACATATGTTGCCGCTACTTGCTGATCAATTTGCGTGCCTAATTTTTCCAAACGTTTATAACCCAAATGTGTGGTCATATTAATCACCCCATTAAGAGTTTTATCGACCACAAAATTGAACTTGAGACATTTCTTTGGTTCACGAATCAAATGGGTGACACCAGCATCAATCACTTCGGTAAGAAGTTTGAGTGCATTTGAAACTTCTCGATGATCTCCTCCTGCCAACTTTTGGCTAGAAGCGATGACCTTTTGAGCCAAATGCTGCTCAACAGGATAAGTCATATATACCTGTTCATCTTCAAGTTGCAGGGTTTTAGAGAGATATTCCACCAAAGGGATTAAGCGGTCATTGCCAAAAAATGAAATCGACCATGGCATATATTTGCGAATTGCTTCCAAAATTTGCTGAATCACTTTTTCAGATTCACCCGTTTGTGAATACTGCTGATTTTCTTGTAACAGCACCATAAAAACTTGTTCAATCACTTCACAAGCCATTTCAGACAATACACTGCCCAAAGCATTGGCCTGACTTTCTTTACTTCCTTGCAATAATTGCGTCCGAATATGTGCAAAACGTGCATAAGTATCCGCATGAATATTTAAAAAAACGGCGGTGTTCATTCTCATAACCCTAATTGTAAGATTCCATAAAAAAAGAGCTTGTTTAACAAGCCCTTTAATCAGATCAATTTTTCTATGATTTTTGGCGTTGTACACGCCGAATTTAGCACACTCTATTCTGTATCGACATGCATAAATGCTAAAAAATGGTTGACGCAATCCGTTGCGGCATTGGCATCAACCTGATTGCCCATTTTCTCTAAACGCTTATAACTTAAATGTGCAGTCATATTGATCACCCCATTTAAGGTTTTATCGACCACGGTATTAAAGTTGAGACATTTTTTCGGTTCACGAATCAAGCTGGTCACGCCCAAATCCACAATCTGAATCAAGGTTTGAAATACATCAACCATGTCACTGATTTCATTATTCTTGAGTTGTGTGATCAATGTATGTGCCTGCTGCACCAACTGACGATCAATCGGATAAGACACATAAACCTGTTCATCGTGATACTTAATCATATTGGAAAAATAATTTGCAAATGGACAGAGACGCTCATTACCAAATAAGGCAATCGACCACGGCATATATTTACGTACCGCGCCAATGATTTGTTGAATTACTTTTTCTGATTCAGCCGTATATTTCTGCGTTAACTGCGTCGGTTGGCGATTTTGAATCAAGAGTACTGAAAACACTTGCTCGACAATATCACAGGCAATTTCGGATAACACCTCACCCAAGATACGTGATTGACTCTCATGCGTACCAGCATTGAGCTGCTGGCGGATCGTTTCAAATTGTCCATGTGTGACGTCATTAATTTTCAATAGGATTGAATAACTCATGAGAAGCATCCCTTTTTTAGTTTTTCGCATTCTTATATTGTTGTTTTGAGCATCAATATTTTTAAGTTATGTGATGCATTACACAAATCTAACCCTATTTGTATAAAAATCCAACGCCTTTCATCGGCTTTTTCAGAAAAAAATGAAGTCTATAAAGCATTTATCTTGATTGAGCTGTCGATCATCAGTCATAAAAGCCACATGATGAAGCTGCACTAAACATCTGCTCTATAAAAGCTCAAAAAACGGCAATTCAGACATTATTTAAGCAGCTTTTCGCATTAACACTTGGCATGGCTGAAATGCCTACAGAAGCGAGGATTTTTTGCTACAATAGATCTAATTTTTTATTCAATTTTAATCTTCTGTACTATGACTGACGCTCAATCTGCTCAAAATATTGCAACCACTTACGATCCAACCGAGATCGAAAAGAAATGGTATCAAATCTGGGAACAACAAGGTTATTTCAAACCATCAGGTCAAGGTGAATCATTCTGTATCATGATTCCACCACCGAACGTCACGGGTAGCTTGCACATGGGACATGGCTTTAACAATGCCATCATGGATGCACTGACCCGTTACAACCGTATGATGGGTAAAAATACCTTATGGCAACCAGGAACTGACCATGCGGGGATTGCAACGCAGATGGTGGTCGAGCGTCAATTGGGTGCACAAGGTGTCAGCCGCCATGACTTAGGTCGTGAAAAGTTCATCGAAAAAATTTGGGAATGGAAAGAGCAATCAGGTGATACCATCACCCGTCAAATCCGTCGTTTAGGTTCTTCAGTGGACTGGTCGCGCGAACGCTTCACTATGGATGAAGGTTTGTCCAATGCGGTGAAAGAAGTTTTCGTAAAACTGCATGAAGATGGCTTGATCTATCGTGGTAAACGCTTAGTCAACTGGGATCCGAAACTACAAACAGCCCTATCAGACTTAGAAGTTGAATCGGATAAGGAAGAAGCAGGTTCACTGTGGCACTTCAAATATTTCTTTGAAGATAAAAACCTCCGTACCCATGATGGTAAAGACCACATCGTTGTCGCTACCACTCGTCCTGAAACCTTGTTAGGTGATACTGCGGTTGCTGTAGCACTGGATGATGAACGCTATACACATCTTGTGGGGCAGAACATTATCCTGCCAATTACAGGTCGTGCTGTTCCAATCGTTAAAGATGAATATGTAGATAAAGAATTCGGTACAGGCTGTGTGAAAATCACCCCTGCACATGACTTTAACGACTATGAAGTCGGTAAGCGTTGTGAATTACCAATCATTAATATCTTCAATAAAAATGCAGAAGTATTGGCTGAGTTTGAATACATCGCCAAAGCAGGCGAGCAAATTTCTAAAACCATCCCTGCCCCTGCGGACTATATTGGTTTAGAGCGTTTTGAAGCACGTAAAAAACTGGTTGAACAAGCTGAAGCTGAAGGCTGGTTAGATCAAATTCAACCTTATACACTGAAACCACCACGCGGTGACCGTTCAGGTGTGATCGTTGAACCATTATTGACAGATCAATGGTATGTAAAAATTGCACCATTGGCTCAACCTGCAATTGAAGCGGTTCAAGACGGTCGTATCAAGTTTGTTCCTGAACAGTACAGCAACATGTACATGGCGTGGATGAACAACATCCAAGACTGGTGTATCTCTCGTCAACTTTGGTGGGGTCACCGTATCCCAGCTTGGTACGACGCTGAAGGCAATATCTATGTGGGTCGTGATGAGGCGGAAGTTCGTGCTAAAAACAACATCCCTGCTGATGTTGTGTTAAACCAAGATGAAGACGTGCTAGATACGTGGTTCTCATCTGCGCTGTGGACCTTCTCAACTTTGGGTTGGACGGGCGATGCCAAGAAAGATGCAGAAAACTATTTCCTCAATACGTTCCACCCAACTGATGTATTGGTGACTGGTTTTGACATCATCTTCTTCTGGGTTGCGCGTATGATCATGTTTACAATGCACTTCATGAAGAATGAAGATGGTACGCCACAAGTACCGTTTAAAACGGTCTATGTTCACGGTCTGGTTCGTGATGGCGAAGGTCAAAAAATGTCGAAGTCTAAGGGCAACGTGCTTGACCCATTAGACCTAATTGACGGTGTTGACCTTGAGACTTTAGTACAAAAACGTACGACGGGTCTGATGAACCCGAAACAAGCAGCGAAGATTGAAAAATCAACTCGTAAAGAATTCCCAGAAGGCATTCAAGCTTACGGTACCGATGCAGTTCGTTTTACGTTCTGTGCGCTTGCAAACACAGGTCGTGACATCAAATTCGACATGAAACGTGTTGAAGGCTACCGTAATTTTGCCAACAAGATCTGGAACGCAACCCGTTTCGTATTGATGAATGTTGAAGGTCAAACGGTTGCTCAAGAAGCGCGTCCTGAGCTGTGGGAACTTCCAGAAAAATGGATCATGAGCCGTCTGCAAAAAGCAGAAGCTGCGGTACATCAAGCATTTGCTACCTATCGTTTAGACCTTGCTGCACAAGCGATCTATGATTTTATCTGGAATGAATACTGTGACTGGTATGTTGAGTTAACCAAACCAGTTCTGAACGATGCCAATGTATCAGAAGAGCGTAAAGCGGAAGTTCGTCGCGTATTACTTGCAGTGATGGAAGCATCTTTACGTTTGGCTCATCCGTTGATGCCGTATTTGACTGAAGAAATCTGGCAAACCCTTGCACCAATGTTAGGCAAAGGTGGTGCTACGATTATGACTGCGCAATACCCTGTTCCCGATCAAGCGAAAGTGAATGATCAAGCTGAAGCAGACATGCAGTGGTTACAAGGTTTGATTGGTGCGGTACGTAATATCCGTGGTGAAATGGGCTTAGGTAATGCGCGTTTATTGCCTGTATTACTCAAGAACATTTCTGATGCTGAGCGTGAGCAAATCATCCGTATCGAAGCTTTATTCAAAGCACTCGCTAAAGTTGAAAGCATTGAGTTCTTAAGCAATGAGCAAGAACCACCGTTGTCATGTTCTAGCGTTGTTAGCCATGCATCGGTAT
Organism: Acinetobacter sp. Tr-809; assembly: GCF_011753255.1. Lineage (NCBI taxonomy): Bacteria > Pseudomonadati > Pseudomonadota > Gammaproteobacteria > Moraxellales > Moraxellaceae > Acinetobacter > Acinetobacter sp. Tr-809. The sequence continues at coordinate 66,545 of NZ_VWVZ01000005.1, forward strand.
TTGTACCAATGAAGGGCTTGATTGATCCTAAAGCTGAATTAGGTCGTTTGCAGAAGGACTTGGATAAGGTTCAAAAGCAACATGATCAAATTGCCAATAAACTTTCAAATGAAGGTTTCGTAGCGAAAGCACCAGCAGCGGTTGTTGAAGGTGAAAAAGTGAAATTGGCTGAGTTTGCTGATCAGTTAGCGAAAATTAAGCAAAGTATGGAGCAAATTGCTGCGCTTTAAGGTGTTGCATATTTAATCTGATCGATTGCATAAAGGGCTGATTATTCAGCCCTTTATGTTAAAAAGAAATCCAAGTTTTAAGTTTAGATGCCTTTCAAGTTGCGAAATGTTGCCCTATAACTAACATGCGATATTCTCTCTCCTTCTAGGAGAGGGTTAGGGAGAGGTACTTTTGCTTTTCAAAGAAGAACAAACATTCCATAAATCATCTAAAACTCTCTCAGTATTTTTTAAAATCTCATGATTCCAATACCGCACCACTTTTAAATCCAAAGCTTCTAAAAACTTGGTTCGCTCAGCGTCATATTCTTTTCCGTCATCAGTACCGTGCTGACTGCCATCTAGTTCAATCACCAAACCCAATTCATGACAGTAAAAATCCACAATATAGGAGGCAATCACATGCTGTCTGCGAAATTTAAGATTCATAAATCGTTTAGCACGAAGTAGTTGCCACAGCAGGTGTTCTGCCTCAGTTGCATTACTTCGCATAGTTTTGGCGAATTCTAATAACTGTGGGTCTAGTTTCATTTTATGTTATCACCTCTCCCTAGCCCTCTCCTAAAAGGAGAGGGAATATCATCTAATTACAACCACTATAAAATCCATTGCCACTCCCTCTCCCTCAGGGAGAGGGTTGGGGTGAGGGAAAATCAAAGCACCCCATGCTCCAACAACATCTCTACCCCACTCACCTTCTTCATATGCTTTAAACGTTCCTTTTCCCACTTCAACTGTTGCTTTAACTCAGCACAATCTGCATCTATGGCTTTATACACATCACTAATATGCAGATGCTCCGCTTTGACTTTTTTCGCCAATTGAAAAGAATCTAAAATCTCCTCAATTTGACTTTCAAGCTGCTGACTCTGTGCATCCAGAGCCAGTTTATAAAACTTTACTTGCTCTGCCGATAGCTCTTTAGCGCCAACACCTTTGTTCTGTTCAAGCTGTAATTGAAGCTTGAGCAAATAAAACAAATCCTGCTGCTCATAAGCCTGACTTGCCTGCTGGAACAACTCAGTTTTTTCTTCTTTTTTGGTCTCGTCTTGTTCACGGTCAGGATGAATCGTCGCAGCAATTTTTAAATACACGGTTTTCAACGATTGCGCTGCCATCTGCTCAGCTTGTTCACGTTTCTGCTGCTGTCTAAGTTGCTTAGCTTGTTCACGTGCCTGTTGTTGCTCGGCAGCATACTGCTCAAAGTCATCTTGATCTAATTCTGCACTTTGCTCATAACCTTCATCAGATTCAAACTTGGCTGACTGTACTTTTTTATTCTTTTTAGCCAATTGCTGAGCATGTTGCTGATAAAAAGTATCGATCTGTTTGACGAGCTTTAACTGTTCATCATTCAACATCTTGGAACGCTTTAGCATCTGTGCAAGCTGGGCAATTTTTTCATCCAGTTGCTGCATATCCGCTTTAGAAAACTCATGCTGTTGTAACAGTGTCCAAAGTTGATCTAACTGCTGAAACAAGATTTCATGCAATTCACTATACACAGGCATCAGCTTTTGCCGCGTATGCTGTTGAATCTCGGCTTGGGCATTCTGCCATGTGGCAAGGCTGATTTTTTGCTGTTCTATTTGATCAATCAGGCGATTCAGCTTCTTCTGCTGTGCGGAAGGTTCAGCCCTTTGCTTTAAACTGACTTTGAGATCAAAGGACATAATGCTTCCGCCTAAAAATAAAAAAGTGTAGCAATAATCAACCAACAAAGTCAGCAAACACTTTCAATATCGTGTTTGGACAAACAAATCGCTTAACTAAGCTTTACTCATCGCCAAATAAGGCATTGGCTGAAACGACTTTGGTGATTTTAACTTTATCTTGTTTCAGCAAAGGATAGATTTTTTGTCTAAGTACATCACTGGTCATCGTGCCATTCAAATTCAGTAATACAGGTTCTTCACTCAGTGATCCTTTGCCCAAGTACTCTTGATTCAAATCATTGGTGGTTGCTTGATTCACTACAACAAAATATCCCGAAATGCCTTTGACCTGACCACAGGCCAAACTTTGTGGTGACCAATCCCCTTGGCGAATCACTTTTTGCAACGTATAGCCTTTGCTTTTTAATTGCTGCGTTTGTACTGCGGTTGCAATTGGAAAATCAATCCGCTTTTGTTGTCCTTTCCAATTCACCAGCAAATGGCTTGATTGACAAGATTCACGCATGACACCCCCACTTCCTCTCAATGCGCCTTCATCGGGATCAAAACAGGATGAAATCACTTGAAAAGTTGCTTCACCACAATGCAACAGCTCGGATTGATAGGTCTTGAATGGCGTTGCTTGAGCGTGGCTCAACTGAGTTAAACATAAGGAAATAAGACAAAAACTGATGAATTTATTGTTCATATGAGGTCGTATTAGAATTAAAAGCTGATTCATTCTAACTCAAAAATTGAGTGACTAAAGAGAGTTCTCATACTCCTCAATTTGAATTAAACATTAAAAATGACAGGCCCAACTTTTAAGCTAAAATCGGTTATATACATCATCATTTAAATACTCGAATTGTATGAAGAATAAAGTCCTATTGCTCACCTCATTTATTTTGCTCGCTGGATGTAATGAAAAACCAAAAACATCATCAGAAAGCGATCAACCCACACAAAGGGCAGCTCAACAGACTCAAGCCGTATCAGAACCTGTGCTAATTCCCGCTACCCCCGAATCCGATTATCTCGCCAATAATTCAACTCCACTTCCAAAAGGCTATTTAGTCGATACAACCCATCTCAAAAAGCCTTTGTTTATTGATTTTAATGGCGATGAAGATCTGGATACTTTTCGAGTGCTGAAAAACCCAAATAAAAAAGGAATGAAATATCTCTTTGAATTCCGTATCTCAAATAGCAACAAAGTTTATTACTACGAAAATACAGATAAAGATTATGACCTCGATATTTTCGGAACTTTTGAAGTTGCACCTAAAACAGATATTTACGTGGATGAAGATTATCGCTTTGATGAAAATGGAAATATCTTAGCTGATGAGCAAATTGACCCAAAACATTATCTAAAGTTCAAGGGTGATGGTCTTTCTGTCAATGTTTTAGAAGAAACCTGTGCAACATCTGTATTTTTCTTAACAGATGAAAAAATTAAACGAATTGCGCTGTGCTAACGCATCACGTTCATTTCATAAAAAAGCCGCCCAATTGAGCGGCTTTTTCAATCACGTAAACGGATTACTGTGCGGTATAACCACCATCCATCACCACCGCCTGTCCTGTGATTCCTGCGCCTTTGCTGCTGGCTAGGAAAATCGCATAGTCGGCAATTTCTTCAACACTGAGTAAACGCTTCTGCGGTACCATCGCCAAAATCACATCTTCCAAAGCACTTTCCAGACTAACATTACGGGTTTTGGCTAAGTCAGCAATTTGCCCACGCACCAATGGCGTATCCACATAACCCGGACATAATGCATTCACGGTAATGCCGTCACGGGCACATTCCAAAGCAGCTACTTTGGTTAAACCAATCACCCCATGCTTGGCACTGTTATATCCCGCCTTACCCGCAAAGCCAATCAAGCCATTGATCGAAGACATATTGATAATACGACCATATTTTTGCGCTTTCATAATTGGAAATGCATGTTTAATTCCGATAAATGAACCTGTCAGCATCACCTGTACCAGTTTCTGATAAATATCAGTGGAGAAGTCTTCAATTGCTGCAACATGCTGAAAACCCGCATTGTTAATCAAGATATCCAAACGTCCGAAAGTTTGCGTGGTCAAATCAATTGCCGCTTTATAAGCCTGTTCATCGGTTACATCACAAGGTGCAGACAAAGCGTCAAAACCTTGTTGTTTTAACTGCTCCACTGCTTGCTGGCATTTCTCTGCATTGACATCAGAAATCACTACTTTCGCGCCTTCCTGAGCAAATTTTTTCGCAATTTCTAATCCAATACCACTGGCAGAACCCGTAATAAAGGCCACTTTGGCTTCGAGTTGTTGAGTCACTGTTCTACTCCTGTTCTTGATGATCTTGATTGCTCACCAGTCATTACTGACAAGCTCAAATAAATTCGACTTAGACAATACCGAACCATGTAAATGCAGCAATCACCACAAATACTGCCAAGGTTTTAATAATGGTGACCGCAAAAATATCTTTATAAGATTGCTTATGAGTTAAGCCTGTGACCGCAAGCAAGGTAATCACTGCACCATTATGTGGAAGTGTGTCCATACCACCCGATGCCATCGCTACCACACGATGCATCACTTCTGGTGGAATGCCTGCAGCTAAAATAGCTGCGTTATAGATTTCTGCCATCGCACTCAAGGCAATACTCATTCCACCCGATGCCGAACCTGTAATCCCTGCCAGCACTGTCGTGGTGACGGCACCATTGACCAATGGATTGGTAAATGTGGTACCGAGTGCATGGCTAATCAAAGCAAAGCCCGGTAAAGCCGCAATAATCGCACCAAAACCATACTCCGACGCGGTATTCATCACTGCCAATAATGAACCACTGATACTGGCATTGACGCCTTCTTTAAAGTTGGTCACCACGCGCTGATAATCAAATAAAATTGCCGCAATAATCCCAACAATCAAGGCCAAACCGACTGCCCAAATCGCCCCAGTTTTTGCTACATCAACAGTGTAGTTGGCTAGACCAATTGCATTAAAATCAAAGCCATTTGGGTACCATTCTTTGATGGCCGTAGACAGATAACGGTTCATCACTGCAACTAGAATCAACGGAACAAAGGCCATACATTGACGTAGTACTGAACCATTGTTTTGGGTTGATGACTCAATATCGACTGCCGTTTGCGAGACTGCATCTTCAGCAGCAAAACCTGCATAGCCTTCACCTGCACGAGCCGCAGCTTTACGACGTGATTCCAAATATAGTAGACCCATGCTCAAGACGAAGATCGCCCCAATGACACCCAAAAACGGCGCTGCATAAATATTGGTGCCAAAGAATGTGGTTGGAATCACGTTTTGAATTTGGGGTGTACCCGGCAAAGCATCCATGGTGAATGTAAATGCACCTAAAGCAATAGTGCCAGGAATCAAACGTTTTGGAATATTGGCTTGTTGGAACAACTGATTGGCAAATGGATAAATCGCAAATACCGCCACAAACAGACTGACACCGCTATAAGTCAGAATGGCACCGAGTAAAACCACGGTTAAAATGGCTTTCTTTGCGCCAATTAAATTGACAATGGTGCGGGCAATCGACTCGGCAATACCGGACATTTCGACCACTTTGCCAAAGATCGCGCCAAGCAAGAACACCAAGAAATAGTCTTTAATAAAATTGACCATTTTCGGCATGAAAACGCCCGAATAAAACGGCAGCACATTGGCGGGGTTAATCAGAAAAACCGCCAATAATGCACACAACGGTGCCATGAGGATCACGGAAAAACCGCGATAGGCGGTGTACATCAGCAAGCCTAAAGACAGCAGAATGACAAATAAGTCCCACATATTCTTTTACTCCATTCCAAAGAATATATGTCAGGGTCAACCAAATTATTTTTTTTATACTGTGTGGTGGTTATCCTAACCATAAATAAAATCAAAATACTGCATATTGCAGTACAGAATCCAAAGCAAAGACGCATACTAAAACGTATTTTAAAATAGCATTAAAATCACAAAAAACAAGACCATTAAAACAAAATACATCATTTTAATTACCATTAAAAATCAATATCTTAAATAAATTAAGATTAAACAATTTAATTGATTAATAAAACAAATTAACTATTCAAAAATACTCATTAATCTCATCAAATTATATTTAGCTTATTCTTTTTAAAATCCATTTTTCGATATTGAGATAAAATAAATCAATAATCGCATGTCAAATTTTTAAAAATAAACAGCTTGCCTCTCGCCACCGAATTAACAAAAATGCCAGTCACAATGTGCTGTTTTTTTTATAAATTACAGCATATAAATCAAAAACTTTCCGCATAGGTCGTCCACCATGACTTTAAAGCAACTCAAAGCATTTCTGGCTTTGACTCGTACCCTGAATTATGCAAATGCCTCTGCTGAATTGCATCTCAGTCAATCTGCTTTAAGTCTAAGTATCAAATCACTGGAAGAAGAACTGGGCGGCAAGCTGTTTAAACGCAATACCCGTCGGGTTGAACTAACACAGGAAGGAAAATCATTAATCCCCTATGCCAAGAAATTACTGGCCAATTGGGAAGATATGGAAAAAGACGTCAAACAACGATTTAAACTCAATCGCGGCACCCTGAACATTGCCTCGATGCCCTTTGTCACGCATGCGATTTTGCCGCAAGTGATTCATAGTTTTTTAGCCAAACATCCCAATATCAGCTTTTCCATTCATGATATTCCCAATGAAAAAGTACTGGAAAATGTTCAGGATGGTATTTTTGAAATTGGTATCTGCTTTGAGCCACCGCGCAATGATCAACTGGAATTTAAGCCTTTATTTGAGGAAGATTTCCTTGCGCTCTTACCGAAAACACATCCACTAGCAAGCGCGGATTCGATCAGTTGGAAACAGCTGTGTGCCAATCCCTTTGTGACCTTGCAGCATCCCTCGATTGTTCGGCATCTAATTGAAGAAAACTGTCTCAAAAACCATCTGACTTTAGATTTAAAAGTCGAATGTCATCAAATCAGTTCCCTCTCCAGCTTTGTGGCATTGGATATGGGGGTCAGTGCCATACCCCGCCATTTTCAAAATTTCATCGACAAGGAGCATAATGTCTTAATTGAAATTGAGGACGGTAAACTGCCGCAAGCGATTGGCATTGTCTATAAAAAAGACTTTGAACTTTCCAATATCTCAGCCGAGTTTATCGAGATCTTGCTACAACATGATTTTGGCTAACCCTGATTGACCGCTACAGGAAGACAGACTCGCTCCGTCATCCTGCTCTTTTGAGTGAAATAGATGAAATTTGTTGTATTAATGAGTTTCCCTCATTAATCCTTTAAAAATTTAAACTTCTGTAAATAATCCCTGAGTGCTAAAACTATTAGAAACCAAGGAATTTACAGGTGAAAAAAATGAATAAAGTCTATTCAACCGCAGCACTGGCACTGCAAGATGTGGTGCAAGATCAACAGACATTTGCGGTTGGCGGTTTTGGCCTATGTGGTATTCCTGAAGCATTGATCCAAGCACTGAAAGAAACAGGTGTAACAGGCCTCACTTGTATCTCAAATAATGCAGGCATTGATGATTTTGGCTTGGGTGTCTTGCTCAAGACCCGACAAATTAAAAAAATGATCTCGTCTTATGTGGGCGAAAATAAAGAATTTGAACGTCAGTATTTGAATGGCGAGCTTGAAGTTGAACTCACACCTCAAGGCACACTAGCCGAAAAACTACGCGCTGGTGGTGCAGGTATTCCTGCCTTTTATACCGCAACAGGTGCAGGCACCTTGGTGGCTGAAGGTAAGGAACAACGTGAATTTAATGGTCGTACTTACATCCTTGAACCCTCACTGACCGCAGATGTGGCACTGGTCAAAGCCTATAAGGCGGATAAAGCTGGCAATCTGGTATTCCGTAAAACCGCTCAAAACTTCAACCCTGAATGTGCGATGGCTGGAAAAATCACCATTGCTGAAGTCGAGCAAATTGTTGAAATCGGCGAACTTGATCCAGATGAAATTCATTTAGCGGGCATTTACGTCAATCGGGTGGTGCTGAATGCCACCCCAGAAAAACGTATTGAACAAAAAACCCTAAAAGCACAGGACGCATAATCATGGCATGGACACGTGAACAGATGGCACAACGTGCCGCGCAAGAATTACAAGATGGTTTCTACGTCAATCTTGGTATTGGCCTGCCAACCCTCGTTGCCAACTACATCCCAGAGGATATGGATGTGTGGTTGCAATCGGAGAATGGTCTGCTCGGTATTGGTGAATTTCCAACAGAACAACAACTTGATCCTGATTTAATTAATGCAGGCAAACAAACGGTTACCGCTCGTGCAGGTGCGGCATTTTTCTCAAGCAGTGAATCCTTTGCCATGATTCGTGGCGGCCACGTCAATATCGCCATTCTGGGTGCTATGGAAGTCTCTGAACAAGGTGACCTCGCCAACTGGATGATTCCGGGCAAAAAAGTCAAAGGCATGGGCGGCGCGATGGACTTGGTTGCAGGCGTTCAACGTGTGGTGGTGCTGATGGAACACAATGCCAAAGACGGCACCGCTAAAATCGTGAAACAGTGCAGCTTACCGCTCACAGGTCAAAAAGTCGTACATCGCATCATTACCGACTTGGGCGTTTTAGATGTTGTCTCAGCAGGCATCAAACTGGTTGAACTGGCACCGGATGTAACTGAACAACAAATTCAAGCTGCCACAGGTGTTGAGCTGTTGATTGAAGCCAAAGCTTAACTCTACACCCCCTTTTATTTTTCTCGTTGAAGTGATGCTGTAATGGCATCACTTTTCGCTGTTTTCGGGAGCAGCACATTCATTTAGGACAAATGAATCAGATACAACAAAATTAAAAATGGATGCTAAACATGAATAAACAACCTGCCTTGTTAGAACGGTTTGCCCTGCGGATTAGTAACTGGTCGGAAAAATGGTTTCCTGACTCTTATATCTTTGCCCTGCTCGGTGTGATTATCGTTTCCTTTGCTGCAATCAGTATCGGTGCATCGGTACAAGATGTGGCGAGTTCCTTTGGGAATGGTTTTTGGAGTTTAATCCCTTTCACTCTGCAAATGACCATGCTGATTATTGTTGGCTATGTCGTTTCAGTTTCTGCACCTGTGAAAAAACTGATTCAGAAGATGGCGCGTATCCCCCATTCGGGACGCAGTGCCATTGTGTTGGTGGCCACGGTCAGTTTATTGATTTCTTTGGTCAATTGGGCAGTCAGTACCATTTTAACCGCATTATTGGTGATTGCGCTGGCAAAGCGTAAAGAACTACAGATGGACTACCGTGCTGCCGCCGCCGCTGCAATCATTGGCATGGGTGCAACGTGGGCACTGGGTATCAGTTCTTCTGCAGCTCAATTACAGGCCAATAAAGCCAGTCTGCCTGAGTCGATCTATAACTTAACTGGTGTCATTCCATTTACCGAAACCATCTTCCTGTGGCAATCCATGCTGATGACCCTAATTTTGGTGATTGTCTCAATTGCGATTGCCTATTGGTCTGCACCGAAAGGTGACAATGTCAAAACCATGCAAGATTTTGAGCTGAGTTTTGAAGAAGAGGAAAAGACCGAAGTCAAATCGACCCGACCTGGGGATTGGTTGGAGAACTCACCGCTTTTGACCATTATTGTGGTGGCATTAGGCTTGATCTGGATGTTTATCGAGTTTTCTAAAACCAATCCAATCATCGCCATTTCCAGTCTCAATACCTATAACTTTGTGTTTTTGATGCTGGGTCTGGCACTACACCGCACCCCGCGTAATTTTCTCAATGCTGTCAGTCAAGCGGTGCCTGCGGTCTCAGGGATTTTAATTCAATTCCCACTCTATGGCAGTATCGCCTTTATTATGACCCAAGCCCTGAATAGTCAGGATTTATCTCTGTCGCACTATATTGCTGAATTCTTTGTCTCGATTGCCTCCAAAGAGACCTTTGCGATTGTGATGGGCATCTACTCTGCGGTACTCGGTTTCTTTGTGCCATCAGGCGGTGGGAAATGGATTATTGAAGCGCCTTATGTGATGCAGGCCGCCAATGATTTACAAGTACATTTAGGTTGGTCGGTACAGATTTATAATGCGGCAGAAGCATTGCCGAATCTGATCAATCCCTTCTTTATGCTGCCGATGTTGGGAATTTTAAAACTTAAAGCCAAAGATGTGATTGGTTTTACCGTCACTCAATTGGTGTTCCATCTCCCTTTAGTACTGTTCTTATTATGGATTTTAGGCCGTACCCTCAGCTATAGCCCACCTGTCATGTAAGACCAGCAACAATTGCACAGCGCTGCTTTTTATATTGAACATTACGGATATGAAAAGTGGCGTGAGCTGTTCTTGAACACAGCAAAAATCATCTCTCCATTTGCATTCAAATCCCCCACGACGCCTTTCATTTAGAAACACCCAAAACTGTGCTATTTTTAAGCAAATTGCACCACTTTTCATCAAAATGATAATTTAACCTCTAAATTGGTGCGTTTTTTGCATTAGATATTTCATCAAATTGAGCTGTTGCGATATAGCTTGAGTTTTTAGATTTACTAAATCCATTTTGGTGCAAAAAACGAATCAAATATTTGCACCAAAATAAAATTTAGCACTTTTTTTGAGCGCCACTATGCAAAACGTAGATCTATTTTTTTTACTGCTCGGGGCAGTACTGGTATTAGCAATGCACGCTGGCTTTGCATTCTTGGAATTGGGCACAGTACGCCATAAAAACCAAGTCAATGCGTTGAGTAAAATCCTCACCGATTTTGCCATTTCAGCAATTGCCTATTTCTTTGTAGGCTATTGGATTGCATATGGTCAAAACTTTTTCCACGCTGGCAGTACCTTAGCAGCCGATCATGGCTATAACCTGATGCGCTGTTTCTTCTTACTGACCTTTGCTGCTGCAATTCCTGCGATTATTTCGGGTGGGATCGCAGAACGTGCCAAAATGCGTGCTCAAGCCATTGCAACATTGATTTTGGTGGCACTGATCTATCCTTTGTTTGAAGGCATGATCTGGAATGGTAATTATGGCCTACAAAAGTGGTTAGAGAACTCTTTTGGTGCAAGTTTCCATGACTTTGCAGGCTCCGTTGTAGTGCATGCCATGGGCGGTTGGATTGCCCTTGCTGCGGTGATTTTACTCGGTGCTCGTCATGGTCGTTATAAAAATGATGGTCGTGTCAGTGCCCATCCACCATCATCGATTCCATTCCTTGCTTTAGGTTCATGGATTCTGATCGTGGGTTGGTTTGGCTTTAACGTGATGAGTGCACAACGGGTTGAAGCGATTTCAGGTCTGGTTGCAATCAATTCTCTCATGGCAATGGTCGGTGGTACTTTAGCAGCCAATTTTATGGGCCGTAATGACCCTGGTTTCTTACACAATGGTCCATTGGCTGGCTTGGTCGCAATCTGTGCGGGCTCAGATATTGTGCACCCAATTGGTGCATTGGTGATTGGTGCTACTGCGGGTGCACTATTTGTTTACCTATTTACTTACACTCAAAACAAACTCAAAGTTGATGATGTACTTGGGGTATGGCCATTACACGGTGTATGTGGTGCATTAGGCGGTATTGCGGCAGGAATCTTTGGGCAACAAGCCCTCGGCGGTCTAGGTGGTGTTTCCATCATTTCACAAATTATTGGCACCAGTTTAGGTATTGTCATTGCACTTGCAGGTGGTTTCTTAGTGTATGGTCTACTCAAAGTAACCATGGGAATTCGCCTTTCTCAAGAAGATGAATACCGTGGTGCAGACCTTTCCATTCACAAAATTTCAGCGAATTCTGAAGAATCGATGTTCTAATTTTTCAAATCTTTTTAAGCGACGGAAACGTCGCTTTTTTTATCTAATATTAAAAGGTATAGACTCAAATTTACGGGTTCATTGCAAGATAAGGAACTTATTGATTGGTCATCGCCCGCGTTTGAAATACACAGTCCAATAGCGCTTTTTATCGTTGTATTGCAAAGCTAAATCGCCATCATGGCACATATTATGCTTTACGTTTCTTGCAATTTTTACTGTAATTCATTCATTTAAAAATTGCTTAATTCATCGACAGTTACTATTAACAAAACGGTAAAGAATATCGCTTGAGCAATCGTATTGAAGTCTATTAAGATGAAAAATAATGTATTTTTTATGCATTAAAAAAGAACACATTATTTTTCATAACAATGAACGGTTAAACCGCAACAATTACGAATGCGATCATAACGATACAAAAGGAGTTTTGTATATGACACCTAAACGCACCATGACCTCCCTACTTTGTGCAAGCACTCTGATGCTCGGATTAAGTGCCTGTAGTGACAATAAAGCGCCCGCTGCAGGTGAAAAAGCTGCTGAAGGTAGTGCTTCCGCCTCTGGTACGTTAAACAAAATCAAAAGCTCTGGCACGATTGTGCTGGGTTATCGTGATTCATCAATTCCCTTTTCTTATATTGCCTCTACCCCAAATCAGCCAGTAGGTTATGCACACGATCTACAACTTAAAGTTGTTGAAGCCCTAAAGCAGAAACTCAACATGCCGGATCTGAAAATCCGCTATAACCTCGTCACCAGTCAGAACCGGATTCCATTGGTTTCGAATGGTACGGTAGATCTGGAATGTGGCTCGACCACCAACAATAAAGAACGACAGCAGCAAGTCGATTTCTCTGTTGGTTTCTTTGAGGTTGGCTCTCGACTGCTGACTGCTAAAAACTCTGGAATTAAAGATTTTTCAGATTTAAAAGGCAAAAAATTGGTGACAACAGCAGGAACCACATCTGAACGTTATATTCGTCAACATCAACAAGAACTAGGGATTGGAGAAATTATTTCTGCCAAGGACCATGCTGAATCTTTCTTGATGCTGCAAAATGGCCGTGCTGTGGCATTTATGATGGATGATATTCTGCTTGCTGGTGAAAAATCCAAAGCCAAAGATCCAACTCAATGGGATATCGTCGGTACCGCGCCAATCCATGAAATCTATGGTTGTATGTTGCGTAAAGGCGATACTGGTTTTAAACAGGTCGTGGATGATGCCATCAAGGCAACCTACGCTTCTGGTGAAATCAACAAAATGTATGAAAAATGGTTCCAACAACCGATTCCGCCAAAGAACATTAATCTGAACTTTGCAATGTCCGATCAACTCAAAGCATTAATCAGCAATCCACATGATCGGGATCAATAATTTGTCCTTATAACCAAAATCTTATTATGGAATCGGGGAACAGTGGATGTTCTCCCGCTTCTTCTCAGGAGTTATTATGACGTATAGCTGGAACTGGGGAGTTTTGTGGCAATCTACAGGTATCGGGGATACAACCTACCTGAGCTGGATAATAACGGGTCTGGGATGGCTTGTGGTGATTGCTATTGTTGCATGGAGTATTGCCATGCTTCTCGGCAGTATCCTTGGAATTATGCGAACGCTCCCAAATAAAACAGCCAGAGCCATTGGTACAGCCTATGTCACCCTGTTCAGGAATGTGCCCTTACTTGTTCAGTTATTTATCTGGTTTTATGTGGTTCCCAACTTTCTCCCTGCACCAATCAAAAACTGGTGGATGAATGATCTCGGTGCTAATACCACAGCCCTGATTTCTGCCAGTGTTGGGCTCGGGCTATTTACTGCTGCTCGTGTTTGTGAACAGGTTCGAACGGGTATCGAAGCCTTACCCAAGGGACAAATTAATGCAGGCTATGCTATGGGGTTTTCCACGGCACAACTGTATCGCTATATCATTCTGCCGCAGTCTTTTCGTACCATTTTACCGCCACTGAGTTCAGAGCTGACCAACTGCGTGAAAAACACCTCGGTTGCCTCTCTGGTTGGGGTAGCGGAAATTATTTCACAGATGAAAACCATCAGTGAATATACCCAGAACACCATCGAAATTTATACCTATGTCACAATCATATTCATTGTGATCAATGTTTGTCTTATTTTTACCATGAACCTGCTGGAAAAACGTCTACGTATTCCTGGTTTAATATCAGGAGGAAAGTAGTATGGAATGGTTAACTTCTTTTCTAAATGATTTACAGCAGTCTGGACCTGCACTCTGGTACGGTTTCAGCATTACTTTAAAAGTGGTTGTTCTAGCAACGATCGGTGGTATTGCCATTGGTACGATATTGGCCCTGATGCGTCTATCTTCGATCAAGATTCTAAATTGGATTGCACAAGCTTATGTGGATCTGTTCCGCTCTATTCCCCTGCTGTTGGTGTTGATGTGGTTCTATTTTGCAGTTCCGTTTCTTTATACCGCGATCACGGGGCAATACCTGACCATTGATACTGCTCTGGTTTCAAGTATCGTGGCCTTTATGCTATTTGAAGCTGCTTACTTTTCTGAAATTGTACGTGCCGGTATTCAATCGATCCCCAAAGGTCAAGCTGCTGCGGCATATGCGCTGGGTATGAATTACAACCAGTCGATGCGATTGGTTATTTTGCCGCAGGCATTCAGAAAAATGACACCGTTACTGCTTCAGCAGACAATTATCCTGTTTCAGGATTCAACTATGGTCTATGCCATTGGATTATTAGATTTTTTCAGAACCAATTATGTTCGTGGCGATCTAATGTCTTTACTCACCCAATATATTCTATTTGCAGGACTGGTGTATTTCACCATTAGTGCTTTAGCAACGTTCACAGTGAAGCGTTTACAAAGGAGGTTACGTGTATGAGTGACAAGAAAGTAATGATAGACCTCCAAAATGTCAGTAAATGGTATGAACAATTTCAGGTACTCACTGAATGTAGTACTCAAATCTGTCAAGGTGAAGTTGTCGTGGTCTGTGGCCCATCTGGTTCGGGAAAATCAACCCTGATTAAAACCGTAAACGGGCTAGAACCATTTCAACAAGGTAAAATCTTTGTCGATGGCGTGCCAGTTCACGAACCCAAAACAGATATGACTAAGCTACGCAGTCGTGTCGGTATGGTGTTCCAGCACTTTGAACTATTTCCACACTTGAGTATTACCGAAAATCTCACTATTGCACAAATCAAAGTGCTTGGTCGTTCCGAAGCGGAAGCAAACAAAAAGGGACTGGCTTATCTAGATCGTGTCGGTCTGAGCGCCCATGCCAATAAATACCCTGCTCAGCTTTCAGGTGGACAGCAACAGCGCGTTGCGATTGCGCGTGCCCTTAGTATGGATCCAATTGCCATGCTATTTGATGAGCCAACTTCTGCGCTCGACCCCGAAATGATCAATGAAGTACTGGACGTGATGGTCGGACTGGCCAAAGAAGGCATGACCATGATGTGTGTCACCCATGAAATGGGCTTTGCCCGGCAGGTAGCCAATCGCATTATTTTCATGGATCAAGGAAAAATTGTAGAAGACTGTTCCAAAGATGAATTTTTTGGTTCACCACGTGGAGAACGTGCACAGCAATTCCTGAATAAAATCCTGCACTAATCAGTTCTGCTTTACAGTAGAAATAAAGCAGCCAAATGGCTGCTTTATTTTAAAAACCCTGCAAAATAAATCACCTATCTTATTTTTCAATGAGTACCCATTACTCTTTTTTAAGGCTCATTTAAGAGCCAATTAAGCTTCTAGGCATTAAATAATCAGAACATCATCCAGCCCTAACAGCCAGTTCCATGATATTGAAAACACCATTCTTCTTATGGCTGAGTTTTTTACTTTTTATTAGCTTTTTCATTTTGTTATGGGTGTTTCCTGTGGGAGGAGCAATTGACTTAAACCTGATTCAACCGTGGGTGAGTCAGCATGGCACGTTTCCTTATAAGAATGATTGGTTCCTCGACAAACTTAACCACACTTATGTCAAACAACTATTAACGCTTGTTTATGTGGTTTTTTTCATTTTATGGTGTGCCTCTTTTAAAGTCGAAAAGCTAAAGCCACAACGTTGGCAATATGGCTATATGTTTTGGGTCAGTATGCTCTGCACCTGTATTGTCGGATTACTCAAAGCACATTCTACCCAAGCCTGCCCATGGTATATGACTCATGCAACGACTACAGGTTTTGTTTGGGATTTCTCTGCAACCGAAGGACATTGTTTCCCTGGCGGACATGCCAGTACAGGCTTTGCGCTGATTACAGGATTCTTTGCCTATCGCTTACATCAAACACAACGTGCTTGGTTTTATCTGATTGCAGGTATAACCCTAGGCTTTGCCATGGGTTGGGCCCAAATGATGCGTGGTGCTCATTTCCTAAGTCATAATCTTTGGACCGCCTGGGTTTGTTTTGTGATTAATTTACTCTGTTATGCATTGACTTATCAGCATCATCAAGCAGTTGCAAATCGTAATTCTGTACCTTTCCCGACGCCTGATGTGGTAAAGTGAACGCCCGTGCTCATAGAACGAGTACGTTTGACACTCACATTAGGATTATTTTTGCTGCCGTATGTCTGACTATCAAACGTTTTTAGAATCCACTTTAACGACCCAATCTGACTCTATTCAATCTTATGAATTAGATTCACGAAAAGTATGGCTTAAAAAAGCATCTGAACGTCATGGTTTATGGTTATATACTCCATTGAAATGGTTAGCTAAAATATTTAACTTAGGCTCAATCACGCCTGTTCCAAATCAAGGTGGATCAACCGCAATCCAATGTGAGTTTAAGCGCATCCAACAGCTTAAAGCTCTAGGCATTTCTACACCAAATGTATTAGCTATCTCTAAAAAAGGCATTTTATTGGAGGATGTTGGTTCACAGCGCCAGAGCCCTGTCAGTCAACTTGATCAAAAGTTAGGAAGCTTGAAAGATCATCCTGAACAACAGTTTCAATTATTTCATCAAGCAATTCAATCGATTAGTCAATTACATCAACAACAAGGATATTTGAGCGAAGCCTTTGCTCGGAATATTTTGGTTGATCAAGAAAATCATTTTACTTTTATTGATTTTGAAACCGATCCTCGTGATGTTCTGAGCCTACATGATTGCTTTGTGCGCGATTGGTTACTGTTTATCTTTTCAACTGCTTATCATTTTGAATTCGAACAACTTGAGCAAGCCAGCCACCAACTCTATCAAGCTTTATTAGATGAAATACAAGTCTATAAAGATATTTGCAAAGTCGGTAAGCGCCTGAATTGGGTATTACGCTTTAATGTCAGTAAAGTGGGCAATGATGGCAAACGTATTCAAAAATGTGTGCTGTTTCTGCGTTATCTCAAAGAACAAGCAGAACGTAGCAATGGCTAATGGTACTTTTGCTCATTATTTAATGTAGCTCATGATGGGCAAGTTTTTTTGGCAATTTGACCAACACACTTAAACCACCTAATTCAATACTTCGAGATAAAGTTAAAATCCCACCCAAACGCTGAGTGGCTTTGTCTACAATCGAAAGTCCAAGTCCACTCCCCACTTCTAAGTGATGATGTACGCGATAAAAACGTTTGAGCACTTTGTCATATTGTTCAGGATCAATCCCCGCACCACTGTCTTCAATTTGGACATAGGCAAAATTATCGGTATCGCTATACACTGAAATATTGATAACACCTTGGCTTGGGGTGTACTTAATTGCATTATCAATTAAGTTAAAGATAATCGAATGCACGGTTGATTCGAGGCTCTGCATTTCAATCGGCTCATTGCGCTCGAAACCTAAGTCAATTTCCTTTTGCATGGCCAAATTCACCAATTGCTCAACACAATTGAGTGCAACATCATTTAATCTGAAGTTTGTATTGGGTTCAATCAGACTCAGAGCAACATCCTGTTTAGCCAATGCCAAAAGCTGAGTGACTAAATGTTGAATACGGGCTAAACCTTTACTCAGATTTTGCAAAGCCTCATGTTCTGGAAACTGACTCATCAGAATTCTTGTCTGTAAATTCAGCGCAGTCACAGGTGTTCTAAGTTCATGTGCGGCATCGGCAATAAATTGCTTTTGTTCAGTCTGAGCATGCTGAATGCGTTCAAATAGACGATTCATTTCTTCAATGGTTGGCAACAGTTCTTGCGGATAATCTTTAACATCGATAGGCGACAAGCCATCCGAATCACGCTGTGTAAGTTCCTCTTTAAAATCGTCCAAGGGTTTTAAACTTAAACTGATAATAAATGCTAAAACTAAAATCGCAATCGGTAATAGGAGTAGATAAGGAACAAACATACTCCCAGCCAATTCCCAAGCAAAGGCATGGCGAACCTCTTCTTGCTGGCTGACCTGAATCTGATAATCTTTTAATGGGATCACATAAACACGCCATTTTCCTTGCGGTGTGTTCTGGGTATAAAAACCTGCTTGCTTCACAGGAGGGACTAAAAGATGTGTCTGATGCCATAAATGGCTTTGATCTTTATAAGCCCAGATATCAATCAGCAAATCTTCTTCGTGATAAGCTCGATGTAACTCCACGCGACTCGCCATAGGCGTTACAGGATGAGAGCTTGAACGTTCCGCCATATACTGCATTTGGGTATCTAAAATTTCATCGACCTCATGTAATGAAATTTTATATGCCGCTAAAACCAAAAAACAGCCCAGTACAATACTGAAAATGGAAGTGCCCCAAATCAGTCTTTTCTTGAGCGAATAATGCTGAGCTGTTTTCATAAATTTAAGCTTGCCCCAAACGATAACCTAAACCACGAATCGTACGAATAAAGTCTTTTCCAAGTTTGGCACGCAAGTGGTGTACATAGACTTCAATGGTATTACTGGTCACTTCACTATCAAAATCATACAACTTATCTTCAAGATTGGCTTTCGAGAAAATTTTGTTTGGATGAGAAACCATTGGAATCAGAATCGCCCACTCTCGATTAGAAAGTTCGATCTGTTGTCCTTTAAAAGTCGCCAAGTGTTGTTCAACATCTAATGTCAACTCGCCACTTTTTAACAATTGCGACTGACTTTTCAATTGTGCCGTTTCTACGCTACCACGGCGCAACAAGGCATTGATTCGTGCAAGTAGTTCATCAAACTCATAAGGCTTGATCAGATAATCATCCGCACCTTGATTTAAACCATCAACACGGTTTTGTAGCTGGTCACGCGCAGAGATAATCAATACAGGTACAGTACTACGTTGACGAATTTGCTTGAGAATTTGCATTCCATCCATTAAAGGAAGACCCAAATCCAACAGAACCAAATCAAAAGCCTGCTTGGTCAGCAAAGCTAATCCATCTACCCCATTGTTGACCCATTCCACTTCAAACTGATGATATCGCAATAAAGTCAATGTTGACTCTGCAATCATAAAATCATCTTCTATCATCAAGATCTTGGTCATGATTTCACTTCACCTTATGGCTTAGGACATGTTTGTAACATGTCATCTTTAGGATTAATTACTTTAGTTTTAATATCAAGCAAACTGAGCATGGTTGGGAATAAATTATCCTGACTGAGTTTATTTTTACTTTGTTGCGCTAAGCATTTGATTTGCTTGCTTGCCTGTTGCTGCCATACACTAGAAAACCACATCAACATCGGAACATGTGTCTGTTGGCTCGGTGCAATCGCATAAGGCGCGCCATGCAAATACATCCCACTTTCACCCGTTGATTCACCATGATCAGATAAATACCACAAGCCTGTTTGATATTGCGTAGTATTTTTTAATGTATTGATCAATGAATCTAGAACATAATCAGTATAAAGCAAGGTATTGTCATAAGTATTGATTAAAGCTTCTTGAGTGCATCCCTGAATCGCATTGGTATCACACGTTGGCTTAAACACACGAAACTCCTCAGGTGCACGTTTATAGTAAGCTGGACCATGACTCCCCATTTGGTGCAAGACCACCAATTGCGGACGTTTATCATCTTTTGGAATCGTTTCGAGATAAGCTTTCAGGCTATCAATCAAAATGTCGTCCAGACATTCACCATCCTTACACCATTTCTGCTTGATCGATTCTGGAATTTTATATTCTCCAATCCGATCACATGTCCCCTTACAACTTGAATTGTTATCAATCCAAGTGACTTGGTAACCCGCACGTTTTGCAATATCCAGTAGCCCTTCTCTATGGCTAGCCAACCGCTCATCATAATCCACCCTTTGCATACCTGAGAACATACATGGTACGGACACTGCCGTTGCTGTACCACATGAGCTAACCTGAGAGAAATTCAAAATATCTTGTTTAGATAATTTAGGATTGGTCTCTTTTGCATAACCATTCAAAGAAAAATTTTCTGCACGTGCTGTTTCACCAACCACCAGCACCATCAGTTTAGGTGCACCTTTTGGAGTTTGAGAAACTTGTGCATCTTCACCGTAATGCACCAGAGGTAAATTCTCTTTAGGTGCTTTCTTTTTATAATAAGATACCGATGCAGCAATCATATTTTGCGGGGAAATCATCCCTTTCAAATCACGATTTTCACGAAAGATTGCAGCAAAATCGACATAGAAAATAAATAGCAAACCACCAACAAGCGTTAAAGAAACCAGCGATGCCATTATTTTTTTAAAGACTTGTCTCCCCCTAGACTCTGGCTTTAACTGAACTTTTAGAATCACCAAAATCGGTAGAATGATCATCCCGATGACCCAAACCACTAAACGCCAAGACCAAGTATCGCGAGCCTCAGCAATATTGGTTTGCATCATATTTTGAATTTGGTCAGCAGTAATCCAAACGCCTAGAGTGTTCACCGCATAGGCTGCAAAACCACCAATAAATATCAAAGCAATTGCAATTGGCTTTGCCGTCCATTTCCAATTTAAAATCTGTAACGCAAATAAATACAAGGCTGTCACGACACCCACTGAAGCAACCACAAATAGCCCAGCCTTAAGTCCTGTATAAGGCGTTAATGCTTGCATCTTTTGATAAAATGCAATATTGAGAAATACACCCAACCAAATTGCAAGTAGCACATTGAAGGTCAGAAGTGAAATCGATCTAGGCATGGCTTTTTGTAGCAACATAGGCATCACAGTCTAAAAATAATTTTCTTTGCTTTTTTTAAAATAAGAATAAAAACTTAAAAATCACTTAAACCTTGTAATAAGTGTGCAGAATTGCTGAATTGCTTTGTTCAAAAATAGGATGAACCATACAATCTAAAAGCACTGATTATATTTTTATAGTTGATGAAATAAATTTTATGATGATTATGTTTTTTTCTTATTACGACCCAATATAAGCAAAAAAGCCCTTTAAGCAAACTTAAAGGGCTTTTTTTGAATGACAGCAGCTTAGAATTTGAATTCTAAACCTAAGCCTGCAACAGGTTGTTTATCCTTTTTGCTTGCTTGTTCAAGCGTTAGATAACCTGCATAACCATAAGTTTTAACTTGTTTGTTAAAAGCATAGTCAGCACCTGCAATAATTTGTTTTGCTTTAAAGTCGGCTGTATTGTTTTTAAAGCTCGTATCATTTTGGCTATATTGCCCCTTCACCGTCCAGTTTTTTGCTTGTGGGATATTATATTCCGCACCCACTAACCAACCTTGTGCATCGTCAATATTATCTGTAAGCACACCATTACCATTGCCAGCTGCTTTTTCAACTTCAGAAGTTTGATATAGAGCTTTTAATGCCAAACCATCAATCGGCGTTACTTTACCAATTGCACGTACGGTATTTGCCGCTGCAAAAGTATCTGCCGCTGCTGGCGCTGATCCAAGTTTCGGCTCAGCTGCATTTAAGAAACCGCGACCCAAGAAGTTACTTGGAATGGCTTTATCATAACCGATACCAGCAACCACCAATGGGTTTTCATAGGTAACAGATGCTGACCATGCATCGCCTAAACCGCGACCTGCAGTTTTAACAACGCCCTTATCTGATTTAATACCACTCGACTCACCAGTAGCCAATAAAGCATTAAACTTAAATGCACCATCTAATAACTTAAGCGCTGGAGACTCATACACAACAACGTTCGAAACACGGTTTTCACCTGTAAAAATACCTGTGATATCGGCTTTGTTAGCAACATAGTTATTAAACGTATCAACCACACTTGATAATTGTTTTACTGGCGTATCATGCGCACCAATTTTCAAGGTACCCAATTGCGCATCTTTTAAACCGACAAAACGGTTACGCTTGCTCCAATCATCGCCATCACCATCGGCATTAAATGCCCACTCAATTGCATAAACTGCGCTTAAGCGTTCAGTCAGTTTTTCATCGCCTTTAAGTCCAAGGAATGAACTGTTTGAGCTAATTTCCCAAACATCTTTATTTGATTTTTTTGCATTTTTTTCTGGTAAATAATCAACACTGGCATCGATCTCGCCATAAAATGTTGGTGCTGCAAAAGTGGTTGTTGCAAGTAAACTAAGCACTGCTGCTGTTACAATTTTGATTTTCATTGTTTACATCCTGGTTAAATTTGTAACAAATCCTACACATTAACTTTATATGACAAAACGATTAAAATCTTATTAATTTATTCCTATTTCGACTAAAGTTTAATTTTTGTACACACACTTATTGTTTTTATTGAATCATTCCACACTTTTATTTATGAGTAATTTAATTTAAATATCAATCAATTAAACCAATATTTTCTTGATTATTATTCACCCACCCCTCTATATTCAAAAAATTCAAAAATCCGACAAAAAACTTATAATCTATAGATAAGTCCTACTTTAAGCACGCTCAGTTGTTTCAGAATAGGTCTGTTTAACACAAAAATTGTAATAAAAAGTGATCTTCATCTTGCTTTATTTTTCCAATAAAAAATTGGACATAAACATAGGATAGAAACGATACAAATCACGATCAAATAACGATAATAGCCCAGCCAATCTCCAATCACGCCACTGAATAAATAGAGTAAGCCACTTATCGTTGCCATGATGGATACTTGGAAAGTAAAGTCAGTACCTGCAAATTGTTTACGGCTGTACTGCATAACTAGTGTCAGCATCACCACCAGCAACATCGCTGAACAGGCATCTTCAAATGCATTCACAACATAAAGCCAAATTGGTGTAATGTGATTTTGAGCTTCATAATGATAAGCAAGAACTGTATATCCACCTAAGCTCATGATTTTAAAAAAGGAAAATATAAGTAGGCAATGTACTCGGGAATAATGCTTCAATAATAGCCCAGCAATGCCAGCACCCAATAAGGCAGCCACAGCACCAAACATGGTAATAAACACACCAATCTGAGTGAAATTTAATCCCATATCGACCATCAATGGTTTTAATAGAGGTCCTGCCATACCATCAGCCACTTTAAAACTGATCAACACCAGCAGCCATGCTTTTAATTCAGAAGAAGACTGAAAATAATTTAAGTAAGCTTTAATTACCTGAGTAAAAGATTGAGAGTTTGCTTTATTTAGGGCGGCTTTACTTTCATGCCGCGGCTCAGGATAAAACAAAACAGGTAATGTGTTGATAAAAACCAATACAGCCAAAGCCAGAAAGGTTTTTTGCCAATGCAGCCAATCCAAGCACCAAAGTACAGCTCCCCCACCGACAATAAAACCTAAGCGCGATCCAATTACCTGAAAGGTATTACCCCAATGTTGCTGATCACTTTTAAGTAAGTTGACAGCTAGACCATCTGTAGCAATATCCTGAGTTGCACCAGTTAAATTTATCAAAAGCAGCAGCGCAAAGAAAATCAGCAGATAACTCGGCTGATCCAAAGCATGAATAGGGAAAAAAGATAAAATAATCAGAATAACAACGCTGCACAGTTGCGTTGGAATGATCCAGCTACGGTAATGTCCTAATGTCGATAAAGCAAAACGATCTACATAGGCCGCCCAAAAAATCTTAATTGACCAAGGCAACATGAGTAAGCCAAAGCCACCAATATGTGCCAACGATACGCCCTGTGTTCTTAAAATTACGGGCAATGCATGCGTCATAAAACCAACAGGCAAACCCTGCGCCCAATACAAAGAAAACAATAAAATGTAAATCTGTCTAAGATTAGGCATTTTGAGTTTTCCATGGCTATATGATGAAGTTGCTCAAGTATCTAATCCTTTCATCTACATGGCAATAAAATCTTATTTTTTGCCAATGCAGTACATGTAATGAGCGTTTAACATAATTGTAGTTGTCATTACATATCGTGATTTATGCCACAACATTTCCCTGATTTACCTCCGCTAGTTCCGCAACGTGGCACTGCTTATAGCCGTGCCTTGTGTAAAAAACTTTTTCTTGGACAAGGCTGGACAGTCATTGGTGAAATACCAAACTTACCCAAAGCCGTCGCGATTATCTCCCCACATACCTCTAATATTGACGGTTGGTATGGCTTTTTAGCCATTGGCGGTTTAGGTTTAAAAATTACAGTCTTGGGCAAAGATAGTCTGTTCAAACCACCATTTCAGCCGTTATTAAATTGGGCTGGGCTGATTCCTGTCCGTCGCGACAGCGCACACGGACTGACAGAACAGGTTGTTGCCACGATTCATGCGCACGATAAAATCTGGATCGGGATGGCACCTGAAGGTACCCGTAAAAAAGCTGAGAAAATGAAAAGTGGTTTTTATCATATTGCGCATGCTGCAGGGATTCCCATCGTAATGTTTGCCTTCGATTACGATCATAAAACCATTTATTGCTTAGGCGCTTTTACCCCGACAGGTCACTATCAACAAGATCTAGAGCAAATCATGCAACGCTATGTGGGACATTTCTCACCAAAGAATCCGGATTGGCTGGCTGAACCCTTACAAAAACTTGTGAAAAAAAACTAGAAAAATAAGGGCAAATCTGCTCTGATGTGCCCATCTTTTTGTTCATTTTATCTGCACCTGATATGAAAATTGCTCGACTGTCTTGCTTGGCCGTCCTTAGTCTCGCTTTATTTGGTTGTGATCAAACAGCGAAAAAAACTCCCTCTACAACAGCAATTAAAGCACGTGAACCTGTCATCGCACTTGCTTTGGGAGGCGGTGGTGCCAAAGGCTTTGCCCATATTGGTGTGATCAAAGTTTTGGAGTCTCATGGTATTAAAGCCAAAATCGTGACAGGTACCAGTGCGGGCAGTTTTGTGGGTAGTATTTATGCTAGCGGGCAAACACCTTATCAAATGCAAAACCTTGCATTGAAACTGCAAGAGTCTGATTTGCGTGATTTAACATTAAATAGTCAAGGCATTATTCTCGGTCAAAAACTACAGAACTATGTAAATACACAAGTTGGCAATAAACCGATTGAGCAGTTTCCAATCCGTTTTGCCGCCGTTGCAACACGTTTAGATAGTGGTAAAAAAGCTGAGTTTATTAAAGGCAATGCAGGTCAAGCCGTACGTGCTTCTTGTAGTATTCCAAACGTGTTTGTGCCTGCGGTGATTGGTAATACCAAATACGTCGATGGTGGTCTAGTCAGCCCAATCCCTGTGAAAACAGCCAAAGACATGGGGGCTGATATTGTGATTGCAGTGGATATCTCTGCACGTCCGGTCGGTGGTAAACCATTGAGTATGTGGGGCCTATTAGACCAAACCATTAACATTATGGGACAACAAAGTATTAATGAAGAACTCAATCAAGCCACGGTTGTGATTCAACCAAAAGTTGGGCATCTTGGTGCACTTGATCTTAAATCGAGTAATGAAGCAATTCTAGAAGGTGAAAAAGCAGCTCAAGCCAAGATCACTGCGATTCGGAATGCGATTACCACATTTAAAAACTCTCCTGCAGCCCTTAAGCCTGCGCCAAAGTCTAAATTCTAAAAACCCACCACAAGGGCTGTTGTTCTCTAAAAATACTTGCGATACAAGTAAGATTTTTAGCAGGCATCAGCCCTAAATTCTAAAAAAACAATCTTTGTATATTCATAAAGATAATGATCTGCTAGAGTGCTAAAGGTGAATATTTTTTCACCTCCACTCCGTTTAATGATGCGAGCAAATCTATGGAATTTGTAGTTGAACCTTGGCACTGGTTTGTATTAGGGATTTTACTGATTCTTTCAGAGTTAATTTTGCCTGCTTTTGCTGCATTATGGTTTGGCATTGCAGCAGTCATGGTCTGTATTTTACTGTGGCTTTTCCCGATGATGGGCTTTACCACCCAAGTGATTACTTGGGGAATTTTATCTATTTTATGCACGATTCTTTGGTTCAAATTTATCAAACCTCTCTCCATTGATAAAACCAAAGCAGGACTTCCTCGTGAAGCAACCATTGGTCAAGTAGGTATGGTTATCCAAACTGGACTTGAGCATGGACAAATTGTTGTACGCTTTCCGATGCCTGTTTTAGGTAATGATGAATGGAATTGCCGTTGTACCGTACCTGTACAAGTCGGTGATCGCGTTCGAGTAGTTGATATTTTGGGTAATGATTTAGTCGTTCAACCGCATAGCACGTCATAAACACAAAAGAGGGTTTTCAATGTCTGTCGGTACTATTGTTGTTTTAGCTTTTTTAGCTTTTATTGCTATAACTATCTTTAAAGGGGTTCGTATTGTTCCCCAAGGTTATAAATGGATTGTTCAACGTTTAGGTAAATATCATACCACGTTGAATCCTGGTCTCAATTTCGTTATCCCCTATGTAGACGAAGTTGCTTATAAAATTACCACTAAAGATATTGTTTTAGATATTCCTTCACAAGAAGTAATTACCCGAGACAATGCTGTACTGGTGATGAATGCCGTAGCTTATATCAACCTGACAACACCAGAAAAAGCGGTGTACGGGATTGAAAACTATACTTGGGCAATTCAAAACCTTGTTCAAACTTCACTCCGTTCAATCGTTGGTGAAATGGACTTGGATGATGCACTTTCTTCACGTGATCATATCAAAGCGAAGTTAAAAGCAGCTATTTCTGATGATATTTCAGATTGGGGGATTACCCTTAAAACGGTTGAAATCCAAGATATTCAGCCATCTCATACCATGCAAGCTGCGATGGAAGCTCAAGCTGCTGCTGAACGTCAACGTCGTGCGACAGTGACTAAAGCTGATGGTGAAAAACAAGCTGCAATTTTAGAAGCAGATGGTCGTTTGGAAGCTTCGCGTCGTGATGCAGAAGCGCAGGTTGTTCTTGCAGAATCTTCACAACGTGCGATTGAAATGGTCACCACAGCTGTAGGTGATAAAGAAATCCCTGTTGCTTACTTACTCGGTGAGCAATATGTGAAAGCGATGCAAGATCTTTCTAAATCAAGCAATGCAAAAACTGTGGTACTTCCAGCCGATGTACTCAATGCCATTCGTGGAATTATGGGCAAACACTAAGTCCTGTTTCCAATAAAAATAAAGCAGCGTTATCGCTGCTTTATTTTTTATACACTCTGAATCCTTTTTCGATCTTTAAGTGGAAGTTTTCCCACCACCAAATCATAAGAATCTTTAATCAGGTCTTGCAGTAAATCAGCTGTAATTTCATGACCACTGGCAATTGATATCCAATGTTTCTTATTCATGTGATAACCTGCTGAAATTGAAGGATACAGCTCCTGATATTCCAAACTTTTCTCTGGCTTGCATTTAATCGTCACCAGCAGCTTACCTGAATAAGCACCAATCAACATAAATACCTTATCAAAGACCTTAAAGACCTCACAATCTGGACCAAAAGGTTGTGATTGGATGGAAAAAGCCAGCTGTTGTCCATATTCAAGTGCATATTGTTCTAATTTATCGTCGTTCATTAAAATATATCCTATTGTTATTAAAAATGAATTTAATATTCCACGCTGCCTTTTTTCATTTTAGTTGATCATAAAATACTTCGAACTCTACTTCACCACCCTTTGCGGATATTCCCCAAGGTTGTTCTGTCGTTATAATGCAACGTTCCCGCCCATCTTGTTCAACCCATAAACGAATCATCTCACACGCAATCTTTCCATATTGTGGATAGCTACTCGTTTCATGCAAATTTTGATCGGTAAAAATAGGGATTTTATCTATAAAAAACCATTTTCGATTCGACGTATCAATTAATAGACATTCAACCCACCCTGGAAAATATGAATCTACGAACCGGACGATTTGGACATTTACCATGTACATAACATATGTCACCTAGATTAAATTTCGATAATTAAGCCTATCTCATTGCTCTAAATGATTAATCAAGAATACATATTTTAAGAAATGAATATCAACTTTTCCGTGCCAGTAAAAACTGTGAAATCTCGACCAGCTCTTTGGCATCATCACCAAAATAAGCCAAGGCTTCAAAGGCTTGATCATGTAAAGTTTGTGCATAGGCCTGTGCTTGCGCTAAACCCATCAACGATGGATACGTTGATTTCTGAACTTGCTCATCTTTACCAGCCGTCTTACCTAAAGTCTCAGTGCTTGCCGTCACATCTAAAATGTCATCTTGTACTTGGAATGCCAAACCAATCGTTTGTCCAAATTGGCGTAATTTTGGAATTGCTTGATCAGTCCCATTAAAAATGGTCACCGCGCCCATCATAATTGCCGCTTGAATCAAAGCACCTGTTTTATTGCGGTGAATGTTTTCCAATTCAGCTTGATCAACTTGCTTCCCTTCCCCTTCAGCCTGTAAATCCAATACCTGACCACAAACCATTCTTGAACTAGCTGTTGCTAAGATTTGCACTTGTTTTAAGACAATGGCTGCTTCAGTACCTTGACCCTGCTCATCGAACAAACGACTGCCCAATATTTCAAAAGCCATCGACTGCAAAATATCACCAGCCAATAACGCAGTATCTTCACCAAATGCGACATGGCAAGTTGGTTGTCCACGACGTAGTAAATCGTTGTCCATGCATGGTAAATCATCATGTGCCAACGAATAACAGTGAATCAATTCAACTGCAACTGCGGCACGGCGAGCTGCTGCAAAATTGTGATTTGGCTGTAATGACGCTGCTGCATAACAGAGTGCAGGACGAACCCGTTTACCACCTAACATCACGGTATGATGAACGGCTGCTTTTAAAGGTTCTGGAATTGAAAATGCAGCCAATGCTGTCAATAAATCTTGTTGAATACGTTGTTGAGCTTGTTTTAAAACATCCGCATTAACTTGAGAGATAGATGACACAGTTGTTGCCTCAGGAAATCTGAATGGAAGAGTAAAATGACAAGACTTGTCAGAATCGCAACATCATAACATTATTTATCTCATGAAATTGTGTTTGTATTTTTAATAGATTTAAAATAATAAAGCCTTCAAATGAAGGCCTTACCAATAAAATTCAAACCGATAAATTAGAAGCTATCTCCTGGTACACGAACCCAGCCTTCCATCAGCACACGTGCGCTACGACTCATAATGGCCTTTTTCACAGACCATTTACCATCAATCAATTCTGCTTGAGCACCCACACGTAAAGTCCCAGATGGATGACCGAAACGAACGGCTTCACGCTCACCGCCACCAGCTGCCAAATTCACCAAGGTACCCGGAATAGCTGCGGCTGTACCAATTGCCACTGCTGCTGTTCCCATCATGGCATGGTGTAATTTACCCATCGACAAAGCGCGAACCAATAAATCCACATCACTCGTCTCAACGGGTTTACCACTTGATGAGGTATAGTTTTTGGGTTGTGATACAAAAGCAATTTTAGGTGTATGCTGACGTGCAGCAGCTTCTGAAATATCTTTAATCAAGCCCATGTGTACCGCACCGTAAGCACGAATCTTTTCAAAACGTGCTAAAGCTGCTGCATCAGCATTAATTTGATCTTGTAATTCTGTACCTTGGTAACCAATATCTTCTGCATTGAGGAAAATGGTCGGAATACCTGCATTGATAAATGTCGCTTGGAATGTACCGATTTCAGGAACGGTCAATTGATCGACCACATTTCCTGTAGGGAACATATCCCCCCCTTCTTCACCATCATCAGCCGGGTCTAAAAATTCAATTTGAACTTCAGCGGCTGGAAAGGTCACACCGTCCAGTTCAAAATCACCTGTTTCCTGAACTTGACCATTAGTCACAGGGACATGGGCAATAATGGTTTTTTGAATATTCTTCTGCCAGATCCGTACCGTACAAATGCCATTTTCGGGAATACGCACTGTATCAACCAAACCATTTGAAATTGCAAATGAACCCACTGCTGCGGTTAGGTTGCCACAGTTACCACTCCAGTCGACAAATGGCTGATCAATTGATACTTGACCAAATAGATAATCAACATCATGTTCTGGCTCTGAACTTTTTGCCAAAATAACGGTTTTACTGGTACTTGAGGTTGCCCCACCCATGCCATCAATCTGTTTGCCATAAGGATCTGGACTACCAATCACACGTAGAAGAAGTTGATCACGCGCTTTGCCCGCTACTTGTGCCGCTTCAGGTAAATCATCCAGTTTGAAAAATACACCTTTACTTGTGCCTCCACGCATATAGGTTGCTGGGACTTTTATTTGCGGTACTGAGCTCATGTCAATGTCTTCCTTTTATCATATTCTTGGTGCAGATAAATTTTGAATCTAAAGGTACTGCACTGCTATTAAAAATACCATACGACCAATGGTTTTGGGATTGGTCATAATGCGTAAAATCTGTGCATTATAGTGAGTAGATTTCCAGGCTTTCACAATGGCAGAAATAGCAATCCATCCGTCGGGAAAAACTTGGGGATTTTTTAACTGTATAAAATTACAGCATATTTCATTTTAATATTCATATAAATATAAGATTTTAAATAACTTTTAAAAACAACTTTCCAGTCATAGCATCGCTGTACTTTTACTAGGCGAAAATCTTTCAATCTATTAGAATAATCCAGTTAATTCCTCGTCGAGCTCAGTCCTTTGAACAACGATTCTTCTCAACTTCAGCGTGGACTAAAAAACCGCCATATCCAACTCATTGCGATGGGTGGAGCGATTGGTACGGGCTTATTTTTAGGTTCTGCGCAAATTATCCAGTCTGCTGGGCCATCTATTATTTTGGGGTATGCGATTGGCGGCTTGATTGTTTTTCTAATCATGCGTCATTTAGGTGAAATGATTGTTGAAGAGCCTGTTGCAGGTTCATTTAGCCATTTTGCTTATAAGTATTGGGGTAAATTTCCAGGCTTTATAACGGGTTGGAACTATTGGGTGCTCTACATCCTTGTTGCAATGACTGAGCTAACGGCAGTAGGTAAATACATTAATTACTGGTGGCCACAAATTCCTGCATGGCAATCTGTATTATTTTTCTTTGTCGTGATTACAGCAGTGAACCTGACCAATGTTAAGTTCTATGGTGAATCTGAGTTCTGGTTAGCAATCATCAAGGTGACTGCCGTAGTTGCTATGATCTTGTTTGGCTTGTTCTTACTGTTCACTGCGGATTCAAACTCAACAGCCTCATTTAGCAACCTTTGGTCACAGGGCGGCTTTTTCCCACATGGCTTCGATGGCTTGTTTTACATGCTGGCTTTCTTGATGTTTGCCTTTGGGGGAATTGAGCTCATTGGTATGGCCGCAGCAGAAGCCAAAGACCCAAAGACAACAATTCCGAAAGCGATTAACCAAGTCGTTATTCGTATTTTAGTATTCTATGTGGGTTCTCTTGCTATTCTCTTGTCACTTGTGCCTTGGAATCAATTGGATCTCGGTGGCTTAGATAAAAGTCCATTCGTGATGATTTTCAGCCAAATGGGGATTGGTTGGGCAGCCCACCTACTTAACTTTATTATCCTGACAGCAGCATTGTCGGTGTATAACAGCGGCATGTATGCCAATAGTCGAATGGTATTTGGTCTAGCTCAACAAGGTAATGCACCAAAAGTATTTACCAAAACCAATAAACAAGGGGTTCCTGTTCCAGCAGTACTGCTCTCAGCTTTCCTAATCTTTGGTTGTGTATTACTCAACTACTTTGTGCCTGAAGATGCCCTCGGACATTTGATGTATGTGGTTGTTGGTGCTTTAGTTTTAAACTGGGCAATGATCAGTTTGACCCATTTGAAATATAGAAGTTATATCAAAAAAGCTCAAATTAAAACCTCTTATCCAGCGTTATGGTCTCCGTTCAGTAACTATTTGGTATTAGGTTTTATTGCTGTTGTGCTTTACATCATGTGGCAACAAGGCTTCAAAGAATCTGTACTGATGATTCCGATCTGGATCGTAGGTATGTTTATTTTCTATAAGTTTTTAAATCGTAAAACTGAAAATTAACATTTGATCGGTTTCATTAAAAAGTGATTGCTTCTGCAATCACTTTTTTGTTTTAACCATCAAATTTTTTAGTTTTGATGGTTAAAACATTCCAAGAAATTAAAAATTTTAACTTTAAATATCTGTTAAAAAAACTAAACAGTATGTTCTTTATATAGCTTGATATTATGCCCTAACAAGAATTAAACAGAGGGGAAAATAAATTATGACAACACCTTATATCGTCATGGGCTGCCCTACTACTGGCGGTGGTCAAGTTATATCAGGTAATAGTACGTTCCAAGTTGAAGGTATTCCCATCGCTTGTGTTGGTGACAAAGCCACATGCCTAAAACATAAGACTCTTGCAACAATCATCACTGGTGATCCTTATATGCAAGTTTTAGGCAAAGCAGCAGCAAGAGTGAATGATAGCCTTTCATGCGGCTGTAAATTGCTTCCTAAACAAAATCTAGTTGTTGGAGCAACGGAGTCAGGCAATGGCTCTGGATCTTCTAACTCATCTACATCAAATTTTGCCCAAACAAATCATCTTATTTACGATGAACAAATTATTGCTGTCGATGAGCAAGGTGCACTTATGCCAAATATCAGTTATTACATTGAAACGGTAGAGGGTGAAATATACAAAGGCAAAACTGATAGCTTTGGAAATTGTCCAAGAATCGCAACTTCAAAGAAAAGTGAATTAAAAGTCTGGCTAGGTGATGATGCCGAAATTAAAATAAATGAGGCTAATCAAACATGACAACCCAGCCCAAAAAAGTACCAACGAATAGCTCTAGAAATTCTACCACTCAAATAACTGTGAATCGTAAAAACAGGATTATCGCTTGGGGTGGAGCTTATTCTAAAAGTGATAATCACACCTTTTTAGACACTGCAAACAATCTACAGAGGGCTTATAAAAATAAGGATGGAAGCAAATACAATATATTTGTGAGGGAGATTAAAACTAAAGATGATTTTATTGATCTGATTAATCGCCAGCCTGAAAATAGCATACGCTCATTAGATATATTCACTCACGGCGGCGAAGATTCACTTTACATGGTATCTGTACGCCAATCTGATAGCTGGTCCCCGAGCCAATATCGCTTATGGCGTTATGCATTTCACAATAAAACTTTTTCATCTTCGGACTTATCCTCTTTGCAGTATAAGACTTTTACACAAAATGCAAAAATAGAGATTCACGGTTGCCAGACTGCCGCAAATCCGCAAGCTGCGAATAATCTTGCTTCTGAATGGTCTAAAAAGCTGTATAGTGCAGGTAAAACACAATCATCCGTTATGGGACACACCACGAATGCCAGCCCTTTAATTAATGGATCTAAGACCACTTCGTCAGAACAATCATATATGTGGCAGCAGCGTGTTGCATATAGGAATGGGCGTATTATTCTGGATACAACAGAGAAAGGATTGATTGACGAAGTTAAGCTGTCGAAGTAAGAGAAAATTATGATTGATAATCCAAATTTTTTTACAAATGCTCTTGTTTATTTTTTCGGGTGTCTCGTTCCTATCTTTTTTATTCTGGCTCTTTATGCGCCTATTGCACCAGAAAAATTTTCTAGACTCTCAAAAAATAGATTAGCTTTGTTTATAATTTTTTTACTATTGGCGATAGTCTGTTTTGGTTTAGCTAACTTATTTATCCCTAGAGGCTTTCCATAAATTTATTTTCTCTTTAACAGCTGATCGGTTTCATTAAAAAGTGATTGCTTCTGCAATCACTTTTTTGTTTATAATCATAAAATTATGCGCTTATAGCTTAACTGGATAGAGCAGTTGCCTCCTAAGCGACCGACGTGGGTTCGAGTCCCGCTGAGCGCATAACCCATCTTCATTTTCCTTATGCAGTGATGGAAGACTTTAAATATCCCAGTTCTTTTCAATAGCAGTAATCTGGCTATATACGCTTTGGTACTCTGCCTGCTTCACTGTGCACCAAAGATCAACAAAGGCTTTGCCTAGATATTCCGTTAAACAGGTATTGGCTTTCAATAATTTTAGTGCTTGCATTTGCTCGGTTGGCAAGAACACATGTTCACTTTTAAGTTTTAATTGATGTGCTTGCTTAGGAATATCCAATTGATTCGTTAAACCATGTAAAGTCCCAATCAAAATTGTTACCAAAGCCAGATAAGGATTACAATCGGCTCCCGCAACACGATATTCTAAACGCTGATTTTCTTGATCTGAACATGGGATTCGAATTGCTACATTCCGATTATTCAGTCCCCAATTGGCTTCCAAAGGAACATGATTACCCAACTTGAAGCGACGGAAAGAATTTAAATTGGGTGCCAAAATTGCCATTGAATCTGGCATCAAAAACAACAATCCACTCACTGCTTTTAATAATGCATCAGCTATATACCCTTGTGATGAGCTAAAAAGATTCCGTTGGTTCTGATCCAAAAGACTCATATGGAAGTGCATACCACTACCCGCTTTATGCATTTCAGGCTTAGCAAGGAAGTTTGCACGCAGACCATGCTTATTCGCAATCTGTTTGATGGTTCTTTTTAGCAACATAATCTGATCACATAAGGTCAAAAGATCCGTTGTATGTTGCAGATTAATCTCATACTGGCCAGAAGATGATTCGGAAACAATTCCTGTAATTTGAATGCTCTGCTGTTTTGCAACCGCTTCAATCTCATTCAGAATATCTTGATAATGATCAGAGGTATTGATATCAAAGCATTGTGACATCGTTTGTTCAGCATCATTAGCCTCACGTAAAGGATGTAAATAGAACTCAACTTCTGCAGCAATACGGGGGTAGTAGTTTTGCAGCTGTAATTGAGAGAGCATTTTCTTTAAAATATTTCTGGGCTCTAATAGACAGTCCTGCTGATGATCATCTTTCATACTGAGCAGTAATTGGGCTGTTATTTCGGGTTCAAGCGCATGTGGCTTTAATGTTCCTAAAACAGGCTCACATAAACGATCAGGTTCACCAATATATTTACCAAGCCCTGTTTCCTCAATCACTTTACCATCCAGACTCATGGCATAAATCGACAATGGGAAATAACAGCCTTTACTCAAATTTTTTAGGCAACCGACATCTATCCGTTTACCGCGTAAATGCCCATTTAAATCACATAAATAAATATCGACGTGTTGGGTCTGTGGGTAATGTTTTAAATAGGTTTCAACTTCTTCTATAAATCCTTTTTTTTGCGAAACACCGTCAACATCATTTTTCGAGGCTGCGGTATGAATATACTTTTTAAGCGCAGATGGATGATTGATCTCAACAAGTACAGCACTCATAGCTGAAAGCTCAAGTTATATAGATAGATTCAGCTTAGTTGAGCCTTAGGCAGAAGTAACGTAAACAGTGCGTAAATTGACTATGCTATTGAATAAATTTTTTATAAAAAGCAGAAAAATAAAAGCCCACAGTGCATGAGCTTTTATTATTTAAGAATAAATTACTGAATTTTGCCTTCAATCAACTGTTGATTCAGTAAAGTTTTAGCTTGCGATTGCAACTGTTCAACTTTCACTGTTTTCCCTGCAACCGACTCAGCTTGGTCATTAAAATAGCTAAAATGAGACTTTTCATTTTTCTCAGCAAATTTTAATGCCACAATTTGATTTTGGTTAAACGCATTACTCCAAGCACCTCTGACTGCGCTCCAATAAGCCGCATTAGTTTTCCAATAATCATAAGCAGGTTTAAAGTCATAACCTTCGATTTTGTTGTATTGATTAACCCCAAGTTCGCGTGCAAGTGCGGTATTGGTTTTACTATCAAACTTAATATTGTCTTGCTCATGTACCCAACCCGTTGCCGTGAGTGCATGTCGATTGATACCAATAATCACATCATAGTCATTACGTGTGGTATGTTCACGACGAGGCAATGGACGATAGGTTTCATTGGATACCCATTCAACAGCACCATTATCTTTAGTCCATTTACCTAAACCAGCATAACGGGGTGAATCATCCACTTGCCAAACAGTTTGTAGCCACTTGCCTTGGGTCTCTGCTTTTTTTAGCTCAATGCTTTTCCAACGATAGTCGCCAATATAGCTCCACATTTTAGTTGGTTCATATTCCCAGTCTTGTCGCCAGTGTTTTACCACATGCCCACCAGCCACCAAGATATGCTGTAGCGATACTTTATTGGGTGTGTTCTCTAAGACGATGACCGTTTCATGCCCACTCGATAAATCATCATCTTTGAGTTCATAACCTTGTTTAAGTGAATAAAGCTCTTCAAAACGAAAGTCGACTTTGTATTCCCCTGCCATTTTTAAAATGGCTTGGCGAGCTTGTTCTTGAGTCAGATCTTCATGTAAAGATTGCTGTTGTAATGCCTCAGCTAATTTTATTGGCTGTTGTGCAGCATTTACACTTGTTGTCCCCAGAACAAATGCCATAACCAAAACATAAGACAGCTTAAGTTTCATAAAAAAATCTCAATTCAACACTAAAATACTGATTCAAATAAATAAAACAACTTTTCAAACTCTAGTTGCATGTATCTTTTTGAAATAAACCTGTAAAGCATTGTAAATTATTGTGAGAATGATTACCATTTATATTATGGAATAATTTTCATTGCGATCAAATATTGTGAATATGCTGTCTCCTCAATTTTCGTTTAAGCCTAATTTTTTATTTGCTTCCCTTTTAGCAGCAGGCTTAATTTCTCCATCAGCTTATGCAATCGAGCAAACAACTGATACAACTGCAAAAGCACCACTTCATGTTCTTGACACGATTGTCGTGACAGGAACTCGTTCAGAAAAAAAATTAATTGATAGCCCAATCCGAACTGAAATTATCAGTGAAGATGAACTGAAACGGACCAATGCCATAACCTTAAAAGATGCTTTGGAAAATATTCCAGGGATTCTGTTAAGAGAAATTCATGGCAAATCAGGCTATGAAATTTCATTGCAAGGCTTGAGTAGTGATCAAGTCCTGATTTTGATTGATGGCTTACCGCTTGCTGCCAGTACCAGTTCTACCGTTGATTTGGATCAATATTTAATTGGTGGTATTGAACATATTGAAGTGGTTAAAGGCGCTGCATCCGCACAATATGGCTCATCTGCGATGGGTGGTGTGATTAATATTATTACCAAGAAAGTTCAGGACGGTGTCTCAATTTCAGGACAGATCGATATTGGTTCTTATGGCAAACAAAATGCGGATGGAAAAAACACGTCCATCAACAATCACCATCAGAAAATCAGTATTGAAGCCGCAAATGCAAATTTGAAAGGCCGAATTATTGCAGATCAATTCACTAATGATGGATTTGCGGTAGAACCTGATGCTTACCCACGACAAGGAGATGAACAAAAGCGTCAACAATATGCTGTTTATGGTGCATGGCAGGCCTCAGATCAAGTTATGCTTTGGGCAGATTTCAATGAATATAAAGAAAAAGATCATCAACGCAGCTTAAATTTTGTTCCACCCTTTTATTTAAAACAACACAAGATTGAAGATATTGAACGTCAACGCTTTAGCGCAGGGTCTCAATTCGACCTTATGAATACTGCCAAAGTTGATTTAAAAGCAGTCCATGAAACTTATGACTCGACTTCTACTCAAACTTTAGATGGTTATCTATCTGCATTGAGAAACTCAAAACAAGAAAATAATCATTTCAGCTCTCAGCTCACATTCCCTAAATGGCATAAGCAAAATTGGCACTTGGGCTATGACTGGCATGAAGAAAAGCTAGAACAGAGCAACAATGGAAAATTTGAGATGCAAGGTGGCAGTGTTAAACGTGATCGCCATGAATTCTATATTCAAAATGATTTCAATTTAGTCGCCAATCTTGATGCGGTTATTGGTTGGCGTTTCCAAAATGATGATGATTTTGGTGACCACAATGCCTTTAAACTCAGTACTAAATATCGCTTTTATGAGCAAAATGATTTATTGGCAGATCTTCGCTTAAGCTATGGTCAAGGCTACCGTGTTCCCAATTTAAAAGAACGCTTCTATTCTTTTGATCATAGTCACTTAGGCTATATCGTGATTGGTAATCCAAACCTAAAACCAGAGTCATCGGATAGCTATCAACTGGGATTAAGCCTGGTTCAAAATGAGCGTTGGAATGCTGACTTCAATCTATTCTGGAACGATGTTAAAGATCTCATTCAAACAGACTATGACAATGCCACAACGCTAAATGGTATAACCCAATATAGCTATAACAACGTTGCCAAAGCTGAAACTAAAGGCTTTGAAAGCTCAGTTAAATGGAATCTGACACCGTATTTTTCACTCAATGGCGCATATACCTATACCGAAGCCAAAGATAAAACGACAAATACACTTTTAACAAGACGCCCAAAACATATCGCGCGTTTAGGGGCTGATTATGCCTTGAATGATCAAGTTGATTTGACCTTCCGTACTCGTTATCAAAGTGATGAATATGGTGATAGTGCCAATCAACATAGCTCCCCGAGCTGGATCACTTTTGACTCACAAGTTGATTACCGCATCAACAAATATATCAGTGCCTTCGCAGGTATCGACAACATTTTCAACGAACAACGTGATTTCTCTGCAGCTTTCGATTATCGGCCTATTTCTGGTCGTTATACCTATATGGGTCTGCGCTTTAACTGGATGAAATAATCTTTAAAGGATAACTGGACAATGTCTCATTTAAATTTAGCTAAATTATTTGCCCTCAGTACTTTAAGTACTCTGCTCATCGCTTGTGGTGGTGGAAGTGATGGCTCACCTTCAAATAATGGCGGCTCAACCAATCCCCCTACAACACAGACAGATCTCTTTACAGTCAAAGCTAAAGAATGGTCTTTTCAAGGAAATACTACTGAAGCCCAATGCTATGATATTGATCTTCAACAAGCAGCTAACTGCTCTGGTACGGATTGGGATATCAAAGCAGTAATGAATCGTGGCACACCAACTTTTTCGAGTAATGGTGGTGCAAGTGGGAATGGTAAAGCAGCTGTTCTTTATTCACCATTTGATGCAACATGGGCTAACTTATCCAAGCTAATTGATGCAAATAAACAAGGAAATGATGCGATTCCTGCATCGGCATGGTCTCAAGATGCATATAGCAATGGATTTACCGCAACAACAGGTTATAGCTTTTTAGAATATAATTTGTTTGGCGATCATCGTATGTCACCAAATTTTAAAATCTATTTTGTCACCACAGATACAAAAAATCTCAATACGGTTGGGACAGAAGACAAACCTGTGTATGCAGTACAAATTTATAATTATTATAATCAATCAGGTACTTCAGGTTATATCAGCATCCGCTATATTGATACACGATACCCTGATGTTGTTAAAACAATTGAGAACGTCGATGCAACAAATGGCTGGGCTTATTTAGATCTAAAATCTGGTGTTGCAACAAACTCCGCAACACAACCATGGCAGTTAGCTTTTAATCGTTACAATGTTCAAACCAATACAGGTATCGGTAGTACCATTGGTTTACAGCCTACTGGTTTTTATGATGCTGATAGTAAACCGATTATCAATAAATTTAAATCAGCCACGGTTTTTGTAGATACTTTAGCTGAACTTAAAGAATTACCAACAACAGTAAAACAAGTAAATAGTTGGACAAATAATGGCGTTAAGTCATTACTCAACCCAGCCTATAAAGGTGCATACGGTAGAGAACCGCTTAATTTTGGCTGGTACACTTACTATTCAACTGATGCCTTAGCTGCACCGGTTGGTTTAAAAGCCCATATGATTAAAGCAAATCCTGAAGCCGCATCTCTTATTCGTGGTAATACAGGCAATAGCTATGCACGTCTACATCTGAAAGATGTTAAATATGCAGATCCAAGTAACGCCTCAAGTGCAACCACATGGACCTTTGAGCTAGATATCCAACCTGCCAAATAAGCCATAAAAAACGGAGCCATGCTCCGTTTTTTTACAAATTCATTCAGGTCTGATATGTATCAATCAATCACTTGAACTGGCTTTATACGTCTAACTCTAATTGCCAACTCTTTCAGTGCATGATTGACCAATACGACCAACATAAAGCCAATCACAAAAGAACCTATCACATCAAATGGGAAGTGAACACCTACAAAAACTCTCGATAGTCCGACAACAACACTACACAATAATCCAATCAGACCAATCTTTTTAAAACCCGCCATCCAATAAGAAAACCCAATAATCACAACTGTGATTGTATGTTGACTTGGGAACGATGAAGTTGAGCCATGACCAATTAACTTATGACCTAAGTCGATTTGAAATGGACGAGGATGATGATAAAAGAATTCAATAATGTCGCTTAAAAGTAAAGAAAACAACACAATCACTAAAGTTTTGGCAAATAAAAGACTATATGTTTTCCATTGGATTACCAATAAAAATACAAGAAAACTGATCAATACTGTATTTAAATCTTCTGCTAAAAAAATTGCGATTTTGTCTAAA
Source organism: Acinetobacter sp. Tr-809 (assembly GCF_011753255.1). NCBI lineage: Bacteria > Pseudomonadati > Pseudomonadota > Gammaproteobacteria > Moraxellales > Moraxellaceae > Acinetobacter > Acinetobacter sp. Tr-809. The sequence continues at coordinate 106,945 of NZ_VWVZ01000005.1, forward strand.
GCAGGATGCTCTTTTGCAAAAGAATTTATGCTATTAAACAATGAGATATTTAAATCTTTAAAAATCATTTCCTTTTCTATCCACACTATCCATGAAGATCAATGCGCTCAATATACAGGATAATAATGAAGAAATTATTAATAATTTTTATATTTTATTATTCACATATTCCAAAAGGATTTAAGTCAAGTATTGCTTAATCGGCAAGCAAAATAGGTCAAGTAAAATCATTGATAAATAGGACAAAATTATCCTATTTATCAATGTTAATTGACTGAAACTTAGAACTTAAATTCTAAACCAGTACCCGCAATCGGTTGCTTATCTTTAGCACTTGCTTGCTCGAATGTTGAATATCCAGCATAACCATAGACTTTCACTTGTTTGTTAAATGAATAATCTGTTCCTAACAAAAGTTGTTTGGCATCGAAGTCCTCATTACCATTGTTAAAACTGGTGCTGTTTTGGCTATATTGCCCTTTCACGGTCCACTTAGATTGATTCGGTAGCTTATATTCCGCACCAATCAGCCAACCTTGTGAATTATCAATACTACGGATGAATCCTTCTGGGTCTAAAGTTGTTGGATCTACAACTTTATTGCCTGGCTTATCTACAACCTTTGATGTCTGATAAAGCGCTTTTATGGCAAGTCCTTCAAGTGGCGTCAAACGACCAATGACACGTACAGTATTCGCTGCCGCAAACACCTCATCCACTTGCGTTTCTGTTTCTGCTGCATTCAATAAGCCATGCCCTAAGAAATCACTTGGAATCGCTTTGTCATAACCGACACCAACTAAGAATACTGGATGGCTATAGCTCAAGGATGCCGACCAAGCATCGCCTAAGCCACGCCCCGCGGTATTCACTCCACCGCGTTTATCATCTTCAATCCCGCGGCTTTCTCCTGTTGCAAGTAGAACACTTGCTTCCAAGTTACCACCGTTCAACGCAATTTCAGGGGAGTCATAAACCACTACATTATTCACACGATTTTCACCTGTCATAATGCCTGTGATATCTGCTTTATTACTAATATAATTATTAAAACTATCAACAGGGCTCGATAAATCTTTTAACGGTGTATTATGTTTACCGATTTTGACTGTACCAAAACGATCATCTTTCAACCCGACAAAGCGATTACGTTGCGACCAATCAGTTTTATCACCGTCTGCATAAAATGCCCATTCCGCTAAATAAACCGCACTTAAATTTTCGGTTAATTTTTCCTCGCCTTTAATTCCGACAAACGAACTATTGCTATTTACTTTCCAAACATCATGATCTGCCGAATTTGCATTTTTTTCTGGTAGATAATCAATACTTGCATCAATTTCTCCATAAAATTTTGGCGCTGCAAATGCAGAGCTTGTCGCAATACTTATCATCGTCGCGAGTACAATTTTCATCTTCATTGTTATGTTCCTAACCATCTAAAAAAGTGTAAAAAATCCCTATTTCGCTATATTTCAAGCAAAATTTTAAATTAAGTGGGAATGCGTAAATAAGTATGCTTTTATATTCTCATGAATATAAAAGCATTATAACAAATTGATTTACATATTATAAAATGGAAATACACCGAATATTAAGGCACTACCCATCAACACGCAGCAGGTAATAAATGCCCATTTCAAAGTGAATTTCTGATGATCACCCATTTCTACAGCAGCCAAACCACATAACAAGTATGTTGAAGGAACTAAAGGTGATAACAAATGAATCGGTTGTCCAATAATCGACGCACGTGCAATTTCAACTGGTGCAATGCCATAATGCGATGCAGCTTCTGCAAGAATCGGTAAAACACCGAAATAAAAGGCATCATTAGACATAAAGAAGGTTAAAGGCATACTCAAGACACCTGTAATCGGTGCCAAATAAGGTCCCATGCTTGGTGGAATCACAGCAACAAACCCTTTAGACATCGCTTCAACCATGCCTGTACCCGATAAAATTCCTGTAAAGACACCTGCAGCAAAGATCACACCAACAACTGCTAGTACACTATCCGCATGCATGGCAATCCGTTTTTTCTGCATGTTGACGCATGGATAATTCACGACTAAAGCAATACAGAAACCGAGCATGAACAGGATAGACATTGGTAAAATCCCTTTCACCAAAGAAGCCATTAAAACTAAGGTCAAAATACCGTTAAACCAACGTAAATGAGGACGCTGTGCTTCTGGATCTTTTGAGATCGAAATATCATCCGCATGGCTAATATCGACCAATTCAATCACACCTAAGCGTTTGCGCTCGTACATGCCATACAGATAGGCCAAGAAGAATAACCAAGCAGCCGCCACAATCATCGATGGAATCATTGGAATAAACACTTCACTGGCATCAACTTGTAATGCACTGGCAGCACGGGCTGTTGGTCCACCCCATGGCGTCAAATTCATCACACCACTACAGAGGAGCATCAAGCAGGTCATGATCAGTGGATTCATGCCTACACGTTTATACAAGGGCATCATTGCAGCCACGCAGATCATATACGTGGTTGAACCATCACCATCTAAAGAGACCAATAATGTTAGAAAAACTGTACCTAAAGTGATTTTTAATGGATCGCCTTTTACTTTCTTTAAAATCCATCTTACCGAAGGGTCAAATAACCCCGAATCAATCATTAATGCAAAATATAAAATAGCGAAAAGAAGCATGACGCCTGTTGGTGCGAGCTTTTTAATACCCTCTAACATGGTATTGCCAAGTTCGGCCAATTGAATATGACTTAAGCTGTCAAAATAAAAACCTAAGCCCCAAGCGATAATAGCAAATATGAATGGGATTAAAATTAATGCAACTAATGCACTGAGACGTTTTGACATGATCAAATACATAAAGCACATGATCATGCTGATACCTAAAAAAGTCAGCATTGAATGCAATCCTTAGCATAATAAGTTTTTTTAATGGGTAGACCCTACCCTAATCCAGCACAGATTCTATGCGATTTAACTTTAGGTAATTCATTTAATTTAATTATATAACCAACACACCCATTCACATGAAAAATACCTTAAAAGTATGCAAATATACTTTTAATTGTAAGACTTTAATTATTAACATATTTTTAATAAAAAATTTAGATCAATCGATCAAAACACCTGAACAATAACCAATCAAAATGCTATATATTTAAAATATCAATGCAATATTATGGTGCATTTTTTGATTAAAAAATAACATTTTTCAATTAAATGATAATTAAAATAAATATCATTCATTTATAAAACTTCTATTCAAGTTAAAATAAACATCTGTTTATTATCACTTCAACAATTATAACAATCATTATTATCCTGTGATATTAAAATTAAATTAAAAAATTCATACTTTGAGAATAAAACCTATTTTTAAAACTAAATTATCTTATTTTTATCCGCTCGATATTCATTTGGTGAAATCCCAACCCAATTACGATAGGCTTTCCTAAAATTTGATGTATCAGAAAATCCTAAGCGTTCTGCAATTTCATCAATACTCAAACTTGTTGCCAAATATTCATCTGCAAGTCGCCTTCTGGTACTGTCTAAAATCTCTTGATAACTGACTTCCGCATCTGCCAAACGGCGGTATAAAGTTCGCTTGGATAAATGCAATTGATCTGCAATCTCTTGTGCAGTTGGAAAGCTGCCTACTGCATCTAATAAGATCAGACGAATCGTACGAACTAAATCGGGTTCTTGTTGATCATCATCGCTACCCAGCATCCTTTCACAAAAAGACTGACACATATCAGCAGTAATCGGATTGGCATTGGGGCAAGGCTTCTCTAGCCAATCAAGATCAAAATGCCATTGCATTACGTCAGTATCAAACTCAACTGGACAACGAAAAACCTTTTCATATTCATCTGCATAGTCAGGTGCAGGATAAGGAAGTAACAATTTTTTCGCTTGAAATGGTGCTTCTAATACACACTCAATTAGGGTCTGCATTGAACTAAACCAAAACTCACATACCAAAGGCAATAATTTACCGAGCGCGATAATTTCATGACCTTCAAAAATGGCAACTTGCTTTTGGATCGAAAAGGTTTTCTTGAGAACTGGCGCCGCAAGTTTGATATGGCGAATCCCAAACTCTACCGCCTGCCGAAAATTACGAGAGGAATACAGTGCATAACCATAGACCCCAAAGTCCGAAAGGCGCTGTTTTTGCCCAGCTCGTATACCAATAAGCGGATCTTTTGATAAACGCTGAATCGTTTGAAAAAGTTGTAATTTTTGATAGGGGGAGATGTGAGAAGCCGCACTATTTAGTGCATCTTGAGAAATTCCTGTACCCGTTAAAATCTCCTCCAAGCGATAGCCTTGCTGTTGCATAGCCTCCAGTAGACTAGTTAGACCTAAAATCGGTGTGCCTTGACTCAACTCTTTTTGATCATAACGCGCTTCGACTCGTACTGGAATAAGATCCTGTTTACGCATTTTTTCACCTCATCCCTTGAGTGATGATGCATAATGGCACTAAATTACTCTTTGTTGTCTCAATTTAACATCGACTACAAATCTCATCAATCATAAAGTCTATTCTACTAATAAGCATGAAAGGAGCAACAATGACACTTTCAACTTCACAACCATTCAGTGATCCTGCAACCGAACATATGTATTCTGTGTTTAATCAACAGCGTGCTGCTTTTGATGCTCAGCCCTACCCAGATCTTGATAATCGACGTACAAAATTATTGCAAATAAAAAAACAAATTATCCGTTATCAAGATGTGATTGCGACTGCAATTAATAGTGACTTTAGTTCACGCTCGGTAGATGAATCTAAACTGCTTGATTTGCTCGGCTCCGTACTCGAAGCAGAACATGCGATTCGCCATTTACGCCGTTGGATGCGGCCAAGTAAACGTCATACTGAATTGCTATTTTTATCGAATCGCCTACGTGTGCAATACCAGCCTAAAGGTGTAGTAGGTGTTATTGTTCCTTGGAACTTCCCTGTTTATTTAGCCTTGGGGCCATTAATTGCCGCAATTGCAGCAGGCAATCGGGTGATGATCAAACTACCTGAAGTGACTCCAGCAACCAATGCTGTGGTTAAACGAATGTTGGCTGAAATTTTTAGTGAAGATGAGGTTGCTGTTTTTGGTGAAGAGATCCTTGATCCAGCACAATTTACCTCGCTGCCATTCAACCATATTGTATTTACAGGTTCACCAGCGATTGGTCGAGTGGTGATGCGTGCAGCCGCAGATAATTTAACCCCAGTCACCTTAGAACTTGGCGGTAAGTCCCCTGCTTTAGTCAGCCGCAACTATCCGCTTGCTGATGCAGCAAAACGCGTTCTACATGGTAAAGCGACCAACTGTGGTCAAATCTGTGTTGCGCCCGACTATGCACTGGTGCCAAAAGAAAAAATCGATCAATTCGTTGCAGAATGCCAAGCGAATTTCACTGCGATGTATGGCAATAATATTAGCCAAAACCCAAACTACACGTCGATTGTGAATGATCGTCATCTAAAACGCTTGCTTGATATTTTGGATGATGCCAAAGCCAAAGGTGCTCAAATCATTGCATGTGGTGAATATGATCGAGATAAAGATGCACGTCGTATGCCTGTACATATCGTACTGAATTGCACAGCAGATATGCGGATTCTAAAAGAAGAACTATTTGGTCCAGTTTTACCTGTGGTTGCTTACGGTACAGTGGATGATGCAATTCAATATATTCAAGCGGGCGAACGACCATTGGCCTTATACCTCTTTACCCACGATGCCAATGAACGTGATTATGTCTTAAAACAAACCCATTCAGGTGGTGTGACTTTAAACGATTGGGGTTGGCATGTGGTCAACCATGATGCACCATTTGGTGGTATTGGTAACTCTGGCATGGGGACATATCATGGAGAAGAAGGTTTCCGTGAGCTTTCCCATGCAAAAACTGTTTTTGCACGTCATCGTTTCTTCCCAACTCAATTGTTCTATCCTCCATACGGTACTTGGGTACAAAAACTGGCTTTACGTTTCTTCTTGAAACAAGGTGATCCAAATATTAAATAAGATTTAATATTAAAAAAGCCTCTTGTTGAGGCTTTTTTAATATGCAGATGACAATGGATTACTTCACAACACCGTCTTGTTGATATTTAGGTGAACGAGGTCCGTAGAGCAAGCCCAGGCCGGGGTTGTGCTGCGTTGGTGTAAATAGTTGGGTATTTACAATCGTTGCCAAAGGATAAGCACGATCATTTAAGCTACCCGCAATCTGTTCAACCAATGCGCCAACAAGTGCAGTGAGTAAATCATTATTACCGCTATTGCTGGATTGAACGGCTTTCTTCTCACCAGTCCAAAGTGTCTCATTGGTTTTTAAATCAACCAGTTTTGCCTCTACACTAACTGCCGCAACACTTTGAATGACTTGATACTTGGAACCGTATTCTTTAATTCGAATATAAAGTGCAGCATCAGCACCAAAAATTTCCTGTAATTTCTGTGGTGAGATGCTTTGTGCATCATGACCATTGGTCACGCCGTTCTCTTTAAACATTGAGTCGACAACAGAAATTGGAAAGACATAGTAACCCGCTTCGGCAACTGGTGTGATCACAGTCGGCCAATAGCTATAAGTTGCTTTTACATCTGGAGAATCATTGACAGGTGGTAATACCAAAATTGATTTTGGCATATGCTGTTTATAAGCAGTCATATCTTTATTGACTACAGGAGAAGATGCACATCCTGTGAGTAACAGACCAGTGATGACAAGACTCGAAATTATACACTGCTTGATCATGACTTGCCTGATCCTACATTTGTACTCATTTTCTGTAATAAGCGATCCATTAATACCGTTGACTCAGGATAAACCTGTCGCTCTAACTGAAAATATTCAGTTGCTTTTTGCGCATTATTTTCCTGCAAATATAACAAGCCCAGATGTGCATATAGACCAGGTGGGACTACAAGATTTTTGCCTTTGGCTTTTTCTATTTCAGCTTCCAACTTGGTTATTTGTGCATTCGGCATCGCTTTTTCTGGTGCGTTATACATCAAATAGGTCTGCTGTGTATAAGAGCCCCAACTATATAAAGGTTGAGGCCCCGCAGCACAGCCAACCAAGCCGATCGTGATTAGACTGGTCAACAGAATTTTTTTCATTTCTACAACAATCCAAGCTTATTGAGCAGTCCAACGATTATTCTGGATATCAGTCACTAAGTTATTCACTGCTTCACGTACAGCCAAGTCGAGAACTTTACCGTTTAAGGTCGAATCATAAGAGGCTGTAGAACCAAAACCCAGTACTTCACGAGCACTTAAGGCATACTCACCCGCACCTTGTACTGAATGTACAATTTCTGAGGTCTTAACATCGACAATATTTAAATTTACTTTTGCATAGGCAACTTGTTGCTTACCGCGTCCTAAAATACCAAATAACTGTTGGTCACCCACTTCTTTACGACCAAACTCAGATACATCACCAGTAATGACATAACGAGCACCCTTAATGGTTTGGGCAGTATTGCTATAACCAACTTCTTGCTTAAGTTCGGACAAATTGTCGCGGTTTAATACAGAAAAATAGCCTGTTTGCTGTAGATGCGTTTCTAAAATAGTTTTTGCCTGTCCACCAAGACGGTCGACATTATCTGAAAATATGCCTCTCATATAGCTTGAACGATTATCAAACTTACCGATCGACACAGGTACTTTCGCCCCATTATATTTAATTTGCTGAACTGCTGCGGTCACCTGAGGGCTTTGAATCACTTTTGATGTTTCTGTGGTTGAACAGGCCATTAGACCTAAAGAACTGAATGCTGTAATCGCTAATAATTTTTTCATTTTGACTCTAGTAAGACATTAAAAAAGCCTTATAAGTATATACTAAAACAGTGATCCAACTCACCTTTTATACTTATCAGCATACACAAAAACCAATAAATAGCATTATAATACAGTGTATTACAAATACTATCACCAGCTATTCTCCAAACCTCAATCCGACTCCAGCAATCGTAAAAATATATTTAGGTGTTATTGCAGAATCTCCGATTTTGGTTCTGAGCTTTTTCACCAAGATCCTGAGATAATGAGTATCTTCTTCATGGGTAATCCCCCATAACTCGGTCATAATTTGTTTTTGTGTCACAATCTTGCCCTGATGGCGAATCAATAAAGCCAACAATTGAAATTCTTTTTTGGTCAAGGCGATTTCTTCACCACCCAGCTTGGCTGTATGCTCAGCAACATCAATACAAAGTTGTCCATCATTAAAGACTAAATGGTGCTCCAACTGTTGTGGCATATTCCTAAACATCACTCGAATACGCGCACATAACTCCTGGATACTAAAAGGCTTGGTAACATAATCATTCGCCCCTGCATCCAATAGCTTAATTTTCTGGTTTTCATCGGGACGCGCAGATAACACAATCACAGGAATAGCAGACCATTGTCGTAACTCAATCAAAACATCCTGTCCATCCATATCTGGTAGACCAAGGTCGAGAATCAACAAATCCGCACCACGTGTCGCCAGAACCTCTAATCCTTTCATGCCATTTTCAGCTACATGAACTTGATAACCTTGGGCACGTAAGGCAATATCCAGAAACTTCCGAATTTGTGGTTCATCATCAATAATGAGAATAGATGCTTGAGAATTTAATGTTTGCGGCATAGATGATAATTTTAATCCTGATGCAGTGGTAATCGTATTCTAATTAAAGTGCCCTGACCATATGTACCTGCCAAAGCTTCAATACTCCCCATATGCGCCCCAATAATCGCTTTGACAATTGCAAGACCTAATCCAGTGCCTGTTTTACCGCGATCCCCACGTTGCATGGTATAGAACATATCAAAGATTTGCTCTCGCTCCTCTTCTGGAATGCCAACACCTTGGTCAATAATATCAATCTGAAGATCACCTTCATCCTGTTGGATCCGTACTTCAATTGGCACATTATCAGGTGAAAACTTAGCTGCATTTTCTAGCACGTTAAATATCGCTTGCTCAATCAAAGCAGGATGTACATACAACTGTGGTAAATCTTGTTTTATTGCTACATCAATGTTGACCTTAGGCTGATAACGTTTAAGTCGCTGCGTGGCAGAACCAATCAACTCTTCTACCCCAATCCAGTCCCGACTTAAGCTTAAACCTTGATGACCTAATCGGGTCATATCCAGTAAATTTTGAATATAGCGATCCAGCCGTTCACCTTCAACATGAATGGTATCCAGTAAACTTTCTCGATCCGCTTCAGACATTTGCTCGCCATAGTATTTCAGGCTGTCTGCTGAACCAATCATTGCAGCCAATGGTGAACGTAAATCATGGGAAACAGATGAAAGTAAAGCTGAACGTAACTTTTCAGTTTCAGCAACTACGCGGGAGTTTTCCAACTGTAAGGACAACTGTACGCGAGAAGCGGTTTGAGCAATATCATCAATCATTAACTCAGCTAAACGCTGCTGCTCAAAACTAATGCTATCTGTATTTTGATTAAATCGAATAGCGATAACACCATAGTCCCCCACCAAATTCAGTGGATTAAACCACCATGCTGATTGAGTTAAAGTATTGGTAAAACGTCCACATGGCTTAGCATTTTTCTGAGTCCAATTTGCCGCAATTTGATCTTTTTCATTAAATAAACGGCTATCCCCTAATTCCTTTGTTCCAATTCTTAGCCAAACTGTTGCATTTAAAGAGCTTTCTAAATGCTGCTTGGCAATATTCAAAACTTGTTCAATATCGACACAACTGGATAGTTTTCGTTCTAATTCCTGCATTTGTAAGGAAACTGAATTCGCTGCACGTAAACTTAGAACCTGAGCGCGTAATTGATTAGCTAAACGTCCAACCAGCAAAGCCGAAATGATAAAAATGATGATAGTCATCACCCCACGCTCAGCACTAATTCGCAGCGTAAATCGAGGTTCAATGAAAAAATAGTTATACAGCAAGAAGCAAATCAACACACTGATAATGGTAATGAACATCCGTGCTCGCATTGCAACCACAAGCACAGTAACCACAAAGATTAAAGCCAGTTCACTATAACCAATAAAATGATCACTTACCGTTGCAGTAATCAACCCCAGCAAAACAATCAAAATGCTTTCAATCATCTCTCGTGGGTTAAATGCCAAGCCTTGTTCTAACCAAGAAGAATAAGCCCTATCTGTCTGTGGCTTAGCCTCATTATTATTGTTTTTAGCTTTTAAGGGTTGAACAAAAGTGATCTCAAATGGATGCTGTTTTTCCAAAAGTTGATCAGCAATATGATCTGAAAACAGACGTTGCCAGAGCGATTTTTTGGGACTTTTACCGAGTAAAATATTGGATGCACCATAATCATAAGCAGCCTGTAAAATGGTCGATGCAATATGATTGCTATGTAATAAATAAGTATCAGCTCCAAGTTTTCTTGCCAGATTAAAAGCTTTGGTTACCGCAAACACTTGTGTATTGGAATTCTGGCTTTTTTGAATCGAAATCACACTCCAGATTGCATTGCGTCTTTCTGCAATACGATGTGCACGTCGAACTAAATCTTCCGAAAACTCCGAGCCATCAATCGCCAACATTACATGATTTTGAATAGGGATAATCTGTCCTTGGGCAACAAACTTTTCCCGATAATCAATTTCAACCTGCCCTGCAACTGTTTGAATCGCCAAATCACGTAAAGCGGTTAAATGTGCAGGTTTAAAAAAGCCTTGTAATGCGTGTGGTGCGACATCTGCCAAATAAATCTTGCCGTGCTGCATTCGTTCCAACAGCTCTGGAACGGGCAAATCAACCAGACGGATATCTTTCAAGCGTTTTAATAACGCATCGGGAACCGTTTCGCTGACCCGAATGCCCGTGATTTGATAAACCACATCATTCAGACTTTCTAAATGCTGAATATTTAAAGTGCTATACACATCAATGCCTGCATCCAGTAATTCATTGACATCCTGCCAGCGATATTCATGTCGGCTATTGGGTACATTACGATGCGCGAGTTCATCCACCAAAACAATTTCAGGTTTTAATTTAAGAATTTGATCAAGATCCATCTCCTCCAAAATTCGACCTTGATACTCCACAGCCTTCCTTGGAACAACATTGAGTCCTTGAATTAAACGCTCAGTATCAGATCGACCGTGAGTTTCAACCACCCCAACCATCACATGTTGCCCTTGCTGCATCAACTCATGTGCTCGAGTCAGCATGGCATAGGTTTTACCCACCCCTGGTGCTGCACCCAAGAAAATGGTCAAACGTCCAGACTGTTCACGCTGACTATGTGCCAACCATGCATCTGCTTTATGATTACGGTCAATCTGCATAAGTGCGCTCTATTAACGAGGTGTAGACGACAATTGATCTAAGGCTAGATTCAACTGTAAAACGTTGACTCGAGCTTGCCCATAGAGATTGAACTGAGCAGGCTGAGTCTGTTGTTGCACTAAATCTCGCAGTTGCTGTTCAGGTAAATGACGTTGTTCTGCCACACGTTTCACTTGTAATAATGCACTCTCAGGTGAAATATCAGGATCAATCCCACTGCCTGATGCCGTGACTATATCGTTAGGTACCTGCTGCTCTGAAACATGATTATTGTGAGCAAATTGCACTGTTCTTTCCTTAATTTGTTTTTGTAAGTCAGGATTAGAAACCGCTAAATTACTTCCCGCCATCCCATCGACATTGTAACTTACCGCACTTGGGCGACCATGAAAATATTGTTCACTGACAAAGTTTTGCCCCACCAAACTTGAACCAACAATTTTGCCATCCAGTTCAATCAAACTGCCATTAGCCTGCTTCGGAAAAATCAACTGCGCAATAGACACACTAACGGTAGAGTACAGCAACCCTGCAATTAAGAAACCCACAGCTGTCAGCCCAAGACTAGGACCTAAGACCGAATGCCCTTGACCTGATAATGTCAAGTCATGTTGATTCAATTGCTCATGATTCAATAAAGTATTCATTTCCAACTCCTAAATCCACAATGACACAATAAGGTCAATTAACTTGATCGCAATAAACGGAAAGATCACACCACCGACACCGTAAATCAGCATATTACGGCGTAACAATTGCAAAGCACTCGCTGGCTTGAACTGCACACCTCTTAATGCCAATGGAATCAGCATCGGAATAATCAAGGCATTAAAGATCAATGCAGAAATTACTGCACTGCTTGGACTACCCAATTTCAAAATATTCAGTACCCCAAGTTCAGGAATTGCCACTGCAAACAGCGCAGGTAAGATCACAAAGTATTTAGAAACGTCATTGGCTAAAGAGAATGTGGTTAATGCACCACGAGTAATCAATTGCTGCTTCCCAATTTCGACCACATCAAGCAATTTAGTTGGATCAGAATCTAAGTCCACCATATTGCCTGCTTCTTTCGCAGCCTGAGTGCCTGAGTTCATGGCTAGGCCAATATCCGCCTGAGCCAAAGCAGGAGCATCGTTGGTACCATCCCCTACCATCGCGACCAGTTTACCTGCAGCTTGTTCATTACGAATACAGGCCAATTTATCTTCAGGTCTTGCCTCAGCAATATAATCATCTACACCCGCTTCAGCAGCAATTGCTGCGGCAGTCAGCGGATTGTCCCCTGTGACCATAATGGTTTTGATGCCCATCTCACGTAACTGTGCAAACCGTTCTTTAATGCCTTGTTTGATTACATCCGAGAGTTCAATTACCCCTAAAATACTGTGATTCGAAGCCACTACGAGTGGTGTCGCACCTTTAGAGGCGATTTGTTCAACACGAGTTTTAAGTTCAATGTTGTCTTTAATCTCTTGATTGGTAAATTTAAGAATAGCATCGACAGCACCTTTACGAATCTTTTGTCCGGTCACCAAGTCCACCCCAGATAATCGTGTCGATGCACTAAACTGAATGAATTCGGCATCTTGAGGTTCACGAATGTTCTCGCCCATTTCTTTACCCAAACTCACCACGGATTTACCTTCAGGGGTTGGGTCAGCAAATGAAGTTAACATCGCTGCTTGGCGTAACTCGGTTGGAGTCACACCGGCCAATGGATAAAAAGCAGTGGCCTGACGGTCGCCATAGGTGATCGTGCCTGTTTTATCCAACAACAACACATCAATATCACCAGCAACCTCAACTGCTTTCCCTGATTTAGCCAAGACATTGGCTTTTAAAGCACGGTTCATCCCAGCGATCCCAATTGCAGGTAATAAGCCCCCAATCGTGGTTGGAATCAAACATACCAGCAGCGCAATCAGTAAAACCATACTGATTTTGATTCCCACCATTGAGCCAATAAATGGTAATGTCGCCACCACTACAATAAAGGTAATGGTCATGATATTAAGCAAAATACTTAACGCGATCTCATTTGGTGTTTTCTGACGGTTTGCACCTTCAACCAAGGCAATCATACGGTCTAGAAAGCTATGACCAGCTTCATTACTGACCCGAATAATAATTTCATCTGACAAAACTTTAGTACCACCAATCACACCTGAACGATCGGTGTTGGCTTCACGCAATACAGGTGCAGACTCACCAGTAACTGCCGACTCATTGATGGTGGCAAAACCTTGAATAATCTCCCCATCTGCTGGAACAATCTCACCAGCTTTGACAATCACCAAATCATCTTTTTTGAGTAGATTGGCAGAAATCGTATTCGGTACTGCATCTAAATCTAGAATACGATTTGCTGTTAAGTTTTCACGTGCCTGACGCAATGATGCTGCTTGTCCTCGACCTTTGGCTTCTGCGACCGCTTCTGCGTAATTCGCAAATAATACGGTCACCAATAAAATTAAGCTCAGCAATAAACCAAAACCTAAGCTAGTACTCCCCATCAAAGTGGCCGCAATAGTCAAAACGGTTCCGACCCAGACACATGCCATAACAGGATTTTTAAAAGCATATTGTGGCAACAGTTTATGAAAAGTTTGCTGAATAATTTCTTTATTCAAAATATCCATCTGTTGTGTCGCATTTGAATGTTTCATTGTGCTTGCTCCACACTTAAACTTTTATCGATAAATAGTCAGCAATTGGTCCAATCACCAACACTGGCATGAATTGCAATAAGGTGAGAATCAACACGATCCCGATCAAGGTCAAAGCAAATGTCGGTGATTCAATATGTAAAGAACCTTTGCTTTCGGCTGCTTGAGCTTTGGTTGCTAAACTGACTGCAATCAAGACTGGAATGATTAGCACGCTATAACGCCCTGCTAATAAAGCGATACTGGCACTGAGATTCCACCATAGGGTGTTATCGCCTAAACCTTCAAAACCAGAGCCATTGTTTGCGTAAGCTGAAACATATTCATAAAACACTTGGCTAATCCCATGGAATGCTGGATTTGAATTCCCTGTAATTGCGGGGAATGCAATTGCGATTGCAGTCAAACCAAGAATCACCACAGGCTGTAATAAAATCACCAGCGCTAACAACTTAATTTCAGTGACTTCAATTTTTCGACCAAACAATTCAGGGGTACGCCCTGTCATCAAGCCTGCGATAAAGACAGCAAGAAACAGGTAAATAAAGAACTGCAATAAGCCACAACCAATCCCGCCCCAAATGGCATTAATCAGCATATTGCACAGCTCAACCAATCCTGTCAGTGGTGAGGCTGAATCATGCATCATATTGACCGAGCCATTATTGACTTGTGTGGTCAAACTTCCCCACAGGGCAGATGCTTCAACACCAAAGCGAAGCTCTTTCCCCTCCATCAACGCTGTGTTTGAAATTAACGAAGACTTTTCAGTCCACAAGGTTAATAAGGTTGAAGCCAATGACATCAACAACATGGTGCCAAAAATCATCCACATCAATTTCTTACGCTGGATAAAGCGTCCAACCATAAATACTGCTGACAATGGAATAAGTAAGATCGCAATCATCTCAATCACATTCGATAACGGCGTTGGGTTTTCTAACGGCACACTGCTATTTGGCCCATACCAGCCGCCACCATTACTACCCAGTTGTTTAATCGCGACCATTGGCGCAACAGGACCGAGCGGAATATGCTGTGTTTTCAACTCTACGCTTTGATCCAAGACCTGTGCTGTCGGGCCAGCAGATAATGTTGCTGGAACACCTTGAAAGGTCAGTAACAAAGAAAAAATAAGGCCTAATGGAATGAAGAATCTAAATAATGGTCGAATGATATCCATCCAATAATTACCTAGATTAATCTGATTCCAATTCTTTTGATCTGAATCTTCTGTTTGACGTGATTGCAGGAACAAAGCTCGTAACATTGCAACCAATAAAGCAAGCCCAACAATTGGAGACAAATATTGCAGCCCAACGATTACCGTCATTTGTGATAAATAAGAAAGTTGAGCCTGTCCTGAGTAATGTTGCTGGTTGGTATTGGTTAGGAATGAAATAGTGGTATGTAATGCCAAATCCCAGTTCATATTGGGAATATGATCAGGATTCAGTGGCAACCATGCTTGAGTCATTAAAACGGTAACGCTAGCGCCCAGCAATAAAACGTTACTGAGTAGGAAAGCAGCAAGATATTGCCGCCAATTCATACCGACTTGCTTCACATTTAGAACAGCATAAATCGGTTGCTCAATCCATTTAAACAATCGGTCGCTTTTCATTGGTTTTGCCTGCATCACATCCGCAAGATAAGCACCTAGCGGGTAAGCCAACAGCAATGAAAGGATAAATACAGAAATAAATTCCCACATAGCAAATGCCATTTAAAAATAGGTCAGCTTTAGTATGGAAATTGAGGACGTAAATTCTCTATATTGAAAAACGAGGGCAACGTAAATTTTACGTAAATTATTTGAATTAGATTTAAAATGCTTAAAAAATTAGCTAAAAATCAAATATGAAGAAATAAATCTCATTTTTTACAAAAAATCTTTGACCATATAAAAAACTTTTTTTCTAAAAATGCAAAAAGAAACGATTATTATTTTAAAATAATAATTTATATTTATCATTATTTTACAAATAAAAACACATATGTATATAAATTTTTTAAGATTTATTTTTATCCATTTTCATCTAATCCTTAGTACTGCTTAGTTCATTTAGAACATTTACTCTTATTTTAATTATGGTATTTTTGTTACATGAAGTTATAGCCAATCACGATAGATAACTTTTTGTTGTCAGATCATAGCTTCTTAACACTTAAGAATCTTGAAGTTCAAGGAAAGATTTACAATGAAACTAAAACATCTTAGCACTGCCATGATCTTAGCAACGCTACCTGCAACTGGAGTTTTTGCAGCTGCGTTAGACCGTTCAGGTCAATCTATGTCTGCTTTTTTACAACCGGGCAACTATTTTGAAGCCGGTCTTTCGGTTTTAGACCCAACAGTTAAAGGTCAAGAAGCGGGTACTTCATCAACGACACGTAAAATCGGCGATATGGGCGATGATTACATGTTCCCTAGCGCAGCATTAAAACTACAGCTGACTGATAATATTTCTTTTGGTCTTCTTTATGACCAACCATTTGGTGCTGATGCAAAATATACAGGTGACAATGTATTCGTATCTAGCCCAACTGACGGTGTTTTATCTGCAAAATCAATTGATGGTATTGTGACAAGCAGAGCAATTGCTGCATTGCAAGCACAAAACCTTCCTGTAAATGAACAAACCATTGCAGCTGCGAAAGCCCAAGTACAAAATACGCCTCAATTTAAGCAATTGGCTGGTGCATTAAATGCAGCTAAGAACTATCTTGGTTCTAGTACTGGTCAAAATAGTACCCAAGTTGAAGTTGATACACAAAATTTATCTATGGTTTTTGGTTTCCAACCAAATCAAAACTTTAACTTCTACGCAGGTCCTGTACTTCAAACAGTAAAAGGAAATGTAAGCCTTCGTGGTGAAGCATATAGCGTTTACAATGGTTATGATGCTGATATTAAAGAAACAACAGGTGTGGGCTGGTTAGCAGGTGCTGCTTACCAAATTCCTGAGATCGCACTTAAAGCGTCTGTAACTTACCGTTCAGAAATCGACCATGACGTAAAAATTAAAGAAGACTTATCTTTGTTAGGCTTCCCTGGATTAACAAGTGTTCTTGGTGGATTAGGACTTGATCCAAGCAAACTCACTGCTGGCCTTGCACAAGACAAGAAAACCAAAATCACAACACCTCAATCTGTTAACTTGGATTTCCAAACAGGTATCATGGCGAACACCGTTGCATTTGCCAATGTTCGTTGGGTGAACTGGAAAGATTTCTCAATCCAACCATATAAATTTGGTGTTTTATCACAACAAGTTGGTGGTTTAGTTGGTCGTCCAAATGGTTTCAACTTAGTTGAATATTCTGATGACCAATGGTCTGTAAATGCTGGTGTTGGTCGTAAACTCAATGACCAATGGGCTGGTAACGTTTCTGTAGGTTGGGATTCTGGTGCAGGCAACCCTGTAACAACTTTAGGTCCAACAGAAGGTTACTGGAATGTTGGTGTAGGTGTTCAATATAGCCCTACTCCTGCAACCTTTATCTCAGGTGGTGTGAAATACTTCTGGTTAGGCGATGCTAAAGCGCAAACAGGTGCTCAAGCAGGTGGTAATGACTATGTTGCAGACTTCCAAGATAACAAAGCAATCGCTTATGGTATGAAAATTGGTTACCGTTTCTAATTCGTTTCTATAAAAGAAAGGTCATCATCAGATGGCCTTTTTTATTGCGCTTTAATAAATAAAATCAAAATCATAGATCAATAACTAATATTCATTTCAAACACTAGAACCACCAAGGTAAAACTTGAATGCTCAACTATTTTTCGTGACCTCATCAGTTCATTTATTGACATTTGTAAAATATTTAAGCGAATAAAAATTATGTTACTTTTCGCGCCATTCTGTTACAAAGTGATTTGAGAGAACATATTAATGAAGCTGAATGCTATTCAAACGGCTCTTCTACTTAGCTTAGTTCCAACAACGACAACATTTGCCGCAGCATTGGATCGCTCTGGCCAATCAATTGCAGCGTTCCTACAGCCAAATAATTATTTTGAAGCAGGTATCACAGTTCTTGATCCCAATGTATCAGGTAAGGACATATCTCAAAACAATACAGGGAATATGGCGAATCATTACTACTCGCCAAATGCTGCCCTAAAAATTCAAGCAACGGATAAATTCTCGATTGGTCTTATTTATGACCAGCCTTATGGGGCAGATGCAGAATATACAGGTAAAAGTAACTTTATCGAAAGTCGCCCTGTTCCATTTAAAGGCGGTACATCGGTTACAGTTGATACTGAAAACTTAAACTTACTGTTTGGTTATCAACCAACACAAAACTGGAACCTCTATGCGGGTGCGGTTTATCAAACCTTAGACAGCACTGTATTATTACGCGGCCAAAGCTATAGTGCCTATAGTGGTTATGATTTTAAAACGGGTAAAGATGAAGCTGTAGGTTGGTTAGCTGGTGTTGCCTATCAAATTCCTGAAATTGCACTCAAGGCTTCATTAACTTATCGTGCCAAGATCAAGCACGAAATGAATGCCTATGAAACGCATGGCATTGCAGGCATGACAGGCAATGCGGGTTTTGATGCAATTTTAAATAAAATTAATCATTCAGAAGGCACCACTGAAATCACCACCCCTCAATCGGTTAATCTTGATTTCCAAACAGGGATTATGGAAAACACGGTTGCCTTTGCGAATTTACGTTGGGTGAACTGGAAAGACTTTGCCATTCGTCCATATAAATTTGGTGCAGCTTCGACTCTCCCTCCAATCGTTGCTTCAACAGGTAAAAAAGACGGTTTTGATCTGGTTGCCTATACCGAAGATCAATATTCAGTGACTGCAGGTGTTGGCCGTAAACTGAATGATCAATGGGCAGGTAATTTATCTGTGGGTTGGGACTCTGGCGCAGGTAATCCTGTGACGACATTAGGTCCAACAGAAGGCTATTGGAATGTCGGTATCGGTGTTCAATATAGCCCGACGCCTGCAACCTTTATTACGGGTGGAGTAAAATACTTCTGGCTCGGCGATGCCAAAGCACAGTCAGGTTCACAATTCAATACACCTGGTTATGTCGCTGAATTTGAAAATAATGATGCCATCGCTTATGGTTTAAAGATTGGTTATAAATTCTAAGAAATCTCCCCTCACCCTGAGCCACGACTGAAGTGGCGCAAGGTGAAAAAGCCCCCTCCTTTTCTAAAGGAGGGCTGGGGAGGATTAATTACTCTGGAATATCACGTTGTGATACAGAACGAATCGCCTGTTTTAACGCTTCATAACCATGTAATGGTGGGAATTGTGGAAACTCAGCAATCACATTTGCTGGCGCATCAAACAAGAAACCATGATCAGCTTCGCCAAGCATAGTCGTATCGTTATAAGAGTCACCTGCCGCGATGACGCGGAAGTTTAAACCATGCAATGCTTTTACCGCCTGACGCTTTTGATCAGGTTGGCGCAATTTATATGCGGTAATCATACCGTTTTCATCAGTTTCAAGCTTGTGACAGAAAATCGTTGGCCATCCCAATTGCTTCATGAGTGGATGAGCAAACTCATAAAAAGTATCAGATAAAATAATCAATTGAAAATGAGTACGCACCCACTCAACAAACTCTTTAGCCCCTTCAAAAGGTCCCATATCAGCAATCACAGCTTGAATATCATTTAAGCCTAAACCATGCTGTTTCAAGATATTCAGACGTTGAGTCATGAGTACATCGTAATCTGGAATATCACGTGTAGTTGCTTCAAGTTCTTTAATCCCTGTTTTTTTTGCAAAGTTGATCCAAATTTCTGGAACCAAAACCCCTTCAAGATCTAGACATACGATTTCCATGCTTATCCAACTATCCTATGTGTTAAAAATTGCGCTAGTTTAGCATGGAGAGCTGTTCAAGAATCGCCCTTTTTTCATACTCTAACCATAGATTTTTTGAATAAGAATTTGCTTGATGGTCATATCCGACTCGGCATAATTACATTACTATATGGCGTAGTGTGTCGTGTATACGATAAAGACCGATGATCATAAAAGGCAACGCGTTATGACTTTAAACTTGGATCAAATCAATACAGAATTTGGCAATGATGCTGAAAAACTAGTTGAATGGGCATTAAGCTTAAATGAAAAAGCTATTGTGACAACTAATTTTCGTCCATTTGAAGCTGTCATTTTACATATGTTGACCCGTGTCAAACCTGATATCCAAGTGGTATGGATGGATAATGGCTACAACACCGAAACAACCTATAAGTATGTTGATGAGATTACAAAACTGTTGAATCTTAATCTTCTGACTTATTTGCCAAAACGTTCACGTGCACATCGTGAAGCACTGGAAGGCACCGTTCCAGCATTGGATGATCCAAAGCATGAAGCTTTTACTGCTGAAGTAAAATTAGAACCTTTTGAGCGCGCATTACGAGAAACCGCACCCAAAGTTTGGTTTACGGCATTACGTGCAACAGATACCGCTGTTCGTGCTGAAATGGACCCTGTGAGCATTAATCCAGATGGTCTTATCAAGGTTGCGCCATTATTGAAATGGACTTCAAAAGACCTCTGGGAATATATGCAAAAACATAATTTACCTGATAATGAAGATTATTTTGATCCGACAAAAGGTGAAGAGCATCGCGAATGCGGTTTGCATCTAAACCACTAAATCTCTATTCCATTAAAACAAAACCACTGATTCGTCAGTGGTTTTGTTTTTTATGACTCGCTTGTCTAAAGTCATATTTTAACCAGAACAAACAGTATATACTGCGCAGAACGGTTCCAATAATTCTAATAAGAGCTCCATGAGAGTATCTTAGAAAAAATGCGATGAGAGGCTAGGTCTGCTATGCGCCCACTACACCCAATTGATTTTATCTTTCTCTCGCTAGAGAAAAGACAACAACCTATGCATGTAGGTGGATTGTTTTTATTCGAGCTTCCAGAGAATGCTTCACCTACGTTTGTGCACGATCTAGTCAATGAAATTCGCCAATCAAAAAGTATCCCTGTTCCACCATTTAACAATCAATTGAATGGTTTGTTTTGGGGAGAAGACAGTGAGTTTGATCTAGACCATCATTTCCGCCATATCGCGCTACCAAATCCAGGGCGTATCCGTGAACTACTGGTGTATATTTCACAACAGCATAGCTCTTTGATTGATCGTGCCAAACCACTTTGGACCTGTGACATCATTGAAGGAATTGAAGGTAACCGTTTTGCCATGTACTTCAAAATTCACCATGCGATGGTGGATGGAGTTGCAGGTATGCGTCTGATTGAAAAATCACTGTCTCAAGATCCAAATGAAAAGCATGTCGTACCGTTATGGTGTGTGGAAGGAAAACGAACCAAGCGTTTGAAAGCACCTAAGCCACCAACGGTGAGTAAAATTAAAGGTGTGATGGAAGGGATTAAATCTCAGCTTGAAGTTGCACCTAAGGTCATGCATGAACTGTCACAAACCATCTTTAAAGAGATTGGTAAAAATCCTGATTATGTATCAACATTTCAGGCGCCTCCTTCAATTCTGAATCAGCGCGTCAGCTCTTCACGTCGCTTTGCAGCACAATCTTTTGAACTCGGTCGTTTCCGTCATATTGCCAAATCTTTGGGTGTAACGCTCAATGATGTGATTCTAGCGGTATGCTCAGGTGCTTTACGTGAGTATCTGATCAGTCATAATAGCTTGCCAAAAAAACCTTTAATTGCAATGGTTCCTGCATCACTGCGTACCGATGATTCTGATGTCAGCAATCGTATTACCATGATTTTGGCGAATCTTGCGACCCATATCGAAGACCCTATTGAACGTCTGGAAATCATTCGTCGTAGCGTACAGAACTCAAAACAGCGTTTTAGCCGTATGACTGCCAATGAAATTCTGAATTATAGTGCGGTTGTGTATGGCCCAGCTGGTTTAAACATTGCATCAGGCATGCTACCTAAACGTCAGGCATTTAACCTTGTCATCTCAAACGTACCCGGTCCGCGTGAACCCCTCTACTGGAATGGTGCCAAATTAGATGCGCTCTACCCTGCATCAATCGTGATGGATGGACAGGCACTGAATATCACGATGACCAGTTATTTAGATAAACTGGAAGTGGGCTTGATTGCATGTCGGAATGCTTTGCCTAAAATGCAAAACCTATTGACCCATTTAGAAGAAGAAATTCAACGTTTTGAACAAGCCATTCAAAACTTGCCTCAACAGAAAGTTGCGAATTAATTGTAGAGAAAAAATTAAGGGGCTTTCGTTAGCCCCTTATTTTTTAATTGTGCGACAACGCTGTAAAAGCTGATGGCAGGCTGAACGAATCATTGCCGTAGTAATCTGAACTTCTTTACCTTGGCTATCTACCATATAACATGTGTTTACAGGATTACTGTCTAATACATGCTTAAAACCGTGACTTACTAATCTTTCACTTACATTCATAATTAGATACCTCATATTATTTGCTAAGGCACCGAAAAGTACCTATGGCTCATTCTATGGTTCTAGTATTTAAAATTCATGATAGAAAGTAAAATTTCAGTTGTAACAAGGATTAAGCGAAATCTTGTTACAACTTTAGGTCAAAATGATATCGTATTGCTCTTGCGTATATAGATTTTCCACTTGGAATTTAATCACACGATTCACAAAATGTTCTAAATCCGCGACAGCTGGGGCTTCTGCTGTTAATAGCCGATCTATCACAGCTGGATGAGCAACGACAGTAAAGCCACCCTTGGAATCAAATGCACGTGCATAACGCATGACTTCTCGAAATATCTCGTAACATACTGTCTCTGCTGTCTTCACATAGCCCCGCCCTTGGCAGGTCGGACATGATTCACAAAGCAAATGCTCCAATGATTCACGGGTCCGTTTACGTGTCATTTCAACTAAACCCAACTCCGAAACTTGGGTAATTTTAGTTTTTGCATGATCACGTTCCAGCATTCGTTCAAACTGACGCATCACTTCTTCACGATGCTCAGCTTCTTGCATGTCGATAAAATCAATAATCAGAATACCACCCAAATTACGCAGACGCAGTTGTCTTGCGATCACTTGAGTTGCTTCCATATTGGTTTTAAAGACCGTGTCTTCTAAACTGCGACCACCCACATATGAGCCTGTATTGACATCAATCGTGGTCATCGCTTCAGTCTGATCAATCATCAGATAGCCGCCAGACTTGAGTGCGACACGGGTCTGCAACGCTTTTTGAATATCTTCTTCGACGTTATACAAATCGAAAAGTGGCTTTTCACCAGGATAATGAATTAAGCGATTTTGAATCGTGGGAACAAACTCATCGACAAACTCGCTGAGCTTGCCATGAATCTCACGTGAATCGACATAGATCTTCGCCGTTTCATCACTGGCTAAATCTCTGATGATACGTTGCGGTAACGGGAGTTCCTCAAAGATCAGTTCAGCAGTAGCTGCTTCTTTTTGTTTGCGCTGAATGAATTCCCAAAGTTTACTGAGATAACACATATCTTGTGCAATCGCAGCTTCATCTACACCTTCTGCCGCAGTACGAACAATGACACTACCCGGCAAATTATGTTCTGCTTGAATATGTTCAATAATGCTACGTAGGCGGTCTCGTTCCTCTTCAGACTCAATTCGCTGTGACACACCAATGTGATTGCCATAAGGCATGAGAACGAGATAACGCGATGGGATAGAAAGATCAGTACTTAGACGAGCGCCTTTGGTACCCAACATATCTTTCATAACTTGGACAGTGAGCATCTGCCCCGGATGTAACAGCTCAAAAACGTTTGGGGTTGGCTGCGAACGCGACCACACCATATCGTTAATATGCAAAAAAGCGGTTCGAGACAAACCAATATCGACAAAGGCAGCTTGCATACCCGGCAGTACACGCACTACTTTACCCTTGTAGATATTACCCACTAACCCACGTTTTACAGTTCGCTCAACGAATAATTCATTGACCGTACCATTTTCAATCAATGCCACACGACATTCCATCGGCGTGACGTTAATCAGCAACTCTTCTGCCATAACAAACTCAAAACTTTATAAAAATTCTTATAACCGAAAGTGTCGTTCCCTGTATTGAAATACTTAGGTTTTAACGCTTTCTAATAACTGTGCAATCTCATGCAAAGGCAAACCGACGACATTACTATAACTGCCTCGAATCTGTGGAATATATTGTGCTGCAATTCCCTGTATTGCATAAGCACCTGCTTTGCCTACAGGTTCGCCTGTTGCCCAATATTTTTCCATTTCCGCATGACTGAGTTGTTGTAACTCAACTTGCGTTCTTACCACTGTACTTAATATCTGAGCAGAACTTGCAACACAAATTCCAGAATAGACATCATGCCATTGCCCTGAAAGCATCGACCAGATGGAAAAAGCATGTTGCTTTGACTCTGGCTTCCCAATGATCTGCCCAGCAAAACTTAAACTGGTATCTGCCGCAATCACAATTGCGTCAGCATATTTATTTAAAACGACCTGTGCCTTCTCTCGCGCCAAACGTTCAACATAATGCTCAACAGCCTCTCCATCATGCACCGTCTCATCGACATCTGGACTATAAATCTCAAAGTCCAAACCCAATTGCTGTAATAGCTCCTGCCGACGAGGCGAGCTTGATGCGAGAATTATATGCGCCATTTATGTAAGCAATAATAAACCAATGGCCATGCCAGTACACTTGTCACAACGGGCTGCCAATGGCGCGCAATCGAAAAATGTGTTCCTGCAATGGTCTGGCTAATCCACAAAAATGTAATATGTGCAACAACCGCAATCACTGCGATAACCCATGAATTACCAAACGTCAGAATACGACGTTCACGGATTAAATAGCGAATACCAAAACTGATCACAACAAAACTGAGTGCATTTAAGCCAAAAGGTGCATCCAACAGTAAATCGGCAAAAAGCCCCATACCAAATGCAAACCAGACACCACACCATACAGGTTGATACAGAATCCAGAACAGCATAATCATGAGCATGATGGATGGTCGCCAACCTGAGGCCTCATAGGCCATTGGATAAACCATCAGTACAGAACCAATCACGATGGATAGAATAATCATCCACAGCGGATCTTTGCGTTTCTCATAATTGAGCTTAGCGATCGGCATACGGTTGCTCCTGCGCTAAGGATTCTGAAAACAGCACCACGACATGATGACCACTTGCCAATTGAGCCGCTGGTGTGACATCAATTTCAGCAAACTCACCTGAAGTATGACGACTGACTTTAGACACAGTTCCCACTAAATAACCTGCTGGGAAATGTTCGCCTAAACCTGAACTAAAGACTTTATCCCCAACCTGAATATTGGCGCTGGTTGGCACATATTCCATTTTGAGTTGACCCAAATCGCCAGTACCTGAAATGATCGCACGCATACCAGTACGTTCTAAACGCACAGATAATGAGTGCTCCTTATCAGACAGCAACATGATACGAGCACTATGCGGATAGACATTAATGATCTGCCCCATAATCCCCTTATCATCTAGAACAGTTTGTCCCGCACTTAAATGATCCACTGAACCACGGTTAATGATAATAATATGGCGTAATGGATCAGCATCAGTCCCTATCACCTCCGCAATTTGCATACGTCCATCAATAATTAACGGCGTATCCAAAAGCCCTCTTAAACGGTTATTTTCCGCAGAAAGTTCTGAAAGTTTTTGGAGGCGGACTTGTGCTTGTAATAGTTCAGCTTGCATTGCCGTGTTTTCACGGCGCAATTGCGCTTCAGATTTGGTTTGTTGGTTAAGCCATTCTCGCGACAGTACAGGATAGCTTGCCAGCGCATAAATTGGATTATACGCGGCGTACAAGACATCCCTTGCAGGTTGAATTACATAAGGCATGCGCCAATCAAAGAAAAGCACCACCAAACATGTAATTACCGCAATAACAAATGAGCGAAAAGATGGCGGTTGTCTTGAAAAAAGATTCGGTTGCACCGCCTAGTCCTTATGATTTAACCAACGAAAAGCATGTCGTGGTTTGGATTGTCAAAGAACTCTAATACTTTACCGCCACCACGAGTGACACAAGTTAAAGGATCATCTGCAACAATTACTGGCAAACCTGTTTCTTGCGCAAGCAATTTATCAAGGTTACGCAACAATGCACCACCGCCTGTCAACACAATACCGCGCTCAGCAATATCCGAAGATAATTCAGGAGGCGTTTGCTCTAGTGCAGATTTAACCGCACTGACAATGCTTTGTAACGGATCAGAAATGGCCTGGGTAATTTCATCAGAAGTCACCGTAATCGCGCGAGGTACACCCTCAGCCAAGTTACGACCGCGAACTTCGATCTCTAGGGTCTTGCCATCAGCAACAGCCATACCCACTTCTTTTTTAATGACTTCGGCTGTTGTTTCCCCGATCACACAACCGTGTGCTTTACGCACATAATTGATGATTTGCTCATCAAATACATCACCACCGATACGTAAAGAATCAGCGTAGACACAACCCTGTAATGAAATGATTGCAATTTCAGTGGTACCACCACCAACATCAACAACCATCGAACCACATGCTTGCTCAACAGGCATACCCGCACCAATTGCAGCAGCCATTGGCTCTTCGATTAAACGTACATCACGCGCACCTGCATTAAATACAGCCTCGCGAATCGCACGACGCTCAACCAATGTCGATTTACAAGGTACACAGACCACAACACGCGGTGCTGGCGGGAATAAACGCTTTTCATGCACTTTGCCAATGAACTGATTCAACATGGTCTCAGTGACTTCAAAATCAGCAATCACACCGTCTTTCATCGGACGAATTGCTGAAATATTCGCTGGTGTACGGCCTAACATTTGTTTAGCATCAATACCTACAGCGGCAACAATTTTTTGTGAACCACTATGGCGAATTGCCACAACAGTTGGTTCATTTAATATAATGCCACGGCCTGGTGCATAAATAAGTGTATTTGCAGTACCTAAATCAATGGCTAAATCCGGCGAAAACAAGCCAATTAGTCGTTTTAGAATCACGGGGGCGTTCTCAATTAAACTTTGTGTGAATACAAGGTGGCAACTTTAACTAAATGTGATGATTTGAACAAGTCAATCGCTTATTATAACGCACGATATTTTGAAATTTTTTAATACTGAATTAGGTAAAGTTATGTCTACATCATCAGATGCTCAGCAGACAACAGACTTAAATGCGCAAACGGTCTCGCAAATTGCACACCTTGCACGTTTATCTCTCAATGACACGCAATCTGCTGAATATGCTCAAAGTTTAAATAAAATCCTTGGCATGATGGAAAGCTTGAAAGGCATTAATACCGATGATGTTGAGCCTTTAAAGAGCCCATTTGACAACCCGCAACCCTTACGCGCTGACGTTGTGACTGAAAGCAACCATCGTGATGAATATCAAGCGGTCGCGCCTGCTACAGAAGCAGGTTTGTACCTCGTACCTCGCGTAATTGAATAAGATTTATTCAATTAGTCAATATTTTATATTTAGAATGTAAAGAAATTTTTCATATGACAGATTTACATCGCTTATCAATCCGTGAACTCTCTGAAGGCTTAAAAACAGCCCAATTTTCATCACGCGAATTGACTGAACATTATTTAAAGCGTATTGCCCAAATTGACCCGAAAGTAAAAAGTTATGTGACAGTGACTGCAGAACAGGCACTTGCAGAAGCAAATGCGGCCGATGCGGCACTGAAAGCAGGTAATGCACATGCTTTAGCAGGTATTCCACTTGCCCACAAAGATATTTTTTGTACCCAAGGTATTAAAACCACTGCCGGTTCAAAAATGCTGGATAACTTCATTTCACCTTATGATGCAACTGTGGTTGCTAAAGCTAAAGCTGCGGGTCTCGTGACTTTAGGTAAGGTGAACATGGACGAATTCGCCATGGGTTCCACCTCTGAAAACTCGTATGTCGGTGCAACGTCTAACCCTTGGGCACTAGATCACGTTCCAGGTGGTTCGTCAGGTGGCTCTGCTGCGGCTGTGGCGGCTGATCTTGCGCCAATCGCAACAGGTACCGATACAGGTGGCTCAATTCGTCAACCTGCTTCATTCTGCGGCTTAACGGGCTTAAAACCGACCTATGGTCGTGTGTCTCGCTTCGGTATGATTGCGTATGCATCATCACTCGATCAAGGCGGTCCAATGGCACGTTCTGCGGAAGACTGTGCTTATTTGATGAATGTGATTGCTGGTCATGATGCCAAAGACTCAACTTCTATCAACAAAGAAGTGGATGATTACGTTGCTAACCTAAACGGCACAGCAGTGAAAGGTCTACGCATTGGTATTCCAAAGCAATACTTCAATGTTACAGGTCTAGACGCTGATGTAAAAGCACGCGTTGAAGAATCGTTGAAAAAGCTTGAAGACATGGGTGCGATCTTGGTTGAGATTGACCTCAACATGACTGAAGCCTATGTACCAACTTACTACTTGATCGCACCTGCGGAAGCTTCTTCGAACCTGTCACGTTTTGACGGTGTTCGTTATGGCTACCGTTGTGAAAACCCAGTGGACTTGATGGACTTGTACAAACGTTCACGTTCAGAAGGTTTTGGTGCTGAAGTACAACGTCGTATCCTGATCGGGACTTATGCCCTTTCTGCGGGTTACTACGATGCATATTATGTCAAAGCACAAAAAGTACGTCGTTTGATCCAACAAGATTTCCTCAAAGCATTTGAAAATGTTGATGTGATTGCTGCGCCATCTGCACCAACCACAGCCTATAAGATCGGTGCAAACCTCAGCCCGACTGAAATGTATTTAGGCGATATCTATACCCTTGCTGTGAACTTGGCAGGTCTACCAGCCATCAACGCACCAGTTGGTTTTGATAAAGACAGCTTGCCTGTGGGCTTACAGTTGATTGGTAACTACTGGTCAGAATCACAATTGCTTTCGATTGTGCATCAATATCAACAAAATACAGACTGGCATACCAAACGTGCGGCAATTGCTGAGGAGAATGCATAATGACTGAAGCTCAAAAGTTAAAGCTTATTGACGGTTGGGAAGTCGTTATCGGGATCGAGATCCACACGCAATTGGCGACCAAGTCTAAGATCTTCTCTGGTTCATCGACTGAATTTGGTCAAGACCCAAATACACAAGCCAGCCTTGTTGATTTAGCCATGCCGGGTGTATTACCAGTATTGAATGCTGAAGTGGTTGATCTTGCGATTCGCTTTGGTTTGGGTATCGATGCCTATATCGACCAAGCCTCTGTGTTTGCACGTAAGAACTACTTCTACCCAGATTCTCCAAAAGGCTACCAGATTAGCCAGATGGACAATCCGATTGTAGGCTTGGGTCATATCGACATTCAGCTTGAAGATGGCACTGTGAAGCGTATTGGCGTGACTCGTGCCCATCTTGAAGAAGATGCTGGTAAATCGATCCATGACCAATTCGAAGGTATGTCGGGTATCGACTTAAACCGTGCGGGCACACCATTGCTTGAAATCGTATCTGAGCCTGATATGCGTTCGGTGGAAGAAGCGGTTGCCTATATCAAATCGATTCACACCTTGGTGCGTTGGTTAGGTATTTCTGACGGTAACATGGCAGAAGGTTCATTCCGTGCCGACTGTAACGTGTCACTTCGTCGTCCGGGCCAACCTTTTGGTACGCGTTGCGAGTTGAAAAACCTCAACTCATTCCGTTTCATTGAGCAAGCGATCAATGTTGAAATTGAACGCCAAATGGAAATTTTGGAATACGGCGGCGAGATTGATCAGGAAACTCGTTTGTTCGATCCGAACAAGATGGAAACCCGTTCAATGCGTTCGAAAGAAGAAGCGAACGACTATCGCTACTTCCCAGATCCAGACTTATTGCCAGTGATCATTGCTGACGAACAAATCGAAGCGGCACGTGCTGCCCTTCCAGAACTGCCTAAAGCGCGCCGTGCACGCTTTATTGCTGACTTTGCTGTGACTGAGTACGATGCGCATGTATTGACGCTGTCACGCGAAATGGCAGACTTCTACGAAGCAGTTGTAGCTGCTGCGGGCGGTGCGAAGCAAGGTAAAGTCTCTGCAAACTGGGTGATGGGTGAATTCTCAGGTGCTTTAAACAAAGCTGGCCTAGAATTGGCGGACTCTCCTGTTTCTGCTGAGCAGTTGGGCGGCATGATTGCGCGTATTGTCGACAATACCATTAACGGCAAAATTGCGAAGCAAGTGTTTGGCTTTATGTGGGAAGCAGAAGGAAAATCTGCGGATGACATTATTGCTGAAAAAGGCTTGAAGCAAGAAACCGATACAGGTGCGATTGAAGCAATTATCAAAGAAGTGCTTGCAGCCAATGAAAAAATGGTTGAAGAGTACAAGTCGGGTAAGGAAAAAGCCTTTAACGGTCTGGTTGGTCAAGTCATGAAAGCTGCAAAAGGTAAAGCCAACCCAGCCCAAGTGAATGAATTAATGAAGAAATTGATTGGTTAAACTGATCTAACTTCAAAAGAAAACCCGCTTTAGAGCGGGTTTTTTGGTTTTTATAGGATAAAATACCCGCACAATAAATTTTAAACTAAAACGGACATGATCATTCAACTTATGAAAAATAGATTACTTTTGAGTACCTGTTTACTTTTAATCAGCAGTTCTAATTTTGCACAAACACCTCAAGTTCCTAAAGCGGATACTGATGCTATTTTTAAAGCAGCGGGCTTTTCAAAAAGTAAAAAAGGCTGGAAAAGTGATTGTTCAGTTGGTGAAATTACTGCTTATGCCGATTTAAATGGTGATGGGCTGAGAGATGCAATCGTTTCAGATTACGGCACCATGTGTTATGGCAATACAGGGGTTGGCTATTATATTGTTTCACAGCAAAAAAATGGAAAATGGAAGCAATTATTTAGTAATTCTGGTATACCAAAATTTCTGAAAATGACAGGAAAAAATGGATGGCCTGACATTGAAAATGGTGGCCCTGGTTTCTGCTTTGCAGTTTATCGTTGGGATGGTCAAGAATATAAGGTTCACCGTTATGAATATGAAGGTAAAGCTTGTAAATTAGATTAAAGGTTATAATAAATCAAAATTATATGTAAAATAAAAATAGTGATTTTACATATTAGGGACTATAAAAATCATGGCTCAAACTAAAACAGTTTTTAACATCACAGAAGAAAGAACATCCAAGCTGGCTGTTTTAATCGATGCAGATAATGCCTCAGCAAAAGATATTAAAAATATTCTAGATGAACTTACAAAATATGGGGAAGCAACAGTAAAGCGAATTTATGGAAATTTTGTTAGTCAAAATGGTAACTGGAAACAAGCTATTAATGATTTAGCCATCAAGCCAATGCAACAATTTGCTTATACCACAGGGAAAAATGCTACTGATGGTTTTATGATTATTGATGCAATGGATCTTCTTTATACAAATCGATTTGATGGTTTTGCCCTAATTTCAAGTGATAGTGATTTTACTGCTTTAGCTATTCGTATTAAAGAACAAGGAGCAACTGTTTATGGCTTTGGTAAAATGCAAACGCCTGAAGCATTTAAAAATGCTTGCTCACATTTCACATATGTTGAAAATTTAAGCAATGAAAATGATACTGAAATCATCCAACCGTTGCCAACTAAACAGCAAACAAATATTAAAACACCTCAAAAAGAAACAAAAAAAACAGAAAGCACTCCAATAATCAGCAATATTAGTCATAAACTACCATTATCAACAATTAAGCAAATTTTCGATAATCATGATGCTGAATGGATACCCGCTTCGTCTTTCACGTCTCAATGGAAGTTATTACAAAATGACTTCGACCCAAGAAATTATGGTTTCAAAAAAGTTGTAGACTTAATCAAAAGCCATACCGATATTTTCAAGTATGATGAGCGTCTATTAGAAAATGGACACAGACAAATATATATAAAATTAAAAGATTAAATTATCCAATATTAATAACATGCTAAGTCTAATATAACTAATTTATTGCATGGCCTTCTATTCTTAGAATGGAAGGCCTAAATCATCACTGCCCTCTTAATACACCCAACTTATTCCAAATATCAGGTGTTAAAAAAGTTGTGACCAATTTATTTAAATCAATATAACGCAAGGTACCTTGCAACTGCTGTCTGACCGCTGGGTCTTTGACAATATCCTGCCCTGCACTCTGACCTAACTGCTGAAAAGCCTCTCCAACAGCCTTAACACCTTCGGCTTGAATCACAGCCTTAGTCTGTGTCGAACACTGCTCCACAATCACACGCTGTAACACCTGTGCTAACTTCTGATCCAACTGAGTTTTCTGCTCAGGCGTGACATTACTAAAAGACTTTAAATCTGGATGCGCAGCCAAAGCAGTAAAAGTCCATTGCAAAACCGTGGTCTTATCCGCTGCTGTCGTGGCTTTCACTAGACAATCACTCAGTTGATCGACTGTTGGCCCTGCCATCGCCACTTGGGTTGTACCCAACACAGCCGCAGCCATGAATACAGAACGACTCAAATGAGAAAATTTACGGCGGGCAGAAGTATAAACACGAGACATAAGCACAGTTCCAAATTGCAATCTTTCCCTTTGTACCATGCTCTGTCTAGATCATCTGTTATGACGCTGTAAATTGCGTAAGTCCACGCCCTTAAAGCTTTGGCAAAATGTAAAGGCTATTAGGATTACAAATGACTCAACCCGCACCCTCATAGTCCCATTCTTCTGGTATATTCGGCTGCTCAGGTGCTTTATTTAAATCAATATTCAAGTTGCGGCTGCCCTTAAACGATTTCTCACCCGAATCTGACGCAGGTGACACATCCAGACTGTAGCGATAACGGAATTGCCAAAGCATCGGCTTGATCGGACGAATATCTAGGCCCAAACTATCTTCATCATGGCACTTGCCCTTAGAGCTTTCATAATCCTGTTCTGAGAAACAGGCCCGAATCATGCGATAAAAATGAAAAGGATAGTTTTCAATAAAGCGATGCGTCTTACCTGAATCCTTTAACTCATAAAAGCTGGCACGCTCAACACTTGCACCACCACCTGAATATGATTCTGAAAAAGTATCAATCACCGCAACGGCATAACGGTTTTGCTCCATTGGAAACAGTTTAGGGAAAATATATTGACTAGATCGTGCCATTTCTTCCGAAGCCGCCAACTGAATACGCCACTGCTTTAACAATTTAAAACCTGTGGTCGATGTCGCAAACTGGGCAATATTGCCCTCAGATAATAACCATAAGGTTTGATCTGGCGTTTTCAAACTCTGCAATTGTGTTCGCTGCTGACATAGCTCTTTTACTTGTTCACAGAGTTGTGTCTGTTCCGTTGCACTCAGTTGCCCCTTTTTAAAGTCAAGAATCTGTAAAGGCGCCGCAAAAACAGATGCACTAATATAGGCGGATGCACCTATTAAAATCATTCCACCTAAACCCATCTTATATTTAAGCATTGTGTTTCCTTAGGCTATTTTTATATTCATAATATTATTTGACGATTGCTTCAATCTGATCAAGTTCCCATACCCCACCTGCAGCAAGCCCTTTACACATCCCCGTCCACATGTCTTTGGTATGCACAAATTTCTGCCCATCCCACACCCATTCATCACTCGACCAACAATCACCAATACCACGCCCTTTCTGTGAGCTACTGATAATACCCGCATAAAACTCAGAAGCATGTTCAGTCACAAAGTTCGGTTTTGTCGTGAGTGATTCATCCAACACCCATGCACCAGATCCTTCGTTATAAGCACCACGCCAACACAAGGTCATGGCCAATACTTTTTTATTGGTCAATTTATACAGCTCGATCGCTTGAGGCTTTGTTTCACCACCATCATAAATCCCTTCACAAAAACCCTCCTGTTTTGGTGTCGGCTGTGCAGCCATCAAATTACGATATAAGGCAGCATAACGTTTATTGTTTGGCTGCAAAGTCAGATAAGGCTTATTTGAAGTTTTAATCTGTTTTACCATGAATTTTGGCTGTGCAGCCAAGACATGCGACTCATCCGCCTTGCCCTTTTTAATCAATGCGCCAACAGTACCAACACGCTTTTGAAAATCATCCATTTTCAATAAGACTGCGGTCATACCCAAATCCGAGATTTGCCATTGCAAGTTCACATTTTTAAAGATGATTTCGGTCTTTTTCTTGGATTGCTGCAATAAGGCATTAACCTGTTGCCCAGACAATCTTCCCATTAATGGAAATTCAGTTCCTTCAAACGAGACCGCACCTAAATCTTTCCCATTCACATAGAAATGAATATTTTTGAGCTTGGCTGCTGGAAAAGATGGTTCTTCATAACGTGCCAATGCAAATTCCACTTGAACAGGCTGCCGTGCACCCGCCTGACGCGTCAAAAGTAGAGAAGCAGGCTCGTTGCGATATTCTTCATTCTGATAACCCGCTGCACGACAAGTGCCTGTGTTACTACAATAAATTTCCCAATCTTGATGCGAGAATGAAATTCCTTTGATCTCTTGGGCAAAAGCACTAGAACTCATCGCCATATAGCAACAGGCTAAAAATATCTTGTTCATAAGACGTATTTCTCAATGCAATTTATTTATTATTCATTCAAAATATTCTAAATCTTTTAAATTGATCACTTTGTAGGTTCTTGTATTTCAGAATATGTTAATTTTAACTCAACTCGAAAATACCAACTTAAGAATGAAAACATCAATCTCCATTTCTACTGCGCTATTGGTACTGTCTGCTACTCTAACTCATGCCGAAGTCAGTAGCTTTAAGCCCATTTTCCCGAAATTTTCAAATACAGCACAACAACGCCAAGCCGAAAATCAAATATATACACTCGGTGAGGTATCCTTTGCCAACGATGTCCGTGTTCCCTTTTATGGCGTTACCGCACTTAACCCTGCCGATGATGGTCTATTAAAAGACTTTAAAAGCTGTACAGCGAAAAGCTGTCATTTTGATTTTAAACTGGAACCAAATCAGGCCAAACAACTTAAATTATTTGCGCTCCCTGAAATAGGTCTTGTACTGGTACCTAAAAATTGGAGTGACGCAGAAGCAAGTGCTGGCGCAAATGGTACGGGTTCAGCCCTGCTGATGAGTCCAAATCAAAAACAGGCAATTGAATTATACGACTCATCTTTCTGTGTCGGTTGCGGCATGCCCAATGCCACGCTTTATTTTCCTAACCTGTTAAAAGAAAGTGTTGAAAATGAATTTGGCGGCTATAAAGATTCGCAGAAATTAATCAATGTAGTGCATCCTTCTAAACAAGTGGCTTTCTTTAGTTATCAAATTCCAAACTTGAATAATAAAACCCATGGCGTCGCAAAATACTATGATGAAGACACCTTTAATTTTAGAGAAATCATCGTAACGCTAGATAAATCACAACAGCACTTGGTTGGACCAATTTTAAATTTCTATCACTTCAGCCATTAACGACCGCTACTTTTTAACCGGCTTGGCTAGCCCTGAGCAAACTCAAGAAATGTTCAACCCGAATATTATTTTCTTTAGCTCGACAAATTGCGTAAATCGGTGCAATACAAGGTTTCTTGGCTTCTAAAGGTCGATAGATAATCTGTTTATTCCAAAAGTCTTGAATCGAAGCCGGCACAATAGAAAGTCCAATCCCAGCAGCAATCAGATTGAGACTGGAGGTTAAGCGCGGTGCTTCTTGTACGATATTGGGACTAAATCCTGCCTGATAGCAATTTGCCAGAATATTATCAAACAAGTCCTGTCCTGCAATACGACGATACAACACGAACTCATAAGGCTCTAAATCGACTAAGCGAATTGCACCGTCTTTGTCTGTTAATGGATGATTGCTAGGTAATGCAACAATTAATGGTTCATTCAACACATGAATACTTTGTACTTGTGCATGAATGGGCGCAGGTTTGCGTAAAAAGACAATATCCAGTTTTTCATTGATCACGGCATCAGTTAAAGCCGTACTGCTATCCTCTTCCAAATGAATGGCGACAGCAGGAAACTTCTCCCTAAATTGACGCAATAATGCAGGAAGAAATGGATGTAAACCTGCGGAGTTGGTAAAGCCAATATTGATTTGACCTTCCAAGCCTTGAGCTATGTTTTTGACCCGTTTCGGAATCGACTGGGCATGCGCCAAGATCGTGATCGCTTCCTGATATAAAGCCTTACCCGCTTCAGTTACTTCCACGCCTCGCGGCAAACGTTTCAGTAATGCGGTATCCAATTCCTCTTCCAGACTTTTAATTAAGCGAGTCAGTGGCGGTTGTTGCATATGTAGTCGAACGGCGGCTTTAGAAATATTACTTTCCTCGACCACAGCAACAAATGCATTGAGCTTATGAATATCAATCATACATACCCTAAAAGTATAGATAACAGCAAAAATAGCATTTGTGAATATACCACAAATCATCCATTCTATAGCTCACAAGGTTGAACAGAAAGGTCGTCCAATGAAAGCCCAAGCCCTATCAATACAGAATGAGCCACTCACCACTGCTCCTGATTGTAAGGCATTATTCACGGGATTTATGAAGTTGGGATTGATGGGTTTTGGTGGTGTTCTACCACTGGCACATCGCATTATCGTTGAAGAACACAAATGGATCGATGAAGGAAAATTTACCGACTTACTCGGTGTCTGCCAGTTATTGCCCGGTGGAAACATCATCAACATGTCGGTTGCAATCGGCATGGAATTTCAAGGTGTTAAAGGTGCGATCAGTTCAGTGCTCGGTTTGATCTCCGCCCCAACAGCAATTGTGCTAATCATCTACCAAGTCTATGAGTATTTTCAGTACCTCCCAGCGGTTAAACACATGATTCAAGGTTTGGCCGCAGCAGCAGCAGGCTTATTGTTTGCGACAGGCTTTAAGATGCTCAAGCCGATTTTAAAAAGTTATCTGACCATTTTTACGATTGGATTAACCTTCGCGTTTATGATCTGGATCAAGCTACCGTTGGCACTGACTTTAGCGATTCTACTTGCCATTAACATGCTAGTTTTAGGAGTGAAAAAGTCATGATTTTGCTGACACTTGCAATTGTATTCACTCAGCTCTCGCTACTAGCTTTTGGTGGTGGTAATGCCATCCTGCCTGAAATGCAGCACCAAGTAGTGACCGTGCATCAATGGATGAGTGCTGAACAATTTAGTTCACTATTTGCCATGGCACAGGCTGCCCCCGGCCCCAATATGATGATCGTACCTTTGGTTGGTTGGCATGTCGCAGGCCCAGCAGGGTTATTGGTGACTTCTCTAGCGAAGTTCGGTCCGTCTTCAATCATTACCATTTATGCACTTAAATTCTGGGAACGCTTTAAAGACAATCCGTTACGCGCGCGTTTTGAAAAAGCCTTAAAACCGATTACCGTGGGTTTGGTTCTGGTCAGTGCATGGTTGATTGCGGATGCATCTGCACAAAACCTGCTTCTGGTCATGATCGTGATTGTCACCGCAATCCTCGGCATGTTTAAAAAGATTCATCCGCTCTGGGTCATGGCTGCGGGTGCAGGACTTGGAATTGCTTTCCTTTAAGCTCTAAGCATCAATAAAAAAACCTGCATCAAGCAGGTTTTTTTATTGAATCTCGAATTACCAAATACTGACACGTTTTTCAGGAGCCAAATACATTTTATCTCCCTCTTTAATCTTGAAAGCATCGTAGAACGGTGCTTGATTGACTAAAGCGCCATTGGCGCGAACTTTATCTGGTGCGTGTGGATCTGTTTTTAAATACACAATCGCTTGCGCTTCACGAGTTTTGGCACGCCATACTTGCGCCCAACCCATATAAAAACGCTGCTCTCCTGTCTGCCCATCAATGATTGGTGCAGGTTTACCAGCCAAGGATAGTTGATACGCTTTATAGGCAATCGACAGACCTGAGTTATCGGCAATATTTTCACCCAAGGTCAGCTCACCATTAACATGATAACCCGCAATCGGCTCATAAGCATTGTACTGTGCCACTAAAGCCTGTGTTTTGGCTTTAAAGCGTTTGTGATCCTGTGCGGTCCACCAATTGCGCATATTGCCCAATTCATCAAACTGACTGCCTTGATCATCAAAACCATGACTAATCTCATGTCCAATGACACTGCCGATTCCACCATAATTCACCGCATCATCAGCATCGATATTAAAGAATGGCGGTTGCAATATTGCGGCTGGGAATACAATTTCATTTGATGATGGATTGTAATAGGCATTCACGGTTTGAGGGGTCATAAACCACTCATCACGATCCACAGGCTTACCGAGCTTATCTATATCATCTTGATGTTCAAATTCTCTGGCACGAATCACGTTACCAATCAAATCACCATCTTTAATGTCCAGTGCTGAATAATCACGCCATTTCTTTGGATAGCCGACTTTAATCGATAAGCTGGCTAATTTCTTTTTAGCCTGCACTTTAGTTTCAGGGCTCATCCAATCCAACTGGCTAATGCTTTGATCATAAGCCTGTATCAAGTTTTGAACCAATGTATCCATGCGTTGTTTTTTCTCTGCAGAAAAATGTTTTTCCACATAGATTTTGCCTAGACCATCACCCAACACTGCATTTACTGTTTGTACACCACGCTTCCAGCGAACTTCTTGTTCTGCAACATCACGCAAGGTTTTGCCATAAAATTCAAAACTTTCATCCACAAAAGCCTTGTTTAAGAACGGTGAAAAATTACTGATCAAGTTCCATTTAAAATAAGCTTTCCATACATTTAAAGAGGTTTGATTAATCACTGGATCAAGCGCTTTGAAATAACTTAATTGATGTACTTGGATAGTCTGAATTTTATCCTTGACACCAACTGTTTTGAGATAACTATCCCAATCAAAACGACGAGTTAATTTGTTTAAATCTTTAAGTGAATAAATATTGTAGCGCTTAGATAAATCACGGTTCTGGACATTGCTCCACTGAATCTTGGCCAAGTCTGTTTCGAGCTTGAGAATTTCTTTTGCGTGCTGCGCCGCTTGCTGATCACCTGAAAGTTGTAGCATTCGTTCAATATGCTTGAGATATTTGGCGCGAGTTTCGACAAACTTTTTATCATCTTTTAAATAATAATCTCGATCTGGTAAACCCAGCCGACGCTGAGCCAGACCTGCAATCATCACATCAGAACGTTTCATATCTTGATCAATACTGATATCAAACGGTGTTCTAACTCCGATGCGAGAGAAATGCCCCATTAATTGAGCAAGGTCTTGTTTATTTTGAATTGCATCAACCTGTGCCAATTCTTGCTTTAAAGGTTTAATTCCTTTCGCTTCAATCTCTTTTTCATCCATAAAGTTGGCATACAGACTTGAAACTTTTTGCTCAACCGTTCCTGTTGCCCATTTTTGAGCGTTAAGCTCCTCAACAATGGTATGTAACTGATTGGTCGATAATTCATGTAATTCATTGAATGCGCCCCAACGTGATTTGTCTGCAGGAATCTCAGTATCTTTTAACCATTTTCCATTCACATAGTCATAAAAATCGTGATTGGCTGATACGCTTGGATCAATATATTGCTGGTCTATGCCTGAGATTTTTTCAGTTGGGGAGGATTTTATTGCTTGGTCTGCCCAGACATTTGCAGTAAAAGCCGTCAGTGCAAGTGCTAATGCACTTTTGAGCAATACAGGTTTCATGATTTATCCTATTTGTTTAAGTTTTAAGCGACCCAAGAGAGAAATAAAAGAAGATCATTAATTTTATCAAAGGACTATAGTGAAACCACACGCTCAAATAAAGTAATTTTCACAGAAATGCATATGCAAACGTCACATAAGAAACAATTCTCATGAGATAAAAGCCAAACAACTTCACGAGATGTGAAGTCGTTTGGCTTAAGTCATTCAAGCTAATCTAACGTTTTTTCAAATGTTCGAAGACGTTTATAAATTGACAATAACTCAATGATCGTTGGCCATGAAGCAATAAGATATTGAAATGATTTTCTCACTTGCTGAAAAACATTCATAATCTGCATCATGATCCCTAATGTAATCGCACCTGCTGCAATTGAAGGCGCTAAAACAAAGAAACCGTATAAATTATCTAATTGTAAATACCAAATCCGCACTAAATTAAAATAGGTATAGTGGAAATACAATTTAAAGTAATTCAACCGCACCTTACTAAATAACTCTTTTAAAGTTAAAGGATCTGCTCGATCTAGATGATCTTCACCATAAACCAACTCTTTACGATACGCAGCTTCAACCTTTTGATTATTAAACTCCAACCCCGGAAGTTTCGCGCCAACCACTATTAAAACCACGGTTCCAAAAATTGCCCAACCTAAAGCAGCTGTCATTAGCGTATGTGGTATTTCACCGACTATAGGTAAAACTTTGACGTGAACTGAAAGCTGTATCAAAATCGGCAAAAAGGCAACTAAAGTCATAATCGCCTCAATCAAACTTACACCTAGCCCCTCTAAAGTCCCAGCAAATCGCATGGTGTCTTCTTGGATACGTTGCGATGCACCTTCTATATGACGTAGCCGCTCCCAATACTGGGTATAATAATCATTCATTGCCGTACGCCAGCGAAAGATATAATGGCTAACAAAGAATAAATTTAATATAGCGATGGTGACATAGACCATCGCTATCAGAATAACAGTAAACATTTCACTATAAAGCTGCTTTAAATCGCCACCACCACTCGAAACCATTTTCTGTATTAATGAATAAAAAGGGTTATACCAAGCATTCAATACAACATCGACTTGTACCGAGAACCAAACATTAAACAAAATAAAAGCAGAGCCCCAAATTGACCAATGTTGCCATTTATTGGATGAAAAAATACGCCAAAAACCTGCAAGCAATCCTGTTGCTGCAATAAACCACAAATAAAACCAAATAAAAGAAGGCGCCCAAAAACGACTGACATCAATAGGTAATTCAGCTTCAGCATAGCCTTTGGGAAAACCCAGATATTCACCCCAACTATGCCCTCCGGTGTACCACAGCAGCATATTAAGTGCTAACCACACGATCACTGATATAAAAAACAGGCGTGGGTTTGGAAAGAATGACTTAAACATCGTGCTTAACAATCCTTGTCATGTTGCAATTAATCGTATAGGTCATCCTATGACCTAAAACTTAAGATTAACTGATAAAAAAGTTTTATGATTTGTAGTTATTTACCTGTTTTTCTCTATTTTTAATAGCTTTTTGTAGAGGTTTTACAATTTGTTTTTTGCCTGAATATTTATTGAGTAAATGGGCTCAACGACCTAAGCCCATTAGACATTATTCAAAAGCTTGCTTAGCGAGGCGAGGAAGTACTCAATTTTAAGGCAATATCTTGTCGTTCCGTTTGTGTTGGATAAGTTTTACTTTGAATTGCCCATTGGATTTCAGCTAACTTTTCATTTGCCGCATCTGCACCTGCCTGCATAGTCATTTCCCTACCTTTCACATCAAAGATATGTGCCTTTTCACGTAGGTCAGGTTGAATCACGATATCTGCATCTTTCAACTCTTCTTCAGCCAAACGCCCTTGCATGATATTAATGTTTTGGTTGAACAGTCCCCACACATTGCTGGTCTCGGTATGGATTGGTTGCGCCAAGATATCGACTGCAATCACAACATCTGCACCAAGCTCACGCGCGACTTGAACAGGTACTGGACTAACCAAGCCACCATCAACATACTCAACATCATGAATTTTGGTCGGCACAAACATACTTGGAATTGATGCAGATGCACGAACAGCCTGCCCTGTATTGCCATAGTTAAATACAGTCCTGGTACCATCTTTTAATTCAGTTGCAACGACGTACATTGGAATCTTTAGTTTTTCTAATGGCATGTTATGGACTTGCTCGTTGATATAGTCTTCAACCTTCTTACCGTCAAAAAAGCCTTTTAGACTGACATTCACTTCGCGAACATCATTGGCTTTGAGTTTTAATGCAATATCACGTAATTCAGCAGGGCTTTTACCACTGGCATAGATAGACCCAACAATACTTCCAGCACTGGTGCCCACGATAAAATCTGGACGAATTCCTTGTCGCTCTAATACTTCAATCACACCAATGTGTGCATAGCCTCGTGCACCACCGCTGCCCAATACCAATGCAATCACAGGGCGTTTTTGTTGCTGTTTAATTGAGGTAAAAGGTTGATTGACAGCATGGGCTTGTGCATCTTCAATGACAGGTGCTAATTGTGATGTGGTTTGACAGGCTGTCAAAACCGTCATTGAAAGGCCGAGCATCCATAATTTAAGCTGTTTCATACGCAACAATTGCCATATTCACCATATTTCTTGGCTAAATTTTAGCGTTTAGCTGATCTAAAAACTGTAGCATTTTTTGTATTTGTCATAAAAACAACATAAAAAAAGCTCCTCGAGAGGAGCTTTTTTAGGATCTCAGCTTAACTTAAATCAAATTACCAAATATCAGAATCTACTTTTTTCTTCAATTCTGGATAGTTATCAATCTTAAATTCAGGCTCTTTAATGCCTCGTTTAAGTTGAGAGGTATAATCTTTCAACAAAGTTCGTGCCATTGGTGTTAACAGCAAGATTGCGATCAAGTTAATAGTTGCCATGATCCCCATGAACAAGTCAGCCATTGACCAAACCAACGGAACACTGCCGATCGCACCGAAATACACCATCACCAATACAAAGATTCGGAAAATGAACATGACTTTCGGGTTGTTATTAATAAACTGTACATTACTCTCTGCATAGGCATAGTTACCCAATACAGCTGAATAACAGAATAAGAATAATAGCACTGCAAGGAAATCAGCACCCCAATGTCCGACTTGCGTCTCTAAGGCACGTTGCGTCAGCTCAACCCCAACAAAACCTGCATCGTGATAAACACCTGACACCAAGATAATGATTGCCGTACTGGTACATACAATGAAAGTATCTACGAATACACCAAGCATTTGCACCAAGCCTTGGTTCACTGGATGTTTCACATCCGATGCTGCTGCAGCGTTTGGTGCAGAACCCATACCCGCTTCGTTAGAGAACAAGCCACGCTTGATCCCTTGCATCATCGCCATCGAAATCATAGCACCAAAGAAACCACCTGCCGCAGCATTGAACTGGAATGCTTCAGTGAAAATGAGTTTGAAGATACCCGGAAGAAGTTCGTAATTGCTGATTGCAATATACAAAGCGACAGCCAAATACAGACCTGCTTTTAACGGTACAAACATTTCTGCAAATTTAGCGATACGTTTAATACCACCAAAAATTGCCAATGCAACCATTACCACAAGTGCAAGACCGACCCATGAGATTTCTAAATCAACGCCACCTAAGTGAGCGATGAGATTGGCTTTATCCCAACCCCAAGCATGAGAAGAGGCATTGGCAATCGCATTGATTTGAACGGAGTTGAATACAAAACCATAGGTAAAGATCAGTGCAAGTGCGAAGATTACACCAAAGGTTTTGCTACGTAAGCCTTGAGTAATATAGTAAGCTGGGCCACCGCGGAATTGCTTACTGTTACTGTCTCTAACTTTAAATAATTGTGCGAGTGAAGATTCGATAAAAGCTGAACTCATACCGAGTAATGCTGTAAACCACATCCAAAACACAGCACCTGGTCCACCAATCGCGATCGCGATCGCAACACCTGCGATATTACCAACACCAACTCGACTTGCTAACCCCGTAACAAAAGCCTGAAATGGAGTAAGTCCATGTGAATCTTTTTCTTCACCTTTAGTACGACTGCCTCTCATCACCTTGATACTGTGAAAGAACATTCTAATCTGTACAGCTTTGGTCGCAACAGTATAGAAAATACCTACAGCAAGCAGGAAAACAACGAGGAAGTCCCATAAAGGATCATTAAAAAAACTTACCCAAGCCATCAGGGTGTCATTTAATTTTTCATTCATCACTTATTCGCTTTTAAATATTTTATGTACATCCGTACATATACGATAACAATGGATGAATCAAAAAAGCCCCACATGGGGCTTTTGATCCGACTTAGGCAAAGAATTTCAAAATTAATTGAATTACTGTTGCGTTAATTAAATCAACGAAGAACGCACCACAAAGCGGAACAATCAAGAAGGCTTTATGAGATGGTCCATACATATTGGTAATCGCTTGCATGTTTGCAACCGCAGTTGGTGTTGCCCCCATACCAAAACCACAGTGACCTGCTGCTAAGACAGCTGCATCGTAATTTTTACCCATTACACGGAAAGTAATGAATGCTGCATACAATGCCATAGTAATGGTTTGTGCACCTAAAATAACGACAAGTGGACCAGCCAAATCTGCCAATTGCCATAATTTTAATGAAAGCAATGCCATCGCAAGATAAAGTGATAATGACGCATTACCAAACACATCAATTGCACGGTCAAAGATATCTACTTTTAATACGCTTTCTAAGATATTACGTAAAATCACACCGCCGCCAAGCGCCCAAACAAATGTTGGTAGCTCGAACCAAGTGCCCTTACTGAAACCTGTCATGAATTCTGCGAATGCTAAACACGCAGCAAACATACCCAAAGTCGTAATCGCATTATCAGCTGTAATTAAACGAACCTGATGTGGATTTTCAAATGGTGCTAACTCGTCAGGATGTTGATCTAAATGCGTATCGCGATCTTTGATCTCTGCTGGGGTTTGCGCTTGCGCAAGGCTATAACGATTGATCAGCAATTTCGCCAATGGACCACCGATAATACCACCGATAATCAAGCCAAAAGTTGCACTCGCCATACCTAAAGCCAAAGCGCCTTGAATCCCATGCTGAGTTTCAAGAATCTCACCCCACGCCCCTGCTGTACCATGACCGCCTGTCAATGTGATTGAACCTGCAATCAAACCAACCAACGGATCAATACCCAGCATCGTTGCTAGGCTCATACCTA
The DNA here is from genome assembly GCF_011753255.1 of Acinetobacter sp. Tr-809. Taxonomy (NCBI): domain Bacteria; kingdom Pseudomonadati; phylum Pseudomonadota; class Gammaproteobacteria; order Moraxellales; family Moraxellaceae; genus Acinetobacter; species Acinetobacter sp. Tr-809. The sequence continues at coordinate 151,855 of NZ_VWVZ01000005.1, forward strand.
CAGCATTCTGTACCACAATAAATGATGCGACACAGACCAAGAAGATCACTAAACCAATACCACCTTCTTTGAGCTTCATAAAGTTGGCACTTAAACCAATAGAAGCAAAGAAGATCAACATAAAACTGGTTTGTAGTTCACTACTAAAGATAATGCTGTAACCCCAAAGTGAGTGTACAAGTAGCGAAACTACCGCTGCAACCAAACCACCCGCAACAGGCTCAGGAATGTTATAGCGTTTTAAAAAGTCAATTTTATTAACGAGTAAACGCCCCAATAACAAGACGATCACCGCCGAAATTAGGGTATAGAAACCATTAAAAGTAAATTCCATATCTTCTTCCGTTTATTTTATTCGTTCTGTCTATGATTTTATCGACACATCAGAACGTATAAAATAGTAACTCTCAAAATGAGTGAAAACTCAATCAACTTAATAAAAAGCATACAGTTCTAAGCCAGAACTAAGGCCTATTTCATCGATCAGTTTTCACGGATGATTTACACCTACAGGATAGATGGCTTAGAAGTTATAGCGAGCCATTGCCCCTACACGATTATCCTGACCTTTTTGTCCATCAAAGGTCTTACGTTCACCATAGACATACTCTAGGCCAAACGTAATCGGTGTAACTGGTGAATACATGATATTCCACCAACCTTGTTGCAAGGTCTTGTTCTGTGCAGCATCTTTTGCAATCACGGCTTGTTTAGCAAAATCATTACTGTCATCAGCGAACATTGCACCATAAGCCAATGTACTGCGTAATTTAGGGTTAATTTGATAAGTCGCCCCTAAGGTTAGAGCATCGAACTCATTTAGATTTAAACCGAAATTATTTGGGTTTACGTTGTAAGCATTGTTGGTATACAACAAGAATTTACTATCGCCCTTCACATGCGAATAGTCGATCATCGCTTGCAATGCATCAGTGAACTTATATTTTGCACCAACCGCAACACCCCAACCTAACTCTGAATCATTGGCACTAATCTGCTTGCTCTCTTTCTTAAAGGTGTCTTTATCGATTTGTGTTAGCACCTCTTTATAAGCATCTTTACTACGTGCTTCTGTAATTAACGCACGTGCAGAAGTCGTACCTTTACCTTCAGCAAAATCATATTTTAATTTTGAAGTTAAAGCAGGCGCTCTGTTATCGTCATTACCTTTTTCCAAGGCAACAAAATAATGTGTATTTGGATTGAATGCACCACTATAACGAACCATTGGCGTACGATAAGTACCAATTCCCAAAGGAGAGTTAAAATCAAGCATTTCTGGCTGTAAATCAGTTGCCAAGAAAGTTGATGTGGTTTGACCAAATAACCAGTCATTCATCGTTAAATACGCATGGCGAATACGAATCGTGTCATTGCTGCTGCCACCACGGAAATCGACTTCCAACTTACCGCCCACCTCAGTACCTTCGACAGGTGCTTTGAAATCAAGCCCCAAACGTGTAACCGTTGCAGTGCTATAGAAGCGATCACTGTTCTTTTCGGCACCTTCTAAATCAACCTTGTTGATGCGGTTAAATATCCCGTCACCACCTTTAGATTGATAAGATGCATCGCCACGTAAGAAACCATGTAATTTAACTTCTGCACCAGAGGCAGTGTTAAACACCAATTGCGACTTTTTAGGGACAGTAGGTGCCACAACTACATTTGTAGGGTGATCTGGATGTGTTTCTTTAAAATTAGAATGTTCCTGTACAGGAGCAAGGTCATTTTTTTGTTTTGCTTGGGGAACATATTGCTGTAATAAAGCTTTTAATTCCTTCACTTCATCACGAAGTTGTTGAATCTGTTCTTGCTCACTAGCAGCGTGTGCATTGTTCATCATTAAGGCAGCAACAGTAATTGCCAAACCTTGCAGTACGAACGGCTTACGGATGAGAGATACACTCATGAGAAGCTCCTTGTATCTGTGTATATTTCAACATTTTCTAACAGCATAAAATTGGATAAATTTGCTATGCCTGGTATAGAAAATTCCCCTCACCTTATCAGTAAGGAAAGCCCAATCAGTTTTTTAAAAAGGGCGTATTATGCATAAATTTCGAATATTGTGTGTACTTTTTATTTAAGGAGTTCTCATCATTTTCGCGTGAATAAAAAAATAGTTTTTCGATTTCATTATGTTACTAATAGTTTTCTTTTTCACACAAACCAAACAAAATACATAAAACACACTACAACTTATCTTAAAGCTTTATTTTTGTGATTATTTTTTACACACCGCTAAAGTTGTATGTGAAAAACTATCTGCAAAAACCATTTATTGATTTATAGTCAGCACACATTAAAAGATCAAAATGATGAGGAGTTTTTTATGAACACGGAACAAGTCCACTATGTCGATGAAGCGATTACGTCTCGTCATTCAGTCCGTGCATTTTTAGATACCCCTATTGAAATACAAACCATCAAAGATATTTTAGCTGTAGCAAGTCGTGCGCCCTCTGGCACCAATGTTCAGCCTTGGAAAGTTTATGTGGTAACAGGGCAAAAACGTGCCGAGATGATTGATCGTGTTTGCACAGCCCAAATTGAACTGCTACAGAAACCTGAACTAGCAGCACAATATCAAGAGACGTTTGCCTATTATCCTGAAACATGGATTTCCCCTTTCATTGACCGTCGTCGTGCCAATGGCTGGGGGCTTTATGGCTTATTGGGTATCCAAAAAGGCGAAAAAGAAAAAATGGCAGCGCAACAACTGCGTAACTTCCAATTGTTTGATGCACCTGTTGCCTTATATTTTACTGTGAATAAAGTCATGGGGATTGGCTCAAAAATGGACATTTCCATGATGATCCAGAACGTGATGGTCGCAGCCAAAGCGCGTGGCTTAGATACTTGCCCACAAGCAGCATGGAATCACTTTCACCCAATCGTACTCGATATTTTAGGTGCGCCTGACGACGAAGAATTGGTTTGCGCAGTGGCTTTGGGTTATGCCGACCCAGATCATATTGTGAATACCTTCATTACTCCACGCGAGCCCGTTGAAAACTTTACAGTGTTTCTCGATTAAGCATATAGATAAAGCAGTTTCTCTAAGCTGAGAGACTGCTTTGCTGTTTTCCAACTTTTAAAATGGCAAACAATCCTGCGCTGGTAAACAGTAACATCATGATGCCCATGTTCAGAGATGCCTTCCACACCAAGAAGTTCAAGATAACCCCAGCCAGCAGACCACAAGCAAATTGCATACTACCCATAATCGCGCTGGCTGTACCAGCACGCGCCCCTTGCTGAGACATCGCCAGAGCCATCGCATTCGGGCCAGTTAAACCAATTCCAGACACCACCAAGAACAAACCTGACATTAACAGTAATAACGGCGCATCCGCCATAAGACCCGCACTCAGTACAATCAGTGCCCCAAAACACTGAATTAAACCACCCAAACGCAGACGTTGGAAAATTCCCATTCGGGTATTCAGATGTTTATTCAGCGAGGACATCAACATAATCCCTGCTGCATTCAACGCAAATGCATAAGAGAAATGTTGCTGAGACAATCCATATTGCCCCATAAACACTTCGGAAGCAGAGCTGATATAGCAGAATAAAGCTGCGCCAGTTAAGCAACCTGCAAACATTGGCACCCTAAAACTCTCATCTTTAAGAATTGCAGCATAGAGCGTGGTCACTTGATAAGCCGATAATTTTAAACGGCGTTCGACAGGCAGTGATTCTTTAAAGAAGAAATGCACGCAGAGCCAACACATCACCCCAATCATCGATAAAGTGATAAAAATCGCCTGCCATGGAAAGAAATTCAAAATCCATGCCCCAAAGATTGGCGCAAGAATCGGTGCTAGGCCCATGACAATCATCATGCTTGAAAATGCTTGTGCAGAGCCCTGCATATCCAGACGATCACGAATGGTTGCGCGAGCCATCACGACACCAACACAGCCACCCAAAGCCTGAAAAATACGTGCTGCAATCAAAGCCCACTCATTGGTCGCAAATACACAAGCTAAACTGGCAATTGCATAAAGCCCTAAACCAAAATATAAAGGTTTTTTACGTCCAATACGGTCACTAACAGGGCCATAAATCAACTGACCAATCGCCAGCCCCAAGAAATAAGCAGGTAAGGTATTGGCGACCATTTGTGTACTGACCCCAAACTCATCTGCCATTTGCGGCAAAGCGGGTAAATACATATCAATCGACAATGGCCCTAATGCGGTTAACAAAGCAAGCAACAAAATCCATGCTGTTGAATATTGACGCTGATTGGTTTGCTCTGCCTGCATAATGCTCTACTTTTCATGTTAATCACCATTCTAAGCTTAGCATCCTCAACATATTTGTGCATAATAAGAATCAGAAAATTGATTGCAGAATACAAAAAGGACAAACTTTGAATCCTTGGTTCGGACGTTTAAGACAAGCAACCTATAACACCACGTTCATGTATAACGTGCGTATGTTAATCGCGTTTACGGGCACAGCTTTTGTCCCCTATCTTTTAGATTATCAATTGGCAACAATTCCCTTAACACTCGGTGTCGTTGCTGCAGCGATTAGTGATATCGATGACCGCTTTTCTGTGCGCATCATGAACCTGATTTATACCTATATTGGGTTCTTCATTACAGCGGCTTCGGTTCAACTGTTATTCCCCTATCCGATCGCCTTTGCAATTGGATTAATCGCCTCTTGTATCGGCTGGATCTTATTGGGTTCTTTAGGTCGTCGCTATGCCACCATTGCCTATGGTTGCTTGGTCATTTCAGTCTATTCGATGTTGGGCGTACATTTATTTGAACAATGGTATTTGCAACCTGCTCTACTTGTTGTTGGTGCGGCTTGGTATGGTTTACTTTCTACCATCAGCTTTCTATTGTTCCCCGTACGTAAAGTTCAAGATCAATTAGCTGCGTCCTACACCGCCTTAGGGAGTTTCTTATTCGCCAAATCAAACTTATTTGATGTGGATATGACCCCCTCTAGCTATCAACAAAGCATGATTGATATCGCTATGGAAAATGGCAAGTTGGTGGCAATCTTTAACGATATGCGCATGTCGCTGTTGACTCGATTAAAAGGGGATCGCGGACAGAAAGGAACTCGACGAAGTCTACAATATTATTTTGTCGCTCAAGATATTCATGAACGTGCCGATTCAGCACATATTGACTATCAAAAACTGGCAAAAGTGTTTCAACATAGTGATATTTTATTTCGCTTTCAAAGGATCTTATCGATCCAAGGTAAGGCCTGTCAGGATTTGGCTCAATCGATATTAAGTCGCACTCGTTATATCCATAACAAGCGCTTTAAGCATAGTTTTGAGAACTTACGTTTATCATTAGAAAAACTGCGCCAAGATGGACACTATGATCAGGTCAGAATTAATGCTTTATTTGCACTTTATCAAAACCTCAAATCGATTGATGCACAACTACAAAACCTAGAAACAGAAAGAAATCTGCAAAAGATCAATGCACAACATACCGAAAGCCAGTTAAAGGATGATGATCTAAAAGGCTGGAACGACATCATGGTACGAGTGAAACAACATCTCACACCAGAGTCCGTATTGTTCCGTCATGCGGTACGTTTATCAATCGTATTATTTATTGGTTATCTGTTTATTCAGCTTACCAATATCGCCTATGGTTACTGGATTTTGCTCACCGCATTATTTGTCTGCCAACCCAATTTCAATGCGACCAAACGACGCTTGTATTTACGTATCGTCGGAACATTGGTCGGTATTATCGTTGGTCTCGCCATCATCTATTTTATTCCTTCAATTGAAGGTCAATTGGTGATGTTGATTCTGAGCGGTGTACTGTTCCTTGAATTGCGCAGTAAACAATATGCGCAAGCCACTGCATTTATTACCATTCTTGCTTTAATCAACTTTAATCTAGACGGCTCTGCATTTGCAGCAGGTTTGCCACGTCTTATTGATACCGTGATTGGATGTGCCTTGGCATGGTTTGGTGTCAGCTTTATTTGGCCAGACTGGAAATTTCGCAGACTGCCCCGCTCAATTCAACGTTCTCTACAGGCGCAATGTAAATATCTTGCCGAAGTGGTAGAGCAATATCATCAAGGTCGTAATAATGCCTTGAATTATCGCGTGGTTCGACGTGCTGCACACAATACCGATGCCGAAGTAGCATCCCTGATTTCAACCATTGCAACCGAACCGAATATTGATGTGAATCAAAAAAGTTTAGCGTTTGAATTTTTATGCCTCAGCCATACTTTTTTAAGCTATATCGCAGCATTAGGTGCGCACCGTGAGCAAATCCAAGATCAGGAAGTATTAGATTTACTCGATCAAGCTTTAGATGACATTCAAGGTGCGCTGCTCAGAGATGAAGTTCCGGATTTATCAGCACACAACCTGATGCAAACCATCCGTGATCGTCTCAGCCGCAATGAAAATGATGATCCAAAATCGCTCATCATCTTGCAGCAACTTTCGCTCATGCTCAGTGTGTTAACACGTTTAAGTATGTTAAAACAAAGCTTGAGCCACGAGCCCAATGAAGATGGTACCGAATTTGCTTCACTTTAAGGGCTGTGGAGATTGCAACAGCCCGTTATGATTCGCCTTTGGCATAATATCTTTGCATGCCAATAGATGTTAAACTAAAACCAGTTATATACTCATTTTTTATACTATGACCGCCAAAACGCTATACGCTTATACGCTACAACCTGTTCCTTACGAAGTTTCTGAAACTGAACAACGTCAAGCTCAACTGATGATTTGGCGTAGTACCAACAAATTCAGCCGCAAAGCATGGATGATTATGATTGCACTTGTGGTGCTTTCTTTGGTTGCTGCAGGACTTATTAAATATTATTCGACTTACTCAACAGTGATTTGTTGGGTGGTAATTGTGAGTGTTGTGCTGTTCTATTTGATCAAACGTTTTGGTCTGGAGTGGTACGTTAAACGCAAGATGACTGAATTCCCAGTACAGGAAATTAAAGGTCTACGTTTAGGCGTACAGCCGCACGGCATCGTGATGCGCCAAAAGATGGGACTTCAAGAAGGTACCGCAACGATCGGTTGGAAAGACATTTACGAATGGTATAGCTCTCCTGACTTTATTTTGGTGAATTTCAAAGTAAAAACACCAAAAGGCGAAGAACAGCAAGGTGCTTATATTTTACCAAAGCGTATGGACTCAAAGAATTTCTCGTTCAATACAGTACGTAGACACCTGAATGAAACAGTTGGTGCACCTAAATCAATCTAAGTTTTAGTCTCTGACTTAAAAAAACCTCCCTACATGGGAGGTTTTTTAATGTCCGCTAAATAAATGAGAATCAAAATCAATATTATCTGCAAAATCCATATTATGTACTTATTCTTGGGTTATAATTTTTTACATGAATTTCATTATCTTTCCATTCTTTGACCATGCTTAAAAAAGTTTTTTTCCAAATCCATTGGTTTTTAGGAATTACCGCGGGGCTTATTCTCTCTTTGATGGGGGTAACAGGTGCAATCTATTCATATGAGCCACAAATTCTAAAATGGATCAACCAAGACAGCTATGTGGTTGAGGTTGCCCAAACAGCAAAACTCACTCCTGCCCAGTTGTATCAACATTTCAATCAGCAACAACCCGAGATTGAAATTAACAGCATTACCATTGCTTCCGACCCAACAGCATCTTCTACCGTCAATATCAAAAAAGAAGGTGCGCGTCGTGGCTACAACATGATGGTCAATCCATATACAGCAGAAATCTTACCCGATGTAAAAGGTCGTGACACCCTACAATTTATTCAGCGTTTGCATCGTAATTTAACCGCTGGTGAGTTTGGGGCTCAAATTACGGGTGCATCAACCCTGATGCTCATCTTCTTTGTTTTGAGTGGCATCTATCTGCGCTTTCCGAAGAAACATAGCTTTAAACAATGGTTCTTTATTAAACCCAAACTCAAAGGTCGCAATTTTATTTGGGACTTACATGCTGTTGTTGGGACATGGGTAGTCGTATTTTATCTACTGTTTGCATGTACAGGCTTATATTGGTCTTATGACTGGTGGCGTGCAGGTATGTTCAAAGTCATGGGCGTTGAACAACCGCAACGGAATCAACAAAATAATGAACGTGGCAAAGATAAACAACCTGAACTGGCAAAACCACAGGTCAATGCTATCCTGAGCCAAACATGGACAGGAGTAAATGCACAGATTGGGCGTGAGTACTCAAGCCTCACCTTAAATATTCCAAAACACGATAATGCCAAGGTTGAGCTTTCATTTGTCGATGCGATTCCACAACATGAACGTGCACGCAACCAAGCAGTCTATAATTATCAAGATAATAAATTCGAAAAATTTGAACTCTATGAAGACAAGAAGCTCAATGAAAAAATCATGAGTAGTATGCTACCTGTGCATCGTGGTAGTTTCTTTGGTTCAACCTATCAATTTATTGCCATGCTGGCTTCATTGGCAATGCCACTGTTCTTTGTAACTGGTTGGATGCTGTATCTAAAACGTCGCAAACAGAAGAAGTTAACTCAAGCGGCACGTCAGTCACTCAGCGCACAGTCGATTGATCCAAATGCTAAGCCTTGGCTGATTACTTATGCAACCCAAACTGGTGTGGCTGAACAATTGGCTTGGCGTACAGCGACCAGCTTGCAAGAAGCACAGCAGCCAACTACGGTTAAACCAATTCAGCAACTCACTGAGCAAGACCTATTACAGGCACCACAGGTTTTATTTGTCGTCAGTACCTATGGCACAGGCGAAGCACCTGATCTAGCCGTAAGTTTCAGCAAGAAATTGATGCAACAAAAGCTCGATCTGAGCCAAATGCAATATGCTGTACTGGCACTCGGCTCAAAAGAATACCCAGATAGTTATTGCAGCTTCGGTTATGCTGTAGATACATGGTTAAAGCAATGTCATGCGCAACCCTTATTCGACTTGATCGAAGTGGATAATGCCAATGCCACTGATATTCAACGCTGGAATCAAGGCTTGTCTGCGGTAACTCAACATGAGCTACATGCAATGAATATTGAGAAAGTATTTGATCAATGGACGTTAAGCGAACGTACCCTACTCAATCCAGATAGCTTAGGACAAGCGGCCTATAATATTGAGCTGACCACAGCATCTGACATGACATGGCATGCTGGTGATATTGCAGAAATTCAACCAGCCAATAGTTTGGCTGATATTCAGAACTTCTTGATCAAATATCAAACCCCTGCACACAGTATCGTTGAGTCATTAAACCAAAATATTGAACAAACACTTTGGGATAAAAATCTGCGGGTTGATATCCAGCCGTTTAGTACGCTTGAAGATTTACTGGAACAACTTCCAACCCTGCCAGCACGTGAATATTCGATTGCCAGTATTCCATCTCAACAAGTACTAAGACTGGTGGTTCGCCAAAAACGCGATGAAAATAATCAACTCGGTCTTGGTTCTGGTTGGTTAACCGAATTGGCTCAGCTAAAACAAACCATTTCCCTGCGTATTCGAACCAATGAATCATTCCATCTCATTGACGATAACCGTCCAATTATCTGTATTGGTAATGGTACAGGAATTGCGGGTCTCATGAGCTTGTTACAGCAACGTAATCGACAAAACTATACCGCGAATTGGCTGATCTTCGGTGAACGTCAACGCGAACATGACTTTTTCTATCAAGAAACCATTCAAGCCTGGTTAAACATGGGAACATTACAGCGTTTGGATTTGGCTTTTTCTCGCGATCAAGAACAGCGTATCTATGTTCAGGACGTATTACGCAATAATGCTGATGAACTCATCAAATGGGTTGAGCAAGGTGCTGTGATTTATGTCTGTGGTAGCATTGAAGGTATGGCCTCTGGTGTCGATCAGGCACTGATGGATATTCTAGGTGAAGAAAAACTAGATGAGTTAAGACAAACTGGCCGTTACCGTCGAGACGTGTATTAACTATTGTTCGGAATAAAAAAACGAGTGCAAGTCACTCGTTTTTTTATAAGACAATAAGAGGATTTGCCTTTCTCTGAATTTTGCATACACTTAGCACGGTTCAAATCGACACAATTAAGATTATGCAAATAAGTTCATGGGTTCGTATTGTTTTAGCCCTTATCGGTTCAGTTCTGTTCTTAGATGGCGCAATTCTGATCGCCTTTAAAAAGATTCACATCGGAACAGTACTGCCGCTGCTACTTGGACTATTTTTCTGTCTCTATGCTTATTTCTATTACCATATTGAACGTTTCTTTTTCTATCATTTCCGTTTACATTCAATCTGGCGCTTCGGCTGGCTGTGTTTCTGGATTTGGGTCGTTAGCTTAGGCTATTTCTTCGATTATCTTTCAGATAATAATGCCAAAGCTCAAAATATCCCTCCAGTTAAAGCAATTATTGTATTAGGAAGCGGTGTTGAAAATGGACAACCTTCTGCCACACTCGCAAAACGCTTAGATCGCGCTGCACCTGTTGCTTTAGCTCAACCCCAAGCAAAATTAGTCATGACAGGTGGTATTGATTTTGGTGAAACAGACAGCGAAGCTGTAGTAATGTCACGTTATGTACAACAGCACTATCACATTCCTGCATCACACATCATTTTAGAAGATAAGAGTACCAGCACTGAGCTGAATCTCAAAAATAGTCAAGCCTTATTGCAGGCGCAACACATTACTATTCAGCAGCCAATTGCAATCGTCACCAGTGATTTCCATACCTTACGTGCCGCTGCCATTGCCAAGAAACAAGGTTACAGCAATATCACCATGCTTGGTGCAATCACACCTTTGGCAACACGTTATAATGCATGGTTAAGAGAATACTTCGCCTATGCAAGTGGCTGGATCTTAAATGAGTATTGATTGAGGGTCTTCCTTTTCAATACTAGGATGAAGCTGAGTTATGCAAACGAATATCGCGAGGTAGAGGAAGTTTTAACTCAGCAAATACATCAGGACGTTGTAAATATATTTGGTATAAAAAATTCTTAATATCCAATAACAAAGCATCAGGGGAAACCAATAAATTATTTCCCTCTGGTGTTAAATCTAAAGATAAAATCGTATTGTTTTCTTTTAAAAATGGAATCATCTTCTCAATAAAGGCCAGCAACGGCACTTCCTGAATTTCGTATTGCGCCCAATTGTCTTTAATCAGTAATTTTGCCAAACTTTTATTCTGCCAAACGGATAATGCATGCTGTCCTGATGGTGTTGAGCATAAGGCCCACCCCTCATGATAAAGTGCAATCACGTGACGTTGCATAATAATATTTTGAATAAACTGACGGTAAGCGTCTTTAAGCGAAGAATTAGCAGGTGTAGTTTGAGATTTCGACGCAGCCTTGCGTTGATAAGGGTTTCTCATAAAGTACTTCATATTAGAATCATTATTGATGCTAATCATAAAATAACTTTGTAATGATTACAATGATATGAGATTTGGAGAGATATATGGTGGGCGCTGACGGGATCGAACCGCCGACATTCTGCTTGTAAGGCAGACGCTCTACCAACTGAGCTAAGCGCCCTGAGCGAGGATAAACAAAGCGAAGCTTTGTCTGAGCGCAAGAGAAAAATCTTTGATTTTTCTAATGGCATCTCGAATCAGAGATCAAGTATAAAAATACTTGTTAAAACTAACATTCTCTTAAACTGATATCAAAAGAATGGCGCAGCGGACGGGGCTCGAACCCGCGACCCTCGGCGTGACAGGCCGATATTCTAACCAACTGAACTACCGCTGCACTGTATTACTTCATAGTGAGAAGTAAATGTCACAAATTATGGTGGGCGCTGACGGGATCGAACCGCCGACATTCTGCTTGTAAGGCAGACGCTCTACCAACTGAGCTAAGCGCCCTGAGCGAGGTAACAAACTTAAAGCATTGCTTTAAAATTTGTTTAAGTATAAAAGAAATAAATTCCAATGTACTCAACTCTATTTCATTCTTGCAAATTTAAGTGGCGCAGCGGACGGGGCTCGAACCCGCGACCCTCGGCGTGACAGGCCGATATTCTAACCAACTGAACTACCGCTGCACGATAATTTTGCAATCATGACAAACAATTATTAAAACTTAAGTGGCGCAGCGGACGGGGCTCGAACCCGCGACCCTCGGCGTGACAGGCCGATATTCTAACCAACTGAACTACCGCTGCACTTGAGTTTTAACGTAAAGGCTTGGTGGGCGCTGACGGGATCGAACCGCCGACATTCTGCTTGTAAGGCAGACGCTCTACCAACTGAGCTAAGCGCCCTTAACGTCTTCATCGTTTGTGAGGTGCATTATAGAGAATCTTTACAGCCTGTCAAACGCTTTTGCCACTCTTTTCCTAAAAAACCGCACGAATGATTAAAAAATAAGTGATTCCATTAAAAATTTGATATTTCCGTATTTTATTTAAGCACTTATTTGCATTTTCACACTTTATTTTCTAAGGCATGTTCAGAAATATAAACCACGGCTTGCTCAGAAACGAGCTCAAACAATTCAACAATTTCATCATTCTTCATCCGAATGCAACCATGTGACATTGGAATGCCCATCGGTTCTGTGTCTGGGGTACCATGGATATAGATATAACGCTTAAACGTATCGTGCCCTTCCCCATGGTTAAAGCCTTCCTCTAAACCATCCAACCATAAAATTCGTGACAAGATCCAATCTCGTTGTGGAAATTGCTGTGCTAGTTGTTGGTCATACACTTCACCTGTGGGTTGGCGTGCAATAAAAACGGCATTTTTAGGTGCATCACCACCAATCTTTTGTGCAACCTGATGCCAACCTCTTGGTGTCTTGCCACTATTTTCCTGTTCACCGATACCGTTTTTACCTGAAGAGATCACATAGAATTTATTATGTTTTGGCAAATGTAAGGTTTGCTTTGCTAAATCAATGACGATATCTGCCTGATCTAGGGTATAGCTCATTTTTATCTCGATAGATGATAGAACACTTTTATTTCAACATAGACCGCAATCTTTTTCTTGTACTTTTAGGTAGTTTTAATTGTTCGTCGGTTTTAAATATAGAAACAAAAAACAATGCAGCATGATTTAATCTTATTCTGATCTTTTGGATCGGCGATAAGGATTCTCAGAACAAAGGATTGCTTTTCTTAACTCGCCACTCACAGCATATGAGCCATATTTGGCGCAAGGTCTTGCGCAGCTAAAAAGCGTTGCTTTTCTTAACGCTGCTCAGGCTCGGGGCGTAACCACAACCACACCGCAACGATAAACATAGTGACATCAGTAAAGACTTTTACCCAAAATGGCGCATTGGTAAATAGCATCAAAACACCACTGATCAGCATCATGATACTGGCAATCCATTTTGCCTTACGCGGGACTGTGCCATGCTCACGCCAATTGCGTAACGTTGGTCCATACTTCGGATGATTCAATAGCCATGCATCCATTTCTGGCCAGCCTTTTGAAGCAGCCCACGCTGCAAGAATCAGAAAAACAGTGGTTGGCATTCCCGGTAGAATTGCCCCAATAATTCCCAACGTAATAAAAATCACGACTAAACTACGCCAGAACAATGTTTTCATTGAGTAATTAACCGACACTTATTTGCAACCGTGCTAGTATAAAGTGTTTTTATCACTCTTTCTTAAACTTCACTTATTATTTCAATGATTGAGTTATTTTATGCCTAGCGCAATGAGTCCTGTTTATTATTTTGAACCTTGGCTACAGTTTAAGACTCCTATCGTAAGACATTTAGCGTTTTGTATTGCCAGTCCGAATATCTTGACGCAAATACCCAGTGAACTAGCCGTAAAGCATAATTTTGAGTTTCATCATGATTCCAAGTGGCAGAATTATTATCAAAACTATGAACAACGCTTAAAGCAACTCGATCAACAGCCTCAAGCGCTGATTGATTTTCTGGCACAACTAAAAAGTACACGCCTTGGTTTACGTTTTGAGAATTTACTCTGGTTTTGGTTATTGGATGATGAATACCATCCCTATCAACTACTTGGACACAGTATTCAGAAAATTGCAGGTGCAGTGACTTTAGGTGAACTCGATTTTGTTGTACTCAATCGACAGACGCAAGAAGTTGAACACTGGGAAGTGGCTTTAAAATATTATCTTGGTGAAGAAAAACTAGATTTAGCGCAATGGTATGGACTCAATCGACAAGACACATTACGAAGAAAATTAAGACATTTTACCGAACGTCAATTTCAATTTTCGGAAGCAAACCAGTATCAGATTCAACGAAAATTTGCCGTCATGAAAGGACAACTCTATCTACCCCATGAACAAAATAATTTAAGCCTACCTTCTTGGATCAATACATCACGGCGTTTAGGACAATGGGGTACACAGATTCCGCAAACACCTTATTCTCGCTTACAACGTCATGAATGGCTCTGCCCTGATCTAGGGTCTTCATCACAAACAGCTGTTTGGTGGACCAATGGTTTATATTATCAGGATCAACCAACACCTTCTTATTATATGTTCCGCCAACCTTCACTTTTATTTATGAAATAAAGTGAATTATTATTCTACAAATTAACATTTTATAACATATCTACCATCAAACCCACATGGTCATTTTCTGTTAACTTTTTTAGCCTCTTAAGTACATCATAATTAAATTGAAATGGAGACGATGATGAAAAAAATCTTAGTTGCTTCAATCATGACTGCTTTTGTTTTAACTGGCTGTAATACATTTAAAGGTATTGGTAAAGATGTATCTAAGGCGGGTGATAAAGTCACTCAAACCGCGGAGAAAACACAAGATAAGATGTAATCCCTGAAAGCAACTTACCAAAACCTTATCTAAACCTAGATAAGGTTTATTTTTACATACCTTTCTGCATCATATTCCCCTATTATATCGGTTCACATTTCACCAGATTTAGCTACATCTCGCATGAACCATTCCGATACGCTCGAACTTAGTTTACAACTCCTTCGTCAACCGTCTGTAACGCCTGTAGATCATGATTGTCAAAACATCATGGCAGAGCGTTTAGCAAAGATTGGCTTTAATATCGAAAACATGCGTTTTGAAGATGTTGATAATTTATGGGCACGCCGCGGTACTGAAAATCCAGTATTCTGTTTTGCAGGACATACCGATGTTGTACCAACGGGTCATTTAGATGCATGGAATTCAGATCCATTTTTACCAAGTATTCGTGATGGTAAATTATATGGGCGCGGTTCAGCAGATATGAAAACCGCATTGGCTGCGATGGTAGTTGCATCTGAACGTTTTGTTGCTAAACATCCAAATCACAAAGGTTCAATTGCCTTCCTGATTACTTCGGATGAAGAAGGACCATCTATCAATGGTACCGTTAAAGTCGTTGAAACATTAGAAGCGCGTAATGAAAAAATGACGTGGTGCTTGGTCGGTGAACCATCAAGCACAAATCAACTGGGCGATATCGTCAAGAATGGCCGTCGTGGCTCTCTAAATGCGGTACTCACAGTTCATGGCAAGCAAGGTCATGTTGCCTATCCACATCTGGCTGAGAACCCAATTCATTCTGCTTCTAAAGCCATCAATGAATTGTGCGAAACAGTTTGGGACAACGGCAATGAATACTTTCCTGCAACCTCATTCCAAATTTCAAATATCCAAGCAGGCACTGGCGCAACCAACGTTATTCCAGGTACATTAAAAGTCACTTTCAACTTCCGTTATTCAACCGAAGTCACTGCAGACATCTTAAAACAACGTGTACTTGAGACCTTAGATAAGCATCAACTGAATTATGATATTCAGTGGACTTTATCTGGTTTACCATTCCTTACACCCGTTGGTGAGTTGGTGAATGCTGCAAAAACGGCGATTAAAAATGTTACAGGCATTGATACTGTACTTTCAACCAGTGGCGGAACCTCAGATGGTCGCTTTATTGCCCCTACAGGTGCGCAAGTACTTGAGTTAGGTGTGTTGAATGCAACCATCCATCAGATTAATGAGCATGTCAATGTCGCTGAACTTGAACCATTGGCTGAAATCTATGAACAGATTTTAATTGAGCTGCTTGCTTAAAAATAAAAAGAGATCAATAAAAAAGGAACTCAAATGAGTTCCTTTTTTATTACAACCCGAGCTGGGTTTGTATATTTTGCAAATGGGGAACATAGAATTCATGCTCTCCCATTTTTACATATTTAAAAACTTTGTCGTCATCGGTTTCGCGCTCTTCATCCACAATTTCTGAAATACGCACACGAATCGATTCAGGCATTTCATCGCAGACCAAAGCAAATCGCTCAGAAACATCATCCCCTTCAATCACCAACGCAACCCCTTGTTTCTGCTTCGGATCATTCACGGCATAGACAGGAAGTTTTAGATCATGCCATTCAATATGATCAACATTGGTTTGAGTATCCATTGCGGATAACACAATATTTTGCGGTAACAGCATCGGCACTTTTTGATGGCATTGAATAATATATGCATCAATAAATCCTGTTGAAACCGTAATTAAATGTTGTAACTCTTGCTGGTCAATCTGCCCCAGTGCTGAGTTTGCGCTTTTCTTTGCCATTATTTTTCACCTCTTAGCGCACTGCAAGTAAGCTTTCAATATTTTCCAAGAGTGCCTCCTCTTGGAACGGTTTACCCATATATTGGTTTACACCAAGCGATAATGCACGTTCACGATGCTTCTCACCGGTACGTGATGTAATCATAATGATTGGTAAATCACGGTGGATTTCATGATGTCGTACCAGATTCGATACTTCAAAGCCATCCATACGTGGCATCTCGATATCCAACAACATCAGATCTGGCTTAATCGTCTCAAGTTGTTCGATTGCATCCACACCATCTTTCGCAGTTACAACGTCATAACCTTGGCGCTCTAACAAACGTGAAGTTACCTTACGTACCGTTACTGAGTCATCGACAATCATAATCAGGCGACGTTCATCATAACGCTGTTTGGTATAAGTCTCATCAGCCTGTTTACTACGCGCAGTTGACTGCGCTTGTCGAGCAATGTTTTGACCATCCAAAATCAAACATACTTGACCATCACCTAGGATGGTGGCACCTGCAATTACGCCAATACTTGAGAACTGTTGCCCCACAGGTTTTACAACAATTTGTCCTCGCGATCCAATCAACTGGTCAACTAGCAATGCCGTAGTCTGACCTTGGGCACCTTTAATTAACAGCACAGGCAATGAGTGAACCACACCGCTCAAACGTGGAATTGGTTGCCCAGCAACGAACTCCGACAAATAACGTAAACGATAGCGTTCTTGGTCAATACTGAAGTAGTCTTCTTGACTATCGAAGTACTGCTCTAATGCCATTGGTGAGATACGCACAATACGATCGATCTGCGCCAACGGGAAAGCAAACTGTTGATCGCCTGCTTTTACCATCAAGGCATCGCTTACCGCTACTGTAGTTGGTACGCGAATGGTAAAGGTCGTTCCTTTACCTAAAGTTGAATCGACACTGACGTGACCGCCTAGCGTTTTAATATCACTTTGTACCACATCCAGACCTACACCACGTCCAGAAATTTGAGTGACTTGAGCCGCGGTACTAAAGCCCGGATGGAAGATAAATTGTAGAATTTCTTCCTGATCAAGTTTCTGATCTTTGGTCATTAAACCAGTCTGTAATGCTTTTTCTTTGATACGGTTAACATCAATCCCTTTACCGTCATCGCTGAAGGTCACAACCACATCTGTACCTTGACGCCCAATGTTTAGCACAATATGTCCAGTCTCTGGCTTTTCTGCCTGTAGACGTTGTTCGCGGTCTTCAATCCCGTGGTCAATCGCATTACGTAACATATGTTCAAACGGTGCAACCAGACGTTCAAGAATACTGCGGTCTAATTCACCTTCAGTATTATTCACCACCAGTTCTGTAGGACGGTTCAAGGTCGATGCTGTTTGACGCACGATACGTTGTAAACGCGGCAATAGACGCGAGAATGGGACCAGGCGAGTACGCATCAAGCTTTCTTGAATTTCAGCCTGAATACGTGACTGCTGTAACAACAAACCTTCGGTATCACGAATCTTTTCAGACAGTGTGGTTTTGAAGTCAACCAAATCCGATGCAGACTCTGCCAATGATTTAGACAATTGGTTCAACGATGAATACTGGTCCATTTCCAGTGGGTCAAAATCGGCATAACGCGAGTTTTCACCACCGTGTCGTGCAATAATCTGGCTTTCCAACTCACCTTCCATTCGACGTAATTGATCCGCCAAACGTTTGATTGCCAGTTCCATTTCCGTCAAAGTACCGCCCAACTGACCTAGGTCCATTTCAATACGTGAACGGTTGATCGCATTTTCCCCAGACAAGTCAATCATCTTCTCAATGACATCAGCAGAAACACGGATCATTTCATTATTCTGTTCAATCCGTTCTGTGGTTTCCCATTCACCCAGCATTGACGGCGGCTCAGTACCGTCTCCCTGAACAAATTCCATCGTATATTCAGGGGTAAAGATATCTTTAGCAGAAAGCTTTTGTGGCAGTTGCGCAGAAACGTCGACAAACTCCATTTTTTCTAGGCTTTGTTTTAAGCCGTCGAAATTCGCATATTGACGTTTAAAGATTGCATCATTCAGCCAAGCAAATGCGGTATTGAGTAAGTTGTCATACACATTCGAATTGAAATGATGTACACCAAATTGCTCGAATGCATTTTCTAAGTGGTAGGCAATAATGGCAATAGCATCCATTTCTGCCATACGTGCACCACCTTTGAGACTGTGGGCATTACGCTGTAACTGCAACAGTAAACTACGGTTACCACGTTGATCAAACCATTGTTTTAATAAGCCTTGTGCCTGCTCTATTAATTCTTCCGCTTCCTCTAGGAAAGTCTGTTCAACCAGAGAACGAACATCGTCATCTGCCGACGTGGTCTCTGTCTCAACAGTTTGAGCTGCTGAAGTATCTTCCAACACTTCCTCTTCAACTTCAACACTGCTAACTTGCTCTTCAAGCGCTATTGGCTGCACGTCAACTTCAGCTTCAGCCTCGATAAATTCAAGAACTTCTGCTTGAGTAGCAACGCTTTCAGTTTCATTGACTTCATCTACAGGCGTATCCTCAACAGCTGTGTCCAACGTTGCAGGAGCAACTGCTTGATCTGCCTGTTGTAGTAACTGCACCACATGAGTAGATGGGTAATCTGTTTGCTGATCGCGAATAGTTTGAATACGATCTGCAATATCATCTTGGACTAAACGAATGATCGCAATTAGTTGTGGCGTTGCTTGAATCTGCTGGTTGATCAGCTTTTCATAAATCGTTTCTAATTCATGCGCGATCAAACCGATATGACGTGCTTGAATCATATTTGAACCACCTTTTAAGGTGTGCAAATAACGCATCAAGTTCTTTAACGCATTGATATTTTGATGATCGGCAGTCCAAGTATTCAGATCCGTATCAATCCCACCCATCAACTCATCTGCTTCTTCAAGGAAGATATCCAATAAGTCTGGGTCAAAGTCACGGTTTGCATCTGTTGATTGTAACTGTTGCTTATCCAGAGCTAACTGAGCAGCATATGTGGTGACATCAATCGCAGCTGATACAGACTCAGTTTTGGCTGGCGCTACCGTAATCATTGCCTCTGATGACTCAACAACATCTTCAATTACAGTTGATTGATCTGGTAGTGTTGCTGGTACCGATTCAGTTTCAACTGCATCTGCCACAACAGCAGTTTTGGATAAATTAGCAAGCACAACCAAAGTGTGTGTCGATGGATAATCCACCTGTTGATCACGAATAGTTTGAATACGATCTGCAATATCATCTTGAACTGAACGAATCGTAGCAATCAATTGTGGCGTTGCCTGAATTTGTTGATTGATCAACTTCTCGTAGATCGTTTCTAATTCATGTGCAATTAAGCCAATATGACGCGCTTGAATCATATTTGAGCCACCTTTTAAGGTGTGCAAATAACGCATCAAATTCTTTAACGCATTGACGTTTTGATGGTCCGCAGCCCAAGTATTTAGATCGGCATCAATACCACCCAGTAACTCATCGGCCTCTTCAAGGAAGATATCCAATAAATCTGGATCAAAGTCACGATTCGCATCATCCGACTGCAACAGTTGCTTATCTAAAACAAATTGAGCAGCTAAATCGGTAGTAGCGGCAATAACAGGTGTAGTTGCCTGTTGGAGTTCGACGGTATTTGTCTGTTCAACTGCCTCAGTGACCTCAACAACTGGTGTTTCCAAGGACTCAACATT
The DNA here is from genome assembly GCF_011753255.1 of Acinetobacter sp. Tr-809. Classification (NCBI taxonomy): domain Bacteria; kingdom Pseudomonadati; phylum Pseudomonadota; class Gammaproteobacteria; order Moraxellales; family Moraxellaceae; genus Acinetobacter; species Acinetobacter sp. Tr-809. The sequence goes on from NZ_VWVZ01000005.1 coordinate 172,106, forward strand.
TTGTTGAGTAAATGAGCTTAATTCATTTAAAACAAGTTCATGCGCTTTGCTTAAGGTAACCCGTTGTCCCGCGGCCAAAGTATCAAACAGTTGAATAAACTGTTGATGTACTTGATGATAAAGCTCAAATGCATAATCAAGATTAAGTAAACTTGGTTTAAATAGAATATCTTGATAGCTTGAACGCAACTGGCTGGTGTACTGATACATACCAATCGTTGCATGGTGATGGGTATGCTGCAACAAGGTCTCAGCTTGCTGGCTGAGTAACTGAATATACTTAGGAAACTCGTGACGCGCACGTTTTTCAAAATCGAACTCGACATCTAAGAGATCATTGATATTCAGTTCGAGTAGCTCAGAAACCAAACCTTGTGGTCGAACTGTAGTCCCATTCTTTTCTTCGAGTTGGAAGTCATAGCTATCCCATGCAACGTTGAAGGTTGCATAGATTTCATCAAACTTCAGCTGTGGCGCTTGTTGCTTCAAGGTATGTAAATAATCACGTACAAATTGAGCATAATGTGTCAGCAAAGCCGTTTCATCTGAACTTGAATCCAGCTCTTCTTGTAATAATGTCTTAAACAGATTCTCAACTTTTGAGCTGGCCTCAAATACATGATCAACCTGCGCCATGGCAGAGCTACCACGTAAGGTATGTAATGCTCGGATCAGCGTATTATAGTGATCATTACTCGGATGATCATTCACTAAGAATTGATCAATTGTGGCAAGATGCTCTTCTGCCTCTTCCAAGAAGATTGCCAAAGTTTCTTTCGCAAGAACTTCATCATCGGTATGATTTGTTGTCTCGGCTGAAAGAGATTCGACAGCAATGGTTTCAGGTACAGTTTCTTCAACTGCTTCAGCATCTGCCGCCCATTCAAGGCCTGTCATTACATCATCATGTGTCAGATCAGTAGCAAGCTTAAACAACTCAGCCAACGCTGGCTCAGGACTTTGCTGTTGTTGTAATTGTTGCCCTAATAAAACCAGTGGTCTGAAATCGATGAGATGTTTTTGAACGGCTTTAAAATCATGAATCAGTTTAAAACGGTACAGATTGAAAACTGTTTGTATATAGCGCTGAATATCGGTATTTAAGGTAATCGTACCAGCAATGACACGATTCAAAGTATCTTCAACCGTCCACGCCAACTCTCCAGACGACTTCGCTCCAACCATTCTTCCAGAGCCTTTCAGCGTATGAAAATGGCGGCGAATATCTGTAAGCACATCTTGCTGATGTGGTTGTTCCGTCCATTGAACTAATAATGGTTCTAACTCAACAAAGATCTCATCTAATTCTTCAATAAAAATTTCAAGAATCTCTGCATCTTGTTCAAGATAACTGTCTTCAGGAAGCGTCATCGTTTCAACTAACGTTTTTAATATTTGTTTCATAGCTGCTTCTTTCGTTTTTATCCACCAACGTGGGTAAAAATTACGTCTATCTATCACACAAGATGTAGTTACATTTCGCCATCACCTTGTTGAGATATCCAACATCTCTAAAAATGGAAAGACAGACACCCCCATCTGCCTTTCCAATTCGGTTTACTCAGGTAACTTAAAGTCAGTTACCGATTCACGTAATGATTCAGCCATGTTTGCCAACTCAGAAACTGAGCGCGCTGTATCAAACGTTGCAGTTGTTGTTTGTGAAGTAATTTCCTGAACGACATTCATCGTGGTTGCAATATGGCTGGCAGATGCTGACTGAAGTTTTGCTGCATCCGAAATGCTTGCAATCAGTTTTGCCAAGTCACCCGATACCGTTTGAATCTCATCTAGTGCAATACCTGCATCTTTCGCCAAGTTCGCACCACGTACAACTTCCGACGTAGTTTGTTCCATCGAAATTACAGCTTCGTTAGTATCTGTTTGAATGGTTTTTACTAAGCTCTCAATCTGCTTGGTTGCTGATGCAGAACGTTCTGCAAGACGTTGTACCTCGTCCGCTACGACCGCGAAACCACGACCTGCTTCACCTGCCATCGATGCTTGAATCGCTGCGTTTAATGCCAAGATGTTAGTTTGGTCGGCAATATCGTTAATCAACGAGACGATGTTACCAATTTCTTGAGAAGATTCACCCAAACGTTTAATACGTTTTGAAGTCTCTTGAATCTGTTCACGAATGTGATCCATACCTTCGATCGAACGGTTTACCACTTGCGCACCATTGGTTGCAATTTGTACCGAACGTTGTGCTACGTCAGCTGATTCAGATGCGTTGGCAGATACTTGGTCAATTGACAATGCCATTTCGTTCATCGCGGCTGATGCACCTGCAATTTCTTGCGCCTGATGTTCAGAAGCTTCCGCTAACTGGTTGGTAATGCTCTGGGTATCTTGGGTGTAGCGTGCAACTTCTTGCGAGGTATCTGTAATTCGAGATACAAGGTCACGTAACTGGTCAATCGCAAAGTTAATCGAGTCGGCAATCGCACCCGTAAAGTCTTCAGATACCGTTGCATACGAACGCAAGTCACCGTCCGCTAAGTCGGCAATCTCATCCAGTAAACGCAAAATCGCGTTTTGGTTACGGTCATATTCATCTTGTAAACGCGTTACACGTTCTTTATCCGTATTACTACGTAGTGCAAGTAATTGTAATGCAGAGAATACAAGTAAGCCTAAAGCACCAATCAGTACAATACCGGCAATCACGTTACCCCAACCGCCTTCTGCTTTGTTTGACAAATCATTGAGTGAGGTCAAAAGCGCATCAGACTGAGAGAAAATTTGTGAAGATGCCTGACGTACACGAACAATCTGATTGGCGTTTTGCAATACGGTTGCTGCCGCAGATTTCAATACTGCATCATAATCAGATTTAATGCTGTCTACAGACTCACGTAATGCTGATGAACTAATACGGTCTACACCAAGCTCTGAGCTACCATTTAACTGTGCATTTAAATAAACACCAAAGGTATCGATATCGGCACCAAAGTCATTCGCTGAAACGTTTGAGTTGTCTGTACCCACCAGTACCGAGTTAATCGAACGTAAAATACGTTCCGCGATGAACACTTGGTTTTTAGTGATAATTACCTGACTACTCGGCATGTTCTCACGAACCATTTGATCGACCATCAAGTTATATTCAGCCTGAATTTCAGGAATCGTTTCACTAATCGAGATGTTGGTATCGTAAAGTTGGTTAATGACTTTTTGTTGCGATGCAATTAGATCAATATTCTTAGCGACAGTGTCCCAAAGTCCACTCACCTTCTTATATTCATCAGAGCCTTTACCATACACACTTTCAACCGTGTCTAGGTTTTCAGCAAACTGCTTCTCTGACTCAACTAGTTTTTTCATTGCTTCTGGCGTACCAGACGCAGTTGCTTCAGTTGCTTGACGCGAAATGGTTTGCGATAACAAACGCAATTCACCCAAACTACGGGTCAATTGGTTCGAACGCGGAACACTCACGAATAAGTAAATTAAGAGGATAACTGCAAGGGCCAAAGCAATTAAAGCACGATAGATAATCGGTTTTGATTTCTCTGTTTCACCGAATAAGCGCGAAAACTGGTCAAGTTGCGTTTTAATATTATCTAAAAACGCACCACCTTTTTTCAGCCCTGCACTATCGCCATTGCCGTTCTTTTTTTTAAGTTTAAAGCCCATATCAGCTTCTCCCCTGAATACGCGTTTATGTTCCGTAGCGTATAAATTAGTTTATAAATTTTATTGATGCATTCATGTATTGAGGATTGCTGAGCAACCGACTCAATAAAAACACATGCCATTGTTGATTATGTTGATGGAAATGACCTTGGCAATAATCTTTCAATTTATTATCCAGCTCATTATTTTGAGAGAAAAAACTCTTTTTATTAAAGTGTTGAATCCCCAAAACCTGATCGACGACCAACCCCACATAATGGTCTTGATGGCTAATACAAATCACTTTTTGCGTTGGGGAAAACTGACTTCGCTGTCCTGAAATAAAATGTGTTAAATCAGAAACGGAAAGTAGTCGTCCACGAATATTGGCCAAACCGCGCACCCACGCCTGAGTATTTGGTACTGGTGTATATTTCGGAGGATAAATCACCTCCGAAATTTCCCCTAACGGCGCAACAAAATATTGCCCCAACATCTCAAATGCGATACCAGACCAACGGCTGACTTCATTTTGAGTTGAAGTATATTGCTTATTGCCTCGCTTGGATAAACGAAGCAATTCGATAAATCCATTTGCTGCCATACCCTATCCCGTATTGAGAAGGCTCATCTTGAGCAAAAAATTAACTTAATAATTGTTTAATTACATCAATAAGCTGCTGTTCATCAATCGGCTTAGTCAAATAATCACAAGCCCCTTGACGTTTACCCCATACACGGTCTGTAGCCTGATCTTTAGTACTGACAATCACCACAGGAATATGTTGTGTGTCTTTACCTTTACTGATTTGGCGTGTCGCTTGAAAGCCATTCATCCCTGGCATCACCACATCCATCAACACCAAGTCAGGCAATTCTGCTTGCGCCATGGTTACCCCGTCAGCACCATTGGTTGCTTCAATAACGTCATAACCGTGCTTTGTCAAAATTTCTCTAAAGCGAAATGTTTCAGTAGGTGAATCATCTACAATAAGTATACGAGCCATTTTTTCCTCAATCTTAAATTTTATGCGCTAACGTGGTTGCGAATCGCGTTTAACAACTCATCTTTACTAAATGGCTTCGTTAAATATTCATCCGACCCCACAACACGCCCTTTAGCCTGATCAAACAAACCGTCTTTGCTTGACAACATAATTACTGGAATATTTTGATAATTTAGAGAATTTTTGATTAATGCACAGGTTTGATAACCGTCTAAACGAGGCATCATGATGTCTACAAAAACGATATCTGGATTGGCTTCAGCAATTTTTGACAATGCTTCAAAGCCATCAACCGCAGTGATCACTTCACAACCTTCACGTTGTAACAAGGTCTCAGCTGTACGGCGAATCGTTTTTGAATCGTCAATCACCATCACCTTTAAATTTTGAAATTTATCGTCCATTTATTGTCCTGCCCCAATACTCAATACAAACTATGGTTGGTTTAATTTGTTTTATACAGATTAGTTGATATTTTTAACATATCTTTACTTGCATTATCAATGAAGTTTTTTGAACCAACCTATCAGTTTCTCTTAACAATCACAAACAGTTCACACTTTTGATTAAATTCCTATTTTTTTTGCTGAATAACTATTTTTAAATGTCTAAATTAGCACTAATATACAACTGATTATTATTTAAAAATAAGTGATTTAATTAACTTTTTTACGGGGAATGTAATGACTGGTTCGTTAAAGTGCGGTTTCCGCATTCGTCACTTTACAACGATTACTCGTAGTTACATTTGTTGTTTTTTTCTATTGCTATTTGTCAACAGTTCCACTTTTGCCGCAACTGAACAAGCTAAGCCTGTTTGGTATCGTTATTATGACAAAAACGGTGTTGCCAATGTCAGCACCTCTGTCACGCCAGAACATATCCGGCACGGTTATGAAGCACTCGATCGTAATATGCAAGTGATCAAACGCAATCGTGCTTATAATGCCGCAGCAGATGCTCAGCAATCTGCCCAACGAGAATCTCAAGCACGTCGTCGTGAACAAGACTTAAGATTAAAACGCGCCTACGGTAGCCCACAAATTGCCGCAGCAAAACGGGATCAGATTTTGGCCACCTTAAAAAAACAGTTGAATTATCAACAGGAACAATTGCAGCAATTACAAAAAGATAAGATTAGTTTTAAACGTCAAGAAATGGAGTATCATCGCAAAGGTGAAATGCTACCAGCACAACTTAAAAACAACCTTGAGAATAATGCTCAGAATATTGAAAACGTCAAAAAAACCGTTGAAAGCCTACGCAACGCCTACCACAAGACTGAGGTTGAATATAGCGATATTATCAATCGTTTAAATACACTCGGCTCGACTTAATCTCTCAATCTTCTATAAATCTCCTATCGTCTCGATACTAATTTTTAAACGATTTCAATATTTAACCACATGCTACTGCTTTATACTGCGCGAAATTGCACGTTTCATGTCATAATGCCATTTGCTCAAAACTGGGCCCATTATTTTGCTCATTTTATAGCACTTTTTAAATAACACTTAACTTTAGGACAGTTTCCATGCGCGCAAGCCGCTTTTTATTTGCAACGTTAAGAGAAACCCCAAATGATGCTGAAGTGATTTCACACCAGCTCATGTTACGTGCGGGGATGATTCGTAAATTAGCTTCTGGCTTATACTCTTGGTTGCCCATGGGAACGCGCGTTTTAAAGAAAGTAGATGCGATTGTTCGTGAAGAAATGAATCGTTCAGGCGCATTAGAAGTGTTCATGCCTGTGACACAACCTGCTGCGCTTTGGGAAGAATCAGGTCGTTTTGAACAATACGGCCCAGAGCTATTACGCTTTAAAGATCGTCATGATAATCCTTTTGTACTTGGTCCAACTCACGAAGAAGTGATTACCGACTTGGCGCGTAACGAGCTTAAAAGCTATAAGCAATTACCATTGAATTTCTATCAAATTCAAACCAAATTCCGTGATGAAATTCGTCCACGTTTTGGTGTGATGCGCTCGCGTGAATTCATTATGAAAGATGCTTATTCTTTCCATGCGGATCAAGCATCATTACAAGAAACCTATGATGTCATGTATGACACCTATAGTCGTATCTTTACGCGTTTAGGCTTGGATTTCCGTCCAGTACAAGCAGATACAGGTTCAATTGGTGGTTCTGCATCGCATGAATTCCATGTACTTGCATCAAGCGGTGAAGATGACATCGCGTTCTCGACAGAATCGGACTTTGCTGCGAACGTTGAAATGGCAGAAGCACTTTTAGTCGGTGAGCGCGCTGCTGCAACTCAAGCATTGACCTTGGTCGATACGCCAAATCAAAAAACTATTGCTGATGTTTGCCAGTTCTTAAATGCCGATGCCAAACAGTCTGTTAAAGCATTATTAGTACAAGGTCCAACCGATGACAAAGGCAATACACCAGTTGTAGCCTTGTTCTTACGTGGCGACCATGAGCTCAATGATATTAAAGCTGAAAAGCATCCATTGATTGCAGCACCTTTAGCATTTGCAACTGAAGAACAATTGCAACAACACGGCCTAACAGCTGGTTTCTGCGGTCCACAAGGTCTGCTAGAAAAAGGCTTAACTGTGATTGTGGATCGCGCTGCGTCAGTATTGTCTGACTTTGTGGCGGGTGCAAATGAAGTCGACAAACATGCAACAGGTGTAAACTGGGAGCGTGATGCGAAATTCACGGAAGTGTTTGACCTACGTAATGTGGTTGAAGGCGACCCTTCTCCAGATGGTAAAGGTACAATCCAAATTAGACGTGGTATTGAAGTTGGTCATATTTTCCAACTCGGTACAAAGTATTCTGAAGCTTTGGGCTGTAAAGTCTTAGGTGAAGATGGCAAACCATTTACCGTAACCATGGGTTGTTACGGAATTGGGGTAACACGTGTAGTCGCTGCTGCAATCGAACAAAACTTTGATGATAAAGGCATTATCTGGCCACAAGCGATTGCACCATTCGAAGTTGCAATTGTGCCAATGAATGCACATAAATCACCACGTACGCTTGAAGCAGCTGAAGCACTCTATGCTGAATTACAAGCACAAGGCTATGACGTATTACTAGACGATCGTAACGAACGTCCAGGCGTGAAATTCTCTGATCTTGAGTTGATGGGTATTCCTCATCGTATCGTGATTGGTGAGAAAGGCTTAGATGCAGGCACTTTCGAATATAAAGGGCGTCGCGATGCTGATGCCAGCAACCTCAATAAAGAAGAATTATTAGCAAAACTTGTTCGCTAATCTCAATTCTAGCTGTAAAAAAGCCGTTTCAATGAAACGGCTTTTTTATTGGGGTTAAGTGGTTAAATCTTTAATCGTTTCTGATGGTCCATTCTTTTTCACAGACTCAATGCCTTTATCACGCGACTGTTCACTTGAATACAGCTGACTGTTACCAATCACCTGATGGTTTGCAGCTTTTAAATTAAAGTATGGCTTATCATTTTTAGAAGTTAATTTTTCATAACGACCATCATCAGGACTATTTTTTTGTACTGATGCAATCCCATTCAGTGCAGCTGCTTTGGTTTTATATAATTCACTCGTTAAAACAGTCTCACTATTACCTGCTTTTAATACGAAGCGATATTGCCCATCACTCGCCTGACTGACTTCAAACCATCCTGACATAAAGACCTCTATTCTTGGAGTTACTGTTGTTTGTTATCTCAACAATATAGATCAGCTCTCACCGTTTAAGAAGATTGTTTTTTGTTCACTTTTGGTAATTTATATCAGATAGAAAAAAGGAGCATTTTCATGCCCCTAAATAAAAATTTAAACTTTTTTCACAAACTCTGATTTCAATTTCATCGCACCAACCCCATCAATCTTACAATCAATATTATGACCATCACTTGCATCAGGTACTAAGCGGATACTTTTTACCTTTGTTCCCACCTTCACCACAGAAGATGAACCTTTAATTTTTAGGTCTTTCACAACCGTAACACTATCACCATCTGCCAATACATTACCGTTGGCATCTTTAATGATGTCTTGTAATTCTGAAGCTGAAGTTTCCCCTTCCTTCCATTCATGTGAACATTCAGGGCAAATCAATAAATCGCCATCTTGATAAGTATATTCTGATTGGCATTGTGGGCAATTTGGAAAAGACATAAAAGAAACTCAAAACGACTATTATGATGGATAGACGCAGTTTTTCAAAATTTAGGCTTGAATCGCTTTGCCAAGTAAATAATTTTTAAGTACCAAAGCATGATTAAGCTCAGGATCTTTAGCTGCATAAATCAGCGTCAATTGCTGTTGCTCTGCCATTTCTCGGAGCTGATGTACATACGGATTATCTTTAAGCTCTTGATAATATCCCTCTTGAAAACTCAACCAGTGCTCTGCTTGATGACAAAAAGCCTGCCGCAATTCAGTTGAAGGTGCAATTTCTTTCAGCCATAAATCCAAATGCGCACGCTCTTTAGAAATACCTCTTGGCCATAAGCGATCAACCAGTACACGCTGCCCATCGGTTGACTCCACAGGATCATAAATACGTTTGATCTCAATTTGCACACGACTCTCCAACAGCTTATTCAGTCAACTTTCCATTGATATATCAATAACCTGTCCTTTTGCATCAAAACTCACGCAAATCACATAGTTGGTGATTTCATCTGGCAAGGTAAAATCCAGCATATCATAACTGTCCAAGTCCTCATCTTGCCACTGATGAGCAAGCACCAACAACGCTAACACCTGTGTAGGTAATGGTGTTGCAGTTCCAAAGTGTTTTTTCCAATATGCTGGCTCCACTTCCTCCAGATGGTGTTGAATAAACAATTCCACACTATCTTCAGCTTGTTGATTTTCTAAGGCTTCACGCATCGCTATACGTGCAAGTTGTTCACGGCGTTCAACAATCGCTTGTTCTGACATAGCATCCCCCAATGTAATAATCATCAAAACTCTTTATTTAAGATTTAAGTCGTTTGATTTATTGGTCTGGTATCTCTGCTTGCACCAATAAGCCCAATAAATAAAGCGACTCTTGCCAACCGAGATAACATGCCTCAACAGGTATTACATCAGGTAATCCTTCTTGGGTAATATGCACTTCGGTTCCAACCAAGACTTGCTTCAATTGAATTGTGACCTGAATGTCACCCGGTAAATTCGGATCATCAAATTTATCGGTATAACGTAGCAATTCATTTGGCACGAGTTCTATATAGGTTCCACCAAACGAATGACTACGTCCTGTTGAAAAATTGCTAAATGAAATTTTATAAGTTCCACCTTCTTGTGGATCTAGATGATGAACTTTCGCTGTAAAGCCATGCGGAGCCATCCATTTCACTAAGGCATCTGGGTCAAGAAAGGCTTTAAAAACTCGAGCGGGTGGCGCATTGAATACGCGATGTAATCGTACTATTCCAGTCATTATTATTCTCCAATTTCACTATTATTCTGTTGGATCGATTTATCATAGCGATTTGTTGTTCAAATGCTACGCCATCAATCGCTCATTTGAACACGAATATCGAGAATCTCAAGCTGCTTTTTTATGAAAAATGGCGCAAAATAACAATCCATATTTTTAGTGACCAGAACGCAGCTTTAGGATTGATCTATGAGTCAGCTTGCTTTTAGTGCTTTTAGTTTAAATGGTGTCGATGCACAAAAATTTTTACAGGGTCAAGTGACTATTCATGTAGAACGTTTACCTGAAAATGAAAGTCGCTATACTGCTATTTGTGACTTAAAAGGACGTATTCATTTTGGTTTATGGATTAAAAGATTAAATCCAGAAGCTTTTGAACTTGTCACCACTCAAGACCAAGCAGAAGAATTTGCTAAACATATTAAAAAATTTGGTGCTTTTTCTAAGATGAAATTAGAAGAAATAGGTTCTGTCTTTCCAACGGCAAACGGCATTCAAACTGAATTTTCGCCAACCGAAACCGATATAAATGCTTGGCAGATTCAAGCAATTCAGTCTGGACAAGCATGGATTAGTCAAAATACTGAACACCTATTTCAACCTCAAGAATTACGTTTACATCAACGTGATGGTGTACATTTCGATAAAGGTTGCTATCTCGGTCAGGAAATTGTGGCACGTCTATGGTTTAAAGCTAAACCAAAACACTGGCTTCATTTAATCCAAGCCAAAGGGGATCTTCCTGCCTCTGCAACTCAACTCAATAAAGATGTTGAAGTGGTCAATAGTATTGCATATGAAGAAGGCTATTTAGCGCTGGTCATTGCAAAACCCGTTGCTTTAGAAGAACTCGGTGTAAGCATTTTAGATTTACCAGAAATGCTTAATGGTGATGTAGCACGACCAAGCTAAATACGTGTAAAAATCAGGCTTTGTTTTATATTAAAAACTCATGTGTTATCGCGGCTGCTAAACCCGATCAACGCATGAGTTTTTTAATATGGATCATGTATCACAATAACCTAATCGAGCCTGGCGACGTAAACAAAAGCTTCTATTTCGTGGTCGAGACTGTAGGCATCGTTCCCTCTGTTGGAAGCCTCCTAAACAATAGAAATATCTGTATACACGACAAGATAAACTTGTACGTGCCAAACAATTAAGAATTGAATATCCTCGAATTCCCAAAGCAAAATATTTACGTGAAGCTCATTTCAACTCATGGATTTAAAATTCTGAACACTCTTTTCATTTGCAGTCGCAATCAATGGCGTAGTCCTACAGCCGAACGTATTTTCGCTCAAGGGTATGGTCTACATACCCGTTCAGCGGGAACCAGCCGTCACGCCAAACATACAATTTCACCCAAAGATATCGCTTGGGCCGAGCAAATTTTTGTGATGGAATCTCGACATAAACAACAAATCAAACAACAGTTTTCCAAACAACTCACGCATAAGAAAGTGTTTGTGCTCGATATTCCAGATGACTATCACTATATGGACTCAGATCTGATTGAGTTACTTCAATTAGCGATGCAACCTTATTTAAAATAAAGTTTAACGATCATTCTTGTCGAAAACCAAAATGAACGTTATTGTTCACCTATTCTCAATACAACCGATTTCTCATGAAAATAATGATCAAAACATGGTTATCTGTACTCAGCTTGAGTCTTCTCAGCGTACAAAGCCTGCATGCCGACAGCAAAACACTGGAACGAAACTTCAAACAGAATTATCCAGATATTCCAGTCAAATCAGTTAACTCCTCTCCTTTACCAGGTATTTATGAAGTCTATGCCGCAGGTAAAATTATCTATACAGATGAAACAGCTAAATACCTGTTTTTTGGTAATCTACTTGACGTCAAAAACAAGAAAAATCTAACCGAAGAGCGTTTAGCTGAATTTGGCAAAATTGATGTCAAACAACTACCTCTCGATCAGGCAATTAAATATGTCAAAGGAGATGGAGAGCGTATCCTCTATGTCTTTAGTGACCCTGATTGCCCTTATTGCCAAAAGCTTGAGCAGCACATGACTTCAGTTGATAATGTCACCGTGTATCTGTTCTTGTTCCCGCTCAAGAAACTACATCCTCAAGCAGAAGCTATCGCCAATAAAATTTGGTGCTCAAAAAATCAATATGAAGCTTGGGAAGATTATATGCTGCACCGTAAAGCACCTAAAAATGCAGCACAGTGTGAAACCCCTATTCAGAAAAATCTCGCCCTAGGTCAAAAATTACAAATTGATGGCACACCAACGATATTCTTGCAAAATGGTATACGACTCTCGGGTAGTCCGCAAAATGCAGAACAGATTGAGCAACTTTTACAGGAAGCCAGTTCTCAGAAATAAAGATTAAATTTGACGGCTTGTTGAGCATTTTTCTACAAATGGCTCACAAGCCTTTTTTAAATTCATTATAATTCAATGATTTTAATTAATTTAATAAAAATATTAAATCCCTTTCACTACCCACCTTTGCTACGTTTTATACAAAATCCTTATTTACATTTTGTCGTAAGCTTTTATGATGAGAGCAACATATTGAGTTCTGCTATGCAAAGGATGAAAGCAGATCAACGTGAAAGGAAAATAAAGATGAAAAAAGTGCTCATTGCGAGTTTAATCACTATTGCAAGCCATGCAACATTCGCCGCAGACAATAAGACTCCAACCACTAAAGCAGATCCTCTGTTTACTAAAGCAACCCAACTTTACGAAGCGAAGGACTACCCTGCTGCTTTTCAAGAAATGCAACGTTTAGCCAATACAGGAAATAAGCAAGCAATCTATAACCTTGGCTACATGACTCAACTTGGTCAAGGAACAGTAAAAGATGATAAAAAAGCGCTACAATATTATCAAGATGCATCTAATAAAGGTTATGGCCCAGCAAGCTATGTCCTAGCACAGGCATATCATAAAAGTACACTTGGCTTAGCGCATAATCCACAGAAGTATAAAGAGTATTTAGATAAAGCCTCGAATCAAGGTTCAGATGAAGCAACTGTCGAATTCGCGGATTTACTTTTTAGACAAGGCAAACCACAATACGACCAAATTGCAATTCAAAAGTTATTGCCTCTGCTTCGCAAAGACTACTATCCTGCAAAGAATTTAAAAGCAGTCTATGACCTTGGCATTGGGGTTAAAAATAAAAATCCCTTCATGCAACAACAAGCTGTTGAAAGCTTAAAAGATTTAGCCAAGAAGAATTATGCACCATCCCTAATGATTCTAGGTAACATGCTCGCTAACGGCAATATTATTGATCAAGATTTAGAGCAGGCAAAAAATATTTTTTCTCGTTTAGCTGCAGCAAACTATCCTGATGCAAAAGAATCTTTAGCCAAAGTTGAAGAAGCCATAGCAGCAAAAAAAGCTACACCAGCTCAAGCACCCAAAAAGTAAAAAAGTTAGAGCAGCATAAAAATGCTGCTCTTTTCAGATTAGAATTGCTTACTGACTTTAATTCCCGCACTCCAGTTACGACCATCAGCAGGTTCAAAGAATCGGCTATTACTATCGTTGACAATCACTGAACCTGCATAGTTTTTATCAAATAGGTTGTCTACACGTGCAAAGCCATTAATACCCCAATCTGCGTATTTCCACGCATATCCAGTATAGACTGAAGCAACGGTATAACTTGGTGCTGCATCGCTATTGATGTCATCAACATAAATCTTGTCCATATACTGAGCATCAATACCTGCATAGAATCCTTGCTCTGGTTTCCACGCTAATCCCATAAAAGCTTGGTTTTTAGCGACTCCTGGGATTGCATTGCCCTTTTCAACAGCTTTCACAGTACCAATTGCTGGAATAGTAGCATCAAATTTGGCATCCAAATAACCATAACTGGCATTCATTTCCAAGTCTTTCCAAAGCTTTTTATTCCATGCGAATTCAGCGCCTTGGCGTATTGTTTTATCCGCATTTCTAAACGTTGAACGACCATCAGAAGTACCTGCCGAAACAATATCATTCTGAGTCTTGCTCTGGAAAACAGCCACAGTGAAATCACCAAACGGGTTTTGCGATTTCAAACCCACCTCATAGTTATCACTTGTAGAGGGTTTTAGATCAAAGTTAAACCCAGACTTTTTAGGATCAGCTTGATAAGCCATTTCTGTAAATGTCGGAGTTTCAAAACCTTTGGCATAGCTGGCATAGGCCAATAACTCAGGTGCAATTTGCCAACTTAAAGCAGCTGATGGCAAGACCTTGTTGTAATCTGTTTTATCACTATCATCGCCATTACTTAAATAACGATCCTTGGATTTGTAATGCACATTACTATAGCGTACGCCCGTATCTAAGCGCCAAGTCGGTAAAAATTGCCACGATGCTTGTAAGTATGGATCAACATTCCACAGGCTATTGTCTTCATTACGACGCAATGTACCCTTTACGCCATAAGACGGCGAGCCATTAACAAGATTAAAGTTCTCATACCCTTTACGATCTTCATCCATACTATCAACAGCAAGCCCTGCGCTGAAGGTTGTATTCGGCAATAATTCTTTACCTGTCCAGCGGAAATCAGCACCATAATAATTACGTTCAAAATCAATCACACCACCCGCATGATTAGGATTTCTTTGACCTGAGTAAACTGGGTTACCCTTATCGTCCAACGTTATTGTTCCACGTGGTATAGATTGATATTGAGTCACCTGACGATTACCCAAATAAGCCATGGCATAAAGCTCATGCTGATCATTAATCGGTTTAGACCAAGTCACCCCCGTTTGCGTTTGTTCAATATCTTTACGAACCTTATATACATTATTCGCATCGTTGACTTGACGTGGGTTTTGCTGCCACTGAGTTCGATTCAATCCTTGAGGATCATCGGCATGAATCTTGACATAGTTTGTGACCCAATTGATTTTACTACCATCATCCAAATTCCACGTCAGTTTCGCATTATTTAAAACTTTTTCTGCACTGCTATGATCACGATAGCCATCGGTGTCAAAATATGAGGAACTGATAATATAGCTCGGTTCATTTTGATTTTTCGCACCACCCTGAAGTACCAGACCTGCACGATTCTTGTTATGGCTACCACCCGCATAACTCATCTCAATCGAATCTTTACCCTGCCCCTCTCGAGTTGTCGCCAAAATAGCCCCACCCGATGAGTTGCCATAAAGTGATGAGAATGGGCCTGTTAATACCTCAAGATGACTGAGGCTGCTTAAATCAATATTCGAGGTTTGGCCCTGTCCATCTGGCATCGTTGCTGGAATACCATCGGTATATAAGCGGATCCCACGCACACCAAAGGTCGAACGCGCACCAAAACCACGCATCGAAAGCTGCAAGTCTTGCGCATAATTCTCGCGATTGCGTAATTGAACACTTGGAATCCCTTTCACCACTTCGGTTAAGTTCACCTGCGTAGATTGATCATTTTGAGGCATATCCACTCTAAAGATCGACGCAGGGGTTTCCATATAAGTGGTATCGGTACGTGTTGCTTCAACTTTAATTGTTGGAAGATGTACGGCTAGTTCTGCATTAGGTGCATCAGCCCAAACAAGGGAGCTGCTTAACCCCATACACATTGCAACACAACCGTATAAAAGGTTAATTTTCGGTGAAGGCATGAAGATTCCTTATTTCTCAAAATTTCAAAGAAAGGCTTTTAAAAAGTAAGAGTCTGATTATTTTATATTTATCTTACACATTTAACTTTAGCTAAAACCATCAATCACGTTACTGATCTGCATTAGCAAATAAGATTAAATACCGTCATAATTGTAAGTGAAACATTTACCCTCATTGTATTGTTGTTGAAACAACTTGAGCTCATTATGCCCGAACTTCCTGAAGTTGAAACTACCAAAACTAGCCTACTCCCGTTGTTAGAACAACGTGTGCAAGCGGTCAAAGTATTGAATGCAAGCTTACGTTGGCCAATTCCCAATAACCTTGATAAATTAATTGGACAACGCTTAACTCAGCTTAAACGTCGTTCTAAATATATTTTGGCAGAATTTGAACAAGATCATATGCTTTGGCACTTAGGTATGTCTGGCAGCTTTCGTTTATGTGAGCCGAATGAAGCACTCAGAAAGCATGATCATTTAGTAATTGATTTTGAAGATCTGCAACTCCGTTACCATGATCCGCGACGCTTCGGCTGCATTCTATGGTTGGACCAAGCCAATCAGACCAAGCTAATCGATACACTCGGCCCTGAACCATTGAGTGATGACTTTAACGCAACTTATTTGCATGAAAAACTAGCCAAAAAGAATGTCGGCATTAAAATTGCTTTGATGGATAATCATGTGGTGGTTGGTGTCGGCAATATTTATGCGACTGAAAGTTTATTCAACATCGGGGTTCATCCTGCACAACCTGCTTCGACGCTGAGCAAAGCACAAGTGGAAAAGTTGGTCATTGAGGTTAAACGCATCTTAAAACAAGCGATTGACTTAGGCGGCTCAACCTTACGTGACTATAGCAATGCAATGGGTGAAAATGGTTATTTTCAGCAAACACTTTTGGCCTATGGCCGTGCTGGAGAGATGTGCGTGAATTGTGAAACCACTTTGGAAAACTTAAAGTTAGGACAACGTGCCAGCGTATTCTGCCCACAATGCCAACCACTGAAGTTAAAGAAAGCGTAAGCGAATTGAGATGTACCAAAGGAGAACACATCATGCAAACTGCGATTGTTCGACATATTCTAGTCAAAGATAAAGATTTAGCTGAACAGCTAAAAAAGCGCATTCAGTCAGGTGCTGATTTTGCTAAAGTCGCCAAGCAATATTCAACCTGCAATTCAGCAAAACGTGGCGGCGAACTTGGCGAAGTTAAGAAAGGCCAGTTAGTCCCTGTGATTGATAAACTGGTATTTACTGCCGCAGAACGTATTTTACATGGTCCAATTAAAAGCCAATTTGGTTTTCATCTGGTCGAAGTTAAATTTCGCATGAGTAGCTTGAGATAGTAGATAAACTTGAGCTTAAATTCCGATTTAAGCTCAAACGTCTATTGTGAAATCAAACCCTTCAACTCTGAGGCTTCATCACATAAGTCCATGCTGATGTCGCCGTACCATCAACTAACTGAACCAGAGCTTCTACACGTTGATACTGCATCCCTTCAAAATCATCCAACATCTGCCAGTTTTGTTCTAATTTATCCGTACTAAACAGATATCCCTCAACCAAAGGATCAGCCTCATTCAGTATCATTGCAGGCAAACCTTGATCTGGTCCCCAATCTAAAATATGAATGGTTCCATGTACAAAAGCTTGTTGCCAGTCACCGCCTATTCCACCCAAAATATGAGCATTTTCTCGATTTGGGCAAAGTGTGCCGTAAACAAATAGTCGATTCATGTTGATTGATCCCCACGCAATATGCACAGCATCTTAGAATGAAAACAGCAATTTTTCTACGTAAAAACGAGTATTTTCACATCATTATTCAGCAGTATCCTATTCAAATAGACAATAAAAAACGGCATTTAAAATGCCGTTTTCACTCAAGATCACATTAACCTTGTTTTTTTAATTCATCACGAATTTCACGTAACAATTGTACATCTTCTGGTGTTGCTTCAGGCTCAGGTGCAGCCTCTTCTTGTTTACGGATACGGTTCATCACTTTCACCAACAAGAATACAACCCATGCTAATAATAAGAAGTTAATCAGGATCGTTAAGAAACTACCATAAGCAAATACATTTAGTCCTGCATCCTGTGCCGCTTTTAAGGTCGTCACATTGTTCGGGTTATCTCCGAGGATAAGGAACCAATTGGTGTAATCCACATCACCACCCAAGATCCATGAAATCACCGGCATCACGATATCTTTCACTAATGAATCAATGATTTTACCGAAAGCACCACCAATGATGACACCAATCGCCAAATCCATCATATTGCCTTTGATGGCAAATTCTTTAAATTCTTTAATAATACTCATCTATAACTCTCCAGAGTTGAACTTGATCGCAGCCTGTTTTTGCATTGTTTATTACACAGGTGCAGTTATCCACATAATGTTGATAATTTAATATTTTTATCAAAAAAAGAAAGTTATTTCACACTTTAACAACACTTTTTATTTTAATAAAAATATGTGTTTAAGCATCTCTCGACCATTAAGTTTATGCAATAAAAAACCGCTAAATAAATTTAGCGGTTTTTTCATTTTTCGGTGAAGAAAAATTATTTATCGCGGTTACGCTTACGTTCGTTTTCAGTTAAGTAACGCTTACGAATACGAATCGATTTTGGTGTAACTTCTACTAACTCATCATCTTCAATGAATTCAAGTGCTTGTTCAAGCGTGTATTCAATTGCAGGTGTCAAAGTTAAAGCATCATCAGTACCAGACGCACGAACGTTGGTTAACTGTTTTGCTTTAGTTGGGTTTACAACCATATCGTCTGAACGAGAGTTAATACCCACGATCATCCCTTCGTACACTTCTAACTGTGGCTTCGCAAATAAACGTCCACGGTCTTGAAGCGTGAAGAGTGCATAGCCCAAGCAAGTACCTTGAACCATAGAAATCAATACACCGTTTTGACGCTTCGCTACGCTACCCTGTTTCACAGGACCGTAATGAGAGAAGCTTGATGTCATGATCCCTGTACCAGAAGTCATGGTCAAGAATTCAGAACGGAAACCAATCAAACCACGTGAAGGAACAGTTGCTTCAATACGGATACGGCCTTTGCCATCAACTTCCATATTGGTCATCTCACCTTTACGGTGACCCATTTGCTCCATTACAGAACCTTGGTGCTGTTCTTCAACGTCAAACGTTACGTTTTCATACGGCTCTTGTCTTTCACCATCAATTTCTTTGATGATTACTTGTGGACGTGATACGCCCATTTCGAAGCCTTCGCGACGCATGTTTTCAATCAATACTGAAAGGTGAAGTTCACCACGACCAGAAACCTTGAAACGGTCTGGACTGTCAGTATCTTCAACACGTAATGCTACGTTGTGAATCAATTCGCGATCAAGACGTTCACGGATGTTACGTGAAGTAACAAACTTACCTTCTTTACCAGCGAATGGTGAGTTGTTTACTTGGAATGTCATCGAAACTGTAGGTTCGTCTACAGACAATGGCGGTAAAGCTTCTACATTTTTCGGATCACAAATCGTGTCAGAAATGTTTAATGCATCGATACCTGTAATACATACGATATCACCTGCTGATGCAGATTCTACATCAACACGCTCTAAACCGTGGTAACCCATGATTTTTAAGATACGACCGTTACGTGTCTTACCTTCTTTATCAATCACAGTGACTGGTGTGTTTAATTTCACTGAACCACGCTGGATACGACCAACACCGATAACACCAACGAAACTGTTATAGTCAAGTGATGAAATCTGCATTTGGAAAGGACCATCAACATCAACTGCTGGTGGTTCAACAATATCTACAATCGTTTGGAACAACGGTGTCATGTCTTCCGCTAATTCTTCTGGTGAAGGACCAGCAACACCACGTAAGCCTGAAGCATAAACGATTGGGAAGTCTAACTGTTCGTCAGTACCGCCAAGGTTATCAAACAAGTCAAATACTTGATCAATAACCCAATCTGGACGCGCGCTTGGCTTGTCGACTTTGTTGATAATCACGATTGGCTTTAAACCACGTGCGAACGCTTTTTGCGTTACGAAACGAGTTTGTGGCATTGGACCTTCTTGTGAATCTACAAGAAGCAATACACAGTCAACCATCGACATTACACGTTCCACTTCACCACCGAAGTCGGCGTGTCCTGGGGTGTCCACAATGTTAATGCGGTATTCGGTGTTTGTACGTGCGTCTAACCATTTGATTGCTGTGTTTTTTGCAAGAATGGTAATACCACGTTCAGACTCAAGCGCGTTAGAATCCATAACACGTTCAATCTCGCCTGCGCGATCACCAAGAGCACCTGATTGTTGTAAAAGTTTGTCGACTAAAGTCGTCTTACCATGATCGACGTGCGCAATAATGGCAATGTTACGGAGAGTTTTAATATCTGACATGTAAAATTCGATACGCTTTAAATTTGAGGGCAAATTATACAGAAGAATCCTAAACTTTAGTAGTGACAGTTTATTGACAGTGCACTTTTTTTCTGACGAAGTGTCATAGAATCGTTGGTAAAGCGAGCTAACTCTATTAGAATATTCCACTAATGCCTCTCGCTTTTTATACTCCCATGTCGAATTCACAACCTCAGCAGCAGCTTGATCTGGTCTACGGACTCAATGATCGACCGAAACCTTTTGTTGCATTTTTAGCCGCTTTACAGCATCTTTTGGCGATTTTAGTCCCGATCGTAACCCCTGGATTACTCATTTGTTTGGCACTTGGCGTATCTCGCGAAGACACCAACATGATCCTTTCGATGTCTTTAATCATTTCAGGAATTGCAACCTTTTTACAGTGTAAAAAAGTAGGTCCATTCGGTGCAGGACTGCTCATTGTTCAAGGAACAAGTTTTAACTTCATCGGCCCAATTATTGGTATTGGGAGCGCAATGGTTGCTACTGGAACACCAGTTGAACAAGTGATGGCTGCCATTTTTGGTGTCGTGATTGCTGGTTCGTTTATTGAAATGGGCGTTTCTCGAATTTTGCCTTGGGTGAAGAAGCTGATTACACCATTGGTGACAGGTATTGTGGTTCTGTTGATTGGTCTTACCTTAATTAAAGAAGGTCTGATTAGTATGGGCGGTGGTTATACTGCGATGCAGGACAACACCTTTGCCAATGCGGATAATCTGATCATGTCATGTACCGTACTTGGCATTATTATTCTACTCAATCGTATCAAAATTATTTGGGTGAAAAGTTCAGCAATTTTAATTGCACTGGTGATTGGCTATATTCTTGCTGGCTTTATGGGGCATTTAAACTTTTCAGTGCTCAACGATGCCCCTCTAATTCAAATTCCAACACCGATGCATTTTGGACTCAGCTTCTCTTGGAGCTTGTTCATTCCTATGGCATTCATTTATCTGGTCACTTCACTTGAAGCGATTGGTGATGTTACCGCAACCAGTAAAATCTCAAACCAGCCTGTAGATGGTCCAGTTTGGATGCAACGTATTAAAGGCGGTGTATTAGTCAATGGTGCTAACTCTTTCCTAGCAGGTATTTTCAATACTTTCCCAAGTTCTGTATTTGCACAAAACAATGGCGTGATTCAACTCACGGGTGTTGCAAGTCGCTATGTAGGTATCTGGATTGCCGTACTTTTAGTGATTTTAGGCTTATTCCCTGCTGTTGCTGCAGTAATCCAAGCAGTACCGCAAGCCGTGCTTGGTGGTGCTGTGATGGTAATGTTTGGTGCAGTCGCTGCTTCAGGTATTAATATTCTTTCAAGTATTCACCTTGATCGTCGCGCCTTGTTGATTATTGCGATTTCACTTGCTCTAGGTTTAGGCGTTGCACAAGTCCCTCAAATTCTTGAGCACCTACCTGAATTATTTAAGAATATTTTTAGCTCAGGTGTCGCGACTGGCGGTATTGCTGCCTTAATTTTAAATATTGTTTTACCTGAAACACATAAATAATCAACCAACAATCGCAACTGCCCAGTTTCACGACTGGGCTTTGTTTTTGATGAGAGATCAAAATGGATCCACGTAGTGAAGTTGTCATCAGACAACAAAATTATTTAAATGGGCAAGTTTTACTGATTAATGCCCCAAATGACCAACTCGCCAAAAATTTACCTGAGCAAGTTCAAGCATCAGTATGGACTTGGAATTATGCTGATCATCAAGGTTTTATCAGCTCTGGAATTCGCTCTCATTTTTCCGTGGAATTCCCACAAGCACCGTTTGATCAAGTTGTTATTTTCGTTCCCAAGTCAAAAGAACTCCTCAATTATATTCTGCACGTTGTGGTTAGCCATTTAAAACTTGATCAAAATATTTTTCTGGTTGGTGAAAAAAAAGGCGGTGTTGAGCGAGCAGCAAAACAATTATTGCAATATGGTAAAACACTGAAACTTGACAGTGCACGTCACTGCCAACTTTGGCAAATGAAAATTGAAAAAAATGATGAGTTAAAACCACTTGAGCGTTGGTTAAAAACTTATACAGTTCAAATAGATCAAGAACAGTTAAATATCTGTGCCTTGCCTGGTGTATTTAGTCAAGATCACTTAGATGTCGGAACAGCCGTATTAGTCCCTTACCTTAGTCAAGTAAAATCAGGTAAGATTGCCGACTTTGGTTGTGGTGCTGGAATTATTAGTGCTTATTTAGCCAAGCTAAATCCAAACCAGCAGATTTTTGCACTTGATGTTGATGCATTTGCATTACGATCAACTGAATTGACTTTTCAGAAAAATAATCTGAATCTCGATCAGTTAAATCTACTACCTGTAACAGGTTTTGTAGATGCGCCCAAAGATTTGGATGCAATCGTAAGCAATCCGCCTTTTCATCAGGGGATTCAGACCAATTACGATGTAAGTGAAGAACTTTGCCAACGCGCGAAACAACATCTTAAAAGCTCAGGTGAGTTATGGATCGTGGCAAATCGTTTTCTGAATTACCCTCCACTCATTGAACAGAGTTTTGGTCAATGTCTGGTCAAGGCAGATCAACAAGGATTCAAGGTTTTATATGCCTGTGCAAAATAAACATTTTAAGGAATTTTTATGAGCGATACATCTGCTCCTCAACACCTTCAGCGCAAGCTCGGGGCTCGACACCTGAACATGATTGCGATTGGTGGATCGATCGGCACAGGCTTATTCCTTGCTTCAGGTTCTACCATTGCTAACGCAGGCCCTGGGGGTGCGTTACTGGCATATGCTTTAATCGGTATCATGATTTATTTCTTGATGACCAGCTTAGGTGAATTAGCAACGCACAATCCAACATCGGGTGCTTTCTTTACCTATGGTAGCCGCTATGTCGAAGATGGTTTTGGTTTCGCCTTAGGTTGGAACTACTGGTATAACTGGGCCATTACAGTTGCCTTTGAATTGGTTGCAGTCCAATTCATCATGAAATTCTGGTTCCCGGATATCCCTGGGTTTTACTGGAGTGCAATCTTCCTTGCCATTATTTTTGCAATTAACGCTTTAACAGTAAAAGGTTTTGGCGAAAGTGAATTCTTATTCTCTTTGATCAAAGTAATTGCCATTATTGTCTTTATCGTGATTGGTATCTGGATGATTTTTAAAATCATGATGACGCCTAATGTATCAGTATTCCAACACTGGACTTATAAAGATGCGCCTTTTGTCGGTGGTTTTCAGGCACTGATTGGTGTAGCAATGATTGCTGGATTCTCATTCCAAGGCACAGAGATGGTCGGCGTTGCTGCTGGCGAGTCAAAAGATCCTAAAAAGACCATTCCACTAGCGATTAAGCAAATTTTCTGGCGCATTTTACTGTTCTATATCTTGTGTATCTTCATCATTGGCACACTGGTTAGTTATGATGATCCACTGTTATTAAAAGCAGCGCAAAGTGAAGATATCGCGCTGTCCCCTTTCACACTATTGTATGAAAAAGCTGGTTTTGCCTTTGCTGCAAGCTTGATGAATGCGGTTATTCTCAGTGCAATTTTATCTGCGGGCAACTCAGGCATGTACTCTTCTACCCGTATGTTATTTGATATGGCTAGAGAAGGCCGTGCGCCAAAATGGTTCTCCAAATTGGATGTTCGTGGTGTACCAATGAATGCACTTTATGCAACCACTGCAGTTGCTGCACTGTGCTTCTTAACCACATTTATTGGTGAGAAACAGGTGTTTAACTGGTTACTCAACATGTCAGGTATGTGTGGTTTCATCGTATGGCTAGGGATTGCGATTTCACATTATCGTTTTCGTAAAGGCTATATCGCTCAAGGTTATAAAGTTGAAGATCTTGCCTATCGTGCCAAATTCTTCCCTTTTGCACCTTGGTTTGCATTCATCTTATGTTCGATCATTATTCTAGGTCAGAACTATCAAGCACTATTAGGTGGCAAAATTGATTGGTTAGGCTTAATTTCTACCTATATCAGTATTCCACTCTTCTTAGCCATTTGGTTAGGTTATAAATGGAAACACAAGACCAAACTAATTGCTTATAAAGACATGAACGTGAAAGAAGGCGAATAAAATCGCTTTTTACTTGACCCAAATGAAAATATGAGTAGAATCTCGCTCATATTTTCAACGATACTAACGATATAGGAGGACGACAGCATGCCATTAACACTAGGAACAACACAGTAAGATTTGGCACTGTCGACTCACGGACAAGTGTACAAATCTAATGATCACTTGTCCGAATGCTCTATTCAACCTAGCATTCGCTAGGTTTTTTTATGCCTATTCGGACCAAATATTAAAATATCCCGAGACAAGAAAATGGGCATACAAAAAATACTCAACGCAGATGCACAATATGGCGTTCCAGTGAAAATCTTCACTAACGATATTGATAGCGAAAGTATTGAACAACTCAAGAAAATGGCGCAACTACAATTTGTTTATTCACATATTGCAGTAATGCCAGATGTACATGTAGGCAAAGGTGCAACTGTAGGCAGCGTGATCCCAACCAAACATGCGATTATCCCTGCTGCTGTCGGTGTTGATATCGGTTGTGGTATGAATGCAATTCGACTCAACCTCAAAGCATCACAACTTCCAAACAACCTTGCGCCATTACGCCATGCCATTGAACGTAAGGTCCCTGTCGGCTTTGAATTACATAAACAAGTAAAAGCAAAAGCATCTAGTATTATTCCGCTAGAAAAGCGCTTACAACCCATCATTAAAAAACATCCCGGCTTGGTTCGAATGCTAAGAAAATTTGATGCAACTTGGCAAAAACAACTGGGAACTTTAGGAGGTGGTAATCACTTCATCGAACTCTGTCTCGATGAAAATCAGGATGTTTGGGTGATGCTGCATTCTGGCAGTCGTGGTTTAGGCAATGTCATTGGAACCTATTTCATTGAATTGGCAAAGAAAGAAGCGCAACACCGTTTTGGCCATGTTCCTGACAAGGATTTGAGTTACTTTGCAGAAGGCTCGCATAGTTTTAGCGACTATGTTGAAGCAGTTGAATGGGCACAGGAATATGCTTTCGAAAATCGACGCGAAATGATGCGTCTTATTTTAGAGGCGATTCGCCCGCTTCTACCGCCTTTTCAAATGACCAAAGAAGCGATTAACTGCCACCACAACTATATAAGTCGAGAAACTCACTATGGTGAAGAGCTGCTAATTACACGTAAAGGAGCCATTCGGGCAGGGTTCGATGAGCTAGGCATCATCCCGGGTTCAATGGGAGCACGCTCCTATATTGTTAAAGGTAAGGCTGACCCTGAATCATTCTGCTCATGTTCCCATGGTGCAGGGCGAAAAATGAGTCGCAGTAAAGCAAAGCTGCTGTTTAACCAAGATGACTTGATTCAACAGACTCAAGGCATCGAATGCAGAAAAGACAGTGCGGTAATTGATGAAATTCCGGCTGCTTACAAAGATATTGATCAAGTTATGGCAAACCAATCCGACTTGATTGAAATCGTGCATACCCTCAAACAAGTTTTATGTATCAAAGGATAATCAGATGAAACTCAAACAAATGCCAAAAATTAAAGTCCGTAACCCTGTAGCGCTTTCGCCTTTATTACACAAAGGTGGAGTTCATGAGACAGAAAAACCTAGAGCACAACATCGTCGTGAAAGACAAAATACCAAGCAGCAGTTAAAAAAAGAGGTATGGTAAATAATTAATCATTATTGAAATATCTTAAAACCATTAAATAAAAAGGAGAATCTCAATGTTTTATCACTTAGCCTCCCCATATAAAAAAAGCGACTCTGACGAGTCGCTTTTTTTTCAGTTCATAAACTCAAATTATTGAGCTTGTTGACCTGGTTGTACAAGAACAGTACGGCTACCAGAAATCGCAGCGAATACGCGACGGTTCATAGCACGACCTTCTTTAGTTTTGTTGTCAGCAATCGGTTGATCCCAAGCGAAACCTTGAGTTGTCAAACGAGTTGCATTTACGTTGTATTCGTTAACAAGTGCAGATTTAACAGAGTTAGCACGTGCTAAAGATAAACGTTCGTTCAACTTACGTGGACCTGTGTTATCTGTGTGACCTTCAATACGAGCTGTCGCATTCGGGTATTCAGCTAACTTCTCTGCAACTTTAGCAATTTCAGACTTGTACTGTGGCTTGATGTCTGACTTGTTCGTATCAAAGAATACGCGAAGTTCCATGTTAAGGTCTTCAGTCAACTCTTGTGGCTGTGGAGCAACTGGAGTTGGCTCAACTGGAGCAACTTCTACAACTGCTGCAGCTGGTTTCAAGTGACCACCAAGAACTACGTTTAAGCCAGCAAGTGCTGTATAGTTCCAGAAGTCTTCATCGATGTTATATGTACCACGAGCTTCAGTACGAAGAGATAAAGCATCGTTTAAGCGCCAGAAAGCACCAAAACCAGCATTACCTAAAGTACCTTCTTCTTTATTACCACGAGTACCACGGTTTACATCATCAAATGTATATTTGTAGTGACCAGCACCTAATAATACATATGGCTTGATTTTGCTGTCATAGTTTTTAGTGATTAAATCAGAAGTAACATAGAAGTTACCGTTGATTTGCTGTTGCTTGTATTCAGCGTTAGCAGCAGCACCGTCTACATCACCTTTAACTTGGTTATATTCAGCTTCAAAACCTAACCATGGTGTTAATTCAATACCTAATGCAGCACCAACAAATAAATCATCCTGAAGCTCAGGACCATTTGTTAAATGCTTATCACCATTGTTGTGTTTAGTGTCTTGGAATGTGTAACCAAGCATTAATGGAGTTACTGTTACGCCTGCATTCGCAGCAGCTAACGGAGCAGCAACAAGCATAGCAAGTGCAATACGACTCAATTTCATGGAATATCCTCCAAAAACAAAAATTGTTTGTTATGTAAACTCTAATAATCTCTGAATACTGAGAAATAGTTTCATTATATCTTTTTCAGTTATTCACCTCATGTAGAATCATACAAATACCTGATCAATTTTCCAAGTATTTGACAACATTCAGCTAGCAGCCACTGAAAATTACCTATTCCTCTCCCAAAAACCTAGAAAATTCTAATTTAGCAACATATCTAATAACGCGAAGAGAGCTTATCACTTTTTAATCAAAATTTTAACAAGCTATAAAAATCTTTTCAACGAAACTAAATAATCTCAAGTAAATATCCAAAATTAAAGCAAGATTATTCTAGTTTTAAATACTTATGTTTTAGTTTTACATCAATGCTACAAAAACGTATACATCCATAAAAAAAGCGACTCTGACGAGTCGCTTTTTTCAGTTCATAAACTCAAATTATTGAGCTTGTTGACCTGGTTGTACAAGAACAGTACGGCTACCAGTGATCGCAGCGAATACGCGACGGTTCATAGCACGACCTTCTTTAGTTTTGTTGTCAGCAATCGGTTGATCCCAAGCGAAACCTTGAGTTGTCAAACGAGTTGCATTTACGTTGTATTCGTTAACAAGTGCAGATTTAACAGAGTTAGCACGTGCTAAAGATAAACGTTCGTTCAACTTACGTGGACCTGTGTTATCTGTGTGACCTTCAATACGAGCTGTCGCATTCGGGTATTCAGCTAACTTCTCTGCAACTTTAGCAATTTCAGACTTGTACTGTGGCTTGATGTCTGACTTGTTCGTATCAAAGAATACGCGAAGTTCCATGTTAAGGTCTTCAGTCAACTCTTGTGGCTGTGGAGCAACTGGAGTTGGCTCAACTGGAGCAACTTCTACAACTGCTGCAGCTGGTTTCAAGTGACCACCAAGAACTACGTTTAAGCCAGCAAGTGCTGTATAGTTCCAGAAGTCTTCATCGATGTTATATGTACCACGAGCTTCAGTACGAAGAGATAAAGCATCGTTTAAGCGCCAGAAAGCACCAAAACCAGCATTACCTAAAGTACCTTCTTCTTTATTACCACGAGTACCACGGTTTACATCATCAAATGTATATTTGTAGTGACCAGCACCTAATAATACATATGGCTTGATTTTGCTGTCATAGTTTTTAGTGATTAAATCAGAAGTAACATAGAAGTTACCGTTGATTTGCTGTTGCTTGTATTCAGCGTTAGCAGCAGCACCGTCTACATCACCTTTAACTTGGTTATATTCAGCTTCAAAACCTAACCATGGTGTTAGTTCAACACCTAATGCAGCACCAACAAATAAATCATCCTGAAGCTCAGGACCATTT
This sequence comes from Acinetobacter sp. Tr-809, assembly GCF_011753255.1. Lineage (NCBI taxonomy): Bacteria > Pseudomonadati > Pseudomonadota > Gammaproteobacteria > Moraxellales > Moraxellaceae > Acinetobacter > Acinetobacter sp. Tr-809. Next base: position 200,422 of record NZ_VWVZ01000005.1, read on the forward strand.
GTTAAATGCTTATCACCATTGTTGTGTTTAGAATCTTGGAATGTGTAACCAAGCATTAATGGAGTTACTGTTACGCCTGCATTCGCAGCAGCTAACGGAGCAGCAACAAGCATAGCAAGTGCAATACGACTCAATTTCATGGATATCCTCCAGAGATAACAATTGTTTGTTGTGTAAGCTCAGCCTATGATTTTTCGTCCTGCGAAAGTATATTCAGCAGTATTTTTTTCAGCTATTCACTTCACTTTGAATCATACAAACACTTGATGAATTTTCCAAGTGCTTGATAACTTTAACCTCGTAAATTATTGACAAAATTTCTTACAATTTCCGTTGTAGTTCAGTAAATTTTCAATTCCCATTAGATATCTTATTGAATTATTGTTTATGAAGTTATGTTTTAGTATATCTTAACTATTTTTTTAATAATTCTCACCATCAAGATTAAATTTACACTTAAGGCTATGTTTATAAAAAAGTTAATAAAAATAGATAGGTAAATATGTTTAGATCTTTTGGCTTTAGTTTAATTGAGTTGATCATTACTACTGGAATCTTGGCAATTTTGAGTGCGCTTGCACTCCCCTACTTCCGAGAAATGATGATCTCAAGCGAAGCAAACCACCTCAAAAGAACTCTCACAATTCATATACAAAAAGCAAAGACTGACGCACAACTTCATCATAAAAATGTGATGCTTTGCCCAAGTTCAGATTTTGAAAACTGCCATAAAGATTGGAATAAAGGCTTTATCGGATTTATTGATACCAATCGAAATCATCGTCGTGATCAAGCTGAAAGACTACTCTTTACCGTTCCTCTCAACCATAAATATGGTAACCTCAATTTTAAATCTTTTGGGCAATCGCCTAACTACCTTATCTTTCAAGCAGAAAATGGACTCCCTTTTGCATCTAATGGCAGTTTTGTCTACTGTTCAGAGTCACCACAGCACCATACTAAAATTGTTTTAAGCCGTATGGGCAATATACGTTTTGAAAAGCTCTCCACCTGCTAAAAACTCTTCAGTCTAGCCTAAAATAGTTAAAACACTTTATTCCAATCCTTTTTTTACTATACTGCTTAAGTTTGGAACATTTTTATAAATTATAAGTGTGGAGACACATCATGACTGATATCGTAATTGTTAATGGCGCGCGTACAGCAATGGGCGGCTTCCAAGGTGCATTATCTGGTGTAACTGCGCCAGAATTAGGTGCTGTTACCATTAAAGAAGCAATTGCGCGTTCTGGTCTACAACCGACTGACGTAGAAGAAGTAATCATGGGTTGTGTTTTACCAGCTGGCTTAAAACAAGGTCCAGCACGTCAAGCTATGCGAAAAGCAGGCTTACCAGACTCTACTGGCGCAGTGACAATCAACAAACTTTGTGGTTCTGGTATGAAAGCTGTGATGCAAGCAGCAGATATGATCAAAGCAGGGAGTGCAGAGATCGTTGTCGCTGGTGGTATGGAATCGATGACCAACGCACCATATGTTTTACCTAAAGCACGTGCTGGCTATCGCATGGGTCATGGTGAGATTAAAGATCACATGTTCCTAGATGGCTTGGAAGATGCTGAAACAGGCCGTTTGATGGGTTCATTTGCTCAGGATATGGCAAACAAACGTAGCTATACACGTGAACAAATGGACGACTTTGCTATTCGTTCATTACAACGTGCACAGAAAGCGATTACTGAAGGTTACTTTAAAGATGAGATTGTTGCTGTAACTGTTTCTACTCGCAAAGGTGATGTTGTTGTTGATCAAGATGAACAACCATTAAGTGCGAAAATCGACAAAATTCCATCATTAAAACCAGCATTTGCAAAAGATGGCACGATTACAGCTGCAAATGCGAGTTCAATTTCTGATGGCGCATCTGCACTGGTATTAACATCAAGCGACGTTGCGGCTCAACGTGGTTTAAAACCTTTAGCGAAAATTCTTGCAACTGCATCAAACTCTCAGCACCCTTCAGAATTTACCATTGCACCAGTAGGCGCAATTGAAAAAGTTTTGAAGAAAGCAGGCTGGGATGCTCAAGACGTTGATCTTTGGGAAATTAACGAAGCTTTCGCAATGGTGACCATGTGTCCAATTGATGATTTCAAATTAGATGCAGCAAAAGTAAATATTAATGGTGGTGCTTGTGCTCTAGGTCACCCTGTTGGTTCTACCGGTTCTCGTATCATCCTGACATTGATTCATGCACTTAAGCGTACTGGCGGTAAAAAAGGTGTTGCAGCCTTGTGTATCGGTGGTGGTGAAGCGACCGCTGTTGCGATTGAATTGATCTAAATATTTTTCAATCTGATCAAAAAAAATCCTGCTTGATGCAGGATTTTTTTATTTTAGGATTACAAAAAATAATGCATCTATAGTCAAAATATCGATAAGTTATGCTGTGTATAAAAAAACAACAAGGAGTACATCATGCAACTTAATCATTATCTAAATTTTAAAGGACAAACAGAACAAGCATTCAACTTTTATAAATCTGTATTTGGTGGTGAATTTGCCATGCTCAGCCGTTATGGCGATATGCCACCTACTGAAGGCGTCAGCCTTTCAGAAGCTGATAAAAACCTGGTTTTACACGTTTCTTTACCCATCAATGAATTTACCGTATTGATGGCTTCAGATGTTAATGATCAATTCTGCGCTCAAAATAGCGTATTTACCCAAGGCAACAACCACTATATTTCAATTAATCTTGACCCAGATGAGCAAGACGAAGCACAACGCCTCTTTGATGCCTTGTCTGCAAATGGTCAAATTGAAATGCCTCTAGAAAAGACCTTCTGGGGCGCACTGTATGGTGCGTTTACCGATCAATTTGGGATCAAATGGATGATTAATTGCCAGTTAGATGGGTAAGTTGAACCAATAAAACATGACTTCATAGAAATACATCGTTATTTCTATGAAGACTACACATCAATATTGGAATACTGCGCGATAATCATAAGTCCAATCGTAATAAACCCAATGCCTACCCACCCTGCTAAATCAATATGCTGCCCTAAGAAGACCTTAGCCAAAGCAGCTGTTGCAATAACACCAAGCCCTGACCAGAGCACATATAAAATCCCAGCCTGCATATATTTCAAAGCAATCGCAGCACAAGCAAAAGAGATAAGGTACAAAACCAATGCGATGCCTTGATCAAGTTTATTCACTAAACCATTGCCCTTCGCAGAATAAAATGTCGACAGCACATCAGCGGCAATCGCAAAAAGCAACCACACCACCCCAGGATTTATTTTTAAAATAAAGTTCAGCATTTTATTCTTCAATTGATTTACTAAAACGATGCCCCATAAAAAAGCTGAACCGTAGTTCAGCTTTTTTGATCTCTAGTGACTTATGCACCAGTTTGATAACTTGCTTGTGGCACAGCAGTAGAAGCTTGATAAGGATTGGTAAAATCTTGAAGCCCAGCAGCTGCTTCATGAATATCTTTACCTTCTTTGACTACAAATGTATCAAAGCCAGAACGTTTTAAATAGTTTAAAACATCCTTAAAGATATCACCGACTGCGCGTAACTCACCTTGATAACCTTGGCGACGTAATAAGGCAGCAAATGAATAACCACGGCCATCATTAAAACCAGCAAATTCAATAAAAATGGCATCAAGCTCATTCAATGGAAATTCATGAGTTTCAGGTGAATCATTGACTGTGATGTATAGGGCTTTTTTGCCTTGTACATTTGCCAATTGATCCAACTGCGCAGTTGTTACAACCACATCACCTTGTGGAAGTACGCCATCTTCGGCAATGACTTGATAAGTATTGTCTGCAATTGTGCCATCTTTAAAGAGCACTTGTAGCGTTGTATTAAGCATAAGCACGCTCCTTAAATGGTTGAATACCAACACGGCGATAGGTATCAATAAAACGCTCACCTTCTGTACGTAAGTCAAGGTAAGTATTCAAGATTTCATCAATCACATCTGGTACAACTTCAGCAGCAAATGACGGTCCTAAGATATCACCGAGTGATGCATCATGATCTGCATGACCACCTAAAGTGATTTGATAGAACTCAGCACCTTTCTTATCGACACCTAGAATACCGATGTTACCGACATGGTGATGGCCACAAGCATTCATACAACCCGAAATATTCAGATCAAGTTCACCTAAGTTATAGATGGTGTCTAGATCATCAAAACGACGGCTGATTGCTTCTGAAATTGGAATCGATTTGGCATTTGCCAATGAGCAGAAATCACCACCCGGGCAACAGATAATATCGGTAATAAAGCCAATATGTGCACGTGCCATGTCGCTGTGTTCAAGCGTTTGCCACAATTCGAATAAATCTTTCTGCGGCACATCGACCAATGAAATATTCTGTTCGTGCGTAGTACGGAACTCACCGAAAGTGTATTTATCGGCTAAATCAGCAATTAAATTCATTTCTTCAGTGGTGACATCACCTGGCGCAATACCTGCGCGCTTCAAAGAAATCGTGACAATACGATAGCCTTTCACTTTATGTGCATTGGTGTTGACGTTAAACCACTGTTTGAATTTCGGATGTGCAGCGAATAAGTCTGTGAAGTCTTGATCTTCTAAATCTTGATAATCAAATGGTGTAAATTCTTCATCCAATTTTTTCAAGATTTCAGGTTGAATCTTCAATGCTTCACGCGTGTGCTCAAATTCTGCTTCCACTTTTTGTGCAAATACTTCTGGTGTTAAAGCTTTCACCAAAATTTTGATACGCGCTTTATATTTGTTATCACGACGGCCATGTAAGTTATAAACACGCAATGTCGCTTCTAAATAAGCAATCAGATCTTCACGAGGTAAAAACTCACGGATCACACTACCAATAATTGGGGTACGACCAAGTCCACCACCAACCATGATTTTATAGCCCATCTCGCCCGCATCGTTACGTACTAGATACACACCGATATCATGGAATGCAGTTGCAGCACGATCTTTCTCTTCTAAAGCCGAAACTGCAATTTTGAACTTACGTGGTAAGAAGGCAAATTCAGGGTGAAACGTACTCCACTGACGAATTAATTCACAAGTCGGACGTGGGTCAGCAATCTCACCTGCAACTACACCTGCAAACTGGTCAGTTGTGGTATTACGGATACAGTTACCTGACGTTTGTACGGCATGCATTTGTACCGTTGCCAGCTCAGCTAGAATGTCAGGTACATTTTCCAATGCGGGCCAGTTCAACTGAATATTTTGACGAGTTGAAACATGCGCATAGCCACGATCATATTCAGTCGCGATCTCAGCAATTTTTCTTAATTGTTTAGTATTCATCAAGCCATACGGCACAGCAATACGAAGCATAGGCGCATAGCGTTGCACGTATAAACCATTTTGCAAACGTAGTGGACGATATTCGTCTTCTGTTAATTTTCCTGCTAAATAGCGTTCTGTTTGATCGCGAAACTGAGCAACACGTTGGTTAATCAGTTGTTGATCGAAATCCGTATATAAATACATGGCGTATGGCTAGTCATTCATTATAAAGGCGACTAGCATAGCGAGCTTTTATTCATCAACAAAATGCTTTTTTTGCATATTTAATAACGGTTTTATTGATAAGCCTATCTAATTGCCATAAAAAGAAAAAGCCCAGATAAATCTGGGCTTTTTATCTCCCCTCACTCTGAGCCAAGATTATAGTGGCGTAAGGATTAAATTAGGGAACTCCTCCCTTTGACAAAGGGAGGTAGGGAGGGATTTAAGGTAAAGCGTACGCAACGAGATAATCACCCATTTTGGTACCGAATGAACCATGTCCACCAGCCATAATCACCACATATTGTTTACCATTTGCTTCATAAGTCATTGGTGTTGCTTGTCCACCTGCTGGTAAACGTGCTTCCCATAACTTATCGCCATTTGAAACATTAAAGGCACGGATGTAATTATCTTGTGTTGCACCAACAAACATCACATTACCCGCAGTCGAAATCGAACCGCCTAAACCTGGTACACCAATTTTCACTGGTGGTAACTGGAATAAGGTTGGTAAGCTGTCACGAATGGTACCAATACGTTTTTTCCACACCACTTCATGTGTTTTTAAGTCCACACCAGCGACAAAACCCCAACCTGGTTGTTTACATGGTAAACCCAATGGAGATAGGAACGGACTAATATCAACACCGTATGGTGTACCATACATCGGTTGCATGCCCTGCTCAGTACCAGCACCACGTGCCACAGGTTGACGGTTTGGATCCGCTGGAATTAAACGACTCACGAATGGCAAGCCAATCGGGTTCATGACCGCGACCTGACGATCAGCATTCACTGACATACCGCCCCACTCAAATACACCCAAGTTTCCAGGGAATACCAAGGTTCCATTTTCAGAAGGTGGTGTATAAATACCATCGTAATTCAGTCGTTTAAATTTCACACGACACATCAACTGATCAAACATGGTGGCACCCCACATGTCTTTATCAGTCAATTTATCTTTAGGTGCTAAATCAAAGTCAGAGAATGGTTGAGTTTTTGAGTAGAACTCACCTTTGGTTTGTGGACCCCATTTCACAGTTTGCGGAACAGGTTTCTCAGTAATTGGTACAATCGGCTGACCATTACGACGGTCTAAAACAAAGGCATTCCCTGTTTTAGTCAATACATAAATCGCTGGGACCGTTTGACCTGATTTATCTTGAATATCAGCCAATGACGGTTGTGATGGTACGTCCATATCCCACAAATCGTGATGTGTGGTTTGGAAGTGCCATACCAGTTTACCCGTGGTTGCATTGATCGCCAGCATTGAGTTGGCATAACGCTCTTTCAACTCAGTACGATCTCCACCCCAGATATCTGGTGTACCCACACCTGTCGGAACATAGACGATATCTAGTTTTGAATCATAGGCAAGTGGCGCCCATGCATTTGGTGAATTATGAACAAACTGCGTGTCTTGACCTGGCATTGCATTTGGATCAGCAGCGCCTGTATCAAACACCCACAATAATTTACCTGTGTTCACGTCATAACCACGAATCACGCCGGATGGCTCTTTATTCGAATGGTTATCGGTCACTGAACCTGCAATCACGACAGTAGTACCAGAAACCACACCCGGAGATGTTGGGTTATAACCACCTGGATAAGCATATGGCATGAATTCTTGTAAATTCACTTCACCATTTTGACCAAAGTCAGAACATGCTTTACCTGTATCAGCATTGACCGCAACTAAACGACCATCATTCACAGGAACAAAGACTTTACGCGGACACTCGGTTGAGGTCGACTTTTTCGCCTGTAAGCTGGTTGCAAATTCAGTAGTATTGGCAGCATCGTAGTACATCACACCACGACAAGTTAAATGCTGGAAGGTTTTATCAGTTTTGAGTTTAGGATCAAAACGCCATTTTTCCTTACCCGTTGCAGGGTCAATCGAAATTAAATGTTGATGTGGGGTACACATAAACATGTTATTTCCAATCTTGATTGGCGTTACTTGATTCGTGGTTTCGCCCGAATCATTTTCAGTTCGGAAATCACCCGTGCGTAATGTCCAAGCCACTTTGAGATCTTTGACGTTTTTATCGTTGATCTGTGTCAATGGAGAATAACGTTCACCGCCCTGACTACGACCATATGCAGGCCAATCTTCAGGGGCAATGCCATCCACGGCTTTCGCTTGTGCTGGCTGTGGCGTTTGAATCACACCATTAATTTCTTGTGGATCATTAAAGATCGAGTACACCATCACCACAATTGCAATGGCTAAAGTCGATGATAACGCCACTTTACTTGAAGTGAGGTTATCAATCCCGCGTGTTACAGCAGGAACCAGTAACCACAAACCTAAGATGCCAAGGATATCAAGACGTGGTGCCAGTGCCCAGAAGTCCGTTCCAACTTCCCAAACACCCCAAACCACACTACCTAACATCAATGCCGCATAAACCCACAATGGGCCTGAGGCACGTTTATAGAGTTGTACTGCTACAATGAGTAACAGCACACCCGCAATCACATAATAAAAAGACCCGCCAATTGCTGCGAGCCAGATACCGCCAACGAGCAAGAACAATGCAATGAGGGCGATAATCACCACCGTCAAGGTTCTAAGCCCAGATTTTGAAGCAGATTGATTCATAAGATCACCTTGCATCTTTTATATTTTAGATCCATAAAAAGAAAAAAATCTCTTTTTATGGTCGAGTTCAAAACACAATAAGAACTTTGCAGATATCGCCCATCGTATGAACTACATCTGCAAAATTGCTCAAGTATCAAAATTAGAAAATAGTTTGGAACTTAATACCGCCAACCCAAGTCTTATCCCCATCTTTCAATGCACCTACATGGTGGACATATTGAATATTTGGACGGATGGTGAGCCAGTTGGTTGCATGAATGCCGTAATACAGCTCGGTGTTATATTCTTCATCCAATAGACTATTGTTTTTGTCATTGGCATGAATACGGGCAACACCTAAAGCAATTTCATCTTGAGGACGTTGATCCAACAAACCTTTATAGACCAAACCGACATTTTGCATGTCTTTGATGGCATTGGTTTTAGAATCATGTACTGTGACATTGACAAAGCCCGTCAAACCACGATCTGACTGACCATCATGACGAGTCAATTGTTGTTTCGCAGTAAACCAGCCGCCTTGTTTATGTCCAGTCTTGGCAGGATTCTCAATTTCTGCGGCATCTGCTGTACTGTAGTAATAACCAAAGCGATATTCACCCGGCAGAGCAAGTGCACCTAATTTAGGATTCCATACCACCTCTGCAGGAATGATCGCACCATGTGAACCATCCGTACTCAAGTTAAAACCTTTGCCACGCTGTAAGTTCTCAGGGTTATATTCATACGCCCCGATTTGTGCATAAAGATCTGGCTGTAGGTTATATTTGACCCGCAATGCCCATTGGCTTACTGGCCAGTTGTACCATTGATCACCAACCCAGTTACCCACCTGAGAACCGCATAGCGACAAGTTCTGGAAGTCACAGTTAAAACTGTTGAAATCTTCACCTTCACCGAAACGACCGACTTTAATATCTAAAGCTTGATCTAAAAATTTCTTTTTGATCCAGAGGTCGGTTAAGCGCCAAGTTTGACCACGCCCCCAAACTTCTTGTACAGAACTTTGGTGACCTTGCAAGCCATCTGCAGTTTGTGACAAAGACTGACCATCACGATAAGTCACCGTGATTTGCGCCTCAGTGTCTTGCCAACCTAAAATTTTATTTAGGTCGAAGTTCGTACCTAAAGCCAATTGCCCAGTGAATTCACTGCCATGACTTGAGTGTTGTTTAGAATCTAAAACCCCTGCAAATTCACCAGTGTAATCAGCAGAAAATTTGTAACCCTGTTCTTGCAACGCAGTGCGTTGACCGTTCCAATCACCAAACAGCCATTGACCATTTGGATCAAATGCGGAAGATGCTGCTTGAGTATGTTGTGCGAAAAGACTCAATGATAGAACGGATAAACAAGAAACAATCAAAGATTTAGAGATTGTCATGTTTACGTAACCTTTTATGTTATTGTGTATAAAAGGTTACTCTCATTTTTAAATTACAACTTATTCAAAATGTTAACAAACTGTACAATATTTTAACAATCAGTGATTGGTCGCACATATTTTCTACCATTTACCCTCCCCCAAACCTTGGCCAATAAAAGCATACTTCATTTGTGAACGAGAAAACTTGATCGGACACGCCAACTGAGGTTCGGTTTGTGATGCATTTTCCGATACTGGTACGTCAACCACCCATCCTCTCTGTTGAGCCATTGGCGAGACCAATGCTTCATCCAAGCTGAGTACAGGTTCAACACAAATATCCAAGCTTTGGAATAGCTGTTGCCATTCGGCAAAATTTTGAGTTTTAAACTTCTCCTGCAAAGCTTGCTTTACCGCTTGACGATCTTCTGGATCAAAAGATGTCCCTTTTGCAAGGAGTACAGGTAATTGTAACGCTGTAGCCAAGCCTGTCATAAATTGTGGCTCTAAACTTCCCACTGAGAAATAACGACCATCTTTGGTCTGATAATAATCATAGAAGCTTGCACCATTCAGCATTCCCGTCTCGGGTGCTTGCGGCGTTTGTCCTGCCAAACTTGCAGAAGCCGCCATACTATTCAGACTTGCCACACAATCTGTCATCGAAATATCAAGATATTGCCCCAGACCACTGCGTTGACGCTCGACCACAGCAGCAAGAATGCCAATCACTGCATGCAAAGAGCCACCTGCCACATCCGCAATTTGAATGCCTAACGGTGGAGGTCCACTATCTTGACGACCACTGTGCCCAGACACACCAGCCAATGCTAAATAGTTAATGTCATGACCTGCCCGATCTTTATAAGCACCTGTTTGACCATAACCTGTAATCGAACAATAAATGAGTCGTGGATTAATCTCAGCTAAGGTTTCATAGTCCAAGCCCAAACGTCGCATCACATCTGGACGGAACTGTTCAAGCACAATATCAAACTCAGAGATTTTATTTTTGATCAGTTCAATATTGGCCGCATCTTTGAGATCAAGGGCAATCGACTGTTTATTCCGATTCAAATAACTGTGTGCAGTGGCCTGACCATTGGCATAGGGTGGCATAATCCGTACGAGGTCTGGACGAGTCGGTGATTCAACATGGATAACTTCTGCACCCATGTCCGCAAGATACATACTGGCAAATGGTCCTGGTAACAAAGTCGAAAAGTCTAGGACTTTCAATCCCTTTAATGCAGATGGCATAATAATTTTTACTCAATTTGTTCAAATTTTCTTTTATACTAGGTGTGGATAAACACAAAAACAATGTCATGTTCAGCCATTTACCTTGATAGTTTCGGCAATTTAACATGTATACAAGGCGCAATTATTTTTCTTGTCAATTGCCCAATTTGATATTTTAGACGGTTATTTAGGTCAATTATCGTGAATAGTAAAGAAACTGAAGGATTCAATATGAGCCGTGATACGATCAGCATCCACTTCGTGAATGCGGCTTTAACAGGTGTTAAACGCCTAGGCATGGACGTTGAAACGTTACTTTCACATGTCGGCATAGAGGCTGAACTGCTTCGCCAACCGAAGGCTCGAATCTCTCCAGAGCAGTACACCCGTTTTGTAAAAATGTTATGGATGGTTACCCAAGACGAACACGTAGGCTTCGATGTACAGCCACGTCGCTTGGGTACATTCGCAATCATGTGTCAATTGATCATTCATTCCAAAACACTTGGACAAGCACTCGAACTCTCCTCTCAATTCTATAAACTGTTTGGAGATGAATGGTCGGTAAGCTTGGAACGTGACAAACATGAAGCACGTTTAGTCCCCCACATTCCTAAAGCTTTAGATCCTGATCATTTCATTACTGAAAGCATGCTGATGATCTGGCATGGTCTAGCATCATGGTTAATCGAACGTCGCCTACCTTTAGAACGTGTGCATTTTGGTTATGAACGTCCGAATCATGCTGATGAATACGATGCATTGTTCTTCGCCCCAGTGATGCAATTCGATGCACCACGTACCGAAATTACCTTTGCAGCAGATTATCTTGATCTCCCAATCCGTCAAGATGAAAAGACCTTAGAAGAATTCTTGAAAGCAGCGCCTGCCCAGTTGTTAGTGAAATTCAAAAATACGAACTCACTCACTTCACGTATTCGTGATGTATTGAAGAGCCAGATTGGTGAAGAAATGCCAACGCTCAATGATGTAGCGGCAATGTTGTATTTATCACCGCAAACCTTACGACGTCGTTTAGCTGCGGAAGGTAAAAGCTATCAAGGGGTTAAGGATGCCTTACGTCGAGATGCGGCGATTCATTTATTGTTGACTCCAAATCTCACCCTTGAAGATGTAGCTCAACAAGTCGGCTTTAGTGAAACCAGTACTTTCCACCGTGCCTTTAAGAAATGGACGGGAGTAACACCGGGTTTATATCGTCAGTTGCACGGCCATCACAACTAATAACGGTGATAATGTAGTGTTCAACCCTATTATAGAGTTGAACACTACATTTTAAATATGCTAATAATCAAGCAGATCTCTACAGTGTGCTTGAATAGCAATGATCATTAAAAAAGCTGACTTTACTCACCCACAAGTGCAAAATTTGATTTATATTCACTTGCATGGCCTGCATCAAAACACCCCACTTGAACATAGTTTTGCATTAGACCTGAGCAGTCTGCAAAAAGATTCAATTAGCGTCTATACCTTATGGAACAATGAGCAATTACTGGGCTGTGGCGCAATCCAAGAACTGACACCCGACCATGCAGAAATCAAATCTATGCGGACTCATCCTGCCCATTTGCGTCAAGGGGTCGCAGCACAACTACTGAACTACTTACTAGAACTTGCTCAGCAACGTCACTATAAAAGAGTCAGTTTAGAAACAGGAAAAGACGTTCACTTTGATGCAGCAATCAAACTTTATAAGAAGTTTGGTTTTGTTCAAGGTACAGCTTTCGCAGAATATACCGAATCAGCCTATAATCAATTCTTTCATTTAGATTTCTCGAATAAGTCCATAAACTCAAGCTTGGGATGATCTACGTGAATAGCCATTGCTCAATGCCTTTTGGATAAACAGGATATTGAGTCAGTGCGATTTGTTCTCGACTCAACCACTGTGCGATATAGCGATGTCCATTGGGTTCACAACCCTGTATCTCGTATTGCTGATACATATGCGAGTCTACAAATTCAGCATCATATACAAACACAATTTCATGGCCTTGCTGTCCATCAAAGCTAAAGAGATTCTCCATGACACAGACAAGTTTAGGCTGGGTCAGTTGCTGCTGAATTTCTTCCAAGACCTCTCTTTCAATTGCCTGAATAGAGGTTTCCCCAAACTCGATACCACCACCGATCGGTCTGAAAAAATGCTCATCCTTATCGGGATCATACGCTTTTGCAAGTAACACCTTTTCATTATGACGAAATAAGCATAACGCTTTTGCTCGAATAGCCGTCATTACACGGCCTTAATCTGTTCTAAAAATTTTTCTGCTTGTTTTGGAGACGTTAAATGAATAAACCGAATCTGCTGATATCGAGCATCATTCATCATCGCCAAATACTTTTTTCTATTTTTAGCATGATGACTGATCATCCATAAAATAATTGAATCCTTTGACATAAAACTGGTCTTAAAACTTTCTCGATTGTTTGAGTTTGGCCACAATCTTTTTTGCGTGACTGCCCGAGCAATTGCCCGTTTTACTGATCGAAAAAGATTTAAAGAAAATGAATAGTCTAACCAAATAATGGTATCAACATATCTAAGCTTTAAAGCTTGCGTTCGAGAATAGTTACCGTCAAGTACCCATCCACCCGTCGATTGGTCCATTTGACTTTGCAATTTTGGGAAAAATTCGTGATCAGGTGTTTCTTGCCAATTATCCAGCCAGAATAAATCATCCATTTCAATATGAGCCACAGCTAACTTTTGGGCCAGTTGACGAGCAAAAGTGGTTTTTCCAGCAGCAGATGTGCCTACGACATTGATGAATTTCATCTCAAACACCCTATTTTATAAGCTATTATTTCACTCAGATTGAAGATGATTATTTATACCTTCAGATGCGCTAAAAAACGTCTTGTTTGTTTAGGGGAGGTTAAGTGAATAAACCGAATATGCTGATGGTCAGGGTTTTGCATCAAAGCTAAGTATTTTTTTCGGTTTTTCGGATAGGATTTAATTAACCAGATAAAAATAGATTGTTTGGACAGCATCAATTTTAAACTTTCCCTATTATTTGAATCTTCCCATAACTTTTTCCGACTGATCACACGCCCGAATGTACGCTTGGTCAAACGATATAAATTGATATAAAAGGGATAATCTAACCAGATAACGGTATCTACTTTCTCCATCATCATTGGAATAGTGCGGGTATAAAGTCCATCAATGACCCACCCTGTCGCAGCATTTTTCATGGCGACTTTCAGCTTCAAAAACAAGGCTTCATTAGAAGATTCTTGCCAATCATTCAACCAAAGCAAATTATCCAATTCAATATATTGTAATTGTTGTTTTTGAGCCAACTGTCGGGCAAACGTGGATTTGCCTGAACCTGTCGTACCAATAATATTAATAAACTTCATTTGTTATTAGCACAATCAAAAGGCATGTGAGTTTAAACAACTTGCATCGGCTTGTGAACCAGTCAATGCAAGTTATAAATCAATTACTTATCTCGAGCAGCTTGAATCAGTTTCTCAGCATTGTCACCTGTCACCTGCCAAGTGAGACAACGTACACTACCACCCATTGGACAAACACTTTCAGCATTTACAGGAATGACTTTCTTAGAAGTGTTTTGCTTGATGATCGTGAGTGCTTTTTGATCATGTGGCATATTAAAGGTCGGCACATAGATATTGTTATGCGTGACAGTGGCATTTAAATTCACACCGCATGCAGACTCAAACCCTTCCCATTGCCCTTTGGGATTGGTCTTGTATTCAACAGGCACTTCCACAATTTTTGCAGTTGGAAACGAAGCTTTTAACTCCTTCATTACGGTTGTTCTAAATGCTGGTGTTTTTGAATAGTCATTCACCAGCAAAGTATTTTTATCCACCCAACTGACCATGCCATCTGAATGAGCAAGCACTTCTTCATCTGGTTCTAAAATGGCAACTTCGGTTGCACCCAAAGTCGCTTTTAACTCTTGTTTAGCCTCGTTATAGCTAAGCTCATTATCTTCCATAAAACGTGTAGTGGTGATCACACGACCTGCATAATCATCAACAAGGTTACCCCCATCAATCATCAAATCAGTTTTAGCTCTTTGAATTTGATAACGATCAGCAAACTGACTAAAACTTTTTTGCACATCTTTACTTTGTTTCTTGGTCATCGACGCCCAAGTATAGGTAAATTGCACAGGCTGCATTGGGTTGACCGTGGTGAAGTCGCGCATCCAGATATCACGCACATCATCTACCAATAAAATATCTTCAGGCACTTTGCCAGTGAAATACGGCTTAGTGTCTTTATCTACCACAATGACCACATTGTCATTGCCCAAAATCGATTTTGCATAATCAATCTGGAAATCCACAATCCGTTGAAACGCTGATTTATAATAGGGATCATGTACCGAAGGTGCAGATAAAACCAATAACATTTTGTCATCAGCAGTTTGATTTGAATGGGTTTGGCTCACCTTGTTTTTATCCTCGATTGCTTTGTTATTTTCAATATTCCGTCCAGATGAATCACATCCAAAAAGTGACAAGATCAATGCCATAACAGCATAGTGACGCTTTAGTATTATCATGTGCTTTCGCCCATCTTTTCTATCAATCATTTCCAAATGCTAGTCTAATCGAAGATGTCGCAAGACATGCAGAAAAATACCAAATTTAACGCTTGGCTTGATCACTCAGGCAATCTATCAAATTGGCGAAAAGCATCAAACTTGCCAATGTTTATCATCATTGCACTGACACTTAAATTGAGTACACTCGATAAACAACAATTTTAAGGTGATACAAGGAAAACCTATGAGCGAGGCCTACATTATTGATGCCATTCGCACACCACGCGGAAAAGGGAAAAAAGACGGCTCACTTCATGAAGTCAAACCGATTACTTTACTCACATCATTACTGAATGAATTACAACAACGCCATCAACTTGATACTTCAAAAGTCGATGACATCGTCTTAGGTTGTGTCACACCAATTGCTGATCAAGGCGGTGATATTGCTAAAACTGCAGCCATTGCAGCAGGTTGGAATGATGATGTTGCTGGTGTACAAATCAACCGTTTCTGCGCATCTGGCTTGGAAGCAGTCAATTTGGCAGCACAAAAAGTCCGCTCTGGTTGGGAAGATGTGGTGGTTGCTGGTGGTGTGGAGTCCATGTCACGTATCCCGATGGGTTCTGATGGCGGCCCTTGGGCACTTGATCCTGAAACCAACTTAAAATCTTCTTTTGTGCCACAAGGCGTTGGCGCAGACTTGATCGCAACCTTAGATGGCTATAGCCGCAAAGATGTTGATGCTTTTGCAGTAGGCTCACAACAAAAAGCAGCGGCAGCACAGGCCAAAGGTTATTTCGATAAATCAGTCGTACCTGTTAAAGATCATTCGGGTGTACTGATCTTAGAAAAAGATGAATTTATTCGAGGTGCGACCACCGTTGAAGGCTTGGCAAAACTGAATGCCAGCTTTGAAATGATGGGACAAATGGGCTTCGATGCGGTTGCTCTACAAAAGTACCCTGAAGCGCAAAAAATTAACCATGTACACCATGCAGGAAACTCATCAGGCATCGTTGATGGTGCTGCAGTGGTGTTATTGGCTTCTGAAAAAGCCGTCAAAGAACAAGGCTTAAAACCACGTGCCAAAGTACTTGCAACGGCATTGGTGGGTACAGACCCAACGATCATGCTGACAGGTCCTGCGCCTGCTGCACGTAAAGCCTTAGCCAAAGCTGGCTTAACGATTGATGATATTGACCTATTTGAAGTGAATGAAGCATTTGCTGCCGTGGTGATGCGTTTTATCAATGAACTCAACGTTCCAGCTGAGAAAGTCAATGTCAATGGTGGTGCAATTGCGATGGGTCATCCATTGGGCGCAACGGGCGCGATGATTTTAGGAACTTTGCTGGATGAGTTAGAACGTCAAGGCAAAAAACGTGGTCTAGCCACATTGTGTGTTGGTGGTGGAATGGGGATTGCCACTATTATTGAGTTGGTGTAAGGAGCACAACATGAGCGCTATTAAATACGAAAAAAACGCTGACAATATTGTAATTCTTACCCTTGATTCATCGGGTCAATCTGCCAACACCATGAATGCAGAATTCCGTGATTCACTCAATGAAGTCAGCCAAAAGCTCAAAGCAGAAACGGAGCTAAAAGGCATTATTTTCCGTTCTGCCAAGAAAACTTTCTTTGCTGGCGGTGATCTAGATGAGTTGATTCAAGTTCAACCAGAACACGCTACCGAATTCTTCAAAATGATTGAAGAACTCAAGGGTGACTTACGTGCGATTGAAACTTTAGGTGTACCTGTTGTTGCTGCCTTAAATGGTACGGCGCTCGGAGGCGGTTGGGAGATTGCTTTAGGCTGTCATTACCGTATTGCCATCAATGATCCAAAAACCAAATTTGGTTTACCTGAAGTGACTTTAGGCTTGTTGCCAGGCGGTGGCGGTATCGTGCGTATGGTACGTTTGCTTGGCTTACAAAATGCGTTTCCATTCTTGATGGAAGGCAAACAGTTTGGTGTCGATAAAGCAAAATCACTTGGTTTGGTACATGACACCGCTGAGAACGAACAAGAGCTGTTAGACAAAGCCATTGCTTGGGTCAAAGCCAATCCTAAGTCACAGCAACCTTTTGATGTTAAAGGCTACAAAATCCCAGGAGGCGATCCGAAAACTCCTGCTGTAGCACAAGTGCTTGCAATTGCTCCAGCGATGCTACGTGATAAAACCAAAGGATGTTACCCTGCACCTGAAGCGATCATGGCGGCTGCGGTAGAAGGTGCACAGGTTGATGTTGATACCGCTTTGCGTATCGAATCACGTTACTTTACGCAACTCACAGTCGGTCAGATTTCTAAAAATATGATCGGTACTTTTTGGCACGGTCTCAATGCAATTAAGTCTGGTGCAAGCCGCCCTGCTGAAGTTGCAAAATGGCAAGCGACTAAAGTGGGTGTATTAGGTGCAGGCATGATGGGGGCAGGCATTGCTTACTCAACAGCAATCAAAGGCATCCCTGTCGTACTCAAAGATGTCTCTGTTGAAAATGCTGAAAAAGGCAAAGCTTATTCACAAAAACTTCTGGATAAACGTGTTTCACAAGGTCGTATGAGCGCAGAAAAGCGTGACCAAGTCTTAGCACTGATTACCGCAACCGCTGATGCGGCTGATTTGCAAGGCTGTGACCTGATCATCGAAGCGGTATTTGAGAATCAGGAATTAAAAGCCAAAGTGACGCAAGAAGCTGAACAATATTTGGCTGAAGGTGGAATCTTTGCATCGAATACCTCTACCCTACCAATCACTGGTTTGGCAACGGCAAGTAAAGATGCTCAAAAGTTCATTGGTCTACATTTCTTTAGTCCAGTCGATAAAATGCAATTGGTCGAAATTATCAAAGGTAAACAGACCTCTGCTGATACTTTGGCGAAAGCTTACGACTTTGTTCAGCAAATTGCCAAAACCCCAATTGTAGTGAATGACAGCCGTGGCTTCTTCACCAGCCGCGTGTTTGGTACATTCATTCAAGAAGGGATGCGACTACTTGCGGAAGGTGTACATCCTGCCAAAATTGAAATGGCAGCACTAAAAGCAGGTATGCCGGTTGGTCCACTAGCGATTCAGGATGAAGTTTCTCTGACCTTGACTGAACATGTCGCAGCAGAAACCCGTAAAGCCCTGCAAGCAGAAGGCAAAGATTTACCGAAAACTCCAGTCGATGACGTGGTACACACCATGATTCATGAACTGAATCGTAAAGGAAAGGCTGCGGGTGCTGGCTTCTATGACTATCCTGAAAATGGTAAAAAACATTTATGGGATGGACTTAGTCGCTGGCAAAAAGAGAACACTATTTCTGAACAAGACATGATTGACCGCTTCTTGTTTGTACAGGCACTAGATACATTACGCTGCTATGAAGAAGGTGTTTTAGAGTCTGTGATTGATGCCAATGTCGGTTCGATATTCGGAATTGGTTTTGCTCCATGGACAGGCGGTGCAATTCAATTCTTGAATCAAAATGGGATTGAAAAATCCTTGCAACGTGCTGAGCAACTGGCTGCTCAATATGGTGACCGTTTTACCCCACCAAAGTTATTGAAAGAAAAAGCACAGCAAAATACTGTGATTCAATAATCTCGATTTAGCCAAGCCAATTAAGGCCCGTATGGAACTCCTTGTCTGTACGGGCTTTTTAATGCGTCCGACAAAATCACAGCAAAACATCTGAGTAATGCATCACAATTTATGCTATAACTTTATCAATTCTGCTTTATTTTTTTGCATCATTTGGAAATTTCTTATGTCTGAAAAACTCTGCCCAGAAACTTCGCCTTGGGGTTGGAAAGCATTAATTATCACCACAATTCTCAGCCTACTGTTTATGGTGATTTTCTACTTGGCTATTAATAATGAACCAGATTATATGCCAATGAACCAAAAGAAAGCCGCAACTCCTGCTGAAATGTCACAGTCATCAGTGACAACAGAAACAAGCTCAACTGAAGCACATCAACACAATCACTAAAGTGTTATTGTCGAATATGATAAATCCGTGTAAAACATGGGTTTATCATGATATTCGAGATTTTCAATGCTTCAACAAAATCGTCAGGCACTGGTCGTTGAAGGCGGTGGAATGCGCGGTGCATTCACCAGCGGTGTCTTAGATGCATTTTTGCAGCAACAATTTAACCCCTTTGATCTTTGTGTCGGTGTCTCCTCTGGTTCAACCAATGTCGCCAACTACCTCGCTGCCCAACAAGGTCGCACCTTACAAATCTATTTAGATCATTCACTCCGCACTGAATTTATCCAATATGGTCGCTTTTTCAAAGGTGGTGACTTACTGGACTTAAAATGGATGTGGGATATTGTTGAACAAGAGCATCCGCTCAATCAAGCTCATCTGTTTGCCAATCATCCTGAATTCTATATGGTGCTCACCCACGCCATTTCAGGTGAAGCCACTTACATCAAAGCGTCTAGAGACAATATCTTAGAAGGTTTAAGAGCATCGAGTTCAATTCCTGTCTTAACTCGTCAAGCCGTTGAAGTCTTTGGTGAACCTTATTTTGATGGCGGCGTTGCCGATGCCTTACCCGTACCTTGGGCCGCCCAACAGCATGATGTTTCCAAGTTAATGGTGTTGAGAACACGTCCACAGAATTACTATAAAGCCAGCAGTAAAGGCGACCAGTTGCTTGCCAAATACCTGTTTAAACAGCAACGTGGTTTTGCACAAAGTTTATTAACGAGGACTCAGCGTTATAACGATGCAGTCGAATTTACTCGTACCCCCTCTGAACAAAAAATCTTGGAAGTTTGCCCCCCTGATTTAAAAAATATGGCAGGTCGACTTTCAAAGAATAAAACCAAGATCCGTTATAGCTATGATGTTGGAATAGAAACAGGTTTAAAGGCAATTGAAGACTGGAACAAACTTTAATTCTTATTCAAATAAATCCAATTTTACTTTGGATGGCGAAGCGTTTTTTAATTTAACGATGGCAGCATCTTCGGTCTACGCGCCCCTATCCAAAGTATGAGCCAATTTCTTATTCAAAATTTCTACTTGGCAAATCAGCCCCAAAAGGCGCAGAATCTAGTTTTGTTTTTTGTTATTTTTGGAATTTATTATGAATAATCAACCATCCCAAAAAAAAGATTCAAATGAAGAAACCGTATTGGGATGGAAATTTGTCATCATTGTTGGTGTGCTCAGCACGATTTTTTTAAGCTTTTTCTATTTAGCCATGACCCAAGAACCTGATTATATGCCAGGCGCGCAACGTAAAGCGCAACAACAGGAACATGCTCAAAATAGCTCTTCAGCGAGTTCTGAAGTGGCTACCCAAACTCAGCAGCAGCCATAACTTATTTATCCTACTTTCGCTCAACAAAAAATAGGATACTCGTAAAAGTCATCAGCAAGTTGAGCAAGCCAAAGCGACTAAAGCTTTGGTGAAGCGCAAGACAACAATTTGTATAGTCTATACTCAAGCATAGCTTTCGCCTTGCGGTGCGGCAAAGATAATAAATCTTTGCTATTAGCACCTCAGGTTTTGCCTACTTTTCCCAAAATGAGAAACAACGTTTCGTAAGGTAGGTCGAGCCGAAGGCTAATCTTGAAATTGAATGAGAAGTCATCAAGACACCGTCAAGTACTTTCTTTTCAACAAATTGACTCAATATTTAAACCAAATTTAGGTTATTTACATTGCACTTGTTCAATCATTGACATAATCATCTCAATATGTGGAATTCCACACTCATCATATTCATCCCCTTGCACCACAAAACCAAGCTGCTGATAAAATGACATCGCATGGACTTGCGAAGACAAATGCAGGAATGCACGTCCCTGCTGCTTCGCAAAGGCAATAATATCCAGCATAATCATTTGACCAAGCCCTTGCCCCCGATAAGCCTTAAGCACAGCAACTCGCCCAACGCTATTATTTTGCAATAATCGTGCTGTCGCAATCGGCTGATCCTGATCATAGATGACAAAGTGTTGTGAGATCGCATCTTGCTCATCCCACTCGTCCGCTTCAGCAATACCTTGTTCCTGAATAAAAACCAATATTCGGATCAATTTCGCATCATGCTGTAATTGATCCCAATTTCCCTGTTTGATTTGGTACATCGTTTTCTCTGTTTTAATTAACACTTACAACCGATATTCTCGACTGGCATCTGATCTTGTAATAATAATTCCAAACTCTGTTTCTCAATGCCATACATGGCTTTTAACGCTTGAATCTGTTGCATGATTTTGACATCAGGTTGTTGAATATCCTTTCGTTTCGTCGCCAAAATCATTTTATTCTTACTGGTATGCTCCAAAGACACAAACTCAAAAACTTTAGTTTCATAACCATAGGCTTTAAGCAGTAACGCACGTAAAGTATCGGTCAGCATTTCAGCCTGTTGTCCTGCATGAATGCCAAATTGCAACATCGGCTGTAACACCTCTGGACTTTGTAGCTGTGGACGGAGTTCCTTATGGCAACACGGTGCGCACATAATCATGGATGCATTCAGACGAATACCGGTATGAATAGCAAAGTCAGTGGCGATATCACAGGCATGCAATGCAATCATCACATCTAACTTTTCTGGCTGATAACTACGCACATCCCCTTCAAAGAAATCCAGATGACTAAAACCCGTTTGATCAGCAACATTTTGGCAAAATTCAACCAGATTCGAACGCAATTCAACGCCCGTAATTAACGGTGTTTTATGCTGCGCCTGTAAATAGTCATATAAAGCAAAAGTTAGATAGCCTTTGCCTGAGCCAAAATCGACAATATTCAATTCTTGTTGTGATGCATCAATCTGTTCATAGGCATGTGAAAAGATTTCAATAAATTTATTAATCTGCTTCCACTTACGCGCCATACTTGGAACGATTTGCCCTTTTTCATCAGTAATACCGAGATGCTTTAAAAATGGGCTCTGCTGTTGTACATAACGCTGCTTTTCACGATTGTGCTGCTGTTGCCCTACTTTATCGGTCGATGCCTGTTTCTTCTGAGTGTTCAACATGGCTTTCTTTTTATTTTTCTTCAGTTGAACGTCTTGTTCAGTGCTAAAGAGATTGGCTTGCTTAGACAGACTCAATAACTCAGCAATCTTTTCCAAACCTTCGACAATACTATAGTTTTTAGTGATGTCTTGTGTGGTGTGATGATATAAACAAGACAAGCTTGCCTGTCCCTGTAGTTCAATCACACGGAATGTCATTTTTTCTAGTTGCGCCATTTCGCCTTTGTACTGACTTAAAATCAGGCGATCAAAGCTATTATTTTCAATAGATTGCTGGATATCCAAGAAAAACTGCTGTTCTTGTTCAAAAGAAAAATTCGGCGCAAACATAATGAAAACCTGACAAATAGAAACTAAATTTTAAAGCGTCTTACTTTAAAAGGGAAATTGCATTACGATACAGTTGTATTTTTATGCAACCAGATCGCTTGATGAACACAAACACATTACTGGACTATGACCCCAAAGAAGAATTGATTAATGCCTATAGTCATGGGGCTGGCGCAGTACTGGCTTTAATTGCCTCAATCTTTTTGATCATCAAAGGCTATGGTCTGCCTTTAGGGCAATGGATCAGTTTATGGGTCTATGGCTTTAGCTTGGTACTATTGCTCAGTAGTTCCATGCTGTATCACTTTGCCCAAGATGAACGTAAACGCTATTGGTATAAAAAACTGGATCA
The DNA here is from genome assembly GCF_011753255.1 of Acinetobacter sp. Tr-809. NCBI lineage: Bacteria > Pseudomonadati > Pseudomonadota > Gammaproteobacteria > Moraxellales > Moraxellaceae > Acinetobacter > Acinetobacter sp. Tr-809. The sequence goes on from NZ_VWVZ01000005.1 coordinate 223,414, forward strand.
TACCGCGATTTACTATCTGATTGCAGGCACCTATACCCCTTTTCTCAGTATTGCCATTCCAACTGCCAAGGCACATTATTTATTGATTGCTTTATGGGCCATTGCCCTGATCGGTACTTTGTTCAAACTGGTATTCATTCATCGCTTCCAAAAACTTTCTTTAGCCGCTTATTTAGTCATGGGCTGGCTCGCTGTTTTGGTGATGGATGATATGCAACGTTATCTGTCTAAAGAAGCGGTACAACTGCTAATTGCTGGTGGGTTGGCTTATACCATCGGCACATTGTTTTATGCCTTAAAAAAGGTAAGATATACCCACGCAATTTGGCATGTTTTTGTGCTATTAGGCGCAGGATTACACTTTTTGGCAATCTACTGTTATGTATTATAAGTCCATATATAGCATTAAGTTTTCGAAGTAAAACTGCACATTCAAAAGGAATTTTTCAAGACAACCGCTATTCTGTTTCTTGAATGAATAACATGAAGGTCTTGTATGTCGTCAAGCACTACGACTGCCACCCCAGAAGTGGCCAGCAATTCAAAAGCGCGAGTATTATTTGCCAGCCTTGTCGGTACGACAATTGAGTTTTTCGACTTTTATATCTATGCCACAGCAGCAGTACTCATTTTTCCACACTTATTTTTCCCAGAAAGTAGCGATGGTGCTGCGGTGCTTAAGTCACTCGCGACCTTTGCAATTGCTTTTATCGCCCGACCGATTGGCGCAGCAATTTTTGGACATCTCGGTGACCGAATCGGACGCAAGGCCACGTTAGTTGCTGCCTTGCTGACCATGGGGATTTCAACAGTGTGTATTGGTCTGTTACCGACCTATGCACAAATTGGTCTAGCAGCACCACTATTGCTTGCCTTATGTCGTTTAGGCCAAGGTTTAGGTTTAGGTGGTGAATGGAGCGGTGCAGTACTGCTTGCTACTGAGAATGCACCAGAGGGTAAACGCGCTTGGTATGGTATGTTTCCTCAACTCGGTGCACCAATCGGTTTCATCCTTGCAACAGGCTCATTCTTGCTACTCAATGCCTTTATGTCTGAACAAGCATTTATGACATGGGGTTGGCGTATTCCATTTATTGCCAGTGCTGTGTTGGTTTTAGTTGGTTTATACATCCGTTTAAAACTGCATGAAACCCCTGCTTTCCAAAAAGTATTAAACAAGCAAAAAGAAGTGAATGTACCGTTTAAAGAGGTCATGACCAAACATTTTCCAATGTTGGTGCTTGGGACAATTGCAGCCATCTGTACTTTCGTGGTGTTCTATCTCACCACCGTATTTGCCTTGAACTGGGGTACCACCAAGCTCGGCTATGCCCGTGGTGAATTCCTAGTATTACAGCTCATCGCGACCTTATGTTTTGCAGCCTTTATTCCACTCTCAGCAATTTTTGCAGAGAAGTTTGGTCGTAGAAATACATCAATTGCAGTATGTATTCTTTCAGCCTTGTTCGGACTGTGTTTCGCACCGCTACTCGGTTCAGGTAGCCCGATTCTGGTATTCCTGTTCTTATGTATCGGTCTTTCGATTATGGGCTTAACCTATGGCCCAATTGGTACGGTACTGTCTGAAATCTTCCCCACCTCAGTTCGCTATACTGGCTCAGCACTGACTTTTAACCTAGCTGGTATTTTTGGTGCATCCTTTGCGCCTTATATCGCCACCAAGCTCGCAGAAAGTTATGGCCTAGGTGCAGTTGGTTTATATCTGAGTTTGGCTTCAATTTTATCGTTGATCGCATTTTTAATGATTCGCGAAACCAAACATGATGATGTAAATAACCAGATCTAATCGTAATTTTTTCAGATGATCTGTGCAAAACACCCGCTCAGATCATCTGAAATACCATTCAATTGCATAGTTTTTATCTTATAAAGTTGCTTTTACAACTGCATTCTTCCAAATATTTTTTATGCTAAAATAGCCGCCTTCATTTTTTTTTAGACGATTGTGTTATGTACGCAGTGATTATCGTTGCCGTATTTTTAATCAGCTTTTTATATACCTATTTTCGGGGCAAAGAACGATTAAAAGCATCTCGACAATTATTTGACCATTCGACATTTTTAGCGCCCGTGAACATGTTCATGACTGGTTTTTCTAAATTGCCGAACCAACCCTTCTTTGATGTGGCACAGTTTCCAGAACTGAAGCCCTTACAAGACAATTGGCAAGTGATTCGAGAAGAAGCAATTCAACTGCAAAACCAAATTAAAGCGTCTGAAAAAAATAATGATGCTGGCTTTAACACTTTCTTTAAACGTGGTTGGAAACGTTTTTATCTAAAATGGTATCAAGACAGCCATCCTTCAGCACAGCAACTCTGCCCAAAAACAGTAGCTCTGTTGGAAAGCATTCCTTCAGTCAAAGCAGCGATGTTTACCGAACTACCATCAGGTAGTTATCTTGGTAAACACCGTGATCCTTATGCTGGTTCTGTTCGTTATCACTTAGGTCTGGTCACGCCAAATAGTGATGATTGCTTTATTGAAGTCGATCAAGAGCGTTATAGCTGGCGAGATGGTGAGGCAACCGTTTTTGATGAAACCTTTGTGCATTGGGCTGAAAACAAAACTGAGGAAACCCGTATCATCTTATTCTGTGATATTGAACGTCCAATGAAATGGGGCTGGGCACAAAAGTTGAATTATTGGTTTGGTCGTAATGTCATGTCTGCGGCAAGCTCACCGAATGATGATCAGGACAAAACTGGTTTTATTAACCGTATTTTCAAATATGGTTATGCCGTCCACCATTATGGTCGTGGCTTAAAAGAGCGTAATCGCCCACTCTACTATGTATCCAAGTGGTTACTATTTGCCATCCTGATTGGTTTAATTTTATTACCAAGTTTTTTATAAAATATTCTTCCATAAAAAAGAGATGCAATTGCATCTCTTTTTTATTTTTAAACAAATCGTAATTAATTTGCTTTTGCTGTCTGTGTACTAGCCGTTTGCGCTGCCGCAGCATTCGCAGCCTGAACAGCAGTTTCACCGATTAAAGCAATCTTCGCTTTCTCTTGGCTTTGTGCTGACAATGCAGGGTTTGATGCCACAATACGGTTAATATTGGCTGAGTTTGCAGGTGCGATTGCTGCAGTTTGCAATACGATTGGGCGATTGCCTGTATCACCTAAGGTATAGCGAATGCCAGTACGCGGACTAATAACTGTAGTTACTTCACGTTTTATTTGAGCTTCTGCAGTAGTGGTACCTTTTGCTGCCAAAACTTTATCCACAGTCGTGGTTTGTGGGGCATCATCTGCAAATGCAAAACCAGATACCGCCGCACTTGCCAAAATTAAAAGTTGTAATGGTTTTTTCATTGTCTTCCCGCTTTTAAGGCGCACTCAATCAAGATCTATAAGTCCAATAATGAAACTACAAAGTGTGCTTGTACTCAAGTAAATTCTCGTAAAAAAGCAGAGACAAATGCTCTGCTTTTTTATTTTAGGTTAGTCTAGGTCAAAACTTAGATTTTACCGTGACATTGCTTGTACTTTAGACCTGAACCACACGGACAAGGTGCATTACGACTTTCTGGAACCGGGAATGTATGATCAGCAATTTCTTCAGAAGTGGTTACTTCACCGGTTAGGCCATCAACATCATCATGTTCAAAAGAAAGACGCATTGATTCAGCCTGACGTTGTTGCTGAGCTTCAAGTTCAGCCAACTCTTCTGCCGTTGGTACATGAACACGAGATAAATCAGTCACCACATCTGACTTAATCACACCCAACATATTTACAAATAAGTTGAATGCTTCTTTCTTGTATTCTTGCTCAGGATTCTTCTGTGCATAGCCACGTAAATGAATCCCTTGACGTAGATAATCCATCGCAGCCAAATGATCTTTCCAATGACGATCAAGTGAGTTCAACATAAAGTGACGTTCAAGCATTGCTGCTGATTCATCACCCATTTGTTCACGGCGTTGACGATAACGTGCAATTACCTCATCAGTAATACGTGCAATCAAACCTTCTTCATCTAAACGACGATCTTGGTCTAACCATTGCTGTACAGGTAGGTCAATGCCTAAATCTGTATGCAAGGCATTTTCTAGACCGTTAATATCCCACTGATCGTGAACCGACTCTGGTGGAATAAAGTCTGCAATTAAGCCCTTCACCACTTCTTGATGCATTTCTTCAATGTAATCTTGTAAAGTGCTTTCAGCCAATACTTCATCACGTTGCGAGTAAATGATCTTACGTTGTTCGTTGTTAACATCGTCATACTTCAATAAGTTCTTACGAATATCAAAGTTACGCGCTTCAACTTTACGCTGTGCATTCTCGATTGAACGACTGACCATTTTGTGTTCAATGGCTTCACTTTCTTGTAAGCCCATTGCACGCATCATAGCAACTACACGATCACCCGCGAAGATACGCATCAAATCATCTTCAAGTGACAAATAGAAACGAGATACACCAGGGTCACCTTGACGACCAGCACGACCACGCAGCTGGTTATCAATACGGCGTGATTCATGACGTTCCGAACCAATGATATGTAAACCGCCAGAACTTAAAACATCTTCGTGATCTTTTTCCCACTGTGCCTGTAAACGCGCTTCATCTTCTGGCGTTGAATTTTCAATTTTGGCAAGCTTGGCTTTCCAGTTACCACCCAGCAAAATATCCGTACCACGACCCGCCATGTTTGTCGCAATCGTCACAGCATTTGGACTACCCGCTTGAGCAATAATATCCGCTTCGCGTTCATGCTGTTTTGCGTTCAAGACTTCGTGATGAATACCCGCTTGTAACAACTTAGAAGACAAGATTTCACTTGCTTCAATGGTCGCTGTACCAATCAAGATCGGTGCAACACCCTGCTGACGAATATTGGTAATTTCTTCGATAATCGCAGTGTATTTACCATTACGGTTTAAATAGATTAAATCGTTATGATCTTTACGAACCATTGGACGATGTGTCGGAATAATCACAACGTCTAAGCCATAAATCTCTTTCATTTCCGCAGCTTCTGTATCGGCAGTACCGGTCATACCTGAAAGCTTTTTATATAGACGGAAATAGTTCTGGAAAGTTGTCGTTGCAAGTGTTTGGTTTTCAGGTTGAATTTCCATGTTTTCTTTGGCTTCAACCGCTTGATGCAAACCTTCTGACCAACGACGACCTGGCATTGTACGACCAGTACTTTCATCCACAATAATGACTTCTTCTTTCTGAGTCTGTGGATTAACACCGATGATGTAGTGCACGTTCTTTTGATAGAGATAATGTGCACGAATCGCTGCAGTCACATGGTGAACCAAATTCAGGTTGGTTGCTGAATACAGGCTTTCACCCTCAGCCAACAAGCCCATTTCAATCAGATTTTGCTCAACTGTTTCATAACCAACTTCAGTCATTTCCACTGAACGTTGTTTCTCATCCACCCAGAAATGTCCGCCATCAGCCACTTTTTCTTCTTTCTGTGGACGAAGTGTTGGAGGAATATTATTAATGAGCTGATAAAGATGAGATGAATCTTCACTTTGACCAGAAATGATCAATGGCGTACGCGCCTCATCAATTAAAATTGAGTCAACTTCATCAATGATGGCATAGCTTAAACCACGCTGTTTTTTCTCTTGTAGAGAAAACACCATATTGTCACGCAGATAGTCGAAACCGAACTCATTGTTGGTCCCGTAAGTAATATCGGCAGTATACGCTTGTGCTTTTTCATCTGGCATTTGCATGGAATAAATCACACCAATGCTCAAGCCTAAGAATTCAAATAGTGGACGGTTTAACTCAGCATCACGTTGCGCCAAGTAATCATTCACTGTAATCACGTGAACACCTTGACCACTTAATGCATTAAGGTAACAAGCCAAAGTACCCATCAGGGTTTTACCTTCACCTGTACGCATCTCAGCAATTTTACCTTCATGTAAGGTAATACCACCGATGAGCTGCACATCATAGTGACGCATACCCATGACACGTTTTGCAGCTTCACGACAAACAGCAAAAGCTTCTGGTAATAATTTATCTAAACTTTCACCATTATTAAAACGTTGTTTGAATTCTGGAGTTTTTGCAGAGAGGTCTGCATCGTTAAGAGCAGATATCGTCGGTTCAAGCGCATTGATTTGTTCAACAATTTTACGCATGCGTTTGAGCTCACGCTCATTTTTTGTACCGAAGATACCTCCGATCAGACTTGCCAACATGAATAAACTCTCTAATCCTGTTTGTTATAAGGTTTGTCAATTTCAACAAACCCTAGGTCGGTTAATTTTTTCTTAGCTGTTATTATGGAGTCAGAAATTAGAACTACAAGTGCTTTGCATTCAAACAGGCAAAAAAATCTGCGAGGCGATTCTGACGTCACATCACTAAAGATGCGTTAATGTAGCAAATTTGCATTTAACTTACATCGATTTGAATGTGAATTTCTGATCATTTTTTTAGCATCGCTACTTATACATATCTCAAAAACTCATAATAAAATGAAAAAACAATCTTTTTATTTATAAAGAGAATGCTGCATATTGAATGCAGACAGAAAACATAAAGAATGTATAGAGGACTGATCATGACATTACGTTTAGGCGACATCGCCCCAAACTTCCAACAACAATCAAGCCAAGGTGATATTGATTTTTATGGCTTTTTAGGGGATAGCTGGGGGATTCTTTTTTCCCATCCTGCGGACTACACCCCAGTCTGTACCACGGAACTTGGCTATACCGCAAAGCTAAAAGATGAGTTTGATAAGCGTGGTGTGAAAGCCATAGCACTTTCTGTGGACGATGTTGAATCACATCAAGGCTGGATTCAAGACATCAATGAAACACAGAATACCACTGTTAATTTTCCAATCATTGCCGACAAAGACCGTAAAGTTTCTGAGCTGTATGGGTTTATTCATCCAAATGCCAGTGAGACCTTAACAGTGCGTTCATTGGTAATTATTGACCCGAACAAAAAAGTTCGCTTGATTATTACCTACCCAGCATCAACAGGTCGTAATTTTAATGAAGTACTCCGTGTAGTCGACTCACTGCAACTAACCGACAAGCATAAAGTGGCAACCCCTGCCAACTGGCAACATGGTGAAGATGTGGTTATTGTACCGTCCTTGAAAGATGAGGAAGAAATCAAACAACGCTTCCCGAAAGGTTACAAGGCAGTCAAACCTTATTTACGATTGACCCCACAGCCTGAGTGAGGATCAAACGAGCAACGCTCGTTCCGAAACGCAAGATGAACAGCTATGCTGTGAATTAAAAGATTGAAGCCGATTAAAGGCTTCAAGTGAAGTGCAAGACAAACGAAGTGCGTAGCAATAAAGACGAGCAACGCTCGTTCCTGAGAGGCGACTAAAGCTTCGCAAGAAGATGAACAGCTATGCTGTGAATTAAAAGATTGAAGCCGATTAAAGGCTTCAAGCGAAGTGCGTAGCAATAAAGACGAGTAACGCTCGTTCCTGAAAAGATTGAAGAACAAACATCAAGCCTATCCATTTGATAGGCTTTTTTATGTGCAATTGAAATTTGTTTTGGTATTCCTGAATCAATAGGTTATAAGAATAATTCGATCCGCCACACAATAAAAACAGCATCATGATCTACAATATCCACCATCTGCACTGTGGAAGCTTCTGCCCTGTTTGTGCCCCTTTATTTGGACAAAAAGGCTGGAAAGCACACCTCGTTTGTCATTGCCTATTGATTGAAACTGATCGTGGTTTAGTCTTAATTGACACAGGTCTGGGGCTTCAAGATTATTTACATACCGAACAACGTTTAGGCCGTTTGCTCAAACAATTCGGTTCAATTGTGCCGAATTTAAAATTAACTGCCATTCAACAAATACAGCAACTCGGTTTTAACCCGAGTGACGTAAAACATATTTTTGTGACCCATCTAGATTTTGACCATGCGGGTGGAATTTCTGATTTCCCAAATGCTACCGTACATCTGTTAGCTGCGGAATTTAATGCGACCCAATCACTCACAACAAAAGGCAAACTACGCTATAAGACAGAACAATTTAAACAACATCGTCATTGGAGCTTTGCTGAACATAACAATGGAGAGCCATGGTTTAACCTCCAAAAAGTCAAAGGATTACCTCTATTTCAAGATGAAATCCTGATGATTCCACTGATTGGGCATACCGCTGGACACTGTGGGATTGCAATTAAAAAGGCAGATGGATGGGTTCTATTCTGCGGTGATGCCTATTACACCCATTTGGAACTCAATCCGAAAAATAAACTCAGAGCCCTAGACCTCACCGAACGATTACTCGCGGAAGATAACCAACTGCGTTTGCAAAACCTGAAACAGTTACAATATCTAGCTCAACATGAACCAAGCATTGAGTTAATTTGTGCGCACGATCCAGTCGAATTCAGTCGTTATCAGTAAAGCATATGAAAAAAACACTCATTACCGTTGCTCTTGTTTCAACATTAACACTTGGTGGGTGCATGAAACACCCAAGTTTGGATGATGAACAACGCCCAAAAAATTGGGGAACACTCATTTCTCATACGCATAATTTTTATCAAATTAGCAATGATGTATTTCGTAGTGATCAGCCCAGCAATGAGCTCATTCCAAGCCTAAAACAATATAATATTGATACGGTCATCAATCTCAGAGCTAGGAATGAAGATGCCAAAGTTTTAAAAGATCAACCTTTTAATCTAGTGCATATTCCGATTTATACATGGGCCATCAATCGTCAAGACCTATTGCAGACCATGCAAGCGATTCAAACAGCCAAACAAAACAATCATAAAATTTTAGTACATTGTTATCATGGCTCAGATCGTACCGGAGCAACCATTGCCATGTATCGGATTATTTTTGAAAACTGGTCGATTGAAGATGCAGTCAAAGAAATGAAACAAGGTGGCTATGGCTTCCATGTGATCTGGAAAAACATTGATCATTTATTTACGCCTGAAAATGTAAAATGGATTCAACAACAACTGTCAAACCCATCTAGTTAAAGCGCAAAATAGTTTTGGACGAAGTACTCTTTGTCAGATATTTTTTATTGAGCAAGTTTATTCGTCCATTCTCTAAAGTATCAGCCTGTGATTATCATTTAGCCTGCAAAATATACTTTTCAAAATTGCATGATCAACAGACCGAGCTCCCCCTAATCTCCCGACTTGGCAAAAGCAGAACTGTTTAGCAGTACTTTCAAAATTTCAGAATCACCGCCATCACTATCCGTAACCAATAAAAAAACTTCACCATCAGGTCTCGATTCTAACCAAGTAATCCCTTCAACTTTAATCGGTAGCGTTTTTCCTTCCACATCCTGAATCAGATGACTAGACAAAGCTCTCCCATCTGGCGTTAACACTAAAATAAAACTACCTAGCACATCCCCATCGTCATAGGTATTTAAGGTTTGCTCAACCGCAGCCGTCGCGACAATGAGATTTTTATCCACAAAAAAATAGGCATCAGAAATCCCACTTGCAGCACCCTCAATCTCAGGCAAATTGAGATTAAGCGAGTTGATAAGCGCACTTTCCAACGGTTCTCCTGCTTGAATTTTGACTAAATCAAAGACTAAAACACCATGATGGCGATTAATGTTGCCACGTTGAAAAATGTAGAGATAACGATGATCCGAACATACAGCTTCTATATTTAGTTCAGCTCCACCCGTTAATTCGACACTGTTTTCTAAAAAGTGATAATCGACTGCATCCAGAAAAATGCTAATTTGATTGTTAAATGGATTATAAAGTAATGCTTGTTTCCGATTTTCGGTAGAACCTGATCCCATCACCAGTAGTTGCTGTTGCCCATCCAAGCTTATGCAACTTAGTGCTTCAAAATCAGGTTTTTTTGCTTTGCTCAATGCAATAAGTGGTATTTGTTCGGACGGTTCAGATAACGGAACTTTTTCAAAAACTGTTGCACTGATCATTTTATTGTTTCGATTAGTTTTTAATAAATAACGGACATCGTCACCAACAAAATAGAGATCTTCCCCAACACAAGCAACACCAGAGAGTGCACTAACAACAGAATCATGCTCAAAAACAAATTGTTCTAATATTCTGATCGTTGTATTCATCATCTCATCAGTCCCCTATTGTAATTTTAATTGAACACGCACAGCCCCAATAAAGCCTGTGACGTGTTCCTGATTTGATTAGAGGATGATTAGATATTTATCGCTGGTCAAGCGGAACCCAATCAATCACCCAAGCTGATTTCATATTTAAGCTTTCATCCGTTGTAATTTTCTTACGGGTTGCATCAGCTACATCGCGGTCTTTGGCTGGACCAACCATAATACGAATCCCTTTAGACGTCGGACTAGTGGTCACTTTATAACCTTTTGCACGCAACTTAGAAACAACGGCATCTGCATTGGCTTGGTTCGCAGCTAAGGCGACTTGTACCATCCATTTTTTATCACCATTTTCCATCAGATCACGCGCTTTTTCAGCTTCGGCTTTCTTATCGGCTTCAGCTTTACGCTTTTCTTCTGCTGCTTTCTTATCCGCATCAGCTTTACGTTTATCTTCAGCTGCTTTCTTATCAGCTTCGGCTTTACGCTTATCTTCAGCTGCTTTCTTGTCAGCTTCGGCTTTACGCTTATCTTCAGCTGCTTTCTTGTCAGCTTCGGCTTTACGCTTGTCTTCTGCTGCTTTCTTATCCGCATCAGCTTTACGTTTATCTTCCGCTAACTTCTTTTCAGCATCAGACTTCTGTTGATCTGTTTTTTGCTGCTCAGCACGCTTCTTTTCATCGGCTTTACGCTTTTCTTCAGCAAGACGCTGTGCCTTGGCTTTTTCGTCTTCAACTAATTCGGGTGGAATATTATCCGAGCTTTCCTGAGCTGCAGTACGACGTGCATTAATCGCTGCATATTCTTCTGCAGCTTTACGTGCTGCTGCTGCTTCGGCCTGTTGCTGCATCTTTAAGAATTCAGCTGCACGTGCTTCTTGTTCAGCCACTGCTTTTTCACGTGATCGACGCTGTTCTTCCAGTAAACGCTTTTCTGTTTCCACATCGACAGCCAATGGTTGTAATGACACCATTTCGCTGTCTTGAGCTGGCTGTGCCGTTTTCGGTTTAGACTCAGTTTTGGGAATCGGATGAGTAACTGGAGCTTGCGTGTGATCTTGCTCAATTTCATCATTGCCTTTTAACAGCAATGCAGCTAATAAAACACCACCACCGAGTAGAACAACGCCGCCCATCCAACGTTGTTTGTTATTCATCGACATTCTTCTAAATACTCCCAGACCGCTTCTAAAGTATGAAACGAACCACAGACTAAAATCAGCTGATTGTTATTACTTTGTTTCAGCACAGTTTCAAACGCTTGCTGGATACTGCCGAACTCGTATACCTGTTGCCCTTGCAATGCATCATGTATCTGTTGCACTGGTGCGGCTCTAGGCACATCTAAATTAGCAATAAACCAATCTTTTACTGTTGTTTTTAGTAAATCAGTGACCGATGGAATGTCTTTATCGGCCAGCATTGAAAATACTGCAACAACATCTGTGTACTGTTTATTGTATTTTAAGAATTTTCGCAACTGCTTCAATAAAAATTCGACGCCATGCGCATTATGCCCAGCATCAAAAATCACGGTTTTATCTTGGATTTGTCGTATTTCAAAACGACCTTGTAAACGTGCTTGTTGGATACCTGTTGCAATCGCTGCTTGCGAAACCTCAATACCACTCGCCAATACAGCGGCAACTGCGGTAGAAATATTGTCGAGTGCTAGCTGTCCAACAGGAAGCTGTAAGGTTGTGCCAGAAGAAGCAAATGACCAAGTTTGGCCATCATCATTGAACTGGTAAAAATAATCCCGATTCAAGGCATATAGCTGCGCTTGGGTTTCAACCACTTTATCTTGAATGGCTTGCGGCAATTGTTGTTGACCAGCAAACACTACTGGAATATTCGGACGAATAATCCCTGCTTTTTCAAATGCGATTTTTTCTACGGTGTCACCGAGCCAATCTACATGATCTAAACCAATATTGGTAATCACTGCAATATCAGGATCAATCACATTGACCACATCAAGACGACCGCCTAGACCGACTTCAAGTACCCAAACATCACATTGTTGTTGTTTAAAAATCAAAAAAGCAGCCAAAGTGGTTGCTTCAAAAAAAGACAAACTCAAACCACATTCACGTCGGGCTTGATCCACCAAAACAAAAGCATCGACCAGACTTTGATCATCAACCTCTGTACCTGCCAATTTAACGCGTTCATTAAAACGATAAATATGCGGTGATTGATACAGACCAACCTTATAGCCTTGCGCATTTAAAATCGCAGCTAAAGTTGTGGTGGTTGAACCTTTACCATTGGTTCCAGCGACGGTAAATACCTTTGCTTTAGGTCGCATCACATCCAATTTTTCAGCAACAGGAATGACACGTTCTAAACCTAAATCAATGCCTGTAACATGAACATGGCCCCAATAATCGAGCCATGTTGTTAGTGTATCTGTTGAATGTGGTGCAAGTGGTTTCAAGGTAAATTCATCAGCTTAGCGACAAGTCGGTATACAGTATCACGTAATGCATGACGATGAACAATTTGATCGACCACACCATGATCAAGCAAATATTCTGCACGTTGGAACGGCTCTTCCAGTTTTTCACGAACCGTCTGTTCAATCACACGTTTACCAGCAAAGCCAATCATGGCTTTCGGTTCAGCAATATGTACATCGCCAAGCATCGCCAATGATGCCGTTACACCACCGTATACAGGATGGGTTAATACCACCAAGTATGGAACACGTGCTTCTTTCATTTTCTGGATTGCAGCCGCAGTACGCGCCATCTGCATCAAAGACAACATGCCTTCCTGCATACGTGCACCGCCAGAAGCAGCAAAACAGATCATCGGTTGGTGCAATGCGATTGCACGTTCAGCGGCCTGCACAAAACGGTCACCAACGACGGTACCCATTGAACCCGCCATAAAATCAAACTCAAAGGCACACGCAATCAGATCTAGGCCTTTCAACGAGCCCTGCATCACCACAAGTGCTTCGGTTTCATCTGTTTTGTCTTGTGCTTCACGAATACGATCTGGATAAGGTTTGCTATCCACAAACTTTAATGGATCTTTGGGATTAAATTCCTGACCTAACTCACCATTGACTTGATCAAAGAACCAGTTCAAACGATCACGCGCACGCATATGTAAGTGCTCATCACACTGAGGACAGACATAAGCATTAAATGACATTGCAGTACGTGTTACCAGCGCATGACACTCAGGACATTCAATCGTAGGCTCAGTAAAGGTCGCTTTAAATATCTGTTGTTGATCTGCAACCTGAATACCAGGGACATGACGCTCAGTCCAAGGTGTTGAAGGGTTAAGAACCTTCCCTGATGTTAACTCTTGACTCATACTAACTCATCGAGCGCAGCTCGAAGCTCCTTCACTTTATTCACCGTCTGTTGCGCAGCTTCATCCGCTGGCAATGTCGCAAAAGATTTAACGAAAGCACTTCCTACAATCACGGCATCGGCAACTTGACCCATTGCTTTTGCAGACGCAGCATCACTAATCCCGAAGCCAACGCCTACTGGCACATTGGTTTTAGACTTAATTTTTGCAATACGCTCTGCTGCTTCAGAGGTATCTAAAGTTGCTGCACCAGTCACACCTTTGAGGGACACATAGTAAACAAAGCCGCTCGCCTGATTGACCACATGTTGGATACGTTGGTCTGTTGAAGTAGGTGCAAGCAAGAAGATCTGATCCATTCCATTCTGTTTAAGAACTTCACCTAATTGCTTAGACTCTTCTGGTGGTAAGTCCACCAAAAGTACCCCATCAACACCACAGTCTTTCGCATAAGCAACAAACTTTTCATAACCAATGACTTCGACAGGATTTAAATATCCCATCAATACCACGGGTGTCGTTTGGTCTTTTTCACGAAAGGCTTTCACCATATCCAATGCATCTAAGGTATTGGTTCCACCTGCCAAAGCACGCTCTGCGGCTAAAGCAATCACAGGGCCATCTGCCATCGGGTCAGAGAATGGTAGACCCAGTTCAATGACATCGACACCTGCTTCAACCATTTGGTGAAGCAATGGAACGGTTACCTGTGGATGCGGGTCACCTGCCATAACATAAGAAACAAGCGCTTTACGTTGCTGAGATTTAAGCTGTTCAAAACGAGTGGCAAGACGTGACATAGGATTATGCTTTCCTGATTTATATAAATTAAGGAGTTGTTTGTAGTCATACAAAAACACTGCATTGTAACGCTATTTTTTGTTCATTGAACAGAGTTTGACGTGATTGCGACAGTGAATCTTGCTACTTACAACAGCCTTGCTACATTTATCTATATTTTGAGTTTTTTCTCAATGATCAAAGCTTCCTAATTTTGGGCTTATCGCATAGCATTTTAGAAATCAGCCAAGCTCCTTTATACTAGCCGCAATTTTTAAGTTTTCTTTTTATTTTTATGTCTGCCCACTCTCAGGAAAAAGTACAAAGCAATGCCCTTGCTTTGCTACCGCTATTGGTATTTTTGATCATCTTTCTCGGGAGTGGTGTCTATCATTCAATGATTGGGACAGAATTTGCCTTCTATCAAGTCAAGGCACCTGTTGCAGCCATTCCAGCCGTGATTTTAGCTTTGTTGTTATATAAACAAAAACTAAATGCGGCAATTGAAGAATTTTTGCAAGGTGCCAGTCACCCCAATCTGATTCTGATGTTTATGGTATTTATGCTGGCAGGTGCTTTTGCCAGTGTCTCCAGTGCCATTGGCAGTGTTGATGCAACGGTACAGTTAGGGCTTTCGCTTATTTCACCAGAATTTGTCTTACCCATGCTGTTTATCATTGCCGCGTTTATTGCAACGGCAATGGGAACATCAATGGGCACCATTGCCGCCTGTGCCCCAATCGCCTTTGGTTTTGCCCAAGCCACTGATATTGCACCTGTCTATGCCATTGGTGCCGTAGTCGGTGGCGCCATGTTTGGCGACAATCTATCTATGATCTCAGATACTACCATTGCAGCAACTCGTAGCCAAAATGTTGAGCTTAGAGATAAGTTTAGAGTCAATGTCTGGATTGCACTCCCTGCGGCCATTATTACCTTATTGGTCTATATCTCGATGAGCCATGAGGCGGAAGCGATTCAATCAACACCTTATGATCTCTGGCTGATTCTGCCTTATCTGGCTGTGTTTTTCCTCGCTTTTACCCGTTTGCATGTCTTGGCCGTGCTGATGATTGGGGTGATTTTATCAGGGCTAATGGGTCTAATTGAAAAGCCAGATTTTGATATCCTCAAACTGAATAGTGCGATTTATGATGGCTTTGTCGGCATGTTTGAGGTGGCATTACTTTCCATGTTGCTTGGTGGACTATCTACCTTGATGCAGAAAGAAGGTGGTTTACAATGGCTAATCCAACGTATTTACGCCATTACACGCCTCTTCAAATTCGGTAAACAACGTGCTGGTGAATTAGGGATTAGTTTCCTAGTGGTATTCTCGAATCTCTTTGTTGCCAATAACACCGTGGCAATTATTTTATCTGGTGACATGGCGCGTGAAGTGGCAAGAGAATATGGGGTTGATCCTAAGCGCAGTGCGGCTTTGCTTGATATTTTCTCGTGCGTGGTTCAAGGGATTATCCCCTACGGCGCACAGCTGCTGTTGGCCTGTTCGATTGCCAAGCTCTCTCCCGTTGAATTGATTGGCAATATTTATTATTGCTGGATCCTTGCAATTTGCGCAGTCCTCGCAATTGTCTTTAATTATCCGCGTTTAAAACTGCGCTAAAAAATTTAGATTAATCATTGAATATAGCAACGACTCTTACATTTTTAATAATTTTTTAATTTAAGCGACAATTTACTATCGTGGCAGGCGACATGGATGTCGCCCGTTGGACTGCGGTAACAAGGATGTACCGTCAGTCCAACAAAGGATTTTTGTTACTTTTCATCCATGAAAAGTAAAGAAGATATTAAAATGATCCGATAATTCATAAATTAAGTTACAGTAGCCAAAACCCATTTATTAAAAGTTGGTTAGCCATAAAATCTAAAGAGATTTTAAAAACTGCTTGGGAGTAACTCCTGTCCAACGCTTAAACGCCCGCCCAAACGCACTCTGATCGGCATAATTCAACCGCTCCGCAATCTCAGAAAAAGACTTACCTTGTTGCAAATACAGTTTGCTCTGCTCCAATCGATACTGATCAAGTACATCCTGAAAATTTAGCTCATAGGCTTTAAGCTGACGTTGTAGCGTTCGTTCCGAACAATGCAGACGCTTTGCCACATAACTTTGCAACACCTCTTCCTGCTGCATTAAACCTTGCTCGATAAAGCCATGTATCTTTTGGCGAAATTGCTGCTGTTGGATTTCAAAAGAACTCACGCTATTCAATGAATGCTGCGCTTGAGTGGATAACACTTGATTCAGTTGCAGATCGGCAGCAATACTTTTTGCCTTTAAAATTTGATTGGAAAAACGAATCGCATACTGCCCCTGCTGAATCTGAATCGGACAACCATAGAATTTTTCAAAATGATAAAGCGCTGTATGCGGTGCATAACCAAATTGAATCATCTGCGGTGGCACTAAAGCATCCTGCACGATCAATTGTGAAATTTTAAAGATCAAGGCCAGATTGAGCTCGTACATTTCCCGATAGTCACTATAGGATGCACTCCAAACAATTTGAATATATTCAGAAAATTGCTGCACATCGAGTTGTTCTAAATTGGTTTGCTTAAAGACGAGAGAATAATAGCGTTGTAATAATTGAAGTGCTTGTTGTAGATCAATACTGGTCGATGCCAAATAGCCCATCAAACCCAAATCTTGCAAATTGGCATGCTCGGCCAACACCAAAGTAATCGGACGAGTAAAGTGTGCTTGAGCAGCCTGTAATAACAAGGCATAGCGTTCGACATCAAAGTCACGCTCATCGGGGTTTTCCAGACAGGCTTGAAAGGCTTGCCAAAGTTCAGGTGCAACAACTTTAGACAAATCAATTTGTTCCTGTTGTAAAACACGATTAAACAAACGCAAATATCCAATGATTATTTTAACTGACATGGGCCAATCTCATCCTGAGCTGTCGTTATTTGTATAAAACTTGGCTGTAACTGTCAAAACATTTCATCGGACTTTTTCCATACTGAGTGCATGAAGAAAAACAAGGAATAGTCAAGATGAATGCACATGTTTCCTATCAAGTTGATCCTGTTGTCAGAACCAAATTGGACTTCCACCTCGACCAAGCACCGCGCTTTTGGTTCGGTGGTGATCCGTTCCGTACACGTATGTTTGATGCTTTAAGTCTTACCTTTCCTGATGGCGAGCGCTACTTTATTGAATGTGTCCGTTTATTCCGTGACAAAATTGATGACCCAGACTTGCAGGAACGTGTTGCTGATTTTATCCGTCAGGAAGCACAACATGGTATTGCCCATGACAAAATGAACCAAGTCATGAAAGATCAAGGAATGCCTGTAGATCAGTTCACAACGCGTTTAAAGAAAATTTTTAGATTTGAACTCAAGAATCGCTCACCACAATACAACATTGCCATGACCGCAGCAGCCGAGCATTTAACTGCGCTGATGGCCGATACCTTCTATAGCAAAAAAGCAACTTTGGCGGAAGCTGATCCCTTTGTACGTGCACTTTTTGCTTGGCATGCGATTGAAGAAATGGAGCATCGCGATGTCGCCTTTGATGTAATGCGTGAAGTCGGTGAAGTGCCAGAAGCAACCCGTCGCTTTGCCTTGGTGTTTACCACAGTGATGATGTTTGGCTTTACCTTGTATCGCACTGATGTGATGCTCAAAACCGATGGTTTTAATTTAAGACAACGTTTTGATATGGCACGTAAAGGTTTGCCTTGGTTCTTTGGTCGTAACGGGATTTTAACAGCGAAAAGAGCACAATATAGCGACTGGTTTAAAAAGGATTTCCATCCAAATCAACATCCTGTTATTCGCCAATACGATGTCTGGATTGATACTTTAGCCAAAACCAATGATCCAATTGCGGCAGGTGAAGCGTTCTGGCAAGCTGGGCTTTAAAAATATATATTTTAAATCTCCTTATACTTAATTAAAGGTATAAGGAGTTAAGTATATAAAGATAAATTTTTACTTAAAAAAATTCTTAGTTTTTTCTAAATAGTCTAGATTTTCCTTATTTCTATGTTGAATTGCATTATCTAGTCTATCTACCACACAGCCACCCCATTGCTTAAATTTAGCTTTAGGAATAGATTCGTTTTCTGCTATTCCCATTTCAGCCATACATTCCTTTCTATAAAAGTGATCTAAATTTAGTAATAAATCTGAATTAGCTTCAGATTCAGTATTCACAACTGCAATTTTTTTGCCATCTTCAATATAATAATCAACTTTGGTTCTTGAACACCAAGTTCCAGCTTGATTGCAATTCTCATAATCCATTAGAGCAGATTGCATAGGTTGTTCAGCTAGTACATGAAGAGATGCTACTAGTAATAGTATTAAAAAAACTCTATTCATTTTATGCGTAAAAACCTCTAAATTTTACATATCACCACTTCGCATAATGCTGTTCTAATAAACCATATTGCTGATCCAACGCCACCACTTCAACCTGCTCATGTGCAATGGTGCCACTGACTTTGGCTTGCCATTGATTAAACTGACTGCCAATCAAACGCAAGTTAATATTCTCAAAACGACACCAGCCTGTTTCGACAACCAAATTCAAACATCCGCCCAATGAACGAATCGACCACGTCGTTTCATTTTGCTGTTCAAATAAAACATCCGTCAGTGGATACAAACGACCATTCACCCACAAGGCATTTTCATTACCAAAACTTTCATTGACTCCCGATGCAAGATTCAACCCAATCCGACGGTCCTGTGCATCACGGAACTGGCAAGACAACCAGAACCAAGCTGTTTCAGGACGCAAAAAGCCACAGGTATCATCCAAAGCTGCAAGGCTCTGCGCATTAAATTCAATCTGTTGTCGATCTGGGCTGATAAAGAATCCCTCAACCGCCAATGTGGTTTGCTTCTGGGTATAAGTCCAACCATTAATCCCCGTCGGGCTACACAAACTTAAAGCATCCGTGCCCGCACAAAAAATTCGGGCTTTCAGTTGTACTTCACCATGTTTGGTCACTTGGATATAGCGCACTCCATTGGCATGTTGCATATCAAATTGATAAGCCGATTTTTTAAAATGACTTTGACTAAATAAAGGTTGCTCATCGAGCTGTGTTTTTAATGCCAATGGTTGGATTGCATTCCACTCAATCACTTTCTCTGACTGATGGTCATAGACATAGAAAAAACCATGCCCTGCCCAAGATAAATCAACAATTGCGACCCCAATGCTGTAATGCTCATGCTGCAAACCACAGAATTTAAATTTTTTATATTTAAGCTGTTTGCGCCAACCTGTTAACACCTGACCATAAGGTGTTTTATAAATATAGTCATCCAAGTTAATGCGCGAAGGTACTTGCTCAAAACGCCCATAACGCGGTTGACCATTGGCTTGTATCAAATCCATTTTCTATTCCATGATTGCTGAGTCGCATCTACGCCCATAATAGACTGTAAGTGATCAAATTTACTACTATTTTTATGTTGGAAAATTCTAATTACCACATATTTTTTCCAGCAATTTTAAAATTCTGAACAATACTTTTTAGCTCACTATTTCATCAAATATTCATACAGAAGTTTTATTTTAAAAACAATCTTATACCACCCGATCAAAAACCATGATGACTCATAGACTATTAAAAGCAAACGTACTCTGTCTCATGATGCTGGCTTTAACAGCTTGTAATGACAATGATGATAATAACGAAACGCCAACAGTTGAACGCAAAAATCAGAATATCAACATCCTTGCGTTTAACGACTTTCACGGTAATTTAGAACCACCAAAACGTTTTATTGAAGCAGATGATCCCAGTGATAACAGTAAAACCGTACGCATTCCTGTTGGTGGCGTCAGTTATTTTGCCGATGCCATTAAAAAGCTACGTGCTCAATACCCCAATAATGCGGTGGTTTCAGCGGGTGACTTAATTAGTGCTTCCCCACTCACTTCATCGCTGTTCTTGGATGAACCCACCATTGAAGCCATGAATGACATTCAGATTGATTTCAATGCGGTTGGTAATCATGAATTTGACCGCGGGACAGATGAATTACGTCGTTTGCAAAATGGTGGCTGTCAACAATATACCAGTGCCAAACCCTGCCAGATCAACCCCAAATTTGAGGGTGCAAAATTCAATTTCTTGGCCGCTAATGTTTCAATGAAGAATGATCCCAAGAAAACCCTATTCCCTGCTTATAAAGTCAAAAGCTATGGTGGCATTCCTGTTGCCTTTATTGGCATGACCCTGAAAGCGACACCAAGTATTGTCTCAGCTGCTGGTATTAAAGATGTTAACTTTAATGATGAAGCGGATACCGTCAATGCCCTAATTCCTGAGTTAAAAAAACAAGGAATCGAAGCGATTGTCGTGGTAGTGCATGAAGGTGTGGCACCAAGTACCAAATTTAATAAGAAAACTTGTGATGGTCTCAGTGGTCCATTACTCGGTATCCTCGATCGTTTAGACCCAGCGGTTGATGTAGTCGTTTCAGGTCATACCCATCAGTCTTATATCTGTGATTATGCTACCAAGAATCCACAAAAACCGTTTTTACTTACTTCTGCGGGTCAATACGGCACAGCCATTACCAACATTCAGTTAGAACTAGATGGCAAAACAGGTAATGTGATTAAAAAAGATGCCAAGCAAGTTCCGATTCAAAGTGAAGCCTATAGCTCTGGCACAACCACGGTAGGCTTGACCAATCTATATGAAAAATTCAATAAGACGCCAAGTATCGAGGCAATTCTGGATAAATATCGCCAAGCCGTCACCACCATTTCAGCCCGTGTGGTCGGTACAGCCAATGGTGTCATTAATCGTAATGCCACCGAAAGCGGTGAAAGCCCACTTGGTAATTTGATTGCCGATGCGCAACAAGCCATGGCATTAACAGCAAGTAATCAAGGCTCTGACTTTACCTTGATGAATCCAGGCGGTGTTCGTGCCGATTTATTGGTAAATAGCAGCAATCAGATCACCTTTGGCGATGTCTTTACGGTACAGCCTTTTGGTAATTCGGTCGTGACTCTTAGTCTGACAGGCAAGCAGATTCGTGATGTGTTAGAACAGCAATGGTCAGGTGCAAACACAGCCACAGTTCGTATCTTACAGCCATCTAAAGAGTTCAGTTATTCGTATAAGAAAGATACATCGGTTTCTCCACGCGCCAGCAATATCTTAGTTGCAGGACAAGCACTCGTGGATAGTAAGGTTTACCGCGTGACGGTGAACAGTTTCCTTGCCGATGGCGGTGATAACTTTACGGTATTAAAAGAAGGTAAAAATCCAGTCGGTGGCGGACAAGATATCGACGCATTAGAAAAATATGTGGCGCAGCATTCTCTACTGACGGCACCTAAAACAGATCGAATCAAAGTACTTCCTTAAGCGCATACGCAATAAAAAAAATAGGGAAGCAATTGCTTCCCTATTTTCATTTTTACTACTGATCAATCCAAAGTCAGATAAGTATTTTCCCAAACTGTAGGATTAAACTCACCTTGAACTAAATGAATATAACGCCCCGCAACATGATCAATTGGAATGCAATCATCGACATCCACCACACGATCGGTATGCGGTTTATGCCAATCTTGTTCGATAAATTGTTTACCTAACTGTTTTGCAATCACTGCATCAGGTGCAACGACTAAATGATAGCTATGTAATTCACCAAAAGCGTTAAGTGAATATCCACCTAGATTAATCAAATATAATTTTTCATCCAAAGCCGACGGTGCGGCATCGGAAAACTGAATTTGATAATTCACGCCTTGTGATTGAACACCTGAAATCTGTGCCCAAGCATCTATATGTAAGCCTTTCGATTCACCAAACCAAGCCTGTTTAAGCTGAGGTATGACTTCAGACAATGATTCACCTATTGCCATCACCACATCATGCACTTCAGTATTGGCCTTTGCATGTCGGCCACCCAACATCACCATAAACAAACTTGGCATTTTGAAAACTTACATCTCGACCATTTCAACACCATCAATACGCGCAACCGTCATCAAGTCTTTATCGCCACGACCTGAAACTGTTGCAATAATAATTTGATCTTTCGACATGGTTGGCGCGAGTTTAGTGACATAAGCCATGGCATGTGAGCTTTCAAGCGCAGGAATAATTCCTTCGATTTGAGTGAGATCACGGAAACCTTGTAAAGCTTCATCATCATTGATTGGCACATATTCAACACGGTTCATGTCTTTCAGGAAACTATGCTCAGGCCCAACACCAGGATAGTCCAAACCTGCTGAAATACTATGTGTTTCAATGATTTGCCCTTGTTCATCAGACATTAAGTAAGTACGATTACCATGTAACACGCCCACATGGCCAGCATTTAATGGTGCAGAGTGTTTACCCGTTTCAATGCCATAACCAGCGGCTTCAACACCGTACATTTTCACGTCTTGATCATTCAAGAATGGATAGAACAAGCCCATCGCATTTGAACCACCACCTACACAAGCCACCAAAGCATCTGGCAAACGCCCCGCTTGTTGTTGGATTTGTTGGCGAGCTTCGCGGCCAATAATCGACTGAAAATCACGAACCAGCTGCGGATATGGATGTGGGCCTGCAACAGTACCAATCACATAATAGGTGCTATCCACATTGGTCACCCAATCGCGCATCGCTTCGTTCATGGCATCTTTCAATGTTTTTGAACCACTTTGCACAGGCACCACCGTTGCACCCAACAAACGCATACGATAGACATTCATGGCCTGACGTTTCACGTCTTCAGCGCCCATGTACACCACACATTCCATACCCAAGCGTGCTGCAATCGTTGCTGTCGCCACACCGTGTTGACCTGCACCTGTTTCCGCAATGATGCGCTTTTTACCTGATAGCTTTGCCAATAAAGCCTGACCAATGGTGTTATTAACCTTGTGCGAACCAGTATGGTTCAAGTCTTCACGTTTCAGGTAAATTTGCGCACCGCCGAGGTGCTGAGACCATCGTTCAGCATAATAAAGCGGGCTAGGACGACCAACATAGAATGCAAGATCACGGTCAAACTCCGCTAAAAACTGTGCATCATTCTTCATACGACCATAAAGACTCTCGAGGTCTTCAAGTGCAGCCATCAGCGTTTCGGATACAAAACGTCCACCATGAATACCGAAATGCCCTTGAGCATCTGGAAACTGGGTGTAGTCAATCACTTGATTTTTTTGACTAAGGCTTTGCTGATCCACGTTGGACTCCTTGCATAAATTTTTCAATCAGTTGTTGGTCTTTTATACCTTTTGCGGACTCGACGCCTCCGCTGACATCTACAGCAAATGCCGCTGTAGTATCAATAGCTTCACTGACATTTTCAGGGGTTAATCCGCCTGCCAAAATGAGTGGAATTTCAAGTTGCGGGAATTGGGTCCAGTCAAAACTGTGCCCTGTGCCGCCTTTCAGTTCAGGATGCCATGCATCAAGCAAGACGGCACCAGCTCCCGCTGCTTGATAACGCTGGATTTCAGCCACAATATCTAAATCAGGTTTGACTTGAATGGCCTTATACCAACGGCGTTTACAGTGTGCTGCAATTAATTGGCATTGTTCTGGCGTTTCATCGCCATGTAGTTGTAATACATCCAAAGCAACGGAATCAAGCACCGTTTGTATTTGTTCAGCACTGGCATTTACAAATAAGCCGACCAATTGCACATAAGGTGGTACCAGCTTTGCCAAGCTTTGGGCTTGCTCGATACTGACATGACGTGGACTGGGTGGAAAAAATACAAAACCAATCGCATCTGCCCCTGCTTGGACAACGGCTTGGATATCTTGTGCTCGGGTAATTCCACAAATCTTGGCGCGAGTTCGCATTTGGCTTTGGCGCATGAGCTGTCCAATTTAAACTGAATATTTTTGAAACTTTCGCATTGTAATCCAATTTGACTTGCTTTGGGCAAAGTTCATTCGGAAATGCAATTGTTTAAAAAACGTTAACACTTTATACTTTGCGTAATCTTGCAACAAGTCTAAAGCAAATTCTTTTGTTTATAGGGAAGTTGGTGTAAGTCCAACACTGCCCTCGCAACGGTAACACCGAATCACTCATCTCAGCTCAAAGCCAAATCACTGCATCGGTATGATGTGGGAAGATGATGAGTAACATCATTCATTTGATGATTATAGTGAAGTCCGGAGACCTGCTTGTTGTTTATTTCCACATTATCATTCACGACGGGTGAATGTCTGGAGCGACATCATGTCTACTGTTTTTCAACCGACTCGTTTAGTTGGTGCTATCGCTATTGCGATGGGGTTTTCTTCACCTGCTTTTGCTCAAGATCAATCAAGCGATAAAACTGCGACGCTAGATACGATTGTTGTGACAGCATCTCGTACTGAACAAAAAATCAGTGAAGTTCCTGCGCGAATCAATATTATTGAACCGAAAATTCTTGAGCAGTCACCAATTGCATCTTTACCACAATTATTACAAACCGATGCTTCTATCAATATGGTACAAAGCGGTGGCTATGGCCAGACAGCTTCTATCTTCCTACGTGGTGGTAATTCAAACCAAACGCTTGTTTTAAGAGACGGTGTCCGCCTGAATTCAGCAACTTCTGGCACAGCCTCTTTACCATTTATTGATACAACTGATATTAAGCAGATCGAAGTATTAAAAGGTCCTGCATCAGTTTTATATGGTACTGATGCAATCTCAGGCGTAGTTCAACTTATTTCTAAAACACCAGAAAAAACCGCTGCATTTGTAACAGGTGAAATAGGTGAAAATAAAACCTATAAATCTGTAGTAGGTGCAGATCTGGCTGAAAATGGTTTCTATGCACAAATTCGTGGGCAACGCCTTGAAACGGATGGGACACCTGTAAAAGAGATAAAAAATGCAGCCGATGCCTCATTTGATCAAAAGGGCTATAGTGCAAAAGTTGGCGTTGATAAAGAGCAATATGCGGCTTCGGTTGATTATAGTGAGAACCAAGGTTCTAGCGATTACGATATCTCAGGCAAATTCGTTTCTCAAGATTTTAAAAATGAAATCATTAACGTCAAAGGACGTTTAAATATTCTTGATAATTTAGCCGTACATGCCCGTTTCTCTCAATTTAAAGATGAATTAGATCAAAATAATTCAATAGATTTTGTGCATAGTAAAACACAAGAATCTGAAATCTATGGTCAATGGGGCTTTACACCAAATCAAAAGCTTCTCGTTGGTGTAACACACCGAAATATTGATGGTGATGTGATTTCCTATGGCACGCCATATCAAGAGGATATTGATTCAACAGGTTATTATATCCAGCACAAATATGATCAAGCAGGATTAAACACCCAAGTTGGTATCCGTGTAGAAGACAATGAAAAATTCGGTACACATACTGTTGCTCAAGGATCTGTTCGTTATCAATTGCTACCTTTAACTAGTATTTATGCAAATATTGGTTCAGCTTTTAAAGCTCCAACACTCAATGATATGTATGCTTATGGTGGTAACCCAAACCTTAAACCAGAAGAAAGTTTGTCTTATGAAATCGGTCTAGACCAAAAACTGGCTTACAATATTTCAACTGGTTTATCTCTCTATACTACAGAAGTAGATAATCTCATTGCTTTTGATGGCGTTCTGAATC
The DNA here is from genome assembly GCF_011753255.1 of Acinetobacter sp. Tr-809. Taxonomy (NCBI): domain Bacteria; kingdom Pseudomonadati; phylum Pseudomonadota; class Gammaproteobacteria; order Moraxellales; family Moraxellaceae; genus Acinetobacter; species Acinetobacter sp. Tr-809. The sequence continues at coordinate 249,246 of NZ_VWVZ01000005.1, forward strand.
AAATGAGTAACGTTGAAAAAGCTAAAATGGAAGGTAGTGAGCTGTATGTGAAATGGCAAGGTGAAAACCTGTTTACTAATTTAAGCTATAACTATGTTCGAGCTAAAGACAAGAAAAATGATGAAGATTTAAGTCGTCGTCCTCGTCAAAATATTACTTTGACTGCAGGTTGGACCGATGAACAATATACCTTCTCGACTACAATGCTAGCGAATGGTGATTACGACAACAGTGCTTTTGACAATGTTCAAATCCCTGGACACTTCCGTGTAGACATGCATGGACAATACAAAGTGAATAAAAATGTAGATGTTTTTGCGAACATCCAAAATGTAGGTGATTCAAAATATCGTACCGCTTATGGTAGTGGTAGTTACTACATCAACGGTGGTCGCCTAGCTTCTGCAGGTGTCACATTCCGTTATTAATCGCATGATAAAATAATAAAAAATATTTTCTTAACTCCAGTTTCGGGGTAATGTTCTGACCGACATTATCCCCTTTTTATTTTCAGGATCAGAGAAGCAGAACTATGGGACATCGTTTAAGCAAAATCTATACCCGTACAGGTGACTCAGGCACAACTGGCTTAGGGGATGGTTCACGCGTTGCCAAAGATGATTTACGCATCGCAGCATTGGGTGATGTCGATGAACTCAATGCGACCATTGGCGTGCTCCGCGCACAAATCAGTAACAGCCAAATTGAAAATAAAGCACACTGGGATAAAAGCTTAAGCCTGATTCAGCATTGGTTATTCGATTTAGGTGGCGAAGTGTGTATTCCAAAATATCTTCTACTACAACCTGTATGTATTGATTTCCTTGAAAAAGAAATCGATCACATGAATGAATCACTGCCGATGTTAAAAGATTTCATTTTGCCATCAGGCACTTTAGCTTGTAGTTATGCACATCAAGCTCGTGCAGTCTGCCGTCGTGCAGAACGTGCTTTGTTGTCAGTACATAATCGTGACCAAAATATTCAAGCAACCGCATTACAATTACTGAATCGCTTATCGGACTGGTTATTCGTTGCTTCACGTGCATTACAACGTGCTGAAGGTGGTAGCGAAGTGCTGTGGCAAAAGAATATTAATGACAGTATCGATCAAGCGTAATTTTTCAATAAAGGCAGAAACACATGCGAATTATTGGTCATCGTGGTGCACGTGGTGAAGCTCCTGAAAACACTTTGGGTGGTTTTCACTATTTGCATGATTTAGGTGTACGTGCCGTTGAATTTGATGTGCGCCAACTGAAAGATGATCAATTGGTCGTGATTCATGATGATGATTTTGTTCGTACTGCCGGTCGTTCACAACAGGTTGAAAGCTGCAATTTATTAGAAGCTCAGCAATTCGATCATCGCCATCAATGGCAGGCATGGGCATTTGAAGAATACACACCAAGCCTGCCGCATGTTTTGGATTGTTTAACCGATTTTGAGCATATCGAAGTTGAAATTAAGGCCGTTGCAGATGGAGCAGCAGCTGAACGTTTGGTCTATCAACTGCATCAAGATTTAAAAGGGTTTGAGAAGAGCGTAACCATTACCAGTTTTGATGTCAAAATTTTGGCGGCATTACAACAACATCACAGTTCATTTAAACGTGGGCTATTGGTGGAAATTCCAATTGGTGAATATGCGATCGAACTAGCACAGCAATATGGCTGCAATCAAATTGGTTGGGGAGATGCCTTGGCAACAGATGAAATTATTCAACGGACTCAACAAGCGAATCTTGAGATTAGCGTCTGGACGGTGAATGACGTTGAACGTGCCAAGCACCTTCAGCGATTGGGCATTCAAGGTTTGATTACCGATGTACCCACCACGATGTTGCAACACTTGAAGTAAACAAAAGGCGGAATACATTCCGCCTTTTTTATTCTATTTTTTACGTTGCGCCTGAATAAGACGTTGCCCTTTTGCATCTAATAAATATAAGTTTGCACCATCCAACTGGAAGCGCTCAACCCGTTGAATCGAGTCCATCAAGTCAGCTTCTTGTGCTAAAGCGCGATTACAGCTTTGATGTTGTGCCATCACATCAAAATCTAGTTTACGTTGGGTGAAATCGTATTTATAACGACCATAAATATTGTTACACCCAGTATGGCCTGTCACCATTTTTGAAACAGAGTTAAGCAAGAAACTGGGATATTGATTAAAGAACAATGCTCGCTTGCCCTGAATCGTTGTAATCTGCCATTCCACATCCTGAACACCGTCTGTACTCTTACGCACTTGCATTGCTGGTGGCTGAGTTACTCGCTTGGGCTGCAAGGTGTTTTTTTGCACAGGTTTTGGCTGGCTTTGGCACGCTGCAAGCATGACTGCAGCAGAGAATATTAAAGTTTTGTTAAAAAATGCCTTCAAAGAAAAAATGGGATTTTTCATGGTAATTTGCTCAGACATTGATTTATTTCACCTTTTAATTCATTGATTAATTTTACAAATGAATTCTGTTACTGTTCTTTCGATACAACTGTAGAATAATGCTAGTGCTAATTGATTTGGGCATGCTAATATCAGTGATAAAATAGCAATATATCGTCATGATTGGTTTTGCTATCTCGTTTAGTTTTATTATCTTGTGCAAACAAGGTTTTTAGGAGCGCTGACGGATATGACTTCCGCCCCACTCAAAAAAGCACCCATTAACTGGACTGCTAGCATTACCTTAATTGGAACACCAATTCTTGCTGCTATATTAATTCCTTTGTACGCCTATTATTATGATTTTAGTGTAAGTGCATGGGTGAGTATGATTTTCCTATTGGCACTCAGTAGCCTAGGAATTACAGCAGGTTATCACCGTCTATGGGCACATCGTGCTTATGAGGCAGCATTACCGCTTAAAATCTTACTCATGATTGGCGGCACCTTTGCTGTTCAAAACAGTATTTTGTTCTGGGCTTCAGGTCACCGTACCCATCACCGCCATGTCGATGATGTTGATGAAGACCCGTATTCAATCAAACGTGGCTTTTGGTATGCACATTTAGGTTGGATGATTCGCGATCACTCCCCATCTAAACCAGATTTTAAAAATGCACCTGATTTGCTCAATGACAAATTAGTGATGTTCCAACACAACTACTATGTGCCAATGGTGATCGCAGTTCACGTTGGTGTATTAGGCTTGATTGGTTGGGCGACAGGCGATATCTGGGGTGTAATTTTACTCGGTGGTTTATTACGTTTGATCATCAGTCATCATGTCACCTTCTTTATCAACTCACTATGCCATATGTGGGGCAAACGTCCTTATACTGATGAAAATACAGCGCGTGACAACTTCGTGTTAGCTATTTTCACTTGGGGTGAGGGTTATCATAACTACCACCACATTTTCCAATACGATTACCGTAATGGTGTGAAATGGTGGCAATATGACCCAACCAAATGGTTGATTTGGACCAGTTCTAAACTTGGTTTAGCAAAAAACTTACGTCGTATTCCTAGCTTTAATATCAAAAAAGCAGAGCTTGCGATGAAGTTCAAATATGCGGAACGTGACTTGGCAATTTATGGTCATGATGTGAATACTGACATCGTGCAAATGAAACAACGTATCGCACAAGAATATGAAGCTTTCACCCATACTTTAAATGATTGGGCTAAGCTGAAAGAACAAGAGCTTCAAGCGAAGAAAGCAGCGATGGCTGAAAAAATTCACCAGATGGACCATAAACTGAAAGTTGATTTCCAATTGCTTGAACATCGCTTAAGTCACCATCGTGAATGTTTAGAAACCTTGATGCGCAATATCAAAAAAGCGCCTGTTTCCGAATAAGCGATCGATAACTAAAATGGTCTCAAGAGAGGCCATTTTTTATGCCTATACATCTACCATTCCTTTCTCCCGACGATTCACCATTTCACACTGATATTTGCTATAGTCATGATTCGGCTCTCTCTGATGTTTCGTTTATGCAATTCAATCCTCGCTATGCTTCGCTCAATCCCAAGCTCTATCACCAACAGCAGCCAAGTCCATTACGTGGTGCCAAAGCTGGGCATTTTAATGAAGCATTGGCTGATGAATTGCAGTGGAGCGAAGAAGATAAAGCCAACTGGGTTGAAATCTGTAGCGGACAAAAAACTTTTGCTGAATTTCCCCCACTCGCCATGGTTTATGCAGGCCATCAGTTTGGGCAATGGGCTGGACAGTTAGGAGATGGCCGCGGTTTGTTGATCGGGCAAATCCTAAATAAACAAGGCGAAACGATTGATCTACATCTCAAAGGTGCAGGTTCAACCCCCTACTCGCGTATGGGTGATGGTCGAGCCGTCCTACGTTCAGTGATTCGTGAATATCTCGCTGGACATGCGTTAAATGCTTTGGGCGTTGCATCAAGTCATGCGGTTGGTTTTACCAGTTCAACTCAGGGCGTACAACGCGAAACCCTAGAGCTGGGTGCAATGTTATTGCGCACATCCGAATGTCATATTCGTTTAGGGCATTTTGAGTGGATCAATCAATACGCCCCTGAGCTTTTGGTTGAATTCACCCAGAAATGTATTGAATGGCATTATCCAGAATGCCTGAAAGCTGAAAATCCAATTCTGGCTTTCGCCGAAGCGGTGATTGAGAGAACCGCGATCATGATTGCTAAATGGCAATTGGTTGGCTTTGCGCATGGTGTCATGAATACCGATAATCTTAATATTACAGGTTCAACACTCGACTTCGGACCTTACGGTTTTATGGAACGTTTCCGCCCGAATTGGATTAATAACCACTCAGACTATCAAGGGCGTTATACCTATCAAAATCAGCCGAGTATTGGTCATTGGAATCTTTGGACATGGCTGAATAACTTAATTCCCCTAGCGACCACAGAGAACAAAGAACAGTTCAAACTCGATCTAGCAGCATGTTTAGAAAAATTTGAGCCGACTTTCTTACAACATTATGGGCAAGGTCTATGCCAAAAAATGGGGCTGCCAGAATTTCATAAAGACAGCCTAGATTGTAGTTTTGCCTTTCTTGGTATTTTGCAAACTGAGCAGCTAGATTACACGCAAAGTTTTCTTCGTTTGCAGCAACAGAATTACAAGGCTTTAAGAGATGATTGTATTCATATCCAGCAGTTTGATGACTTCCTAACCCGCTATCAAAATATTCGACAACATCAAGATACTGATGCCTTGGATGAGATCATGCAGCAGGTCAATCCACAGTATATTCTACGTAATCATATGGCACAGAAAGCCATTGAACTTGCTGAACGTGGTGACTTTAATGAGGTCGATCGTTTGTTTAAGCTATTGAATCAACCTTATCAAAAACAAGCTGATTTAGAAACGGAACAAGATACTGGGCCTTTACCAAGCGATGTAGCTGAAATTTCTGTCAGTTGTTCATCTTAGAAGAAGAAATCTATGAAAATTGGGCTGATGATTGGATGTGCGATTTTAATCCTGTTATTGGGACTGGCTTATTCCCAGTATGGCAAGTTTATCCCAACAATGGGCTCAGCACATCAACCTCTTTCAGCCCATGAAATACAACAGCTTCAAAAAAACAAACCGGTGACTTCAATTGAAGTGTTTAAAAGCCAGCGCATTCTGCAATTGAAACATCAACAGGAAGTCATTCGCAGCTATCCCATGCGTTTAGGCTTTGATCCGATCGGACACAAACAGTTTGAAGGTGATGGTAAAACACCTGAGGGAACTTATTCTATTGATTGGCGGAATCCTCAAAGTGCTTACTATAAGTCTTTGCACATCTCCTATCCCAATAAAGTGGATCGCGCCTATGCCCAACAGCAGGGTCAATCCGCTGGCGGTGATGTGATGATTCATGGTACCGTACCAACACGGGCAACATCACTTCCTGCAAGCGCAAGCTATATGCCACGTAAAGACTGGACACTGGGTTGTATTGCGGTAACCAACTCAGATATGGATGAGATATGGCAATTGGTCACGGATCATACGCCCATTATCATTCATCCATAATCAAACAGGCGTTTAAAACCGATTCTGTGGATAGCGGCTTTTATTAAACCGAACAAGGCTTATTCAGGGGATAAGTTCGATAGAGAGAATTGATCTCAATTACGGCACAGATATCATCACAACCTTTTGTAAAGTAATGTAATATTTTTTAGTGGCGAAGATAGCGATTTTTCACTTAACCACATAACAGCAGATAATTTCTACAATAGCTTTGCGAAACTATCCACATTTTCTGTGGATAACGCTGTGGTTATCCACAGGATAAAACTTTTTGCAGTACGTCATCCCTTATCATCATCAAGATCCATCTTATTTCAGCTTCTCTATACAAAGGAAAAGAGGCGAACTCATCTGTAGAAACTATCCACATTTTCTTGGATATGAGCCGCGTTGAAGCGGCGCAAGGGCGACTATAGCAGTGCAAGGCGTTGTAGCAGCGCAAGGCTTATCACAGGATAGCGTAAATCTAGTTACTCATCTGGATATTCAAAGCGATAACCTACCCCATACACCGCCTGAATCCATTCATGACGATTGCCCGTATCTGCCGCTTCTGTGATCTTACGGCGCAGGTTTTTAATATGACTATCAATCACGCGATCGGCAACATCGAAGCTATCAGGGTTAATATGATCAAGTAATTGCGCACGAGAATAAACTTGACCTAAGTGTTCCAAGAACAACTCTAATAAACGAAACTCAGTCGGGGTCAAAGTCAGTGCTTTTTGTTGATACCAAATCCGTTGCTGCGCTTTATCAATACGGAATAAATCATTTTGTTCAGGCTCAGCCTTACGTTCCAAACGGCGTAAAACAGCTTGTACACGAGCAACCAGTTCTTTTGGACTAAACGGCTTACAGATATAGTCATCTGCCCCCATGTTCAAACCTAATACGCGGTCAATTTCTTCAGTACGAGCAGTCACCATAATGATCGGTAGATCAGACTGTTCACGGACTTTACGGCAAATGGTCAAACCATCCATACGCGGAACCATCAAGTCCAAAATCATTAAGCTTGGTTTACGTTGCTGAAACTGAGTATAAGCATCTTGACCATCATGAAACATACTGACTTCAAACCCAGCAGCTTCTAAATAGTCACGAACCAACTGTGCGAGTTCAACTTCATCTTCAACCAACATAATATGTTTCATGGTCTTCATCCTATCCATCATCCCCCACCAAAGAGGATTTAAAAGTTACTTAATCTGTTTTGGGAAAGTCAGCACACAACGCAACCCACCTAGAGGTGAATGGTCGAAAGTCAGTGAACCACCTAAAGCTTGTGCCAGTTTACATGATAAAGCTAAGCCTAAACCGGTACCCCCAGTGCTACGTGTACGCGAGTCATCGACACGATAGAAACGCTCACCTAAACGTGCCAGTTGCTCATCATTCACACCCAATGGACTATCATCAACATACATTATCCATTGTTGCTCATTTTGTTGAGTGTGAATCTGTATTTTTCCACCTTGCTCGGTATAGCGAACACAGTTACCCAGTAAATTGACAATAATCTGTTTAAAGCGGTCTCTGTCTAAAGATAAGCTAGCCCCTTCCCCTGACAGTGTTACTTCAAGCTGGTTTTGCTCAAAGGTAGACTTAAAGTTTTCAACCTCTTGCAATACTACATCCCAAGGATTAACTGTCGCAAAATAGCATTTCAACTGTTGCGCATCAGCTTGTGCCAAATCAGCTAAATCTTGGGTTAACTTTTTCAAGGTACTCACCTGACGCATCATGGCATCAAGGTGTTCCGGTGTGGCTTTACGAATCCCATCCTGCATCGCTTCGATCTGTGCCTGCAATACAGCCAACGGTGTTTTTAGTTCATGTGAAGTATCGGATACCCATTGACGGCGTGATTCTTCATGCTGATGTAAAATATCAGCCAAATGATTCAGCTGGTTAGATAAATCACCAAGTTCATCATTACGTTTGATCATGACCTGATGCTGATAATTACCATGTGTCAGTTCTAAAGTAGCTTTTAATAAGCGTTGAATCGGCTTCTTAAAATAAGTTGCCATCAACAATGCAGCAACCAGACTTGAAAGTACCGTTAATGCATAGACCAACAGCAAATAACGTTTTTGGTTACTAAAGAAATTGATACTGGATGCATCGTCCTGATCAAGTACAGGTTTTAAACCTAAATAACCAACCACCTTTTCCCCAACCACAATTGGGCGGAACGAAATTTGGTCACTCGCTGGCTCACCTACAATAAACTGCTGGTTTTCATCATATAAAGATAAACGTGAACTTAAACCTAAACGATCAGGAATAGAAACAAAGCGTTTTTTACCATGTTCAACAGGCGCTGTATTAAGTTTGTTTTCTTGTTTATCTTCTTTGCTATCCGTCTTTAAACGAAATTGACGAGGGCTTAAAGGAAAACGTAAGCCTTCGAAAGGCTGATATTCTGAAGGTAAGTTTTGTTTGAGAATTTTTAATTCTTCGTCGTTAAATATCTGCCGATTTTTTACCTCAACACTATTCTGTGCCAAAGTAGGAGAAAGGCTGAGTAAAGTATGGTCATTAAAATAACGTTGCTGTAAGGCAATATCATACTGACGGCGTAACCACCACTGCGATAATCGATCATAGTCGTCAGGTGCAGCAGTACCTTCTATTTGCAGAATCTGTGCCTGAATCGCATTACCCCAGTCATGATAAACCGTATAAACATTGCCCAAATTGGCAATCAGACGGTCTAACTTCTGCATTTCCACATCGGCCACATAACGCGCAAAGTTTTTTTGCATGGTCCAATGCAAAACCCCCAAGCTAATCGTTGCGATCAACAAGGTTGTAAGTAATACCGTTAAAAACAGGCGTAAGGCTAAAGGTACGCGACGAACATTCAAAAGCTGAATCTCAATAGTGTTCTATTTATGGATTGTAACCAACATGGTCGAAAAAAACTCTCCATTGTTTCTTCATCTTTATTATCTAATCTTTAACCATCGAATCTCAACTGATCATGCTGGATAAAATAATGAACAAGACAAAAATTGTATTGATGACCACTCTACTCGGTTCTATTTTAGGTTTGGCTGCCTGTCAATCGACAACTCCAGCAGAACAGTCGATGAACCGTGACCACCACCGTCATAATATGCAACGTACACCACTAACACCAGAGCAACGTGCCGAATGGCAAGCTAAACGTGAACAGCGTTTAGAGCAACGTGAACAAATGCGTCAGGAACATCAAGCTCAACGTGCGCAAATCGAACAAGCCTGCCAAGGTAAGCGTATTGGAGAACGTGTGAATGTTCAATGGAATAAGCGTGTAATTGAAGGCACATGTGAAGTTCGTTTTACCCCAGATAAATCTCAGTTCAAACGCCAAGCCAACGCAACAACATAATCAACCTCTTCCTCATCGGCGCTTTTAAAGCGCCTTTTTTTATGGCCAAAGAGCATTCATTTTGAATTACACAGCTGCTTACGATTTTAGATCAGCAGTTTAACTCAAAAGCCTGAAAACCGCCTACAATCTATACGCTTAAGCAGGTTGAACCATAAACTTTGACTTAGCAGTCACTAAGAAATGACCTGCAAAAGCTTGTACCGAACTATAACTTGTTGCACGATTAGCGCTACCAAATGGTGCTCTTGGGCACATCAAACATTGACTAAGATTATAACTCTGGTTTAACCAGTATTGAGGAACCCGCTATGCCACAATACAAAGCACCCTTACGTGATATGCAGTTCGTATTGCACGAATTATTAAATGCTGAAGCACATTACGCGAAACTTCCTGCATTTCAAGACACAGTAAGCCGTGAATTGGTTGATCAATATTTAGAAGCAGCGGCTGATTTCTGCGAAAACGAACTTTCTCCTTTAAACCAAGTCGGCGACCGTGAAGGTTGTACTTGGAATGACGGTGTTGTAACAACACCTACAGGCTTTAAAGAAGCGTATCAAAAATATATCGAACTTGGCTTCCCATCTCTTTCTGCTGATGAAGAATTTGGCGGTCAAGCATTACCAAACTCTTTAGGGATTTCTATCTCTGAAATGGTCGGTACTGCAAACTGGTCATGGGGCATGTACCCTGGTCTTTCTCACGGTGCTGTTCGTACTTTAGAACATCACGGTTCTGATGAGCAAAAGAACACTTACTTGCCAAACCTTGTTTCAGGTGTTTGGACAGGGACCATGTGCTTAACTGAATCTCATGCAGGTTCTGACTTAGGTATCATCCGTTCTAAAGCAGAACCAAATGCTGACGGTAGTTACGCAATCTCTGGCGAGAAAATCTTTATCTCTGCTGGTGAACATGACATGGCTGAGAACATCATTCATATCGTACTTGCACGTTTACCAGGCGCACCAAAAGGTACTAAAGGGATCTCATTATTCATCGTACCTAAATTCCATGTAAATGCAGATGGTTCTGTTGGCGAGCGTAATGCAGTGCGTTGTGGTTCAATCGAACACAAAATGGGTATCCATGGTAACGCAACTTGTGTCATTAACTTTGACCAAGCAAAAGGTTACTTGATCGGACCTGAGAACCGTGGCTTAAACTGCATGTTCACCTTCATGAACACAGCACGTATCGGTACAGCAGTTCAAGGTTTATCTGCATCTGAATCTTCTTTCCAAGGCGCTTTAGCGTATGCGAAAGATCGTTTGGCAATGCGTTCTCTTTCTGGTCCTAAAGCACCTGAAAAAGAAGCTGATCCAATTATTGTTCACCCAGCTGTTCGTAACATGCTTTTAACGCAAAAATCATTTGCTGAAGGCGGTCGTGCGTTGGTTTACTTATTGGCTCAATATGCAGATATCGTTGAGAAAGGCGAAACTGAAGAAGAGCGTAAGTTTGCTGATAACATCTTGTCTTTGTTAACACCAATTGCAAAAGCATTCTTAACTGAAACGGGTTCTGAATCTGCGAAGCACGGTGTACAAGTATTTGGTGGTCACGGTTTCATCTCTGAACACGGTATGGAACAAATCGTACGTGATACACGTATTGCTTGCTTATACGAAGGTACCACTGAGATTCAAGCACTTGACTTGTTAGGTCGTAAAGTCCTGCAAACTCAAGGTGCGATGTTGAAAGACTTCACCAAGATCATCCATAAATTTGTTGAAGCAAACAAAGACAATGCTGCAATGCAAGAGTTCATTGCGCCATTGGCTGCTGCAAACAAAGAATGGGGCGATATCACCATGCAAATCGGCATGCGTGCAATGCAAAACCCAGATGAAGTTGGTGCAGCTGCGGTTGACTACTTATACTTCTCTGGCTATGTAACGCTTGCTTACTTATGGGCACGTATGGCGCTTGTTGCTCAAGAGAAATTAGCAGAAGGTTCAACTGAAGTTGACTTCTACAATGCAAAAGTGACTACTGCTCGCTTCTACTTCAAGAAGATCTTGCCACGTGTTCGCTCACATGTAGACGTACTTTCAACTGGCGTAGCGCCATTGTTTGAACTTGATGCGGAACACTTCGCTTTCTAAACATAGTTTAGAATGAGATGCAACGTTCATCACAGAAAAAGGACTGGTCAGTTTTGACCGTCCTTTTTTTGTTTAATCAATGCTAAATTTACACTATTCAATTTATTTGTTCGTTTTATTTGATCACTTTGCACATGAAACTGTGCGTAGAAGGGAACGATTATGCCAATTTACAATGCTCCTTTAGCAGATATGAAATTCATCTTAAATGATGTATTTAAAGCAGAACAATTTTGGCAGTCTAATGAGAAACTGGCTCATGTAGATGCTGCAACAGCTGAAGCAATTTTAGAAGAAATGGCGAAGTTTGCCCAAAACGTGACACATCCGTTAAACCGTACGGGTGATGAAGAAGGCGCACGTTGGGAAAATGGTGAAGTTTTTACCCCAGCTGGTTTTAAAGAAGCATTCCGTCAATATGCTGATGGTGGTTGGATCGGCTTAGGTGCTGATGAAGAATGGGGCGGTCAGGCAATGCCAAAAATGCTGACTGTACTGTCTGATGAAATGTTATTCGCAACCAACCCATCATTCATGCTCTACCCGCTGCTTTCTGTGGGTGCTGGTATGGCCTTAAATAGCTATGCATCACAAGAGCAAAAAGAAACCTATTTACCTAAAATCTACTCTGGCGAATGGTCAGGTACGATGTGCTTAACTGAACCACATGCAGGTACAGATTTAGGCATTATCAAAACTAAAGCTGAACGTAATGAAGACGGTACTTATAACATTACCGGTACTAAAATCTTCATCACCGGTGGTGATAACGACCTAGCTGAAAACATCATTCATCTTGTTCTTGCCAAGACACCTGATGCTCCTGCGGGTTCACGTGGTATCTCGTTATTCATCGTTCCAAAGTTCCTGTTAAATGAAGATGGTTCTTTAGGTGAACGTAACCCTGTAGGCCCTGGTTCAATCGAGCACAAAATGGGGATCAAAGCCTCTGCAACATGTGTGATGAACTTTGATGGTGCTAAAGGCTACCTCGTTGGTAAAGAAAACGAAGGTCTTGCTGCAATGTTCGTCATGATGAACTACGAACGTTTGTCGATGGGTATCCAAGGTCTGGGTGCTTCTGAATTTGCTTATCAAAATGCAGCACAATATGCGACTGACCGTTTGCAAGGCCGTAGCGCAGCAGGCGTCCAATCACCAAACAAACCAGCGGACAGCATTTTAGTTCACGGCGATGTACGTCGTATGTTGTTAAATGTACGTGCGAATAACGAAGCATCACGTGCATTTGCAGTCTATGTCGGTCAACAACTGGACATCACCAAGTTCTCGACCGATGCTGAAGCTGTGAAGCAAGCGAACAACCGTGTTGCATTGTTAACACCTATCGCAAAAGCTTACCTCACTGATACTGCTTTCCAAGCGACTCTAGATGCGCAAATGGTGTTTGGTGGCCACGGTTATATCCGTGAATGGGGTATGGAACAATGTATCCGTGATCTTCGTATTGCTCAAATTTACGAAGGTACCAATGGTGTTCAGTCTCAAGATTTAATTGGTCGTAAAACCATTAAATGTGGCGGTGCATTCATTGCTGAGTACATCACTGAAATCCGTGACTTCGCCAATGATCTAGACACTGATTTGAACTTCATTAAAGATGCAACCTTAGATGCTGCAACTGAAATTGAAGCAATCACGCAGTTCATTATTGAGCAAGCAGCTGAAAATGTTGACTTCCCGAACTCCGCTGCGGTTGATTACTTACATGCAGTAGGCTTACTCAGCTTCGCATATATGTTTGCAAAAATCGCTGCTGCTGCAAAAGACAAGTCTGGTGATTTCTACCAAAACAAAATTGCATTAGCACAATACTTTGTAGACCGTATCTTGCCTGAATTAGATGCACGTTTAGCGAAAATCAAAGCAGGTTCTGATTTGATCATGAACTTCAGCGAAGATTATTTCACCAATCAAGCTTAATTTTAGCGCGGTGATAAAACTGCCTCAATCATTTGGTTGAGGCAGTTTTTTTATGACTATAATAAAATCAGCATAAAACTTGCATAACATTCTAATGATCATGTTGAGAATATAAATCGCTATGTCTAATTCAAGAGAGAAACTTGAAGGCTTACCTCGTCTACTTGATCGCTTCGGTCATTACGCAGTTGAAGCTTTTCATTATTTAGCCTTATTTATTATCGGCTGTATGATTGCATGGTCAGCCGTACATACCGTGATTGAAATTCTAACGGTAAAACAGTACGCCACCATTGATGACATCTTGCTGCTGTTTATCTATTTAGAATTAGGTGCAATGGTAGGGATTTATTTCAAGACCAATCACATGCCGGTGCGCTTTTTGATTTATGTCGCGATTACTGCACTCACCCGTCTATTGATTGCCGATATTCAGCACAATCATAAAGCCTCTATGGATTTGGTCATTACCACAGGTTCGATCTTGATTTTAGCTGTGGCGATTTTGGTGGTACGATTTGCGTCATGGAACTACCCTTCTGTAATTCGGGGCAAAGATCAAGAACAACAATTGCCTTCCAACAAAACACCTCAACCACAAGATGACGAACTGGCATAAATAAAAAAGCAGGCACATGGCCTGCTTTTTTATTACGTTTGCTATGCAACTCGGAAAACACGATATTTCGAGTCCACCAACACATATTTGCCTTGTACCTGCATCCAGTTATAGCCACGAGGTGGTTCATATAAACGATGGCTACGATAGTTCGAAACCACATAGCGGTTACTGCGGAATTCTGAGGGTAACCGTTCGCCACGCTTGAAGTTAATACGTTGACCATAATGATTACCGCGGTCGCCATTTGACCAGCGTGGCTGTTCACGATGATCGTAACGGTGGTCATAACGATCATAGCGATTATCGTAGCGATCTCTATGATCATGATTCCAACGATTTGAATCCGCCATAGCTGAGGCAGAAACACCCAACATAAGTGTTGATACAAGTAATACTGCGGTCTTCTTCATTCTTTGATCCTCTGTTTTTCGATCTGAAATCAGATTAAGAAAAACTCAAGGAGAAAGCATGAATAAAACTCGCAACATTGCAAAGCTTTGTAATGAATAGCGAGAAATTATGAAGAGTCCTCTAGAGACTTCATTTTAAAAACCATCAAAAAATCAGCGAATAATCTCAATGGTAAAGTTATCATCAGTCACTAAAAGATAACGTCCATCGACAACGACCCAATGTCTGCCACGTGGTGGTTCACGTAAGGAATAATAGTCCCAGTCTCGAATCACATAGCGCTCGCTTCGGAACTCACCTGGTAATTCATTGCCAACCACAAAAGACTCACGACGATAGCTGCGGTCATATTGTGTGTCTGGATAATATTCGACACGAACACCCGGTCGATGATTCGGATAAGGATAGTAATTATTTTGATTGGGTTGATAGTAGTACCCTTTCGGTGGCGCTGTCGGTGTCGCGCGCTGATTTGAGAACGCAAATGGGTCTTGCGCAGGTGGCTGATAGCCAGGAGTAGTCTGATGATAGGAACGACGCTCTACCCCACTATAACCACTCCAAGCATTGTCCGCATAGCTCATTACTGGGAGATAGCTCAATACAGCCGCCAAGCCATAAATATAAGATTGAAATTGCTTCATCGTGATCTCCCTAAAAGCAGAGTATCTGTCTATTTTAGAACAAAAAATAATCACAACTGTTGTAATAATATTTTTTCAGATCAACTGCTGCTTTACAGAGATAAACAGCAACGACCTACAGCTCTACCTAGATATGCTAAAATCATTTTTTTGGTTTTAAGGCAACATCTGTGGCTGAAATGAATTTTGATCGTCTCTATCAATTCTTTTGCAAAGTTCCAAGTGTGCAAGAAGCGCGTATCGTTGCGCATGGTGCAGATGGTCAACATGCATGGTGGTTTAAATTCAATATTGATGTTGAACATCCTTTAGCATGGCAAACCGTTCAAGAGCTTGGACATGTTCTTAATTATTTATCCACCAATGAACGTTTACCAACCCAGTTCTTCCCAGTGTCTCCACCACCCTATATGAATGGTGAGGCTAAAGATTTCTTGGCTTGGGTAATTCAGTGCAATCATCCAGAATTCACTCCAGATGTGGTCTGTGACTGGCTAGAAGCCCGCTTACCGAATCCTGTCGATGATGAAAATCAGTGGAAAATTAAAACAGATTTAAGTGAACTCGAGCAAATGGCTGATAAGGATTTAGATCAATTAATCCCTCCAAGCCCTTAATTTTTTATTGATGATGTAGGTCTTTCAACAAGCTGAATCGCAAATAAACACCCACATTCAGTTTGTTGAACTCACGATCTAAATCACGATAAGTCATAACCTAAATATTCTTGTGGGGATTCTGAATAAGGTAATATCAGATAATTATTTTCCAAAATCAGCGCTTTCATTTTTTCTTGATGGATTGAGTCCAAGGGGTAAATTAAAGCGAGATCCTGAATTAAATCTTCAATTTTATCCGCTTTAAAATCTGGTGTTTTAATCCATCCCAATAAAGATGCACCCAGTCCGATAAATTCGAAGCCATAGTGCTGTATCTGCTGAATAATGGCGAAGTTTTCGAAGGGATCAAAATCACAAGAAAAATAGCCATTCGGTAGCATCGCCAGTTTCAATGCTTCTGTTTCCACAGCAGCCACTTTAACCATTATTTCAGTATTGCTAGAGATCAATAGGTTTTGATTGAAATAAATTAGTGCCTCTAGATCACTCTGATCATAGTGCTGCATTTTTTCAGCCAGACTTGCAAAGCTTCTCTGATGATCTAGATGACTCAGCTGTTGAACATAATGCTGCAGCCTTAAAGGTGTGACAATATTACTTTCAATCAGTTGGCTTTCTCGGCTGCCAATATCTTCGATTCCTGCAAAATATTGGCTGTCATCAAAATAAAGCTGATCCCCCAATTGAGCATGCATAGAGGTGTATTCTGCTTGTGACCTATCATCTAGAACTAGAAACACTTTCTTTGGTTTAACATCTTGTTTTAGAGCTAAATAACTCTCTAAGAGTTCTGCCCAACTTTGGATTTCAACAATATCTGCATAATGATTAAATTGATGTACATCTAAATCAATCTGCTCATCCTGTCTGATATTCAGTTTAATTTTCGCCATTGTGTAGAACTCTATTTAAGCTGCATTAAAAGGTGGATAATCCCGACCATTCCATAAAACGATAGATCCAGTATTTTACTTTTGATTCATCAGCATATTTTGCATAATCCACCGTGATTTGACGGCCATTTGCGTTTGTCCATGCTGCATCAAAGTACTGTCCTGCATCTTTAAACACGGGCGCTTGTGCTGCACCAATCACGCGCATGTCGGTTTCAAGATTATAATTTTTTAGATTACGCGCAGTTAAGTTGGCAGAACCAAGAACGATCTCCGCTTGCTGGGCATTAGATTTAAGCAACATTTTGCTATGGCATTGCTCTCCACGGGTATCACACCAACGGATTGGAATGCCTACCGCATTCATTTCCGAAGCTACTTGGCGATTGGGAATACCATTCTTTTGGCGACCGAAAGCATCTTTATTCGGGTCAAGCATAATACGAATATTGACACCACGTTGCTTGGCTTGTTTCAAGGCTTCAATGATATTACGCTCCGATAAATAGAACATCGCCATATCTAAATGCTCTTTGCTCTTCGCAGTCTGAATCATTTTCAGCACAGCATCGTAAATGGCTTTTTCAGTCAGCACTTGTACTTGTGGCAATGTTTTATCTTCAGCTAGCCCGCCCATAATCACAAATGGGCTCGAACCTTTTGACATATTCGCCACAGCTTGTTCAGTTTGCAACACATCAATCGCTGTTGGCCCATCTACCACCAAAGCCACATTGCTATGATGCGAACTACCATCGTGTGGATTTGCCGAAGTCACCAGACTTTTCCAGCCGTCAACCGTATCAACTACCAAGGTTTTACGGTGATTGGCTTTGAAATTGAATAATTCTAGATAACTGCGCAAGGTAATTTTATCATTGCCAAATGGGCTACTTAACCAACTACCTTCAGGATTATTACCTAAGTTTTGACAGCAGATATACCAAAAACCTGACCACAGTGGATTCGAGGCACGCAATGGTTTTAAATCAGTTTCGATGACATCCACACCCGCTTGGCGTAGTTGTAGATAATGCTTTGGAGTCAACCCACCATAAACCGAATTAATCGGATCAGTAATCACCACAACTTCTACATTTGGATGCAAACGGCGCTTCACGATTAAGGCATCGGTCAGTTCTTGCATTAAAGGAAACTGTTTGACTGTCGACTTACCCACTTCCTGATTAAATAGGAACATATCCAGCACAATGGTACTCTGTGCCTGATCAATCAACTGGAAGACTTCTTTGAAAATATGCTGATCAACTTGTTGCTGACCTTGCGCATCGATATAGGTCTGATCGGCTAAAAATTTCACATTGGCATGACGTAGTTGCCCAGTAAAATCCAGACCTTTCGGAAGTGGTTTTACTGTGTGATAGATTGCCGAAGCAATGTATCCAATCGCAAAAATACACAATATAACTGCCATGTAACGTCGACCTGACCAGTTTAATTTTCGATGGATTCGTTGGAAGATACGCATATAAACAAAAAAAGCCCTAGCCGAATAAAAATCACCCCAGCCCTCTTTATCAAAGAGGGGGAACTTTATGTAGGCTAGAGCTTATACTTTGATTTTTCAATGCTAATTTAGTGATCATTTAAAAAATCAAAAATTAAATTTTCACTTAGAAGTTAAAATTCACCCCAACCGTAAAATTACGTCCCACTTGTGGAATTGTTGATAAGAACGATGCATGTTGGTACACCTGGTCATCGAGCAAGTTATTGGCATTTAGATAAACACGATAATCTGTTGCCTTACTATATTTACCCGTGTAAGCCACACCTAAATTCAGCATGTTATAGCTTTGGGTATTAGTCTCATAAGCAGCAATCTTGTCCTGTTGGAACACATGATAGTATTCAGCTGAACCGCTAAAGCCATCACCAAAGTCCGCATTTACTTTTGTTCCTAGACGACCTGCTGGGACACGCGGGGCATTTTCATTGTCAATCTTGCCGCGTACATAGTCACCAAATACACCAACTTTGTACATGTCCGAGATCTGATAACCCGCCTCTGCTTCAGCACCGTAGAAGCGTGCTTGATCTTGGGTATATTTCACCAAACGAAAATCTTTATAACGATCTAAAGTTTGAGCATAGATATAGTCGTCAAACCAGTTGTGATAGACATGCACATGGTAGTCAAACTTGTTATTGTCATAATGGAAACCAAGTTCCACATTATTCGATTTCTCTTTCTTCAACTGATCATCACCTAACTCATAAGTGTTGGTCGCGAAATGTCCACCATTTGCATATAGTTCTTGTGCTAATGGTAAACGTTCCTGATGAGAGGTTACGAAAGAAAGTTTATAGTTCGGTGCAAACTCCCAATTGGCAGCACCAGAAACAGAAAAGGCTGAACCGTCGAAATCTTTTTTAGTTGAATCTTCAATATCAATTTTTTGTTGGTCTGCACGTGCTGCCAGCTCGACATGCACATCATTAAACTGTGCATGTTCTAAGGCAAAAATACTCCACTTCTTCGTCGTATTTGGTGCTAAGAAAGCTTCCTCACCCGTGAGTTCTAATTTTTGTTGACCATATTGGGTTCCAATCACCCCTTCCCAAGGACCCAATGGATTATGTACCAATTCTAAACGACCATCATAACCTTTGTTTTTAAAGCGAGTGGCGATGGTATCTTCTTCAATTTCATCATGTTTATAATCGGTATAACTGGCTTGAGCACGTAACTTTTTAAATCCTGCAAAGGGATCATTCAATTCTGTACGCACATCATAACGCTCAGATTTCAGATCAATCCAAGGACCTGCCTCATGTGCATGATCGTGGTCGTGATCGTCATGACCATGCCCATGATCATCCCCATCTCCATGATCATGCTCACCACAATGCAAACTTAGACCATGTAAATGGCAGCTCTCATATTCATGGCTATGTCCCGGCAGACCATATTTATCTTGGCGATTGCTATATGAAATTCCTGTAAAACCGCGATCATAAATCCAAGACAAACCGACATTTACCGTTTCACCTTTGGCAAAGGTATTACCGACACGACGCTCTTTCTCACCTTCGTGCACATAGTTCGGCGCGATATAGTCATTGGCTTCACGATTTAAGCCTTCAACACGCAAGGCCACTTGATCACCAAGAGCGACCGTTACCCCAGCCGTTGCCAGCTTTTCATCACTGCCCGTGTTGTAACGTAAACCCACATTACCTTCATAGCCATTTTCAGGCATTTTGGTTGGAATCTTACTATCTGTTACATTAACTAAACCACCCACTGTTCCTGCACCAAACAACAAGGTAGAAGGTCCACGAATCACTTCAACCTGTTGAGCGAGTGCAGGATCTACAGTCACTGCATGGTCAGGAGATAAAGTTGATACATCAATATTTTCGGAGGAGTTTTGCAAGACTTTTACCCGTGGTCCATCTTGACCACGAATCACAGGGCGACTTGAGCCCGCACCAAATTGATTGGAATAGATCCCAGGTTCACTACTCAATGCCTCACCAATGGTGACAGCTCCCTGCTGTAAGCGTTTTTGATCCACTACGGTATCGGCAACCGCAAAATCTTTCGATGTTTGCTCTAATGGATGTGCTTTAATTCGTATTGTCTCTAAACTTGTCACTTGCTCATTTTCTGCTGCAAACGTAGATACAGATACAACAGCTAAAATAGATAAGGTCAAAATATTCTGTGGAAATGACATATCGTGTCTCGAATCAGTCGATCGTTATTTTTGTTATATTATAACATTTCATTTATTTTGCAATAAAAAACAGTGCAACAACGAACATTTGCTACACTACTTCTTCATGATTCAATGAATGGTCGTTTTTCAACGATATGCCTTTTACACTTTCCCATGCCGTCCTCGCTCCACCTTTATCCAAATTAAGTCAGGGGCATTTGCCTGTCGCAGCCTTGGCAATTGGATGTATGACCCCCGATCTCTATCGATTATTTACCCAAGAAAATATCGCTTTAACCCACCAGTGGTCAGGCATCTTATTTCCAAATCTACCCATTGGATTATTCTTTTGCCTCTTATGGTATTTAATCTATCGTCCTGTGACCTATCGCTGTCTTGAAATCAGACACCCTTTAAATATTCACTCACTGGATGACTTTATTTCTTTCAGCCTTCTGAGTTGTCTGGCACTTATACTGGGGATCAGCACACATTTGATCTGGGATGGACTCACCCATCTCGATTTTCGAACTTTTGCTTTTAAAGAAATTCTGGCTCAGAACATTTCATTGTTGGGTTTTAGTTATCCATTACATTTTGTCTTGCAGATTGGCTCTTCTATTATTGCTTTGCCGTTCCTCATAAGAATGTGCTGGCATTATTATAAGACCCATCAACATCCAGATCCCGTCCCAGTTAAACTCAAAGGGTTTGCACTACTCAGTGTTATCCTCTCCATCTTATATGGGCTGTTCTCAGTTTTAGACTACAACCAACATATCAGTACTGATCTTTGGAACAGTGAACGCTATTTTTTTATTGGTAAATCGATTAATGAATTTACCCAAGCTGGCTTAACGGTCTTTACTGTGGCTTGTCTATTATTCTTATTTTTAGATCGGACAGAGCGTCTAAAATCATTTTAACAAAAAGCGTCTGTTTAAAATTCGCTTGAAAACATTAAGACTTGAGACTATACGTCCAACAAGGCATAATCTCCCCTTCATTGGTGCTGCGCTGTTTACGCATTCACCTTCTACAGCCAATATAGTTTGGATAAATAATTCAATATGATGCGCACTCATTACTGTGGCTCTTTAACAGAAGCCCAAATCGATCAAACAGTTACTTTATGCGGATGGGTTCACCGTCGCCGTGACCATGGCGGTGTGATTTTCCTTGATATGCGTGACCGTGATGGTCTCGTTCAGGTCGTTATCGATCCAGATACGCCTGAAGCATTCGCAACAGCAGATAAAGCACGTTCAGAATTTGTATTAAAAATTACAGGTCGTGTACGTCGTCGCTATGAAGGTACTGAAAATGCCAACATGGTGAGTGGTCAAATTGAAGTTTTAGGTAAAGATATCGAAGTTCTAGCAGCTTCTGATACTCCACCATTCCCATTGAATGATGAAAACACCAATATTTCAGAAGAAATACGTTTGAAATATCGTTTCTTGGACATCCGTCGTCCAGAAATGTTAGAGCGCTTACGTTTCCGTTCTAAAGTCACTAACTTGATCCGTAACTATTTTGAAGATCATGGTTTCTTAGACGTTGAAACACCAATTTTGACACGCGCAACCCCAGAAGGTGCACGTGACTATCTCGTGCCAAGCCGTGTTTCAAATGGTAGCTTCTACGCACTTCCACAATCACCACAATTGTTCAAACAGTTGTTGATGGTGGGTGGTATCGACCGTTATTACCAGATTGCTAAATGTTTCCGTGACGAAGATTTACGTGCGGATCGTCAGCCTGAATTTACCCAAATCGACGTTGAAACATCGTTCATGAGTGACGATGACATCATGGATTTAATGGAAGGCTTAACGGTTAAAATGTTCAATGAATTATTGAATGTAAAATTCGATAAATTTGAACGTATGACCTATGCCGACGCAATGCGTGACTATGCATCTGACAAACCGGATATGCGTATTCCATTGAAACTGGTTGACGTTGCAGACTTGATGCAAGACGTAGAGTTCAAAGTCTTCGCTGGTCCTGCAAAAGATCCTAAAGGCCGTATCGTTGCTTTACGTGTTCCTGGTGCTGGTTCATTGCCACGTAGTGCGATTGATGAATACACCAAATTTGTTGGCATCTACGGTGCAAAAGGCTTGGCGTACATCAAAGTCAACGAACTTGAAAAAGGTATTGAAGGTCTTCAATCTCCAATCGTTAAATTCATCGAGCCAATCGTGCTTGATTTATTAAAACGTGTTGGCGCTGAAAATGGCGACATCGTGTTCTTTGGTGCGGATAAAGCTAAAGTTGTAAATGATGCGATGGGCGCACTTCGTGTTAAAATCGGTCATGACTTGAAGCTGACTACTTGTGAGTGGGCACCACTTTGGGTTGTTGACTTCCCGATGTTCGAAGAAACTGATGATGGCAAATGGACTTCTGTTCACCACCCATTCACACTACCAAAATCAAGTGTTGAAGAAGTGAAGAGCAATCCAGGTGAAGCCCTTTCTGTTGCATACGATATGGTCCTGAACGGTACTGAAATCGGTGGTGGTTCGCTTCGTATCTATACTTTAGAAATGCAGAAAGCAATTTTTGAAGCTTTAGGTATTGGTGAAGAAGAAGCCGAAGAAAAATTCAGCTTCTTATTGAATGCACTCCGTTATGGTGCGCCTCCACACGGTGGTTTGGCATTTGGTCTTGACCGTTTAATCATGTTAATGACTGGCGCATCTTCGATTCGTGATGTGATTGCATTCCCGAAAACCAAGACAGCTGAATGTCCATTGACTCAAGCACCTGCACCAGTTGAAGCAAACCAATTGCGCGACTTAGGTATTCGTTTACGCGAAAAAGCAAAAGCTGAAGAAAAATAAACCATAGGTTTATGATTCAAATAGAACCCTGCTCTATGCAGGGTTTTTTATATTCGAGTTTTGCTTTGCGAACATGGCAGCTAGTGGCATAATAAGCTGCTTTTTTATTGAGAGATCCATCTTATGGCAATGCGTCCTGATGTACGTCGACATGCAATTGTAATTATTGTATTTTCACTTGCTCAATGGTTTTTCATGCGTTACATCTTGGCAAATGAACTCTTCAATATGGATACCAATCAACGCATTTTATACTTCTGTGTAAGTAGCTTGGCCGGTGCTCTGCTGATTTTTGTCGCATTAATCTATATGGTGCTTAAGGGCAACGTAGACAAACAAGACTAAGATCATGTCGTTTTACGCTACCCTACTTCGTATTCTCCCTTTAACACTTTTGCGTAGTATCGCAAAAGTGGTGGCCTACTTTATCAATCAAAATCCGAATAAAAGTATGCTGTGGAAAACCAGAATCAATTTAGGACTAGCTTATCCTCAACTTAGTCCAGAACAAAAAGAACAGCTCGCCAGAGAAAGCGTCACCAAACAATGCCTCAGTTATATTGAATCTGGAAAATGCTGGGCGATGCCACCTGAATGGAGCATCCAGCAGATTCATACGGTACATCATTTAGAAGTATTAACAGATGCACTCAGTGATCCAAGAGGTGCACTGATTATTACTCCGCATTTGGGTACATGGGAAATGATGAATGCTTGGGTGCATCAATACGGCATTCCAACCATTATGTACAAACCAATGAAAGATTCTGGCTTTAATGCATTTGCCTTGCATGCACGTCAGCGTCTTAACGCCACGTTAGTCCCAACTGATGCATCTGGTGTAAAGGCCTTGTTTAAAAATCTGAAGCAAGGTGGTTTCAGTGTCATCTTGCCCGATCATGTCCCAGATCCGTCTGGCGGTGTCATTGTTCCTTTTTTTGGGATTCCATGCCTAACCAGCACGCTTGCCAGTAAAATGGCCCAAAAAACCGAATGTCGCCTAGTCGGCTTAAGTTGTTTCCGTCGTGAAGATGGCGAAGGTTTTGATGTCTATTGTGACGATCTGAATGATCCAAAATTATATGATCGAGATATCGAAGTTGCCACAACAGCACTTAATCAAGCAGTTGAACAGATGATCAATCGCTTTCCTGCTGAATATATGTGGGGTTATAAACGGTTTAGAGGTGAATCAACTAATAAAGATCATTATAGATAATCAAAACTTATTTTTATGAATTCCATCGTCAACTTAGTTCAAATCAATTCAGATTAAAACGCTAGAACTACAAAAACTTAATAAAACAATGATATATTATCATTCTGTTTAGACTTACTCTTTACCTAAATGATTCCTAAAATTATTCATTATTGTTGGTTTGGAAAAAAGAATATTCCAGAACCATTACAACACTATATCAATGGTTGGAAAGAAAAATGTCCCGATTGGGAAGTTAAGCTATGGAATGAAGAAAATTTCGATATTAATAGCCACCCTTTTACCCGATCTGCATATCAACAAGAAAAATATGCTTTTGTTTCAGATTATGTACGTGCATGGGCATTATATGAATTTGGAGGTGTTTACTTAGATACGGATGTCGAAATCAAGTTACCAATCGATAATTTCTTAAGTTATGAAGCATTTAGCGGCTTTGAAGGAGTTGACTTACCTTTTACTGCTGTATGGGGGTCAATACCAAAGCACAGTTTTTCAAAAAAAATCTTAGACTACTACCATAATAAAACTTACTCTAATCAATCTCCTCCTAATACTCTATTTATTTCAGATATTCTCACTACTGATTTCCATATAGATAAAAAAACAGATTCTTATCAAGTTGGAAGTGATAATAAAAATATTATTCATATTTTTCCATCGAACTATTTCTGTTTAGATCTCCCAATAAACTACACGACACACCATTTTGTTGGCTCATGGATAGAAGACCACCACAATAGAAAACCATATAAGCAACAACTACATAATAAATACTATTCAAACAAGCTAGAAAATGATTTTTTTTGTGAAAAAGATCAACTAAAGAAAATAGCTAAAAAAATAAACCTAAGCCAACTATTAATAATTATACGTTACTACGTCCGGGCAAAGATAAAATAAGAATCCAAAGAGGTTGCATATTAAAGCATATGCAACCTCTTGATATAAAAGTTAAAGCTATAAAGGCGATATTTCATAAAGATTCGGAGGCGATAGAGCCGCACCATTCTTAATTTCTATAGCCACTCACTCAAAAATATAAAGTGCTTGAGCTAACTTTTTAGACTTATCTAAAAGTACATCACTTTAATGTATAAAAAACAGATAAATTGAATATAAAATTATGTACTAAAAATGCTATGACAATCATAATTATAAAAATAATGGTATATTATCTAGATACCTTAGACTTAAATTCTATTCCATGATCCCCAAGATTATTCACTACTGTTGGTTTGGAGGAAAAAAAATTCCCGAACCACTACAACACTATATCAACGGCTGGCAAGAGAAATGTCCTGATTGGGAAATTAAGCTATGGAATGAAGAAAATTTCAACATTAACAGCCACCCTTTTGCTCAAAAAGCATATGAAGAAAGAAAGTATGCCTTTGTCTCAGACTACGTTAGAGCATTTGCATTAAATGAGTTTGGAGGGGTTTACTTAGATACAGATGTTGAAATTAAACACTCGATAGATGAATTTCTAGGACTAGAAGCATTTAGCAGTTTTGAAATTGACGCGATTCCTTTCACTTCTGCCGTATGGGGAAGTATTCCTCATCACTCACTCACCAAAAGAATGTTAGATTATTATGACTCAAAGATTTACAGTCATGATGAACCACCCAATACGGTTACGATCAGCAATCTTCTAACCAACTTTTATGCAATTGACCCGCATAAAGATGAAAATCAGATTGGCAATGATGGATCCAATAAAATTCATATTTTCTGTTCTTCTTATTTCTGTTTAGATCTTCCTCAAAATTATACCACTCATCACTTTATTGGCTCATGGTTAGATAAAGATAAAAAAGAAAGCTACAAAGAAAAAGTACATACCGTACATTATACAAATAAAGTTTTAACTGAAAATGTAGCAACAGATAAAATTTTCTTAAAGAATTTGGCAAAAAAAATAAATATTTCAAGCCTATTTAACTTGATTCGATATTATCTAAAATATAAGTTCAAGTAGCTTAGACTACTTGAACTCTATTTTCTTTTTGAAAATTTTATAATGCAAACTGTAAATTTGAACAAAAAACCGATAGATCTCTCTTTTTATTTTT
This sequence comes from Acinetobacter sp. Tr-809, assembly GCF_011753255.1. NCBI lineage: Bacteria > Pseudomonadati > Pseudomonadota > Gammaproteobacteria > Moraxellales > Moraxellaceae > Acinetobacter > Acinetobacter sp. Tr-809. The sequence continues at coordinate 275,687 of NZ_VWVZ01000005.1, forward strand.
AAGCTTATTTTATTTATTTTTACAGGAGAAATCATTTCATTTTTATGTCTTTCTGAACGATCCTTCTGAAGGCAACTCACAAATTTAATATCTTTATTATAAATAAAGTCTTGAATACATAATGCTGGCTGCATCTGATATATTACTTTATTTGCAATATAGCTATCAAACATAATATCATCAATTGGTTTTACAACATCCAACCCACCAATATAATCAAATAAATTTCTAGCTCCTGCATTGGAAATAATATAACCAGCCGTGCCCAAATGCCTCCCTTTTAAAATAAATAGGGATCTATCATTAATAATATCTTTTTTAGAAAAAAGCTCAACCTGAACCGAATCTGAAAATGCTTCAAGTTTAATAACCTCTGCACTTTCAGGTATCCAGGAGCTATCTTTTAGAAACGATTTTGCTTTTGAACCTAAATAAATATCATCTTCAAAAATTGCCATATAGGGTAAGTTATTATCAATTACTTTTTTCCACAAAGAGAGATGGCTTAAAAGACAACCTATCTCACCTTTTGTTAAAGAACAATTTTTAAGTTCGATTCCTGTATTTTTAAGTGCCTCATCAATCTGATGAGGTTCAATAGCATCAAAATATTGAAATTCAATTTGTTGAGTCATAAATTGCTTATTTATATGCACCCTTCTTTCAAGTGCATTTTTTAAGCTAACGACAGAAATATCCATTCAATGCTCTCTTCTCAGGATCTTGCTAACAACGTACTGTTATTTGAGTAATTATAGGATAAAATAGGATATGACTCAAATTCGCTATATCCCTTCGATGATCTGTTTAAGTATTATTATTCCTGTATACAATGTTGAAAAATACATTCATGAATGTCTGCTAAGTGTATGCAATCAAATAGAAAATAATATCGAAGTTATTATTATCAACGATGGTTCAACTGACCGATCCGCACAAATTATTGATGATTTTATAGACAAACTACCCAATTCGCTCAAACAGAATTTTGTAGTCATTCACCAAAAAAACCTAGGTGTAAGTCATGCGCGAAATAATGGCGTACAGAGTGCTAATGGTAGCTATATAACCTTTATAGACTCCGATGACATCATTGCTGACCAATATATTTCTAAGATATTGTCTGCGATTCAGAAATTTCCTGATCTGATCCAGTTTAATGCATATTGTTTTTTCGAGGGTGCACCTGAAAAAAACTATCACCTATCCCAACCGTCATTATCTGGTCTACATAAGGTCAACGATGAATTACTTCGCAATATTTTCAATCAAAACAATTGGTTCTCTTGGCTAAGAGTATTTAAACGAGAGTTACTTCTCAATAATCCATTCCCAACAGATATGACCCATTTTGAAGATGCATTTATTGTATCGAAGATACTTACTGAAATTGAGAGTATATTTATAATTAAAGATAGCATTTATAATTATAGAATTTTAGAAAGTAGTGCTACGCGCGAGAATAATCTAGCAACAAAAAACAAGCTATTAAATAGTTGCTCTGTTTTAATTAAAGAACTAATTAAAAACACTAAAAAAAATGAAGTATTTGCAATACCACTACTTCATTTTTCTTACATCTACCTAGATGAATCAAAAAAAAGTAAAGGTTATTTTATTACGAATAAAAACTGGAAAGAAATCAAAAAAGAAATGAAAGGTTTAAAAGTTAATCTCAGTATTATACAAACAAAAAGAGAGAAACTTTTATTTATATTTCTAGACTTCGGTATTTTTGGCCACTATTTAGCCAGAAAACTAAGTAAAGTTATAAAATAAATACCCAAGAGTAGCAATATATTCTTGGGAAAACCCCTTACTTAAATCCAACAGTCTTAAAGAAAATAAGATTTCTGATTTGTTGAAAAATTCGACTTAATTCTAAAAATATTTTATCCAGACCTGTTTTTTTATCATAATGTCTTCTGGTTAAGCGTTCTTTATACAAATGACTTGCAAAACGCACACTATCCTTTGTAGAAAAGAGTGTTACGTCTTGGATACACAAGGCTGGTTTCATCTGAGATACAGATAAAATTTTATCTTGAATAAGCTTTTCAAACATCAAGTGATCCAAGGCAATCAACTTATCCAATGACTGAATGTAGCTGATTAATTGCTTAGCCCCATGTAAAGAAAGAATATAACCAGCCGTCCCAAGGTTCTTACTTTTAAGCTCAAAAAGTGCTCTATCAGGCTCACTATTAAAGGTTTTAATCTGTTGTCCTAATGCAACTTTGGAGGTAAATTCTTCAATCTTGATCAGATGCCAATTAGAGTCAATCCAAGAGTTATCAGTAAGAAATGCTTTAACATTTTCACCTAAATAAATATCATCTTCGAAAATAGCCATATGTGGAATATTCTCGTTGATCATTTTATTCCACAAGAAAACATGGCTCATAAAGCATGCAACTTCACCTTTTGTTAAAGACTGTCTATCAACGTTTAAGTTAAGTTCTTTCGCAAAAAGAGCTGCTGGCTCAGGAGTCAAAGCATCAAAAAAGTCAAAATTTATACTTTTTTTACCAAACTCACTACAAATATGTTCTCTACGTTCACTGGCCGTCGAGAGACTAATAACAAATTTTTTCATAGTAGTAAAAAACTGAAGATTAGTCATATTTTACTACCTTTTTGAATAAGCTTCACCACCAATTCATATAGGCAGCGAAGTTGTCTAAAAGTTAAGAAAGATCAAGCAGAGAACCATCCAGATACATTCCCTTTTCATAATAATGGCTCAGGGTTTTTCTTTCCTTACCGGCAAGCTTAATCAATCTTGGCATTTCCTGAGGCGGGTAATTGATTGCCATATCAATCAGCACTTTTTCTTTGACCCATTGATGCTTCACTTGGAAAAATAAGGCATTTTTATCACAGTTAATCAAACTCATACTTGGTAAATGGCTACGCATCACCTTCTGACAAGCCACATAGGCAACCAAATATTCTAAACGACCAATCTGTTGAAATAAGTCCTGATATTGTGGCTCTGTTTGCTTAAGTTGCTGTAGATAAGCTTTAGGGCTCATTTCAATGGCTTTTGCCAACTCATTGAACCACGCTTTAAAGAAGATATTTTTCTCTGTACTGGCCAGTAACCAGTTCTCTAATACGGGAAACTCTTTAAGGGTGGTGTTCTTCGCACGATAGTAGGCAAAGCTATTGGTTTGATTCTTCAACACTAACGCTTGAATCCAGTCCAAACTCTCATAAACAATCGTACTGGCATCTAGCCAAATGCCACCATGTTGATAAATCAGCTCAAAACGGATGAGATCAGCTTTTTGCTGAGGTGTTGCATGTTGAAAGCGCTCATAGTCAATGTCACAAAAATCCTTAACGGTATCAGGGGTTAAAAAATTAACCTCATAGTCCGGATTGGTTTTTTTCACTTGCTCAACACATTGTTCAACAAAGCTTGAAAGTGTCCCTTCCCAATACATCCAGATTTTTTTAGGAATCACCGCATTTTGCACAACCGGATTAAGAACAATTAAATCTGCTTCATTATCTATTGCTTCATTCACTCCTCTCTTTTTATTCGAATACATCGTATAAAACTTTAAGAGATAGAATATTTTTTTAAATATTTTCATAGAGGGAACTCAGCAAAAATCAAATCACTTGTGCTTTTCATGTCATGCCAATGATTTACACATATCACTTTCATTAAAGGAAGAGATGCTTAAAAGCATAAAAACGGTCACGCCACATTCTTTTCTGCTTCTTGAAACCATGAGATGAATCACGCTTTTCCAAGTCTTTACGCTGAATCCCCTGACTTGCAACAGTACCTAAAATATCACTGTCTAAACCTGCTGGTTTTACAAAAGGTTGCCAAACGCCTAGACCTTTACCATTTTTACTGAGCCAGCCTTGGAAGAAGATATCGACAGGAACATGAATTTGTTTACCAACTTTTACAAACTCTTCTGCACCTTTGCGAGACCAAAGCAATCCGACCCCACGAATCGGAAAATAGTAAGCATGCCACAATTGATATTGATCTATCTGGATAATGTCTTTTGCTAATTTTTTCTTTTTAGCAGCCATATTTACCACGTACCAATCTAATTCTTTATGCTGATCTAAATAGTTAAGAAGCGAATCAAGATTCTGCTTAAAGTTGGGTAGAACCTGAATATCATCTTCTAATACCACCAAATAATCAGCATCAGTTTCAAGAAATTTTTCAGCACAGCCATAGTGGCTCAGATAACAACCTAATTCAGAATTAATCAGACTACGCCCTAAAATTTTCTGTGCTTCTACATCATCATAATTTGTAAACTCTGATAAAGCCTTACCACGACCATCGTAGGCAGCAAAACGGGTAAATGGCCAACCCTCGTGCTGCAATTGGGCCGTTGCACTGGCTAGACGCTGATCACTGCCATCAAGATTAATTAGATAAGTTTCAACTTTCATCATTTATCCTTTGGCCGTTTCAGCCAATAAAACTTTCGGGATATAGCCTGCCAATTTTTGATTTAAAGCTGCATAAATTTCTGCCGCTGCCGCATCACTCAATTGATCCAAACTTTGCATACACCCATATTTAATCTGTTCATTGCCCAAACTTTGCAAGAAGCTACTTAAACTGCTTTCATTTTTCAAATAGGCAATCTCAAGATCAGGCTTTAACAAGGCCTCACCCTTTTGAATTTTTAAATGATTCATCAATGAAATCGGATTGATTTGTTCGACACTGCGGAACTTATGCTGAATCTGTTTGTCTAAAAACTTGGGATGTGCAAGTAAATAGTCTTGTAATATTTTACGGTCAACCGCGTGCGGATAATGGTGAATCTCAAAAAACTTTTTAAATCCAAGCATATCTGCACCTAACATTTGCGCAATCATATGTTTAGGCTGAATGGGCTTATTAAAATATTGATTTAAAACCTGACGATACCAAAGTTTGGCCTTGAGCACAAAACTGCTTTGCCAATGCCCGTAAATCACCATTTTCTGATCAATCAGAATATCTTCCAACTGCGCAGGTGCATTGAAAAAGAAATCATCATTCAAGTAGAAAAAGTAATCGGATACACCCTGAATATTCCAGAGCATGGTTTCAATCGAACGTGTATTGAAAGTGGGTAAGTATTGCTCATAACCCGTAAAGATTTCACGATGATCAACAATCCGAATTTTACCTGCCTCACAAATCCCATCCTGAACAAAGTCATCAATCCATTGCGGTTGCTGACCATCAGTCACAATATAGATATGTCTGCAAAATGGGACATATTTCAGAATAGATGCAACGTTATAATAAATTTCATGGTTGCTGGCAAAGCGAGTATCACTAATAGCATCAGAAGCTAGTACTTTGCCCTGATACTGCATGCGCTTCTGCTTTAACTTTGGATCATTGCCATCCACCCAAGCAATCACCACATCAACCGGTTGCATCATTTCACTCATCAATTCACTCTTAAACGATTAGAAGGCACAAGAATCGGCCAAACATGTTTAATCTAGGACTACATGATAACATCACTGATCTGTTCACAGGCAGTCTCTTTTCGTAATGCTAGGCATCTTGATCATGTAATCATTCCATATAAATCAATATATTATAATTATTAAAATTCTCACATCAGAGAAGTGCTCATGCATCGCGCAATTTAGCCAATTTAGCAACTTTATTAATCGCAACTTAAACTCTGACAATCCCTAACAAAATCAAACCTTTTGGAATCATTTCTCATCAATATTTACGACATTTTTATTAGACGAATTTAGGTATTTTTATTATAATTACAGGTTACTTTAATGGGATTTAATCTTTTGACTGATGATTTATAATTACTTTGAGTATCAAGCAAAAATAATTAGAACTAAATTTGTTTCAGATAAAGCGTATCTGACTAAACGGTTTATCTGCAAATTAGGTTATACCCCTAATTTTTGCTCGCCAAAAAGCTTCAATGAAAAAGTTACTGCGCGAATGATTTTTGAGCGAAGTCCGCTATTCACAAAATTAGCAGACAAATGCGCAGTCAGACAGCTGGTTTCAGCAAAAGTCGGTGATGCCTATTTTGTTCCATTGATTGGCATTTACAAATGTATTGATGAGATTGATTTTAATCAGTTACCCAATCAATTTGTTTTAAAGTGTACCCATGACAGTGGCAGCGCCATGATCTGCCGCGACAAGAGCAAATTTAGTGTAGAAGCAGCAACAGCTAAAATCAAAAATCATCTCAAAATGAACATGTATTTTAGAAAGCGTGAATGGCACTACAAAGATATTTGCCCTAAAGTGCTGGTTGAGGAATATGTTGAGCTCTATGTCGACCCTACCAGCCAATCCACCATTACTACGTGTCGTGTGCACTGTTTTGAAGGCCGCCCCGAATATTTGGAAATTGATGTTCAAGATGCTCAAGGCAATGACTACTCAAATATGTATGACACTCAATGGCAGTTACAGCCATTTCGGGTCGATCTTAAAGAAAACTCTCCTTCCGCTTTAACGGCACCGAAACAATTGCAAGAAATTATTCAACTGTCAGAAAAGCTTTGTTTTGCGTATGGTTATAGCCGAATTGACTTCCTATTGTCTCAAGATCATGTGTATTTTAGTGAAATCACCCTCACTCCGAATGCAGGGCGAATGGTCATTACACCAGTAGAATGGGATTTAAAATTAGGCTCACTCTGGTTATCCTATTAGCCGTCCATCATGTATTAGAATCTGTTAGGTATTTATGAAAATAGCGATTGCTGGAACAGGATATGTCGGATTGTCAAATGCTATGCTATTTGCACAACACCATGAAACCATTGCACTTGATATCCTACAAAGTAAAGTAGATTTGCTGAACGACAAAATATCACCGATTCAAGATCATGATATTTCACTCTTTTTAAAAGAAAAAAACCTAAATTTCACAGCCACCACTGATCAGCAACTGGCTTATCAAGATGCTGATTTTATTATTATTGCTACCCCAACCGATTACGATCCACAAACCAATTATTTTAATACGCAAAGTGTAGAAAGTGTCATCCAAGATGTTTTGGCAGTCAATCCAAATGCGACCATGATCGTTAAATCAACAGTGCCTGTTGGTTTCACTGAACAAGTCAAAAACAAATATCAAACCCAAAACATTATTTTCTCACCAGAGTTTTTACGTGAAGGCAAAGCGCTGCACGACAACCTTTATCCTTCGCGGATTATTGTCGGTGAACAGTCTGAACGTGCCCAGCAATTTGCAGACCTACTGGTCGAAGGTGCGATCAAGCAGGATATTCCTGTATTGCTGACTCACTCGACCGAGGCTGAAGCAATTAAGCTATTTGCCAATACCTATTTAGCAATGCGAGTTGCCTTCTTCAATGAACTAGATACTTATGCACAAAGCTTTGGTCTAGATACGAAGCAAGTAATTGATGGCGTTTGTCTCGATCCTCGTATTGGCAGTCATTATAATAATCCATCTTTTGGCTACGGCGGCTATTGTCTGCCAAAAGATACCAAGCAATTACTGGCTAACTATAACAACGTCCCAAGCAATCTGATTAAAGCCATTGTCGATGCCAATCGCACTCGTAAAGATTTTATTGCAGATTCAGTTCTCGCACGAAATCCAAGTACGGTGGGAATTTACCGTTTAGTGATGAAAAGTGGCTCTGACAATTACCGCGCCTCAGCCATTCAAGGCGTGATGAAGCGACTAAAGGCCAAAGGTCTGGAGATTATTATTTATGAACCAACCTTTCATGAAGACAGCTTCTTTAAGTCAAAAGTCACTCAGGATCTAAATGAATTCAAACAATCTTGCGATGTGATTATTGCCAATCGCCTCTCCAATGAATTGCTAGATGTACAAGATAAAGTTTATACCCGAGATATTTTTGGAGGCGATGAATGAAAGTTCTAGTCACAGGTGCTGCTGGATTCATCGGCTTTAGTGTTGCAAAAAAACTGCTGGAACGCGGTGATGATGTGGTCGGTTTTGATAATTTTAACGATTATTATGATCCATCCCTGAAAGAGGCCCGTGCTCAGCAATTACAGCTGTTGGCTGAACGCAACGATACAGGTAGTTTCACTCTGATTCGTGACAATCTCGCCAATAAAGCTGTGGTGGATCAATGCTTCCAAGATCATACTTTTGATCGTGTCATTCATTTGGCTGCACAAGCAGGTGTACGTTACTCATTGGAGAACCCGCATAGCTACGTGGAAAGCAATCTGATTGCGTTTACCAACATTTTGGAAGCCTGCCGCTATGCAGAAACACCACACTTGACCTATGCAAGTACCAGTAGTGTATATGGCGCCAACACCACCATGCCTTTTAGCGAGCAACACGGCGTGGATCATCCTTTACAATTCTATGCCGCAACTAAACGCGCCAATGAATTAATGGCACATAGCTACAGTCATTTATTTAAATTGCCAACCACAGGGTTACGCTTCTTTACCGTCTATGGTCCATGGACACGTCCAGATATGGCCTTATTTAAGTTCACCAAGAACATTTTTGAAGGTAAACCGATTCCTGTATTTAATCACGGCAATCACACACGTGACTTCACCTATATCGATGATATTGTTGAAGGGATCATTCGTACCAGCGACAAGATTGCAACACCTGATGAGACTTGGGACAGCAACCATCCAAACCCTGCAACCAGCAATGCCCCATTTAGAATTTTCAATATTGGTAACAACCGTACGGTGAAACTGATTGAATACATTCAGGCCATTGAAAAAGCAGCAGGCAAAGAAGCGATTTTAGACCTTCTCCCCCTCCAGCCAGGTGATGTGCCAGATACCTTTGCTGATAGCTCTGCGCTTGAAAACTATGTGGACTATAAACCCGCAACTTCAGTGGTTGATGGAGTGAAAAACTTTGTCGATTGGTATCGCCAATACCACAATATTTAACAACCCTTAAAGCAAAAAAATCAGGCATTCCGCCTGATTTTTTTATCCTATTCATCTATTCAATTTCAGGATGAACAAGGCTTGGATTATTGCCAAGACTCTTTAATCCAATCCGATGGCAATACATAGCGATACCACTTACCACCGCCACCACTGATCGCATCAGGTGGATTAATCTCACCATGGAAAATAATAATTTTTGCGCCTTTTGGTTTGATAGGCGGCTGGAAATAAGCAAATGGCACTCGTCTTAAACAGTGGTATTTATAGCTTTTGCACCACTCTTTATTCCAATAACTCAATTTGCCTTCTTTATGCACAAACCAAGACAGGTACTCTTGTTCATTACGGAACTTTTGACTGATCTCTTTAAAGTTTGCACGGAAGTACGGCAAAATATCAGGGAAAGCGCCCAGTTTAAAACGATAAACCGAACTATTGCCTGTGATACGCCAAGGGCGTTTCCAGTCGTGAATCACCAAGAACTCACCTTCCGCTTGGAAGAAGCAGTCAATATTATCAATGATCACTACATCCAGATCGAGGAATAAAGCATTTCCTTTTAAGCCATACAGATCAGGCTCAAAGGTCGACAGTTTATTCCAGCCACGTTCAGGACTACCCGCAGGTAAATCTAAAGATGGAATTGGGAAACATTGAACATTCGGGTCAATACCTTCGGTACGATCCGTTAAGCACACCATTTTAAAAGGTAAAGTCAAATGACGTTTGACCATGTTATACAAACGGTTGACGTACTCAGCACCATACTTGGTTCCCCACTTCATGCATAAGATCACATTGTCTTCATGAGTTGCCGAATTTTGTTGAATATCTACCATCTGATAACCTTAAATGCTTGAGATACGAGGCTACACTTTGTCCAAAAAAACAAAAGTGTTCAATCATATGCACTGAATATACGCTCATCTTAGCATAGAGCGGATTGTTTTTTTTAGTATTAATTCGTCAATAAAAAAGCGAAGCCTAAGCTTCGCCTTTGTGCACGATTACAGCTTATTTAATATAAGTTAACCAGTGTGCATATTTGTCATTGCGGCCTTGTACTGCATCAAAGAAAGTCTTTTGAATCACAGTGGTAATCGGACCACGCGAACCACAACCGATTTCACGGTCATCATATTCACGGATTGGCGTCACTTCCGCAGCAGTACCGGTAAAGAATGCTTCATCTGCAATGTAGAATTCATCACGGGTAATACGGCGTTCCACCACTTCATAACCAAGGTCTTTAGCAATGGTAATCACGGTTTGACGGGTAATCCCTTCTAACGCGCCACCTGCTAAATCAGGGGTATGCAAGACACCATCTTTGATCAGGAATACGTTCTCGCCCGCACCTTGGCAAACAAAGCCTTGTGGGTCAAGCAACATTGCTTCGTCATAACCTGAACGCGCTACTTCCTGATGCGCCAAGATCGACACCGTATAGTTACCACATGCTTTTGCTTTACACATGGTCACGTTTGGATGGTGATGCGTGAATGAAGAGGTTTTCACACGAATACCACGTGCCATTGCTTCTTCACCTAGGTATGCACCCCAGCCCCATGCTGCAACCGCGGCATGAATGGTGTTGTCAGTTGCGGCAATACCGAGTTTTTCAGAACCAATCCAAATCAATGGACGTAAATAGCAAGATGCTAATTTATTTTCACGCACCACATCGATTTGTGCTTGTTCTAGTGTCGCTTGATCAAATGGAACATTCATTTGATAAATTTTTGCTGAATTTAATAAGCGTTTAGTATGATCTTGCAAACGGAAGATTGCTGTACCATTCGGTGTTTCGTAAGCTCTGACGCCTTCAAAGACACCCATGCTGTAGTGTAGTGTGTGAGTCAAGACGTGAATTTTTGCATCACGCCAATCAACTAATTTTCCATCTTGCCAAATAAAACCATCACGATCAGCCAAACTCATCGCATATACTCCATTTTCTTTTTTACACAATTATTCACTTTCCAATGCTTGCGCAGTTGGATCAATTAATCTTTGCCATAACTTGCAAACGATCTCGCGGGTATCGTGCCAATCCGCAGCATTGACTTGCATAGATTGATTTGCAAGCGCTAGACGGTGGCTCTCAGCTCGTTCACGGAGATAAGCGTGTATTAATGCTGTGGCATCTTCACTGGATAAGCAGCCTGCTTTAGCAGCATCTTCTAGAATTCTTACATTATCGGAAAAATGGGCGAGATCTGTATTCGTCCCACTCCATGCAAGCACAGCATACTGTGCCATAAATTCGATATCAACGATACCACCTGAGTCCTGTTTTAAATGAAAAATCCCATGTTTTTTTTGCTCAGAAGATGATCCCAAATGATCCTTCATCTTTTGGCGCATTTTCAACACTTCTTCACGCACTACATTTTCATCACGTACTTGGGTCAGGATTTGGCAGCGGATCTGTTCAAATTGCGTGCATAATCCACTATCTCCCGCAATCGAGCGAGCACGCACCAAGGCTTGATGCTCCCATAACCAGGCACTTTTTTGTTGATATTGCTCATAAGCTTTTAAACTGGTGACCAACATCCCTGCTTCACCTGAAGGTCGAAGACGGGTATCAATTTCATAAACACGACCATCTAGGGTCTGCGTGGTCATTAAAGACATAAACTTTTGTGCAACACGAATGGCAAACTCAGCACCACTAATGCCCTTACGCCCATCAGTTTCACTATGCTCTTCAAAGGCATGGATAAACACTAAATCTAAGTCTGAGCCATAGCCCAACTCAATGCCACCCAATTTGCCATAGGCAATCACGGCAAAGCCTTTGCTATCAAGACTACAACGCTGCCCATTATTTCCGACTGGATAACCATGACGCTGCGCAACTGCCTCATAAGCCAAGCGTAAAGTCGCTTGTACACTGACTTCGGCAATATCAGTGAGTGCATCAGAGACTTTCATCAACGGACTTTCTGCAAGCACATCACTAGCTGCAACGGTAAGTACATTGCTCTTTTTAAATAAGCGCAGCACTCGCATTTGATCTTCAACTTGATCAATCTCGATGCGTAGCAACTGTTGACGCAGTGAATCTTCCAGATCTTTGCGTTGCGGCAGACCAAAATCCATCGATAAAAATTCATCGAGCAAAACTGGATACTGCGCCAGTTCCTCACAAATCCATGGACTGACAGTTGCCATCTTGACCAGTCGCTGTAAAGCACCCCGGCTTTCCATCAGCATGACCAGATAAACCGTACGACGTAGCACCGATTCGACCAATGGCATCAAACGTAACAGTGCCATTTGCGGTTGATCCGACTGTAAAATCGCTTCAATCAAATGCGGCCAGAATTTCTTTAAACGCTCTAAGGCACTGGCAGGGATTTTGCGTAATGCCTGCCCATGCCAAAAGTTTTGAATCAAGCTCTTGGCATCATCATCCAATACCGCATGGAGTTTTTGTTCAAGCTGTACAAAGTCATCAACAGGTTCAGCAAATTCTTTTTCCTGAATCAACTGTTTAAACTGGACTTTAACCTTGTCACGTTTCTGATTGAGTACATCCAAGAACGAAGCCCAATCAGCAAAACCCAATGTATCCAACATCCGTTGTCTCAATTCAGGCTCGGTTGGCAAAGATTGGGTCTGCTGATCATTCAAGGCTTGAATCGCATGTTCGACACGTCTTAGGAATAGATAGGCATCTTCCAGATCAATCACCGCTTGCTGATCCAATAATTCTGCTTCACCCAAATGATGCAAATTGACCAGACATTGACGATCTTGCAGTTCGCGCTTCGATCCACCATAGATCAACTGGAACACCTGCACGATGAACTCGATTTCACGAATCCCACCTGCACCGAGCTTAATATCCTCTTCGATATTACGGCGCATGACCTCACGCTCGATCATGGCTTTCATTTCACGCATAGCAGCGAAAGCGGAATAATCGACATAGCGACGGAACACAAACGGACGTGACATGTCTAGTAATTCTTCGCCCGCTTTGCCACCTGTAATCACGCGCGCCTTAATCCATGCATAACGTTCCCATTCACGCCCATGCTGACTCAGATATTTTTCTAATCCGCTATGGCTAATTGCCAGCGCTGAACCATCACCCCACGGACGCAAACGCATATCGACACGGAACACAAAACCATCTGCGGTAATATGATCAAGCAGATAAATCAGCTTCTGCCCCCACAAAATACAAAACTGCTGTACATCAATACATTTACGCCCATTGGTTTCGCCTTGTTCATCGAAGGCAAAAATCAGGTCTATATCACTAGAAAGGTTCAGCTCTTGGGCACCGAGCTTGCCCATGCCAATCACAATCAGATCTTGTAACTGACCTGAATAACCGATCGGTTCACCATGTTTGGCTAATAAAGGTGGTAATGCAAAAGCTTTGGCGGCACAAATACTGGCATCAGCAAAATCGGATAACTCACGGGTCAGTGTCACCACATTGGTCAGTTGATTGGCATCTTGCCAAATCCAGCGAAACATCAGCTTGGCACGGAGTACGCGTAACGCTTTCATCCATGATTGTTCATCAGTGAGTTCAGCTACAGCCAGTTGCACTTTTTGATAGATGGTTTCGGTCGACAGCGAGTCCAGAAATTGATCTTCGGAATAGTCTTGTTCTAATTGTAATTTGTATAAATTTAAAACTTGTTCAGCATATTGGCTTGCAACTAAGGTTTTTTGTAGCTGTTGCGCATTCATATAAAAAGGCTCGACTGATGTCATGTCATCTAGGTTAGTTATATCAGTTACAAGCTTATCTTTAAAATCTCTTTAGACTAATTTCGCTTTGCTTTTTTGTTGATCCGTACATAAATCAACCTGTTCACGTTCGATTGGCAGCAACACTGTAAATACCGTGCCTTCGCCCTCATTGGAGCTAACATTGATTTCACCTAAATTCATTTCTACAAAGCGCTTACACAAACTTAAGCCCAGACCCGCACCTTTTTCTCCAGCGGTGCCTTTATAACTCATAGTAATCCGTGGCTGGAACAGATCGTTGATTTGTTGTTGAGTCATGCCGAGACCGGTGTCTTTGACATAGACTTCAACATAAGTGCCTTTATGCTGTGCTTGAATATAGACTTTGCCCGTACCATCGACATCGGTAAATTTCAGCGCATTAGACACCAGATTCTGAATGACCGAGGTGATCATATTCATATCGGCATAGACTTTAAGATTTTCATCGACTTCATTAATCAGTTGAATATTCTTCTTAATCGCCAAAGTTTTGAGAATATCGGTCACGATATTGGTGATCTGACGTAACTTAAAGTTGATTGGGTGATAGACAAAACGCCCACCTTCGGCCATTGCCCAATTGAGCAAGCTTTCCAATAAGTTATAGGTCGATTGCGAAGTATCATAAAGATAGTCGGCAATATTCTGAATGCTAGACTCGTCTAAGGTTTCGCGTTCTTTTGCCAATATTTCAGAAAAACCTAGTAGCCCATGAAACGGTGCGCGTAAATCATGCGAAATAATCGAAAAGAATTTGGTTTTACTAAAGTTCAGTGCAGCTTCTTGTTCATATAATTCTTTTAGTTCATCGTGGTTAAACTTCAATTCCAGTTGTTGCATGAAGTTGATGCAATGTTCCTGCAGGAGTTGTTTTTGTAAATCACTAAAGCCTTGGGCAGCTTCATCAAACAGGATAATATAGCCGAGTGAAGTTTGGTCTGGATGCCTGAGATGTAACGCAACCGCAGTTTGGATTTTCTTTTTTAGGGGTGCGAGAAATGCCAGTAAGGTTGAGTATTGCGGATGCTCACTATCGACTAAATCACCATTCACAAATAAGGTATTGAGACTTTTAGTAATTTTTACGGAATCAATGGCTTTGAGTTTTTCAGGGCAACGATGCCACAGGTAAGGTTCTTGGTGAAATGACAGCAATGCAGTACTGGTTTGCATCAGTTTTCGGTTGAACTGTAAAAATTGCTCAAGCAAGTTCTGCTCTGAAGTTAGCCCCAAAGAAAGAGAGATTTTACAAGCACTTAACTTTTCGGCTTGTTGTAGTTCTAATAATTGAATCGTCATTCCCGCCTCTCGAATATTTTCGTTATACGGTTCTTTACGTTTTATAAAAAAAATGTGAAAACTATCACTTAGTATTAACAAACTTTAACAGAAAAGGCAATTGTTGATTCAATCAATTCGCAACAAAACGTGAAATTTCATTAAATTTTAACTTTGTAAGTCCCCCTACCTGCTCACCACAAAGTAACTAACAGTATTGCAAACTCCATCTTTATTATTTAAACCTACATCCATTTTGGAGAGACTTATTCTTTATCAATTAATTATTTGATCTGCTTCGGTTATTTTTTGCATAAACTTTTCTGCATGTGACAAACTCGATGCTTGTAATAAAGCAACAGCTGCGGCCATAAAGCTAGCAAAGCCAAGGATAACAGTACAGAGAACAAATATAAGAGGTGTCTCCTTGGACATCAAGAAGCTAGAGAACCAAGGAGAAATCAAAAAAGGAATAGAAACTATAAATGCAAATAGAAAATACTGTAGATTAAAAAATAAATTTTGTTTTTTTACAGACCTATCATTTTTAAGCTTTAGGCTAAAATTATTTACATCAACTTGCCCAAGACTTGGTAAATATATTATAAATTCTTTGCCAACTTTATAATGATGTATAAGCTCATCTAGCTTAATTAAAAAATTTTCGTCAAGTTTGATTAAATAACATAAAAACTTAAAGTCTATTAATTCAGATTTTACTACATCCTGTGCAGCTCGATCTAAGACCAATTTATTCTTACCCTGTTCCTTTCCATAGAACTCATCGAAAAAACGTATGGTAGCGTCTAAGCGAGTCGAGAAATCCTTATGTCTTAAAGCTAAAACTTCCTCTCTTTTATAAAAAAGACCTATTACAGCTGCTAAACCTGCAAGTATTGGTATCCAATCTTTTAAATTTTCCATCTGACATTACTCCTTCACAAACAGACTCGGAATAACGGGCATGCCACACCACTCAGCTATGCTGTTATAACGTCTTCCTAAACTTTTAAGCAGATCTAATGCTTTGCCACCCTTTTCTGCTAATTCACTCGCCTCAGTTCCTACTTCATTTGCTTCATTTAAAAACTTAGCTAATTTTTTCATACCATTAGAATCTTTAACGTCCTCAGGATTATCTAAGTTTCTATTGTTATCTAAAGCGTTTTGAATCGTTGCAAGTTTATTCTTCAGAACATCACTATCAGCAAGATCAATCAGCTCCTCTAAATCATCATTAGATTTTGATATCTCAGCTTTATAATTAATTACAGTAGACTGCAAGTTATGTAATTGGTTAATGATCGTAACTGGTGCATGAGAAATAGGAGAAAGTGCTTTATCCACGATATCTTTTAAACTCAATATTTGACCATTTTGTAAGGCAATAATCTCTTTTTGGGACTCGACTTGGAATTTAAATAAATTGAGCTGATTTTTCAGTTCTAAGGCTTTTAATGGTGAAATGGCAAATTCATCTGCACTTGTCTGACCTTTAAGCACCAACTCATACTCGTAAAGTGCTTTTTCAATCGTTTCAATGTTCCCATCTTCAGATTGAATAATCATACGCACAGTTAAATCATGTTGCTCAATTTTAATTGTGGCATTTTGCTCAGGGTATCTATCCCTTAAGACCGTTCCAAAATAATTGAGAATACTTAATCCTGCTTGATAGTATTCGGGTTCAAAGGTAATACTTCTATCAATTTTTACATTTAAGTCATTATCATTTATCTTTTCATGCAATATTTCTTCTACTTCTAACTCTCTCTTATCCAATCCAACTCCAAAAATTAAAAAAGGATGTTCAAATTTTAAGGGAGAAATCCTATTTAGCTTTTCTTTAATACTATTCAATGAATAAGTTTTACTGTCTTTTGAAATTATATTAAAAGAATTTTGATTAACCGCATCAATAATTTGCCTCGAACTCATACTATAAATTAATAAAATAGGTATAGAAATTTTTTTTACTTTCGCAACATAAGCTATTTCTGAAAATATCCAAGACATAATTACAGTTGCGGAAGATGAGCCAATCGCAGATCTAATAAAACACTGGTCTTTGCTGACACCTAAATTCTTTATCAATCTATCTTGAGAAGTAAAGCTATGACTTACTTTTTGCCAATCTAGATTAATTAGCTCCTCTTCTGTTTCCTTAGATAGAAAATTGGATAGTGGCGGGAAAGTCCATTTATTATCCAGATCTGCATCCAAATAAATATGAAATACCTTCTCTTCAAGATTTTCTAATACATGAGTTATATCATCCAATAAATTTGAGTGTTCAACTTGTAATTTCCCCCAAGCATCCATATAACTTATTACTTCGTTGATATACATTTCTAAACTCTTATAAGTTCAACATTAGCGATTTTTTATTTTTATAACATTTTAATTATTCTAAAACATCATTTTACTGATAAGTAATCCAACAGCGGAATAATCTATGAAAATAAAAATTTCCATTAAAAAACCCCAAGCCTTTAATACCAGCTTGGGGTCTTTGAATCTTGGTCCCGAGGGTCGGGATCGCAGTAATGTAAATAATTCAGAGTGTTAGATATAAACATGGGGAAATAATGTGCATATAAGGAAAAAATTACTGAAATATCAGAAGTATAGAAACAATAATTTAAGGGTGTTTTGTACCCTTCTCCCTAAACTTTAGGTCATCAAAAATAGGGGTTACAAAAGTTACAGATATTTATTTATATAGTTAAATATATGATTATTATTAATAAATATATAAAATATAAAAGTTACATATAGGTTACTTTGAAGTTACATGTAACCTCTTTTCGAGGTTACAAGATGTAACCCCTTATATATATGATTTATATAGATATTCTATCTTTTTAAAAAAATCCGTAACCTCATGTAACCTCTATGAAGTTACAAAATATTATTTTAATAATCATATACTTAACACTTGTAACTTCTATTAATTTTAAGTTGTAACCTCAAAATACCTATAGTTTTAAGGTTTAAAAAATCTTTTAATTTCCCTATTTTTTATTTAGTGCATTGGATTGCGTCAAAGCGCATCTAATATGAAATTAAAAAAGGGCTCTAAACCTTATAAAACATAACGTTTGAACATAATTTCTCTGTGCATCAAAAATGAGACATTTAGAAACTGCGCAGGCGGGAGAGGAGACTGCGATTGCCCCCTCTGCCTGTTGGTTGAGATCCAGTGCAAACACTGTTGATCTGTTTAATATTCTCAAGCAAAAAAAAATGCCAAGCTTTAAACTTGGCATCTTAAAAATTAAATAAATGTATATTTTTTAATGATTTTTTGATAAAATACAGGTATCTATGGCTTCGATTCCGAAGAAATTAATTCATATTCTTTAAATCGAATTACTTCTATTCCCAGTTGATCATTTATTTGTTTCATTAGATTTTGTAAGTAAACGATCTCATTGTAATAAAACACCCTAGCGGCTTTTTCAATGTCTCCAAATCCTCCAGCATTCTGAGGTACTACGCCCATCAACTGTGGTGGCATACGATGCCCAGCAAGCTGATCGTCTCGGCTTGCAATCTTGATATTATAAAACTCATCCTTTGCAGCAACTTCAGCCAGCGGTATAACATTTAGCCCCTTTTCTTTCCCTCCAGGCGTATAGACCAATAGATTTTTAAAATTGCCGGCACCTTTTGAATTCTTTAAAGAATCCTCCAAATCATCTACATCCTTTTGAGTTTTCATGGCGTCTGTAATGTGAAGAATGAAACCTGCATGTGCGCCATTTTTATAATATCGACGACGGAATAAAGTCGCTGCCTCATTCAAAAGAATGGCATTGATACTACTTAGATAATTCGGAACGCCATAAATTTCCTGATTGATATCAGGCTCAGAAATATGAATGATTTCGTGCGGATCAAATACATGTTGTTTTGCTTGGAAGCCATCCAATTGAAAGAATCTTTGCAGATCAATCCCTTTTCTCATATTGATTGCTGGACGTGAAGTTAGCTTCAGTACACCACGGAATCGATTATATTGAATATGAGCATAACAATTTGCAAAGGTGATCAGGTTCAATGCCAAGGCATTAAAATCATGGCGGCTTAAAAGTGGATGCGGGATAAAGTCATTTGAAAGAATATTTCTTTTTATGACAATTGCACTGGTATGGTGGCTGGTACCGCGATAAAGCTTTGAAGTAGCAGCTATGTCATATGGTAATTCATACCATTCCTGCCATTGGGGGCAATAGCCATATTCAAAAAGAGTATGGCCATCAAGAACTGGCTCAGGATCTCCAAAACTTCGAAACGTAGTTTTAGTTTGTTCGTTCACGCGATTTATTGGTGCCGAATGATCAACCGACATTTGCTCCTTGTGCGGAAATAAACTTGTAATAACTCTGTCTAATATTTTCATGAATTAAATACTCTGATACGGCTTTGACGTGCGCCTTGATGTTCTGGATCTGGGACATGAATAATTGGTGCATTCTCTAGTCCGTTCATTACGGCCCAAGCTATGTCTCCGTGACCCGTTTCAGCACTTCGACTTGTGATCAGTGTTTTGTTTCCACCGCCTCCAGTGAGTGCTTTTTTGATCGATAAAAAGGACTTAGCCACTACTTGCAAACCTGCATCAAAATGCAGTCTGCGTTTCTGGAATAATTCTTTTACCCGTAGGCCCATACGGATTTTCAATTCTGGTGTGTAGTTCAAGCGCGTGAGTTGCGGGAAGAAAATCTCTACATGCTCAGCAACGGCCAAACCATTCCCGGTGTTATCAATACCGATAAAAGTAACGTTGTAACGTCCGCAAACTTTTTTGATGTACAAAGCTTGTTCACTGGCTTTCATACCCTGAAATTGTTTGATTTCTAGGATTCGATAGGGTTCCAGCGGTGTGCATGGCGGTGCAATTACGGCAAGTGCTGCATTGTCTCCAGTGAACGAAGGATCGTAGCCGAGCCAAACTTCCCCTGCATAACGTGGATTTTGATTAGGAAAAAAGTCCTTCCAAACTTCCCAGGTGTCGACCATATTCGGGATGATGTCTTTAAGTGGAAAATAAGATCCTGAATCATCGATAAATTCACAATCGAATAAATTGGCAAATTCCTCGTCGCCATATTCTGCAAGGAGATCCTCACGATCAAATAGATCACACCCCTTTTCCTCGGCATCGCTCAATGTGACAATTTGCCTAGTTTTCCTATCTGCGCACTTAACTGGAGTTTTTAATGCAACCTTGCTGATATCGATCTCGATAGGTTGTTTTCGTTTGCTATCTTTACCTGTCCAGAATGTAAATGCTTCATGCAAAATACTTGAAGGGGTAGACATATAAATTTGCTTATACATCTTTTGGGATGCCATTGCTGAAGCAACTTTTTTGAACTGTAAAAACTTACGAATCCAAAAAAACTCATCCATGATGACATCGCCATGTCGACCTTGTGCTGTCAGCGCATTTGTTCCCAAGTAGTAGACTGTTGCTTGTCCATTCGGTCCATTGATCACAATCGGATCTCCAGTCAGATCTAACCCAATGACATCAAGCACAAATGCTTTTATATATTCGACAAATTGGTAAGCCTGCGCTTTTGACGCAGACATGAAAATTTTATTCTTCCCTGTTTTTAATAAATCAATCAATGCCCATAAAGCAAAAATATAAGTCGCTCCGATCTGGCGAGATTTTAATAATATAAAAATACGAGACCAGGAAATTGCATCCATCCATTCCTCTTGATAAACGTACAAAAATTCCTTGAATGCTTCCTCAAGTTTTTCCAGATCCTCGAGCGTAATTTCATTTTTAAGTTTCCGCTTTTTAGGTCCAGCATTTCTGTTCTCAATGTTCGGATTGAGATCCGTTTGTTTACCTGACTCTAAATATTTATTGATCCTAGCCCATCGTTCGAACTCTTTTGAGATCCGTTCCATTTCCTTGTAATTGGCATTACTTTTATTTTCCATAAAAGTGAGTGACATGTAACGGATTTTCAAGGCAATTGTGATGTCATCAAAAACATCCGATTTTGCCCACTGATCGCGCTGTTTCCAACTTTCTACAGTCGAACGATTTTCGCCAGTGTGATTGGCGATTTCAGAGACAGACATACCCATCGAGAAAAGAATTCTTCCCTGCTGTCTTGGGTTCATGAGTTCAAGGAACGTCGGCGTATTTGTATTCATGTGCCAATGTTGCGATAAGCACAAAAAATCTCTGAGTGATGTTTTCCTGATTAAGCGTTAATCAGGATAGGTCAGATTGCGCCTATACCTTGGGTCAAAGCAGACTGCAATCATCTTAAAAATGAATTGCGGATAATTTAATGGAACTACCAGGAGAAGGACGTGTAATCAAACGATTTCGAGTTGCCCGTGAGGGTCAAACTGTCGATGGCCGTGAACTCACTCGCCAAGATATTCAGGATATGGCAGATACCTACAATCCTGAACATTACGCAGGACGAATCAATATTGAGCATTTTTCAGGATGGTCACCAGCCCCCCCCTTTAATGCCTATGGCGATGTTTTAAAGGTTGAAGCTATTGAAGAAAATGGAAAGTTAAACCTTTACAACGAAATCTCAGCATTACCGAACTTTGTTGCGATGAATAAAAAGGGACAAAAAATTTATCCCTCAATTGAGTTCTATCGCAACTTTGCCAATACAGGCAAAGCATATCAAGTGGGTTTAGGGATGACCGACACTCCTGCTTCATTAGGTACACAAGCCATCAAATTTGCAGCAAATCCTCACTCGCTCAGAACCCAACCTGATTCGGAGATTTATTTCACCATGTCTGAAAAAACAAATGAAGGGAAAAGTTTACTTGATCAGATCAAAGAAGCATTAACCCCTACACCCAAGCCCCAAGAGCAATCCGCAGTCAGTGAAGAATTGGCAGGTGCATTAACTCATGGATTAGTCCAGTGTTTGGCTGGGATTAAAACTTTATCTCAGGAATTGAGTGGACTTAAACAAACACTTAGCACTTCTGAGCCTGCAGCTGCTCCAAATTCTCAAACCCCGCCTGCAACTGCGCCAAATGTTCAAACACCACCTGCAGCTAGCCCAGATCAGCTTTCAAGCCAACAAAGTTCACCAGGTAATAGCATTCCGCCTGAACTGGCCACAGCTTTACAACAACTATCAACGGGCATTACAGGGCTTCAAACCACTTTTAATGCCCTAAATGTTACCCCTATGAACCCACCACCTGCTCAAGCCGGTGGCGCAGCAAACACTGTCGATTACTAAGGAATTAAATAAATATGTCTGTAGTTCTACAACCACAAGCACGTCAGCTATTTGAATCCTATAAAGCTGATATTGCTCGCGCCAATGGTGTCGAGAGTGTTCTTAATACGTTTGCTGTAAATCCCGTACCACAGCAAAAAATCATCAAGGCATATCAGGAACAAGCCGATTTTTTAAAGTTGATCAATTATTTCCCTGTTGATAATGCTCGTGGTGAAAAAATTGCATTAAGTATCGGCACAAGCATTGCTGGTAACACCAACACCAATGTCCAAGAACGTCAACCGACTCCAGTGGGAAATCTGGATCATCTTGATGAATATGATTGTACTCAGACAGATTACGACGTTGCGATGAAATGGGCATTGCTGAATGCATGGCGTCATCACCCAAATTTCAAGCAAATGCTTCAGGAACTTGTTATTCGTGCTGTTGCGTTGGACAAACTTTGTATTGGGTGGAATGGTTTATACCGTGCTCCGACTTCTGATCGCATTGCCAATCCATTATTACAGGATGTGAAACGCGGATGGTTGCAAAAAATTCGTGATATCGCACCGGAACAACATTATGAAGGTGTAGATGTAACTGTTGGCGGTGTGACTAGCAAAAAAACCCTTATCGGTGCTAGTAATGAATACAAAACAGTAGATGGCTTGGTTGAATACGCTGTCGAGGAATTTATTGCTGACCAGCATAAAGACAGTGGACTGATTGTCATTTGTGGTCGTGGAATTTTGAGCGATAAATATTTACCGCTATTAAATAAAATTCAAGATCCAACCGAACAATTGGCGGCCCGTACTATCTACGCAAACAAGCAGCTAGGCACTCTACCCGCTCTGCATGTTCCAAAATTCCCTGCCAAAACGATGCTTATCACAACTGCTGATAATCTGTCGATCTATATGCAGAACGGTACTTTTAACCGCTCTATCGAAGATCAACCTTCATGGAATCGCGCGGTGGATTATCAATCAGTGAACGAAGACTTTGTAGTTGAAGATTATACAAAGGCTGTTCTCATCGAAAACATTGAGGTCCAATAAACATGACCGTTAATTCTATGCGCCAGCATCGTGAGAAGATGCTGGCTGAACGGGCCATAAAAGCCCAACAAAGCCAAGATCCACGAGTCAAACGCACTAATGTGGTTGACTTGGCATCGGGCCCAAATCAAACAGTCCAAATTCCTGCTGAGCTATTGAATCAGGGTAACCAGCCAAATATCGAACTACGCATGTTCAATCATTTGAATATTCTTAGTGGTATGAAATCGATTCAAGAGCGTATCGCGAAAAAAGCGGAATGGCTTCCTGAATATGCAGGTTTTATTGATGGCTGTCTGGCTGTTTCACCAGCTCCACAAAACACTACCCTCGTTCATTTAATGATCTGGGCATGTGATGTCAACGATTTTGAACTTGCTGTAAAAATTGCTGAATATGTTGTGTTAAATGACATGGTTATGCCTGAAGGATATTCACGTTCAACCGCTGAATTTATCACTGAACAATGTGCTGAAGTCTTTATCGATGACGAAGTTCAAGCTATCGCCAATGCATCGCTTATCGAGCGAATTATTGGTCTCGGTGATGGTGAACCTATGGTCGATGAGGTTCGCGCAAAAATTTATCGTGCTTTAGGTGATGCATTGAGCCAAGCACAACCAAATGAAGCTGTATCAGCTTACAAGAATGCACTTCGATACAATCCGAAAGCTGGTTGTAAAAAAGATTTAGAACAGCTTGAAAAACGATTGCGTCAACTTGCAACTGGGTCGTCTCCCGACGCCACGGTCGGCTCGCAGGCAGTTACATCGGCAGACTCAAATGCCGCTGCAACTGATCCTGCGTCCACCGACTCCAAAGCTAAGGAGTAAACCATGCTTTTAAACGCACCCGTTCGCGATGCTGAAGTCGAGAATCCAATTGCTGAATATCCAAGCCTCAGCATCAAGGATCTGCTCGCGAACGTGCGTTTGGACCAATCCAAGGGCGAACTTTTACTTACTGAAAAGATCCTGTTGGCAATGGACACCATCAATGGCGATTTAAAAGGCCTTGATATCCATTCAAAAGAACAGATCCGCAAATATAAACGTGCTGTGAGCTATGAAGCCGCAGCACTGATATGTGAAGACAATCTGGATTTTGATACCACAACCGCAGGTCAAGTCAGGGGTGAAAACCACCAAGTAAAAGCAGATGCCCATCGTCGGATTGTACAGCATACGATTGCTGACTTAACGAATCGGCCACGTAATCGGGTCCGATTAATATGAGATCAGTCAATGCTATTCAGGGAGACACTTTGGAGTCGATAGCGTTCCGATACTTTGGATCTAAAGCGGTCGACATGCTCCCTGCTCTTATCGGAGCAAACTCGACAATCAATCAGCTTTTTTTGAATGAAAATCAAAAAATACAATTACCAGAATTAACCAAAGCTTCAGCTCCACAAACGCTCAAGCTTTGGGATTAAGGGGATGGTCATGAATGACCCTATTAGCATAAAAGGCCTACCATGGTTCATAAAAATCGTTGCCGCAATCATTGGGGCCGTCTTGGCTCTGACTCTTAGCGGTGATATTGACATCGATGGGCGATTAAAAATATCTAAAGGCTTACTTCTTAAATTCACATTTAGTGTAGCGATAAGTATCTTTGGTGGTGCGGCTTTTATCGAATACTTTGGTTTAACACATTATTCGCACCCAGCCCAAGGCATCGTAATGTTAACGTTTGCAGTCTTTGGCCTGTTAGTCGTGGGAATTGTATATCAATCCTTTAAGATGATGGATGGTAAAAAACCTAGCGAACTCATCAAAGAAATTAAAGACACTTTCACCGCAATTTTTAAATAAATGGTGGACTGAATGAGTTTAAAAATTTCCTTGGACCAAATTGAGCAACAGGCAAGAAATCTGGGGATTGAAACAGCCGCATTACGTGCTGTGATTGAGATCGAATGTAAAAGCTCAGGTTTTAACAAAGATGGCTCACCCGTTATTTTATATGAACGCCACATCATGCGTCGCAGATTAATTCAAAATAAAAAGCCAAAAATCGCTGATGAAATGATGCGAAAACGCCCTGATCTTTGCTCAAAAACTTCGGGGGGTTATGGTTTAGAGTCAGTACAACATTTAAAGCTTCAGGATGCCGTCAAATTTGACCGTGAAAGTGCTTTAGAGTCTTGTAGCTGGGGACTAGGCCAAGTCATGGGTTATCACTGGTATTCTCTTAGCTATGATTCAATCCAAGACTTTATAAATGCGATGTACATGAACGAAGCCCATCAATTGGATGCAATGTGCCGCTATATCAAAGTAAATAATTTAATTAATGCTTTGAAAAACAAGGATTGGAAATCATTTGCCCAAGGGTACAACGGTCAAAACTACAAAGCCAATAATTACGATACTAAATTGGCCAATGCTTATCAACGTTTTGCGAGATAGCCATGCAAGCCCTAGTCCAACTAAAACCGTTTTTAATTGAACGTTTGCCTTTGATGTCAGCGGATAAATGCCATCCCTTGATTGTTAATGGCACTCAAAAAGATGGTTATATAGATTATACGGCTCGCATTTTAATTCTTGATTACCGGGGAGATCCTATCGAGGTCATAATGCTGATCAGATCATGGTTAGAGTCTAAAAATTTACATTTAGATCCAGCGGGGAAAGATATCCAGCTATCTTTTAACTCTGAAATTATTGATTCAGATACCTTTGACCTCGAAATTGACTTCCCGCAGCGGGATAAAGTTATATTTTCTGAAAATGAGTATCACGTTTGCCCCCCATTAGTTTGGAGTGATGTGAAAGGTGGATTCTTCCCTGCAGGTGAATAATGTATGCAGTTAAAGGTTTAAATCATTGGCTAGATCAACTTGCAGTACTTCTTGAACCGTCACAACGCAAGGAGCTATCGAGGCTCTTATCGCAAGGCCTTCGCATTCGATTTCGTGAGCGAATAAAAAAACAAAGAGATCCAAATGGTGACAAGTTTGTCCCACGTAAACGAGATCAAATCGGAAATATTAAACGACAAAGTGCCATGTTCCAAAACATCGGCAAGCAACTTAAAACAGATTATTCAGTAGATCATGCTGCTGTAGGTTTTGGTGGACGTACAGGTTTTGTGGCTTCGGTGCACCAGGAGGGAAAATCAATCCGACCAAGCAAAAATGCAAGATCAACACGCTATCCAGTCCGTGAACTGGTTGGCTTTAGCAAAGATGATCAGGAATGGATTAAATCTGAAATTACGAAGTTTTTAACAATAAAATAAAAGCTCAATATTGAGCTTTTATTTTATTGTTCAGATAACTCTTTTTCTTTTTTTTCTTTTAAATTTACAAAATTAATAGTTGGTAAAAATGTTGGTTCATATCCAGCATTTAAAAGTAAGTTTGAGAAAAAAGCTCTAAAATATGGATAACCAATCGCAGGAGCATTAATTAAAGCAAATTTATTTTTTAAAAACTCTTGATCAATTATTTCACCTGTTTCAAATTGGGCTACAAATACAACTTTACATGCAAATGCTTCTTTATAGCTCTTCATTTCACCTAAAAATGCAATAATAAAAGATTTTATTTCCACTTCATTTTCAGGTAGAAAAGGATTGAAATCAAAAGAGAAATCTATCTCCTTATTAGAAGACTCATCATCCACTTCACAAGGTGTAAGTTCAATATTAATTGCCTTAGTTGAAACAAGCTTAATTTTCATTTAGTTATCCAAAATACTAACTACGCAACAAGAGAATAGTCTTCATCTACAGAATCACTCATAAAACTATCACTAGAATTATATAATGTTGAATTTTTAAAACCATAAACCTCATCATTTGCACATCTTTGTATTTTACATACTCGTGTTGAATCGAAGAGTTCTAATATACGTTGCATTTCATGCTCAGATAGATTTAATGAAGTTACATCTGTATAAGGGTTTTCCCAATAATCTTCATTAGTTAAACCGAATAGAGCATATGTCGGAATATGTAATATTTGCATGAACTCATCAATACTAGGTCCGCAAGAATGTTCTTGTAGCTCTAAAAACTCATTCAAGAATTCATCGGCATCAACATTAGCTAACCATTCTTTAGCCTCAAGTAATGCAACTTCGTGATGTTTATTCATAATAAGCACCTTATACCTCATCTGCAATTTCATCAGGAGTAGTTGAATAATGCCATTCAGCTTGTCCTAATAAGCCCCTTGCCTCAGGAAAAACCACAATTTGTTGCCTTGTTGGATAATGTAAAACTGCATCATCTGTATTAGGAACAACATAACTTATTGTATTTGTATCGTTTGAAACAATATCTTGAGCCTTCACCACCTTATAAGGAAATTTTCTTTCCTTTCGGTAATGTTGAATCACTGTCGATACTGTTAAAGGTTTATTCATAGCTTGTTTAACAAGCTGTTGTTTTCTAGGATCAGTTATCTGTTGAAGCTTTTTACGTAAAGCTTCATGATATTCACTAACTAATTTAAGAAATGCAAGTTGATCACTAACGTTTCCAACCAAATCTAAAAAAAGATCACTGTCTATACTTAAGTTAAATTTGGTAATGACATAATCACCATATCTAGGAGCTAGTTTACCCCAATCATGAGCATAGTGATCAGAATCCGTCCAAAGATAATAACCCTGCCCAAGCCATTGAGGCTTAGTTGAATTACTATGAAATGGTGCGCGTTCTAAAATAAACTCTTTGCCACCTTCACTTTTACACGTATGAAAACAAAGAATTTCTTTCGTCATTACACATCTCAAAACTAGTGTTACTAATCCTAAAAAAACGTATTTCAGTCAGTATAATGCAATACCATGTATTGCATTATACTGACAGCTAAATAAAACTGCTAGAACTTTAACAACTTAACACATTAAAACCTGATTAAATACTCACTTGATACCCCTCCCCAACAAAGTTAACTTGTTAAGACCACTCCACATGAGTGGTCGAGTTTGGTCGCTCGTTGAAAATACATGGTAGACAACCGCTACTTGCGGATTTTTTTTGTCTATAATTCGGTGTACCCGCGTTATGGTAGATCGGATGGGGAGGCCTAAGCCTGCCGTTTTGCCTGTGTTTTACGGTCGACCAACCCCGTTCGATCTGCCACCCTAGTTTGGTCGCTAGGAGGGCAGAAATACCAAATACACAGGTGAATCATCATCAATAAGAATCTAAAGGTACAAAACCATCTCGACAAAATCTGCTATCAACGCATCCAATCACCAGACTTTGCCCGATCCTCTTCACTCATTCAAAAAATTATTAAAACAATCAAAGGGAGAAGTATATGAAACATCCCTTCTTTTCTCTCAGTGAAGACAACTAAAACATCGTCAATGAAGTACGTGCCACACTGAATATAATTGCCTCTATGGGCTTAACCGACACCAGTGATAGTTGCAATCAACTCTCTAAAGACGACCTTATCTGTGTACTGTTACAGGCAGAACAAAGGCTCAAACAAGTGTTAGAAGAAACCGCCAAAAGCTTCCGATCCTGAATAACCTTTAATCAGACAAGTCAAATCAAAAAAGCCCATGATCCAAACATCATGGGCTTTTTTGTTTCAACATGAGCTATTCTCACTACTTCTCAACTTTATCTAGGGTCATATCTTCTGGTTTTGGACTATTCGCATATAAGATTGACATAACTAAACAGCTAAAATTTCTATTCCAAATACCATTATGTCCTTGGATTACATTATCACTCGCTCTCATAAACCAGTATGGATTATTTTCCCAAGTTGTTGGATAATCAGATGTTTTTTGGGGCTCATTTTTTTTCCAATGTCCACTTGGTATATATTGAGTCGAGATTCTCAATGGCAATTGATCAACTAACCCATCATCCTTTTGTACCGATTGAGCTTTATTATGTTTAGAAAGTGATTCTTCTTGCTGCTTAACAATGTTTTTAAAAATAAGCTCTTGGTTTTTAGGTCGATTTTTGTCTGTCGGTTTATATGCTGTAGACCAGTTTTCACTTTCAGAATTATGATTTACAGAGTCTATTAGCCAATTTCTATTTTCAATTTCGCAAGTTTTTTCAGATATAAGATCCTTTTCAAAATATTCTCTAGATATCGGCTCTTCAAAAGCCTTATTGAGAGTAGAAGGTTTTATATTATTATCTTCAATGAACTCAGAAATATAAGTTTGATATTGAACCACCCAGTGAGTATAGTACGGTGCATAATTACCAATCGCTGTAACATCCATACTTTTTTCGTTTACAGTTTTTTCTTTGTTAGATATACCATCAATAATTTGGGTATCTCTGTAGTTTTCAGTCCAAGCATTTAATTTTCTACCGATTGGGAAATACCGAGTAGTATCAGTATCAGTTCCACTTCCAATCACAATGAAAAATGGTTTTAAATTATTCTTAAAAATCCTTGGTCTTTCTCCTCCATTTTTCCATATATGCTCTCGTAAAGCAGCGAACCTAGTAACCTCAACTGCAGGGTTAATTAAAAGTACCAAATCACCAACACCTTTAAGTGCAACTGAACTATCTTTTTCCTGTTGACGTATACCTTCATCAAATCGCATTAAAAGCATAGTAGATACTGCACTGTATAAAGCTGAAGCCCCAAAGCTATGCCCCGCCAAAATAAATATCGGCTTTTCTTCATGGGGTTTGGAATCACTTAAAAATCCATCTAAGTTCAAAATAAAGCGCTGAAGATCGCCACGACCAATATCTTCACTAACTTTTTTCCTATTCCAAAAGGTAGCTAGTTTATTTAGATAATCAGGATATACTTTTGCTCTCCAACTCACATATACGCCAATAACATCACGATAGTTACCATCTTTATTTTTAATTTTTACTGACTTTATTATCTTTTTAAAATCACTAAGATTTTCATCTCCTTCGATTGAATTATGATTCCAACCATGTATAAAAAGAAGGACTACAGGCTTACTATCAGACTCATTTTCTTTCTTAACAAAATCAATAATTTTATCTGCATATGACTCATTAATATAATGACCTTGTTCATCAATCTCTAAAATTGCCACCGTTTTCCTTTCATTTGTATTTTTATCCACATCTGTATAAAAAACAGAATCAGAACAACCTGATTTAGCACTTAAGGAACATTTATCCATAATATCAAAGTTAGTTCTTTTTCCATCCTTATAAAAAAAACTACACGATGTTAGTGTAGAACAAGTTAATACAGTTATGCCTAAAGCTTTAAAATTATTCATATATTTCCCCTCTTGTAATTTTGATTATTAAATATTTAGCATTTTCATACATATATGAACGAATACTTTCTGACAAATGGTTAAATTCACAATCTTTAAAGTTAACTTCCAACTCATAAACTTCCTGAATAACCTTTAATCAGGAATGTCCAAATAGCAAGCCATACCTAAAAAGCCCATGATCTAAACATCATGGGCTTTTTAGTTTCAACATGAGCAATTTAAACAGGCAATTTCAAAACTTGGCAGGCATTGGTAGCGTGATTGCGATCGATGCTTCAGTCGGGAAAATGCGCCTAAAAATCGACGAAAACGAAACCGACTGGATTCCGATTCCAACCATAGCTGCAGGTGTGGTCAAGTTTTGGCGATGCCCATCGCTAGGCGAACAATTTTCAGTAACAGCACAAGGCGGTGAACTCACCAGTGCTGTTCCACAGGTCAGCCTATTTTCTGAAGCCAATCCGCCACCGACCGATAATCCTGACGAGGTTTTTATTCAACTTGGCGAACATAGCTTTGTTGTCAACGTTGCCACTGGTGAAGCCAATTTCAAACTGAATAAATGTGTTTTTGATGTGCCTGAAACTATTTTCAAAGGCAAAGTCCATGCTGAACAAGACATCACATCCGATACCGATATCAAAGCAGCAGATGTCAGCCTTGTTCAACACCCTCATGGTGGTGTGATGAGTGGGTCAAGCCAAACAAGCTCTGCAATACCAAGCGGAGGTGGCTAGATGAAAGGCATGTCGAGATTAACAGGCTATGCGATCACAGATGATGAAAGCCAAGAATACGCTCATTTAAAACAATCCATTCACGATATTTTAAGCACCCTGATCGGCACACGCTTATGCCGACGCTTTTATGGCTCTTTAGTACCTGAACTGATCGATCAACCGTGTAATGAATTTACCCAAGTCAAACTGATGTCCGCTGCGGCCACTTCACTGATTCGTTTTGAACCACGCATCAAGATTAGTCAGATTCGAGTCAATCAATCCGCACAGACATCAGGGAAATGGGATTTCTTTATTTTAGGTAATCAAATCACCGCTTCAGGTGAAAAACCTTTTAACGAAAACTTTATGATTGGAGCAGCTGCATGAGCACCACCCGAATTGATTTATCAGCACTGCCCTTTCCCAATGTTTTAGAAACACTGGACTATGAAGCCGAGTTAGCAGCATGCAAAGCGGATCTGATTTCTAGAGATCCTGATCTTGCACCGGTTCTAAATTATGAAAGTGAACCCTTGGTCAAACTGCTTCAAACCTTTGCTTATCGCCAATTCTTAAAAACTGGCCAAATCAATGAGAAAGCCAAAGCTTTGATGCTTGCTTATGCCAAAGGTGCAAATCTTGATCATTTAGCAGCGAATCGTGGCGTTTATCGTAAAACCATTGCCAAACCCAATCCAAATACCACCCCACCCACCGCTGCAGTGCTGGAATCAGATGAGGATCTCAGACGACGAGTTCAACTCGAACCTGAATCAATGTCAGCAGGATCAGAAGGTTGCTATCAATTTTGGGGATTGTCAGCACATGGTCATGTTAAAGATATTGCCGTGACAACACCGACTGCAGGCTATGTCGATATTTATGTACAAAGTCACGTTGATGAGATTGCCGTTCAATCCTTACTTAATATCGTTGATCAAACGCTTATTCCAAGCACTCGCAGACCATTTACCGATAAAGTTACAGTCAAAGCAGCCTCTCCGATTGAATGGACATTAAACGCCTCATTGGTTTTATTCCCTGGTCCTGATGCTGAAGTCGTCAAAGAAGCAGCTGAAACGGCTTTGGCTGAATACATCAGTATCACCAATTCACTCGGCTATGACGTAACTCGCAGCGGATTATTTAGAGCTTTGCACCAGGGCGGAGTGCAAAACGTCATTATCAATAATCCACTCAATGACATCGTGATCTCAAAGAGCAATTACGCAAAAAACATCGGCTTCGATATCAACATTACGGAGTTTAGAGATGTCTAGTTTACTGCCACCCAACGCTACAAAACTTGAGAAAAATATCGAGCAGATTGGGCAGCGTACCAGTCAATTGCCCATTCCTTTTGTTGAGTTACATCGAGTCGAACTGTGCCCTGTTCCATTTCTCGCATGGTTGGCTTGGGATCATCGAGTCGAATACTGGCGATCAGACTGGAGCGAAACAGAAAAACGTCAAGCCATTTCAGAGAGTAAAACGTTCAATGCTCAACGGGGTACACGCTCCTCGATCCAAGAATTACTTAGTAAGTTTTCAACCAATTTTCAGCTAAAAGCATGGCATGAGTTCAACCCACCACAACCCCCTTTTACTTTTGTTGTGATTATCAACGAACTCACTGTCTCGATTGTTCAGCTCTTACAAATCCAAACTGCAGTCGAAGCGACTAAATCAGCTCGTGATAATTTTTCAATATCTGCAAAAGTTGTAAGCAGTGGGCAATTTCAAATGACAGGTGCATGTCATTCAGGTGAAACCGTTTATTTAACTACACTTTAGGATTAAACATGCAAGCAAAATATTATGTGACTCTTACCGATTACGGTGCAACCCAAGTGGCTCAAGCGCACGATGTCGCATCAATTACATTGACTCAAATGGTGATTGGTGATGCCAATGGTGTTCCATACGATCCTGTCGATCAAAAAAATCGAACTACATTAGTCAATCAACGGGCGAGTGTTCCTGTTCAGTCAGTAGTCATCAATGGTGCTGTCACTACAGTTACAGCAACAATTCCTGCCAATATCGGTGGTTTCAATTTGCATGAGATTGGATTAAAGGACAGCACTGGTCAACTTGTCTATATTGGTAATTATCATGGCGGTTATAAACCTGCAATCGCTGAAGGTGCGGGTGGTGAATTAACTATTGTGATTGATATTAAAGCCGAAGCAGGTAATCAGGCTTTGATTGAAATTGATCCAAATATCGTGACGGCAAATAAGGATTGGGTCAAATCAAAGATTGAGGAATTAAAACTAGACTTATTAAATGAGATTAATCTTGCTAAACAGGATGTGGCTGTTGGGGATCTTTATATTACTACGCTTGCATTTCCTGATGCCCAAGCTGTCGCCAACCATAAAGGATATGGCACTTGGGAACCTTTTGGAAACGGTCATGCCTTAGTTACTCGTTCACTATCACACGATAATTTAGGTGCATATGAATGGCTTAAATTTATTGGGGCTACTGGTGGCTCTAATACTCATCAATTAACGGTAAATGAGTTACCTAGCCATCAATTCAACTATCCTAACCAGTGGGCAGGAACTAACCCGCCAAACGCTGTAGAAGTTTATTCTTATGATGACATTGGTTGGGCGAAAGATGGATCTGCTGATACCTCTTTGACTCAGCATACGAATAGCGTGGGTGGCGATCAACCTCATAATATTGTCCAGTCTTCTATCGTGATTGCAGCATGGAGAAGAATGACATGATTCAATATATCAATCCCGATTAGGTTTTAATCAGGATACAAGCATTCGCACTGTTGAATTTATGCATTCAATATCTCCAAAAGCCACCCTATCTTTTGGAGATTTTTTTAAATGGCAAACCAACACCATGGCATTACAGGACGTGAGGTCCAATCAGGCATCATTCCCATGCAAGATGCCGCAACCAATACAATTGGAATGATCTGTTTTGCAGACGATGCAGATCCTGTCATTTTTCCAGAAAATATCCCGGTTCGAGTTTCATCAATCAATCGCGTTTTACCTGCAGCGGGTTTAACAGGCAATTTGCGCAAATGCCTTGAGATCATTTCTAAAATTACAAATCCTACGCTGATCGTGATTCGAATCCCTTCCCCGTTTGGTGAAGTTTTCGATGTGCACAATGTGACTGGTGGCGTTAACGAATTCGGACAACGAACAGGTATTGAAGCATTCTTGACTGCCAAATCAATCCTAGGGATTAGCCCTAAAATTATTATCGCTCCTGATGTTGAAACGCCCGACGTTGTTGAGGCTTTAGCTGCGGTATGTAAAAAATTACGTGCCTATAGCTACGTTACCCCTCGCGATATTACAGGCGGTATTCTCCCAACAGCTGAAGAAGTTGTCTTATACCGCGATCAGCTTGCACATCGTGAGATTGAATTAATATGGCCTGAGTGGACCTCAGGGAGTGTATTTTTGGGGGAGATCCAACCCCCTCAGCACTAAGTTGTGAGGGGGCGATAAGATCCTTTAAATGGGTTATGGCGATCCGACAAGGCACAACACCTGCTGCAAATCTCAGTGTTTTTATAGACGGTGTAAATCAACAAGATAAACCGCCTTTAACTTGGTTAAATGAACAAGTTTTAGAGGAAAATTACCCTTATCTATCTCCTGATCTTGAAGGATTTCAAGTGGGGCAAGGTGTTATGCAATGGACGAATAACGATGATAAAAATCATCGTGTGGAAATTGTCAGCAATAACCCTGATATCATTCTCCTTACATATGGAAATCCAACTGTGATGGCATTTTCCTCCACACATATCGGTGTTTGTCTTAGCCATAGTGAAGCTGAATCAATATCATGCTCTGGGGCAACGGATAAAGTTAAATTTAAATCCTCTGGTTTAAGTAGTAACAACACAGGATACAACCTTATTGTTAATGGCTTTAATTACCGAGATTTCAATTGGAGTGGTGATAGTTCTCTTGTTGGATATTTACAACATGCAGTCTTGAATTATCTTTCTGACAAACTAATCGTCACAACCGAAGGTTCTGGCTTTGGAACAGATTGGACTATTCAAAATATTTCAAATGAAAATTTAAGAATTAGTCTTGTACCTTGGATAAGTACTACTGATTTTTCCATTGCTCCAGATAATGAAAACCCAACTTTGCACAGTCCAAATTCACAGGTTTTCGAGTTTTGTCTTTCACCAGGTGCACAAGTTGATCCCCCATGGGACATTGAATACCAATATATAGGAGAAACCACTAGGGAACTTACTGGCAATGAGATTCCAGACTATAGTAATTTTGGAAACGTCTACGCGACATCTCTAAAGTTCAATAATACAGTGATAAGAATCGGTGATGCTGCCTTCAAGGATTGGTCATATGCACTATCACTTGAGTTAAGCAACACTGTAAAAAACATTGGAAATGGAGCATTTAGCTCATGGATCAGAGCAACTACTTTAATCATTCCTGAGGGGATTGAAACCATTGGCAGTGAATGCTTTGACCACTGGCTTGTGCTAAAAACATTAACTTTACCAAGCTCGATTACTAGTATTTCAACTGCTGCATTTAATTATTGCTCAGCACTAGAAAAGATCACAGTCAACGCAATTAATCCGCCAAATATGACTGGAGCTGCTTTTTGGGACACTAATAATGCACCAATTTATGTACCTCAACAGTCGGTAAATGAATATAAGGCCGCTCCAAATTGGTCAAATTATTCATCGCGTATTTTTCCAATACCTTAGATCAATGAAACCACCTTCGGGTGGTTTTTTTCAAATCAACAAATCCCGATTAGCTTTTAATCAGGATTGAACAAATAGCGAAGCCTGACCATTCACCGCATGATTGACCCATCAACCAATGAAATGGGAAATTTCATGCCACAAACCAACTTATCCGAACTGTACGGACATGGCAGTTTCACTGCCGTAGTCGCAGCTGCAGCTTTGCGAGCCGAAACCGACAAAAAGGTCGGCTGGCATAAATCACTATCAAATATTCCTGTGACTGGTCCAACAGGAATCAGCCAACCAATGACTTGGGATCTTGAAGATCCAGACACAGACGTCGGTTACTTAAATCAGCACGACATTACCAGCATGATCCAGCATCAAGGTTTCCGTTTTTGGGGAAACCGCAATTGCTCTGATGATCCTCGCTTCAGTTTTGAAGTGGCCACACGTACCGCACAATTTATTTTAGACACCATCATTAATGGCTGTTTTCCATTCGTGGACCAACCACTGACCCCATATCTTGCCAAAGACATCATCGATTCGATCAACGCTGAGCTACAGGAACACGTTACAGCACGTCATTTGCTTGGTGCCTCAGTTTGGTATGACCCAGCCGAAAACTCGATCCAGAACTTACAACAAGGGCAACTCTGGGTCGATTATGACTACACCCCTATCCCAACACTTGAAAACCTTGGCTTAAACCAACGCATCACTGATCGCTATTTAGTAGATTTCAGCAAGTTGCTTGGTGGTGGTTCAACAACGGAATAAGGAGTTCCAAATGCTTCCACGTACACTCAAAAACTTTAATGTTTTTGTAAATACCCATTCATGGGCAGGGGTTGCCGAATCGATCACTATTCCAAAAATCACCAAGAAAACTGATGACTATCGCGGTGCTGGAATGATTGGTGACGTTGCTCTGTCCACAGGTTACGAAAAGCTTGAGAGCGAAGTGACCTATGCAGGTTTCGACGTTAAACAATACCGACAACTTGGAGTCTGTGGAACGTCAGATTTGCCAATTCGTTTTGTGGGTGTTTATGAACGCCAGGACAACTGCACCACTCAAAATGTAGAAATTTATACGCGCGGCCAAGCGACTGAATTGGATCCTGGTGACACTAAAAATGGTGAACGTACGGAAATCAAAATGTCATACAACCATACCTATTACCGTATGGAAGTTGATGGTGTCGTCGAAGTAGAGCTTGATTTCATTAATGGTATTGAACGCTATGGCGATAGCAATATCGCACAAGAAATTCGCGAATTACTTGGCCTATAGGTCAAGTAATCCCCCTTCCCCCCTATAAATATCCAAACAGGAAAATTTCATGTCAACGACAGAGCAAACTCAAAACGCTGAAGCAATTGCAGATCCTAACGTGAAAACCGTTTTATTCGATTTCGGTTTCAAACGTGGCGAGACATTGATTAAAGAAGTCGTGATCCGTAAACCAAAAACCCGGGCTTTACGTGGTTTAACTTTATCGGATCTGCTGCGTCTTGATGTAGATACGATTGCAACCCTTACCCCACGTATTACACAACCTGTTATGTCTGTAAATGATGTGTATGACCTTGAACCAGTAGACCTAACCAAAATTGGGAAGGAAATTATTAGTTTTTTCGTGAAAACAACGGACGAAGACTTCCAATAAATGTCGATGAAGTCATTGCAGATTTAGCCGTTGTATTCCATTGGAGTCCTGATATCTGCGATGACTTTTCTATTGATGAGTTGATGGATTGGCATGAACGTGCGCGTAAGCGATGGGAAACAGATAGTAAATGAGTGAAATAACGTTAAAGGCAATGCTTGAGCTAGTGGACAAGGCTACAGCTCCACTTAAAGAAGTTTTCGGGGCAAGTAATGAAACGAGTGAAGCACTCAAGTCTCAACGTGAGGAACTCAAAAAACTATCGAAGGCTCAATCTGAAATTTCTTCATTTCGTCAATTAAGCTCGGCTCTTAAAAAAACCAAAAACGATCTTGAAGATGCCAAATCTTCAACTGCACGTTTGGCACAGGAATATGCACGAGTTGAAAAACCAACTCGTGCTATGACTAAGCAATTTGAGCAGGCAAAACTGAAGGTAAAGCAGTTAAAACAGGCAGAACAAGAGCAACAAATGCAGCTATCAATGCTGCGTAATGGATTGAATCAAGCAGGTATCAGTACAAAAAATCTTGCCAAGGACGAACAGGCACTCAAGCAGAAAATTGATTCCTCCACTCAGGCTTTAAAGCAAAAAAAACAACAACTGGATAAACAGGTTGCTAGTCAAAAACGGTTAGACGAAATCACTAAACAGCACAGAAAAACTCAGGAACTCGTCGGCAATATGACAAGTGCTGGCTTGGCCACTGGAGCCGCTGCTGCCACTGGAGCCGCTGCTATCGGTTTCCCTATCAAAGCATTTGCTGAGGCTGAAGATGCTTCAACCACTTTGAAAGTGTCAATGATGCAATCAAATGGAATGGTAGCTAGGGAGTTTAAAGATATTAATTCACTGGCCAATGTCCTTGGGACCAAATTACCAGGAACAACAGCTGACTTTCAGTTAATGATGGCCAAGCTTGTACAACAGGGTATCAGTTACAAAGCAATTCTTGGCGGTGTGGGTGAAGCTTCAGGCTATCTTGCAGTTCAGCTAAAAATGCCATTTGAAGCTGCTGCAGAGTTTGCGGCCAAAATGCAAGATGCGACTAAGACATCCGAAAAAGATATGCTCGGGCTAATGGATACAATCCAACGCGCTTATTATCTTGGGGTCGATTCAGACAACATGCTCCAAGGATTTTCCAAACTTTCAGCTGGTATGAAAACTATCAAGGCTGAAGGACTAGCTGGAGCAAAGGCAGTGGCTCCCCTTCTGGTAATGGCCGACCAGGCTGCAATGGCAGGAGAATCCGCTGGTAACGCATACAGCAAGATTTTCTCCAGCATGATGAAAACAGATAAAATCACCAAAGCTCTGAAGAAAAATAAATCCCCATTGAGTATGAATTTCACCAATGGTAAGGGCGAATTCGGTGGTCTCGATCAAATGTTCAAACAACTAGAAAAATTAAAATCACTTTCAACTGAAGCACGTCTGCCGATTCTATCGGATATGTTTGGGGATGATGCAGAAACAATTCAGGCATTAAACCTGTTAATCGATAAAGGTCAAACTGGCTATAACGAGACAGTGGCCAAAATGAATGCTCAGGCCGATCTACAAAAGCGAGTCAATGAACAGCTTGGCACCTTAAAAAATCTTTGGGATGCAGCAACAGGTACATTTACAAGCGCGATGACAAATTTTGGAGCAGCAATTGCCCCAGAACTTAAATCTGCGGTGACAGGTCTAACCGATATTACTGAAAAGGTCGGAGCTTGGTCACAGGCTAATCCTGAATTATCAAATGCGATCATGAAAACGGTTGGCATTATTGTCATTTTATTAGCGGTATTCAGCGCAGTTTCACTTGGACTTGTTGCTTTACTTGGTCCAATGGCTTTACTTCAAATGACGTTCAGTGTTTTAGGTGTGAAAGGTTTCGGGCTGATCAATGTTATCAAATTAATTGCTGGCGCATTTATGTGGTTAGGAAGAAGCTTATTAGTTGTAGGTCGTTTAATGCTGGCCAACCCATTAATTTTGGCTATCACCTTACTGGCCGTGGCAGCCTTCCTGATCTATAAAAATTGGGGATCAATTGGTCCATTCTTTAAAGAAAAATGGGACAGCATCGGTGCAGGTGCTTCACAGCTTTGGCAGCAGCTTGTTGGATTTTTTAATAGCGGTATTTCCAATATCAGTACAGTGATTCTGAACTGGTCCCCTATCGGCCTTTTCTATCGGGCATTCGCTGCTGTAATGAGCTACTTTGGTGTCCAACTGCCAAGTACATTCACAGGATTCGGACAAATGCTTATGCAGGGTTTAGCCAATGGTATAGGCAATGCGGTCGGAGGTGTCATTGCAAAAGCTAAAGAGGTTGCATCATCGATCACCAATACCGTTAAAGGTGCATTCGGTATTCATTCTCCTAGCCGGGTATTTGCCGAATTAGGTGCTTATAACATGCAAGGCTTGGCTATCGGCATCGACAAGAATGCAAAACTTCCCTCAATGGCCGTTTCAAATGTCAGCCGGGAAATGTTAGGAACTTTTGACACTAGCGGCATCCGTTTCGATACCCGCCCATCGATTTCATCACGTTTACCAGGTGCAATTGCTTCAAGTAATTCTCAGCCGATGCAACTGACCATTAACGTCTACCCTTCAGCGGGTATGGATGAAAAATCATTAGCTCAAATGGTGGCTGCTGAAGTTGCAAAATTCCAAAGGGTGCCAAGTAAAAACCCTCGTACATATAACGATCTTGACTGAGTAAAAAACTATGCTTATGTGCCTAGGCCAGTTTGCATTTACGACTGACACTTTAACTTTCACAGAGATCCAACGCCAACGTTCTTGGCAATATGCAGATAATGCAGTGGCCACAGGTCGCAAGAAACGCCAATTTATCGGATCTGGTGATGACATCATCACACTCCCGGGAGTGATTTATCAGGAGTATGGTTTCGGTAATCGTTTTGCCATCGATGAACTTGCATCGATGGCCGATACTGGACAAGGCTTTGTCCTGGTCGATGGCAGTGGATATATATATGGAGTCTTTACGATCGACAACATAGACGAAACCAGACAGGTTCTATTGTTTAATGGTGTACCTCGAAAGGTAGATTTCACGATTAAACTTACCCGTGTGGATGACGAAAGAATTGATCAGCAAACGGCTGCGGAGTCTTAACAATGCCAAAGATTCCTGTTTGTGTTTTAACGGCCGATAGCAAACCACTAAATGAGCAAATCACTTTGCGGATTCTCAGCGTCCAAGTGACCGATAACCGCGCCAATGAAGCAGATCAACTCGATATCGTGATCGATGACAGTGATGGAGAGCTTGAACTCCCCCGACGAGGTGTAAAAATCAATTGTCAGCTTGGTTTCCATAATGAAGTACTGCACGACAAAGGGGATTTTATTGTCGATGAAACCGAATGGAGTGGACCGCCTGATATCATCACAATCAAAGCATCCAGCGCAAATTTTAAAAGCAATATTAAAGAAGCCAAATCAAAGTCATACCACCGCAAAAAATTCGGTGAAATAGCTTCTGAGATTGCCACTAGCCACAAACTGACATTGGTAATGACCGATGACCTTAAAAATATTGATTTAAGACATGTCGACCAGACCAATGAGTCGGATCTCAATTTACTGAATCGGATCTCAAAGCAAAACGGTGCAGAAATGGCGGTCAAGAAAGATCGGCTATTAATTTTTAAAGCTGGCACCGCACAAACGGCCTCAGGACAAAAACTTCCAACGATCAAAATGACCAGGGAGGAAGGTGATCAATTCAAGTACTCCGAGCAAGATAGAGACTCGGACTATACTGGCGTTTCAGCTAGCTATCATGACCAAGGCAAAGCAACCCGTAAACATGTGACTTCAGGCAATCCAGAATCCCGTGGCGCGGTCAATGATCCAAATACTAAAACCAAAGTATTAAAAGGGACCTTTGCATCCAAAGAAGAAGCACAACGAGCAGCTGATGCCAAAATGTCCGAGATCAAACGCCAAAAGGCGACCTTCAGTATTACCACCGCTTTGGGTATCCCTGCCGTTTCAACCGAGACACCTCTGGAACTGGAAGGATTCAAGCCGCAGGTAGACAAACTAAAATGGATTGTTGGAAAAGCCGTTCACACATATTCGACGGGTGGCTTGGTTACGCAATTGGATCTCGAGGCTAATATTTAATTTATGGATTAGGATTCAAATTATTTTCAGAAATCCAAATAAGTATTTCAGCTAAAGTACGAGCTTTATATGCCCCTACAGTCATCATATGATCGGATCCTTCTAGTTCAATATATTTACCAGACTTGCCGTAATTCTTTGCAGTCCCTCTACACATTCCTGGCGGTGTACACTTATCTTGAGATCCACCAATTACCAAAACTGGTGCCTTTACTGCCTTGTAATCAATTCTTGTAGATTTTTTTTGATCTAAAAACCAGAAAATCATTTGAGAATACGCTGTTCCTGATTCAGCACACAAACTCGCATAATATGACTCTTGTATTTCCAAAGGTTGTGCATTACAAATATATTTTTGCCAAACATCCCATTTTACTGGATACATTGGTCGGCCTAATACCCATTCTGGTAAGTAGCGTCCCCATAATTTTAAACACGATGGGTATAATGCAAACATTCCTGCTGTTGGAGCTGGTCCAAGTAAAACTAAGCCTTTAGTCTTTCGTCTAACAGCTACTAGCTGTGCTATTAATGCTCCGACAGAATGTCCAATAATAATTGGAGGACTGTCCATAGTGTCGATTAATTCGCAAAAATCCTGTGTATAGTCCAACATACCTAGCTTAGAAATCTTTTGAGCTGATCCCCACATATCCTTTTGAGCAGGCTCACCGTGATAGCGATACGAAGGTGCGTAAACTTTATAGCCTCTTTTTTCCAAATCGGTTTTAAATTCCCCCCAATTTCCACCATTACACCAAGTTCCATGTATTAATAATACATTTACCATTTTCTGTTCCTTTTGAAATTGCATTAAGTAAGTACTTAATATAGATTCTAAATAAAGAACAAAATTGACTTTATGAGACAATTTAGAGATAGATTATGATCAGAATGGGTGCGTTACAAGGCTATAGAGAACTGATGCTTACTCTAAATTGTGATCCATCACCTTTTTTAGTTCGTCATAATATTGATTATCAGAGACTTAATGATTCGGATGCATTTATCGAGATTGCCAGTTTGATAAATTTATTAGAAGAAAGCTCTCATGCAACTGGCTGTCCAGACTTTGGCCTTAAATTAACTCAGCATCAAAATCAGGATATGTTAGGTCTTTACCTAATCCTACTTCAACATTCTTTTAGTATTGAACAAGCCATAAATGATGCATCCAATTATATTTTTTTGCATAGTCCTTCAATGAGGCTTTTACTTGATAAGAATCAAAAATTATTTAAAAATTGCGCCTCTCTATATTTTGATATAAAAGTATCTGAATTTATATCTCAAAGGCAAATGATAGATGGTTGTCTTGGTAGAATTTTTTTAACATGTACTCAACAATTTAATATTCAACCTCAACATATTAAAGCAATATCAATTCCACACTCACCTACAGCACCAAAGTCTGCTTATCAAAGATTTTTTAAAGTACCTGTATATTTTGAGCAACCCTTCGCAGCTATACATTTTGATATTAATTTATTAAAAATTGAACTTTTTCCTACAAATACTAATATTAGAGACGAACTTATAAGAGATATTTCTAAGAACTATTCTCAATTGCAAACTCAATCTATGATCGAAAAAGTACAATACCTCATTCGCTCAACTATTGGCTTCCAGCAAATATCCAAAAATGATATTGCATCTTTACTTAATATGCACCCTAGAACATTGCAAAGAAAGTTAAGCAATGAAGGTAGTAACTTTGAAATAATTAAAGAAACTGTATATAAACAAATTTCACAGTCATATTTGTTAGAAACTAATATTCCTATTAAGCAAATTTCTAGTATTCTGGGGTACTCAGAGCCGTCGATTTTTACAAGAGCTTGTGATCGGTGGTTTAATAAAACACCTAAGGAAATTCGAATTAATAGAAAACTCTAGTGATTAATTCGGATCATGCCTTCAGCTGTAAAATAATTCGGAGTGAGATTGGATCTCTGCATGGTCCATTCTCCACCTAAGCCCCCTGCCCCAACTGATTCTCCAACATGAAAAAAAAATGTCACCATACGGTGGGGTAATATGGAACTGAGTTTCTAGGTATAAAACTACTATACATCGTAGTTTTATGTTAATCAATTTTCTGAAGTATTTTTCGGATCTTTTGGATTTGTACTTGTTGCATCAACTAAACTTGGTTTAAGTGATTTCACTATTTCCGTGCTAGTTTTAAATACCTCTAAACTCGTTTTCATTTGTTCATTCATTAAATCACCGATCTTGTCATGCTGAGTTTTATCAAGCTCTTTGCCAAAATACTTGGATACGAGTTCTTTGTAAATTCCTGAATGCTCTGACTTTTCAACTTCTGCCAAATAAAGTGGTAATGCTCTTAGCTCTAAAGAAGTTTGATGAGCTTGTTCGTGTAACTTTCTAAAATGAGCTGCTTTTCGTAAAAACAATGTTCCAAGTGTTAGAACAAGAGTTATAGTTAAGACTTTGAATAAAATAAAATTAACAAGATTCTCGTCACTATAAGGGAATATGTTTAAACTGACTATCGTAACTAATACAGCACCTCCAAATAACATATAAAACAGAATTTCATAAGTTCTAGCAGCTTCTAAAAATTTATTACTAGCCTCTGAATATATCTCTTCAGTTTTAATTCCTTCTAAAGCACGTTTTG
The DNA here is from genome assembly GCF_011753255.1 of Acinetobacter sp. Tr-809. Classification (NCBI taxonomy): domain Bacteria; kingdom Pseudomonadati; phylum Pseudomonadota; class Gammaproteobacteria; order Moraxellales; family Moraxellaceae; genus Acinetobacter; species Acinetobacter sp. Tr-809. The sequence goes on from NZ_VWVZ01000005.1 coordinate 320,107, forward strand.
CTGATTCAACTTGTTTAACTGTTTCTCTGGCTTTTTCAACTTCTTGCTGTAAGTTAAATATAAGCTCATTTGATACTTTCTCCTTATCTGCAATATCTTTAACAGTTGTATAAAATTGAAGTAAATTTCTTATGTTATGAAAAATTCTACTTAAATCATCTAATGTAATTTCTGTATTACTTGGTGGTAGTGTAGAATTTGCTAATTGAATATGTTGAATCGCATCGTAGTCTTGAATGGTATATTTTATATATTTTCTATTATCTGAAAAAAAACTATTGAATTGCATTTCCAACACAGACGTTTGTGCTCTTACTCTTTTAAGAGTTCTCTCATAGGGGCTTTCCATTTCATTTTCAGGTGATAGATCCGCTGTAAAGGCTATATTATCTAAATTTTTTATTAACTCACGTAATGATTTTTGAAAAATATTAAAAGTTTCTCTTTCATCACTTGCCATTGGTTCAGTAAAACTCAAAGCCATATCCCCTCCTCAAAAATATTAAAACAATAATTCTTTAATTGACCCCATGCATTAGCTCACTTTGACCCTATCCATTGGCTCAAAGTGGACCATCGCATTGTATCAAAATGGAATCTTCTTTCCTTATATAAATAAAATAAGAATTAAAGTTATATAAAAATGCAAAAACGAAAAATTGTTGACTAAAAAAAAATTTAAATTATATTGTCCATATCACAGCAAAATCTGTGATCAGGCGTGAGAACCTGCATTATTATCCAACGGTGCAAAATCAAAGTCGCACCAAGCGGCATTTTTTTTGTCTATTGCATAGTCGTGCTTTCGTTATGGCAGGCTAGGCAGGGCAGCTTTATGCTGGTCGCAACCGTTGGAGCGATTTCTCACCCCTGTTTAGTCTGTCACCATTACCGTGAGAAGTGATGCTGGCAGGTTAATAAAACTTACCAACGGAAAACGACTATGAACACACGTTCTTATAGTGCATACACACGCACGTCTACCACGCCAATCGAACACACCCCAATCCTTGATTTTCCAGCTTATCTGGCATCAAAAAAGAAAGCCGCAAAGCTCAAAAAATTAAAGACACCCTCGCATTTCTTACCATCATAATCCTTGCCTACATCCTGATAAATTTAGGCGGTGCATGATGCCAAAGGTCCTCATATACACCGAACTAGGCACTGAAAGACTGTGTACAAGCTGTGGCGAGTACTACCCATTCGACGGTGAGTTTTTCAACAGAAATGGCTTAAGAAAGGGCGTTCAGCAATGGACCTCAAAGTGTAAAGCTTGCTATATGGAGCTTTATCGGGGGGCTGTAGCATGAAATTATTACTTCAACATAATGAATTTCCCCTGATCGCTTCGCCAAAAATGGCGAAGGTTTTGGGGATTACAGCGGCAACCTTTCTGCAAAAACTCTATTACCTGATCAACGAAACCCGTAAACGCAAAACCAAGAAAAATTTAACCACTTACAAAGGCCGCAAGTGGTGGTTTCATACCTTCGAAGAATGGAAAGAGACCCTCGGAATGTTTAGCGTTTCAACGATCAAAAGAGCCGTGGCCAAGTTACGCGCTCTAGGTCTCATTCAGGTTGCAAAGCTATCTGATGTGAAGTCGGATCGGGTGAACTACTACACCATTGACTACAAAAAATTAAAGTCCTTATTCTGCATCGACATCCCAACTTCAGACACGCCAGTGCCGCCACCTGCAGCTGCTCCACACCAGGATAAAATTATCGGTACACCAGAGCCACAAAACCCACCTGCAACACCAGACCAATTAAGGGCCATGCCTGATAAACAAAGGAAGCTGTACAACCAATTACGCGCCTTAAAACTGGATATCACCCCATGCGAACCCTTACTCGAAATATGGGTCCATCATGCCAACATGATCACTGCTTATGTGGCATCCGCATCATCACGATTAGACATTACCAAATGGCACTGGCACACCCCTGTCCAGATCCTCCCATCGCATTTACTAGACTGAGGGTTTTACAATGAAAATAGAAAAAATAATTGTCAGAGTACAAAATCAGAAAACAAGAAAACGCCAGCTTTTTGTCAGCTCTAGAAAATTACATCGACTTATACAGAGTAATCACTCATATAAAACTTTTATCGAAACTAATATTATTTGGTCTCGATTACGAGAAAACATTGATTACCATTTCAACAAAAATTATGACACCTATAACCTGAGTATCTGTGCTGTTCAAGCCATTTTAGTAATGGAAAATACTGAACTAAGTTGGAGACTTTTCAACGAACTTTCAGACCTGATAAATAACGGATTTAACCATTCATATGGGGTATGACATGGATATACAAACAAGGTTAACATTATTAGATCAGCATTTAAGTTTACTTGTTGAAGCAACAGAATGCTGCGAATCATTAACTGGCGAGTCTGTCGCTGCGACATTATTTATTATTCAAGAGCAAGTTCGACTTATTCAAAAATCTATGAATCAAGAGTAAAAAAAGCCCTCTCATGAGGGCTAATCATCATATAAACCATCTGTATTTGAATCAAAACTCTCAATTAAAGGCTTGTATTTTTCAGCATCACCATCTCGAGGTAAATGCAAAAAAGTAATGGGAATATGTCTAACTTTATAGTTATATTCCGTTCCTGAATGTGGCTGAAGGCTGTAGGTGCAACTCGATTTCATTTTACATTGTGTAAGTGAAACTAATTTAGCACCAAGTTTTTTGGACAAATATTCTTGCCAATTTTTCATAACTTTTGGTTCAGTATGATTTGCATTGTTTGGCTTTATAAATATCAGCATTGCTCCTGCTGTAGCTCCAATCTGGCCTTTACTATATCTTTCAGTTAATTGCGTATAGCCGCCATATAAATATGTATTTCCATATTTATTAGGACCACCCCAAATTTTAGCTTCAGCAATCCATGTAAAACTACCTAACGTAATTGAAATATCGGCATTTCCATTATTATCACTATCTTTCTGTGCAGTAGGCCAGAATCTTTTTAATCCTAACCAAATATTGTGGGAAATCTGAACCTCAGTCATTCCCCAATAATATTCAACAGCAGTTAACATATCATTAGTAATTTCATCTATTTCATTGTAGATAAGTTCAACAAAATCCTCATAAGTACCATCCGTAGCAACAAGGTCTTGGTACATTCTTTTTTGCATTTGTTGCGAGGCCTGTGCCATTAAAGCAAAATTCACAATATTGACTCCCAAATTTTGATAAAATTCAGAGTCGGTACAAAATAAGGAAATACAACCTGATGATATTGTTCAAAGCTTAATCTGCATCCTTCTTGAGGGTGATAATATTCATTATTCTTCATTGCTAAAAAGACTTCACCTCTAGGGATCTCTTCCCAATAGCCAGTTACAATATCTCGATAATGAAAATATTGGATCAATACCTTTACTTCTTGGCTACTCAGTAAATACACAGCATCAATAAATTGCGAATGCTCAGCATCTTTTGCTTTTGATACATTAAATAAATAGCTAAAGTGCATATCTGTTTCAGAATTCAAATCATCACATTGAGCTATTTCAATAATCAAATTTTTACAAAGAGCAAATACAAGCTCATGATCTGATCGACCATCAACTAATTTTTCAATAGTTGGCTCAAAATACTCAAAAACCTTATAAGCTCTTTGTAAATAATTATTCATTTACTTATTCACTTTATGTAAGTGTGTCATAATTTTATCAATACAATATTGTAGACCTTTATATGAGTCTAGATGGTCTAAAATTGCATATTTTACTGGATTATGAGTTGAATCTCTAAACTCTGCTTCAGTAAGCCCTAAACTAATAATAGGTTTTTCCTCATCTGATACATTATATTCACGATCAATACCAAAAAAGTCCAGAATCTGACTTTTTGATCCCTCTTGGAAAAACTTATCGTCACGCATGTCATTCAACTTTTTCCCACTACGACCAAGATAAGTATAACCTCCTTTACCTGTAGAAAAGTCATGATTCACGACACGACCTGTCGCTGAACTTTCAACTTCCATTTCTGGAATGATTTTTCTTAGGTTAAGGCTATTTAATTGATCTAGCATGCCGTATCTCTTAATTATTGTTTTGTAGTCTTCTATTTTTATATTAGATAAAGCCCTATCAAAAACATTAATTAAATCAATACCTATTACAATTATTTCATGTTTATGATCAATCTTGATAAAATCAAATGCATTAAGATCAAAACGTAGTTTTTTGGAAATACCAACCACTACTGCATCAGGAAACTCTAAGGAAAACTCATCAACACTACGGACCGTTTCTGGAACAGTTCTATAGTAATGGCGTTCACTTTTGAAATAGTAAATTGTTCCGCTGTCTAATTCTTCTGCTTTAGCTAACACAGCATCATTAGTAGTTGCAGGGCTGTGATTAAATTCACTTTCAAAAAGATTAAATTTTAAAGCTTCATTTTTTAATTTATCTTCAATATCTTCTATAATTTTTGAGTCTACCTTATATAGTAAAATCTTTTTATTGAAGAAAGCTACATGCTTATCAAGAATTTTTTTAAGTTCACAATTTACTTCATTTAAATCTTTTAAAACATCTCCTTTATCTAACCCCCTTACTGCGTTTATTAAACCGTGGCGACCTCTTCCTGTAATATGAAATGGACGAAAAACATCTGCTATTTTGTTTGCCGGGAACTTTCTTTTATTTAGCTGATCTAACTTATTAATAACTTCAATTTTTAGATTTTCAATTTTTGGATCTTTTGCCACAAAACTAAACCTTATAGTAACTTAACAATAATATATTTATAGCATTGTTTATTTTATAGCACCATTATATTTGATCATATTTTGACAAACAGATTAGAGTAAATGATTAATGTCATTTACTCTCTTAATTATTTATTTGAAAAACTCTCAGCAAAATTTCTTACCAATGTAAGCAAGGTCACATGCTGTGCGGGGTCAACTTGATTCCAAAGTTTTAATAGCTCTTTTGCATCGTCTGAAAGTAGATCAGGACGTACACGCTCTCCAGTAAGAAGAAACCAAACATCGACCCCTTCTTGATGTAAAGCTTCCAAATCCTCTTGGTTCATGACCCTTTCGCCCTTTTCATAGCGCAAAACAGCCATCGTTTTCTTATTAAACAAAGCAGAAAAGTCTTTTTGAGAAAGCCCTAATCTTGATCGTTCAATCCGAATGCGTTTACCTCTTTGATTGATATTTTCATCACCCATTTGGGATATACCTATTATTTAAATATCCCAAATGGGATATTATTTGTTTAAACATATACCATCTTAACAAAGTTCTTTCTTCACTACAGTCTAAAACTGTCACTAAAAAGGAAACCTGCAATGGTTACTCAAGAGTCTCAAAAAGAAATTCAAATCAGTTTTCGTACCACATCAGAAAATCGTCGCTTAGCTCGCATCGAAGCAGCCAAATGCAATATGTCACTCAATGAGTGGATCAAATTTCTGGTCGAATCAAAACTGCCGAACTCTACTCCTTCAAACTCAAAATAATCATAAGAGACGACTTTTTGGCTCATCACAGATTCCCTAGCCAATCACGTAAATGTTTAGTAAAGAAATGAAACGGACTGTAAAACAGCAAAAAAATAACAAGTGAGTGTCGTCGGGAGCAACAGATCACTTGGTCGATTCACTAGGGGTAATAATGAGTAAATCTATAGGATTCTATTGTCCGCATTGCGAACGTAGATTACATGTGACCAGTCGCAAACGCCCATCACCATTACTACACAACATTATTGTCAGTTGTATAAATCCTGACTGTTTAGCAAGCTTCGCTGCTGATCTCGAAATCACACGCACTATCCACAATAGTCTTTCACCTAAATCAAATCTTTCCATCACAAAACAAAAGTGGGAAATCGAAATAGAGCTGCAGCTTTTCGCTTTAGAACTTCAAACTGAAATTGATCAGTTCCAAAAATGCTTTATCGAAGGTGCGATTAATGCATTGCATTGGGCAAATAAAATTGATCTAGCAACCGCTCAAAGCTATCGCAACCGCCTCCTACAAATGAAATTGATCTGAGTAATACATGGATATTTTGCAACGTCGCATCGACGAAAGACTGAACCAACTTTTCAAATTCAAAAAAGTAGGCGACTGGTACCGCAGCGGTGTATGCCCTAAATGTAATCAAAAAGAGTTATACACCCACGCAATAACACCAAAAGTGGTGAAATGTGGCCGTATCAATAAATGTACTTATGAAGAACATGTCAAAGATATCTGCGACGATCTTTTTAAGGACTGGTCGCAGGACTTCCCTAAGACAGAATCAAATCCAAACGCTTCTGCAGATGCATACATGCAACACGCTCGGGGCTTCGATATATCCAGCTTTAAAACTCTCTATAAGCAAGAACTTTACCGCGACTATAAGAATCAAAGCCTAGTAACGTCCACGGTTCGTTTTGAACTTGCACCAGGTATTTATTGGGAAAGGTTTATTGATCGTCCAGAACGTTTCGGACGTATGAAAGCCAATTTTATTGGCGAATGGAAAGGCTTATCGTGGACCGTTCACAGTTTAGATGATCTTTGTAATGCTGGCAGTATATGGTTAACAGAGGGAATTTTTAACAGCATTGCATTGTCACAGTCGGATCTGATCAGTATCAGTACCATGAACAGTGGCAACTATCCAAACAAGATCCTGAGACAAATCGCTACACGCTGCGAAGAACTCCAAAAAGACCGCCCTCGCCTTGTATGGGCTTTAGATAATGACAAGGCTGGAAAAAAGTTTTTACCTAAACAGATCGACCAATCGATAAAAGATGGATGGTTATGCACAGCTGCTCTACCTACGGTCGGTCAGGATTGGAATGATCTATTTCAAAACAATCTTCTCACCAAGAAACACCAGGATAAATATATCCATTACGGCAAGCTACAAATCGCAAAGACAGCTGAGGAAGCCGGCTTATTGATTTACAACTTCTACAACATTGCAAAGTTTTATTTTAATCACGGTTTCCGCACCTATTGGTGGGAACTGGATTACAAAAAATTTAATTCAGTGCTTGAAGCAACAAAAGAAGGACAAGGTTCAATGTTGTCCGAAGAAGAACAAAAGATTCACGCTCTAAAAAATAGTTCTTCAGTCGTGGAGATCTGTAACGCACAACTGGAACCTTTATATTTCCAACGTAACGAGATAACCGACGAAAGTTGGTATTACTTCCACCTGCAATCACCGTGGGGAGAAGTTAAAGCAACGTTCACCCCTGAACATATTTCATCACGTAGCAAGTTTAAACCGCGTGTTATGGGCGTTTTATCAGGTGCAATGTGGACTGGATCAGATCAACAGCTCGAAACCTTTATCAAGCGCAAAACGGAGCGTTTACGCGAAGTCAAAACGATCGACTTTATTGGATACAGCAAGGAACATGATATCTATATCTTCGATCAATTCGCTGTGCATAAAGGCCAAGTTATCCCCAAAAACGAACACGATTATTTCAGAACAAACAAAAAAGAGATCAAGACTTTAGCTTCGACGCCCATTATTCATATAAACAACAAGAAGGAATTTCAACCGACTTGGTGGCGTGATTACTACGACTTAAACGGTGAAGTCGGACTAATACTTTTAGCCTGGTGGACAGGTTCATATTTTGCGGAGCAGATCCGCGCGGTTAATTCATCATATCCATTCTTTGAGTTTGTTGGCCAAGCAGGATCAGGTAAATCGACTCTGATCGAAATGCTTTGGAAATTTAGCGGCCGCGAAGCCTATGAGGGTTTTGACCCAAATAAGTCAACAAGCGTGGCGATTTATCGTAACTTCGCCCAAACCTCAAATATGCCAATCGTACTCATCGAGGGCGACCGTAACGATCAACAATCAGCACAAAAAGCAAAATTTTCATGGGATGAATTAAAAGACGCATTCAACGGCCGTGCAATTCGCTCCAAAGGCTTAAAAACGGCAGGTAATGAAACATACGAGCCACCGTTCCGTGCTGCTGTGATGATCAGCCAGAACACGCCGATCCAAGCCTCTGAAGCAATCCTCTCTCGTACCCTGCATATATCGGTCGATATCAAAGGTCACAGCTTAGAGAAAAAGAATATTGCGACCAGATTGTCGCAAATGCCTTTGGATGAAGCATGTACTTATATGACGTACTGCCTGAAGAACGAGAACAAGATTTTAGAGACTTACAGCAACAATCTGAAAAAGATCGAAGCAGAGTTCCACGCAAAGGGAATCACTCATGTCCGTATTGCGCTATGCCATGCCCAAGTCTCAGCGATGATCGACTCATTAGCTGAGCATGTACTTAAAAAAGAAATCAGTGCAACCGAAATCCAGAACGCCAAAAACATGCTTGAGAACATGGCTAGAAAACGCGTCGACGAGATCGGAATGGACCACATCTACGTGCAACAGTTTTGGGATGCATACGAATATCTTAACGGCATCCGAAACGTACATTTTCATCTTAATCATTTCGACGCAACAGAGGCACATATTGCAATCAATTTAAACGAAGTCTACAAAGTCGCTGCTCGGAACTTCCAAGCATTACCAGACATCAACGAAATGCGGAACTTATTGCGTACAAGCAAAAGATACAAGTTTGTTGAAGCTAATAAGCCAGTCAGATCGAATAAATTCCCTGCCGAAGATGCCAAAAATTTAGGCGACCACACCAACGACAATCCACTCCAAAGCGAGCGGATTATTAAGTGCTGGATCTTCACAAATCCAAATCAAGTTAAACAACCAGGAATAAAAAAATGATGAATATGACCCAAGCCACAATTATTATTAGTAGTTCATCATTTTGCGGAGCTGTTTATTTTTTATCTGAAACTTTACGATAATGGATACAACAATGAGTAATGAAAAATTATTAGAAAAAGTCATTCTAAAAATGCTTCAGCAACTGGATGCTAAACCAATCATCCCGATAGAGCATCAACTCTGGGATCTCGACGACATAGCGAAATATTTTAAATATTCTACCGACTATACCAAACGCCACATCATTACAAATCCCCACTTCCCCCCTAGTCGTGATCTACCCACAACTCGCGATCACACAGTCCCAAGATGGCGAGCCAAAGATGTGATTAGTTTTGGTATGGCCTTTGATAAAGCTAATGTAACATATCGATGATGAAGGATTATAATATGCAAAAATTTAATGTATGAATATATATTTAATTTGTACAAAAAAATGTATATTACAACAAATTATTGAGTACTGATTCATAAAAATTATGCCTACAACAGTTGATAAGAATGCCGTTACTTGGGTTGATACTTTTAGTAATTTTTTAGATGCCAATTGGTTTAGCATTTTTAGTTGGATTATTGGTATTGCTCTCGCAATTTTTTTATACTACTTACAAAATAAACGTGCAAACTCTGCTTATCTTGAGCAAGTTAAACAAGCGAAAAAAGAAATAATAGATACACTAGAAAACTATATAATCAATGATATACCAATCAATGAGGATATGATCGAAAATTTAAGATCTGGAACTGAAAGAAATTATAAAGTTATCATTGAAAATGAATGGAATACTATTTCGACCCTTCAAGATATTAACTTTCGCCTACAAACAAGTAGACATCTGGCTATTACGCAAAAAGCTGCATATTCAAAATCATTAGATGAATTGATTAACCAATTCAAAACCAATCAAAGTGACATAGGCTTTAATAGCATTAACAATGACAATAATCTACTAATCAAGCAAATACTTGATCAAACGCCTCCAGAAAGTCAATTAGAGGTTAAAAAAATAATATTTAAAATTTTAAATGATCAAGAAAATAAAATTAAATCTAGAATACATAATGAAAGATTCAAATCCACACAGTTTGATAAAATTATTATTTCTATAGTAATTGCATTCTCGTTGACTACATTCTTATCTACTATAGTAACTAAAAGTGGAAAACTAGAAGCTGTTGCTCAAAACACTGTTAACTCACTAATTTCAATTTCAAATATTGATACATTATTTGTTCTATTCACATTAATTGTTGCAATATTAACTGCATATTATTCCTACTTAGATCATAAGAGCAAAAGAAAAAAAATGGATGACTAGCATCCTATTAGACATCAAACTTTAAAAATAAAATTTTATTTTACTCTTAGAGTTTGATTCAGCTCCTCAACAATCTCATCATTGGTTGGATTGTAATAAACCAAGGCAAACTTAGGATCTTTCCAACCAAAAATCTTACAAAGCGTAAGTGCATTTTTAATTCGTTTAGCCATCAAACTTGCTGCTTCATGTCTTGAATCATGAAAAGTTAAATCTGCATGTTCCAAACCTGCTTGCTTCCTCGCCTTTCTAAACAACGTATCTCTTGAAGAATCAGACACAGTGAAAACTTTAGGTGACGCTTTGCGATCAATCTTCATAGCCAGTGACCAAAGATGAACCGCAAAATTGTCCAATGGAACTTTTCTTGATGTGCCATTCTTGGTATCAGGCAACAGGATCTGCTGCTTACTCAGTAGAACTTCTCTAGGTAACCGATTAACAATTTCACCTGAACGCATACCAGTAGCCATCGCAATCAACCAAATTAAAGCAACTTCCTGAGATTTATTTGTTGGAACAGAACCAGGAACATACTTTAAAGCTACTAACATCCTCTCAACTTCATCCAACTCGATACGACGTTCACGATTAGTAGGTTTAGGTGGTAACTTCACTTCTGACACAGGATTATGCTTAATCCATTTTTTCTCGATACACCAAGAGAAAAATGACGACAATGTAGAAAAGTCACGACGCACTGAACTCGCCTTCAAAGGCTTGATTGAACGATTCAACATAGCATCACGATACTGAGCCAAATAATCAGACTGAAAATTTACCAATGGCCAATCAACATTCGGCAAATGGTTTTGAAAATATTTAATACGCTGCCCTTCTTTCTTTCCAGTTTTTTTATAGCGTGAAACTTCATTGGAGTAACGAGTTAAAGCCTCATGAACGGTCAAAACAATTTTTCTTTTTAAAGCTTCTTCGGTCGAGTTATTCAAAAGAATATCGCGTTCTTTTTCCATCGCCCATTTCAGCACTTCTGTTTTTGTTTTTCTAACTTTGCTGCAACGAACATTTAAAACTCGCAAATCAGCTCGCCAAGAGCCATTCGCTTGCTTATAAACAGACAAACTCATATCTGCACCAAGTCCCTAATTTCTTAAAATAAATCCACAAAAATTTAATGTGGAAAATGTGTGGAAATATATACCCGAAAAACCCTAGAAATACCCGAAAAAAACTCAAACGCCAGAAACGACAAAGCCCCAAGCCTTTGATATATAAGGCTTGGGGCTTTGAATAATCTGTGTAAGCTTTCGCTTGGTCCCGAGGGTCGGACTCGAACCGACACGTCATCTCTGACAGCGGATTTTGAGTCCGCCGCGTCTACCAATTTCACCACCTCGGGAAGAGTGCGATGCTTTGTGTTGCGTATAATAACCTGTTTGATTTTATTGTCAAACACTAACTATCGCTTATTGCTCACTTTTAAATCACTCAGATATTTTTCTGCTTATAAACACGCGAACTCAGCGAGAAAACGCAAAAAAGACTATACTACGCCCAATTTTTGCAATGTTTTAGATGTATGCAACTCTCCGACTTTTCGTTTGATCTCCCCGATGAACTTATTGCTCGCTATCCATTAGACAGCCGTAGCGCATCTCGCCTGCTGCATATCGATGCTCAAGGTCAATATCACGACCACGCGTTTACCGATATTCTTGACCTGCTCGAAGACGGCGATCTGCTGGTACTGAATGACACCAAAGTCATGAAAGCACGTTTAAAAGGCAAACGTGCGACAGGTGGCGCAATCGAAGTTCTGGTTGAACGCATGTTGGATACCCACACTGCCCATTGCCATATCAAATCAAGCAACTCACCTAAAGCAGGCGCAGAACTGTATATCGGTGAAGATGCGGTTCCAGTCACCGTACAAGGTCGCCATGAAAACCTGTTTGTGGTGAAGTTTTCACAACCGATCTTGTCGGTACTGGATCAATACGGTCAGTTGCCGATCCCGCCTTATTTCAACCGTGAAGCGGAAGAGATTGATACCGAACGTTATCAAACTGTGTTCCACGACCCTGAAAAAATTGCCAGTGTTGCAGCACCGACAGCGAGTCTGCATTTTGACCAAGGCTTATTAGAAAAACTAGCAGCCAAAGGCGTGCAAAAGACCTTTGTCACGCTACATGTCGGTGCAGGGACTTTTATGCCTGTGCGTACCACAGACATTACCAATCATATTATGCACAGTGAATGGTGTGATGTACCGCAAGCAACCATTGACCTGATTTTGGCAACCAAAGCGCGTGGCAATAAAGTGATTGCAGTGGGAACCACAGCGACCCGTGCCTTGGAAAGTGCAGCGCAAGCTAATCAAGGCAAAATTGCAGCTTGGACTGGTGATACGCAAATCTTTATCTATCCAGGTTATCAGTTCTGCATCGTGGATCGTTTGATTACCAACTTCCATTTACCAGAATCGACCTTGTTGATGTTGGTTTCAGCGCTATCAAATCGAGACAATATCTTGGCTGCTTATACCCATGCAGTTGAACAACGTTATCGCTTCTTTAGTTATGGCGATGCAATGTTGGTAGATAAACTCGACGCTTAAAAGTGATCAATCGACTAAATTACGGTTTAGTCGATTTTCTCAATAAAATGTTTTGGTAAAAGTCATTCATTCAAGATAATAAAACTCAACTAGATTCAGATTATAGACTTCTTAGTTTCTGAAATTTAAAGCATAATTCAAACAAGACCAACCTATTATAATGAAACGATTATTTCCATGCCAATCGACACTGTACAACAAGCGCTGCATATCAGACGTAAAAAAAATGCGCAGGTTTTTCACAATATTGCTCGGCTGTGGGAAGCTGGACAAAAGTCTCATAGCGATCAAGCCTTGCTAGATGCTTTGCATCCATGGCGTGACGATCACAGTCTACGATTTTTTAATGTGCTACCCTACTTACTGGGGATGATCAGTGTTGGCACCTTGGTGTTTGGTTATTTTCTACATCCGCATATTCAATATATCTGGAGCCTACTTGGGGCATTTCTGACAGGTTTTCTGGCTTATCTGCTCTATGAACCACAAGAGCCATTAACACGCGTCATTCATTATTTAGAAGAACGCATGACGGTTTTACGTTATGGTTTGCAGTTCCAGCAATTGCCAGCTTATTTACCTATTCAAGCACAGCCACTTTTGGTCATCAGCAAACTAAAGCAACATTTCCCCTTATTCAATCGCGGCAATGAAGCCAACGAAATTACTCAATATGCATCGACCACGTGGGATGATGGCAACACAACCCACCAAGTCCTGCTATTTCAGTATCACTATGTCAGTGAAATGCCGATCCTTCAGGATCAAAGCAGTGATAAAAAAATCGTTAAAGAAATCCATAAAGATTTGTGGGGTGCATTTATTTTTCAAATGCCAGCCTTGGGTATTGCCGTAAGCAATCAACGTTCTCGTTTTTTTGAACCTTATACCAGTTCATGGCAAAGCAGCGATATTTTGATTAACCAAGAATTGAATATTTTTGGCTTAGATCAACACCGACTCGCAAAAGAAGTGAGTCCTAGTTTGACCTTAAAGTTACATGATTTTTTTCAACATTTTACAGGTGATTTAATTTATCATCATGAAGAGCAAATCATGTGTTACGTCGGCGAACAAAATCTTTTCCAAACCGCCAGTAAACGCAGTGAAATACAGGATATTCCAGCATTACGTGGACATTTAAGAACCATGACCATGCCGCAATATCAAAAGTTTCAACAGCTCATGCTGAATTTAATTAGCTAGTCATCTAGCCATAACAATAAGGGGAATAGCGATGACAGGTTTACTGATCTTTTTGGGGATTTTTGTGGTACTGATCGTATGGGGCGTTTCTATCCGCAACAACATCGTACGATATTTTAATGCCACCAAACGTGCATGGTCAGAAGTGGCTAACTTTGAACGTCAGAAAGTAAAGACCTTAGAAGCTCTGGAAGCAACGCTGGATCAATATACCCAGTTTGAAAAATCCACTTTGGAAAAAGTCACCGAGTTGCGTCAGCAGATCCTCAATCTGAATGTCAATGACACTGATATTTCTCAGTTACAACAGATTGAGAAAATGAGTAAGGAACTGATTCGTAGCTTGAATGTGGTGGTCGAAAATTATCCTGAACTGAAAGCAGATGCGCTGTATAGCAAGATGATGGATGATATTCAGGAACAAAACGAAAATGTCGGTGCGGCAATCACTATCTTTAACCGCAATGTAGAATTATTTAATAACCAAATCGAAGTGTTCCCAAATAATCTGATCAATACACTGACTTTATCTAAGAAAGCCATTCGTCCATTTAAGGATAATCTGGCGACTGAAAATTTTGATTATAAGCCGAATTTTTAGTGCCTTAGCGGCGATCACTGTAGTCTATTTTATATAGCGGAAAATCATTCAGTTTGATGCTCTAGATTTACTATCTTACCTCGTAAATCCCCCTCCCTTGCGCTGCTACAACCGCAGCTCACCTTTTAAAAGGAGGGGGCATTTGAGTTTATCTTCAGAAATATTGCCTTTTATCCCCCCTCTTTTTAAAGAGGGGTTAGGGGAGATTATTATTTTTTGGTTATGGCTACATTTAGTAGTAGAACTACACGCCATAATCGGGGAAAATAGCCGCTTTCGATCAGCGAACTGTTTTTTCGCCTCCTTGCGCTGCAATCAAAGTAGCACTTCGATCTTGCTCAGGTTATTACATGAAATTTGAAAAATTAGGCCAGTCGGGGCGCGCCCGTCGTGGTCGACTTACTTTAGAACATGGTGTGGTTGAAACCCCTGTATTTATGCCAGTGGGTACCTATGGTACGGTTAAAGGCATGCTCCCGCGTGACATTGAAGAAATTCAGGCACAAATTATCTTAGGCAATACCTTCCACTTGTACTTACGTCCAGGCTTGGAAGTGATTAAAGAGCATGGCGGTCTGCATGAGTTTATCCGATGGGATAAACCTATTTTGACTGATTCAGGCGGTTTCCAAGTGTTTAGCTTGGGCGCAATGCGTAAAATCAAAGAAGAAGGTGTGACCTTCCGCTCTCCGATTGATGGCTCAAAGGTGTTCTTGTCTCCAGAAATTTCAATGGAGATTCAACATGTATTGAACTCAGACATCGTGATGATCTTTGATGAATGTACGCCTTACCCTGCAACCCATGAAGAAGCGCAAAAATCATTGCAGCTTTCTTTACGTTGGGCAAAACGTTGTAAAACTCACCACCATGATGAACTCAAGAATAAAAATGCATTATTCGGCATTATTCAAGGTGGCATGTACGAAGACCTTCGTGACGAGTCTCTCACTGGCTTGTTAGAAGTTGGTTTTGATGGTTATGCGATTGGCGGCTTATCGGTCGGTGAACCGAAAGAAGAAATGATCAAAGTACTTGATTATTTACCTAACAAAATGCCACAGGACAAACCGCGTTATTTAATGGGTGTGGGCAAACCAGAGGACATCGTAGAAGCAGTTCGTCGTGGTGTCGATATGTTTGACTGCGTGATGCCAACCCGTAATGCACGTAATGGTCATTATTTTGTCACCGATGGTCTGGTCAGAATTCGTAATAGCCGCTACCGTCATGATCAAGGTCCTTTGGACCCACATTGTGATTGCTACACTTGTAAAAACTTCAGTCGTGCCTATTTATATCATTTAGAGAAGTGTGGTGAGATGCTGGCATCAATGCTCGGCACAATCCACAACTTGCGTTACTACCAACGTCTGACGCAAGGTATGCGTGATGCTTTGGATAACGGCACATTTGATGAGTACGTTCAGGACTTTTATGCTCGTCGTGGATTAGACGTTCCACCATGTCCAGAAGACTAAGCTGAACGATTTGCATCAAGATTTGCGCCTGATCGCAAGACAAGGTACATTGCAAAACGAATTGGAATTTATTGTTAATTTTTTGCCTTTTAATTTTAGGAAATCGAAATGAGTTTTTTCATCTCTACTGCTCACGCTGCTCCTGCTGCAGCACAAGGTCCAAGCCTCATGGCAAACATCTTGATGATTGCTGTCTTTATCGCAATCTTCTATTTCTTGATCTGGAGACCTCAAGCAAAACGTGCTAAAGAACACCGTTCTTTAATCGAAAGCTTGGGTGTAGGCAGTGAAATCGTGTTTGCTGGTGGTTTAATGGGGAGAATTACCAAGCTTGAAGGTGACTTTGCAGTAGTTGAACTCACTCGCGGAGTTGAGGTAAAAATCCAACGTGCGAGTGTCATTTCAGTATTACCTGAAGGCACATTAAATAACCTTTAATCATAAAATAGTCGTGCCTCAGCACGACTTTTTCATTTAAGAAGAAAGCGAATGCGTTACCCTGCATGGAAATATTTACTGATCCTTGTGGTACTTGTGATCAGTACGTTATATGCACTTCCAAGTCTGTATCCAGATGAACCTGCTGTCCAAATTTCTGGGGCAAAAGCAGGCACCAAAATTGATCAGACTATCGTGCAAAAAGCTGAGCAGATTTTAAAAACTGCCAACATTAGCAGTCACGACAATAGCTTTGCCAACAACGCGGCCTTATTACGCTTAAACTCTTCTGAAGAACAGTTAAAAGCCAAAGAAGTGTTACGCCGTGATTTAGGTGATGACTATGTAGTTGCGCTCAACCTTGCACCGACCACGCCAGAGTGGCTGCAAAAGATTGGGGCAAAACCGATGAAACTCGGTTTGGACTTACGTGGCGGTGTACACTTCTTGCTCGAAGTCGACATGGATAAAGCAATTAGTCAGCGCATGGAAACATCTGCGACTGATTTACGTCGTCAATTCCGTGATAACAAAATCAAATTTAACAACCTTGCATTAAACAACAACACCATTACCATTCAGTTTGCAAGCAATGCAGACCGTGATGCAGCGGCAGATTTTTTACGTCGTAATGGTAATGAGTTTACTCAGCAAGCAGTTGCTACTTCATCTGGTGCAACTTTAAGACTGAATTATACCGACACTCGTCGTCAAGAAATTCAATCTTATGCAGTCAACCAAAACTTAACTACCTTACGTAACCGTATCAACGAACTCGGTGTGGCTGAAGCGCTGGTACAAACTCAGGGTAGCAACCGTATTGTAGTTGAATTACCAGGTGTACAAGATACAGCTGAAGCAAAGCGTGTCTTGGGTCGTACAGCAAACTTAGAGTTCCGTTTAGTTGCGGATAGCAATGATCAATATATTGACTCATATACAGGAAAATATAATGATCAGCCACTCCCTCCAGGTACTGAAGTCTTTGCTTATCAGTCCTTAGACAGTGGTCGTCAATTGCTGTTACAACGTAACCGTATTTTGACAGGTGAACGTGTTCAAAATGCAAGCTCTGGCTTTAGCCAAGACTCTGGTGGTGCAGAAGTAAACATCACTCTAGATTCTTCGGGCGGTAAGCTCATGGCAGATGCAACGCGTGGTGCTGTAGGCAAACGTATGGCGGTTTTGTTTATCGAGAATAAACAAAAGATCTCTTATGTTGCTGATCCAAATACAGGCGTTCAAACTGAAGTTCGTACCCCATATACAGAGTCTGTCGTAATCAATGCTGCGACGATTCAAGCAGTACTCGGTTCACAGTTCCGTATTACTGGCCTAGATTCACCGCAAGAAGCGGCTGAACTTGCCTTGATGCTTCGTGCAGGTGCTTTGGCTGCGCCAATGTACTTCGTAGAAGAACGCGTTGTTGGTCCAAGTCTTGGTCAAGAGAACATTGATAAGGGCGTGTTATCAACCCAAATCGGTTTCTTACTCGTTGCGATCTGGATGGTGGTGTTCTTCCGTTTATTCGGTTTAATTGCAAACTTTGCCTTGGTGTTCAACCTTGCCATGATCCTAACAGTCATGTCTTGGATTGGTGCCTCCCTCACCCTACCGGGTATTGCGGGTATCGTCATTACCATTGGTATGGCGGTCGATGCCAACGTATTGATCTGTGAGCGTATTCGAGAAGAAATGCTCTGGGGTGCCTCGCCCAAACAGGCGATTGTCGCAGGTTATGATCGAGCCTATAACACCATTCTTGACTCCAATTTAACCACTTTCATTGTTGCGTTTATCTTATTCGCGATTGGTACTGGTCCGATCAAAGGCTTCGCAGTCACCTTGATGATTGGTATTGTTTGTTCGATGTTTACTGCAATTACCGTAACACGTGCAATCGTACAGCTCATTTATGGCAAGCGCCGTAATTTGACCAAGTTGAGTATTTAAGGAGATTCACATGACTGATCTGACTCAACAAGACTCAAAGCAATACGGTCGCCCAGATGATCTAAAAATCATCCCGTTTATGAAGATTGCCACACCTGCGGCCATCTTCTCGATCCTGATAACAATTGCCAGTATCTTCTTTATTGTGACTAAAGGTCTAAATCTCGGTTTGGACTTTACTGGCGGTATTTCGGCTGAATTGAACTACAAGCAAGGTGTTCAACCTGCTCAAGTGGTTCAAGCACTCGATCGTGCAGGCTTTAAAGATGCTGTGGTACAAACATTAGGAAGCAGTACTGACCTTATCGTACGTATGCCAGTACAAGAAGACCTGAATGTTGAAGACCTGAGCAACAGCATCACGAAAGCAGTTCAATTACCAAATAACACAGTAGAAGTTCACAAAGTGGACTCTGTCGGTGGTGCAGTGGGTAATGAGCTCTATGTACGTTCTGCAGGTGCCGTTGCACTGGCACTGATCTTAATGTTGATCTACGTCACCGTTCGCTTTGAATTTAAAATGGCAGTCGGTGCTGTAATGTCATTATTCCATGACATTATCATCATTTTTGGTGCTTTTGCGCTGTTCCAGTGGCCATTCGACTTAACCGTACTTGCGGCTGTGCTTGCGGTGATTGGTTTCTCACTCAACGATAACATCGTTGTTTCGGACCGTATCCGTGAAAACTTCCGTAAAATTCGTGGTGCAAGTCCTCGTGAAATCGTAGACATCGCACTCACAGAAACTTTACGTCGTACCATTCACACTTCGATGACCTTATTACTCGTGGTACTTGCCATGATGTTCTTAGGCGGTGATGGCTTACACTGGTTCTCTATGGCAATGTTTGTTGGTATTTTTGTTGGTACTTACTCATCAATCTATATCGGTACAGCATTCGCGTTATGGCGTGGTCTGAACCGTCAGGACTTTATTGTTCAAGTTAAACCTGAATTTGAAGAAGACCAGATTCCTTAAATCTTGCGCTTGTTTGATTCAAATAAAATGCCAGCAAAATGCTGGCATTTTTTATGTTAGTACAAGATTATTTATACATATGCTGAATAATCTGAATCTGTGGAAACTGAAAACCACGACAAGATTGCTCAGCTCGCCACGCTACTGTCAGCACAATATTTTGATTGAGAATAAAATTCTGATAAGCAAAACTTCCAATCAAAGGATGA
Source organism: Acinetobacter sp. Tr-809 (assembly GCF_011753255.1). Lineage (NCBI taxonomy): Bacteria > Pseudomonadati > Pseudomonadota > Gammaproteobacteria > Moraxellales > Moraxellaceae > Acinetobacter > Acinetobacter sp. Tr-809. The sequence goes on from NZ_VWVZ01000005.1 coordinate 339,657, forward strand.
GAACACATTCCCCCATAATTAGATGGATGGACTTGGGTATTTAAACTATTTAAATCAAGGCGGATTCCAAGTCCCGAAGCTTTAAGAATAGCCTCTTTAGTGGTCCAAACCCGTAACCAATATTCATTGTCTTGATCTTGCTGCTGCCAAGTTTGGTATTCCTCAGGATGAAATGCATGTTGTGCCAAGGCATCAAAGCGCACTTTCCGATCGAGTTCTTCGACATCAATCCCAAGATCTTTTACCCGCTCACTCATGGCCAAGGCATAATATTGCTGGCTATGGGTATGATTAAAATGTAAGTCATGCGAACTTAAAAAAGGCTTGCCATGTTCATGTTTGGAAAAACTGAGTTCCTCAGCATTACATTGCAGCCGCTCAGCCAACAGATCATTACGATATTCCTTTATCTGCTGTTTTTTATAATGATTAAAAGCACTTAAATCAGCAAAATCAGTTTTACTTTGTTCGAGGAGTTGAGTCAATGCCTGAACATGGATTTCAATTTCACGTGTTGACATTGGCTTTACTCCCTATAAAAAAGCCCAAAGCAAAGTTTGGGCTTTTGGCATCAAGATCAGCTTAACGCTTAAATTTCTTTTCAGCTTTCTTAAACTTCTGTACATAACGACGTTTACGTGCTGCAACGCGTTCATCCACTTGCGACTTACGTCCTTCAAATGGGTTGTCCGATGTTTTAAAATCAACACGAACAGGTGTCCCTTCCAATTTATAAACTTTGCGGAACACATTCTCAAGATAACGGCGATAGTCCGCAGGTGTTTTATCTACTTTATTACCATGGATTACGATCGTTGGTGGGTTCTGTCCACCCATATGCGCATAACGCATTTTAATACGTTTACCACCAATCATTGGCGGTTGATGCGCTTCAGTCGCATCATTTAAGATTTGAGTGAGTTTCGCAGGAGACACTTTTAAGTGTGATGAATCATAAGCACGATGGATAGTTGGGTACATTTCACCCACACCTGTGCCATGCAATGCTGAGATTAAATGTACTTTCGCCCAAGGAATAAAGTCAAAACGACGGTCAACATCCAACTTACATTGCTTGCGATCATACTCGGTCATGTTGTCCCATTTATTGATCGCAATCACCATGGCACGGCCAGCCTCAAGCGCATAACCAATTAAGTGTAGATCTTGTTCTACTACACCTTCTCGAGCATCCAGTACCACCACAATCACATGCGCATCTTTAATCGCTTGTAGTGTTTTCACAATTGAGAATTTCTCAATCATTTCCTCGACTTTGCCTTTACGACGTACACCAGCTGTGTCGATCAAAGTATATTGACGACCATCGCGCTCATAAGGAATATAAATCGAGTCACGCGTTGTACCAGGTTGGTCAAATGCAACTACACGGTCTTCACCCAATAGACGGTTAACCAAAGTTGATTTACCCACGTTAGGACGACCAATAATGGCTAAACGTAAACCCGTTGCTTTGTCATGTTCTTCTGGATTTTCATCTTCTGGAACTTCAGCCAACACATCTTCAAGCATCTGCTGTACGCCACGTCCGTGACTTGCAGCAACCTGTAATGGCTCACCCATACCAAGCTTATAGAATTCAACCAAAGCAGCTTCGGCATGTACACCGTCTACTTTATTGGCAACGAGATATACTTTCTTACCTAAAGTACGAAGCTCACGTGCAATTTGCTCATCCGATGCCAACAGACCGGCACGTGCATCCACAACAAAAACAATAATGTCTGCTTCATGGATTGCAGTTTTCGACTGCTCTGCCATGTAAGAGTCGATACCACCTTCGTTCTCACCAATACCGCCCGTATCGACAACAATGAACGATTTATTTTGATAAACCGCATCGCCGTATTTGCGGTCACGAGTTAAACCAGCGAAGTCAGCAACCAAAGCATCACGACTTTTGGTGATTTGGTTAAATAGCGTTGATTTTCCGACGTTTGGACGACCAATGAGCGCAATAACGGGTTTCATAGATTAACCTTAATTCAGACGAGCCATCGTTGATGACATCGTATCAGAAACAGTATGGAAGATTTTGGTGATCAAGTAATCACAATAAAAATTCGGGGTTTTGTTTAGACAAATACCCCGATCATTCTTTTATTAGCAATAGCTAATTGAGCATTTTACCACAAGCTAAGGCAAAATTAACGATTCTGCCAAATGGTTAATGCACCTTTTCGTGTTGCAACATAAAGCTGATTGTCAATCACACGCAATGAACGAACATCACCACTGGTTTTCGCACGGCCAATCAACTTACCCGAAGCAGGATTAATCAAATGGATCACACCATCTAAATCACCTACCACTAGGTTTTGCCCTAACATCACCGGATTACTCAGCTTACGATTTAGCAACTCTTCATTTTGCCAAACCAACTCACCCGTTGCTAAGTTATACGCATTCAACTTACCGTCGGTAGTCGCAACAAAGACTTTATCTTCAGCAACTTCTGCGCTATTGGTACTGCTCGCATCTTCGCTCCACACCACACGTTGTGTCGCAAGATCAGTTACAGTCACTTGGCCTTGGAAGCTCGTCGTCACCAGATATTGACCTGAAACAACTGGGTCTCCAACCACATCGACCAAACGTTGAATGTCTGAACGACCTTCACTAATTGCAACACGGCGTTGGAAACGTGGTACACCACTGATGATATCCAAAGCATAGATATAGGCATTTGCAGAACCAATCAACACGGTACGCTCATCTAAACGAACAGGTGCAGGTTGACCACGCAAACTAAACTGAACATTCGGTAGCTTATACGCCCAAACCTGTTGTCCAGTCACTGCATCATGTGCAAATACAGTACCATCATTGGCAATAGTAATCACACGACCAGACTGAATCAATGATGGAGACAAAATTGCACCGGACAATTTCGCAGTCCATTTTTGCTCACCTGTGGCTTGGTCTAAAGCAAATAGCTGTCCTTTACGATTACCACTCACCACAATCCCTTCACCTGCCTCTACACCAGCGGTAAGTTCTTGTTTGGTAATTTTACTTTTCCAAAGACGCTCTTTACCTTTGTAAGCAGACACTTGACCATCAGGATCAATAGCAAAAACTACACCATTGTCGGTATCCAACTGCAGGCGTAAAGCTTCTGCTGCATTGGTCGACGAAACACTTTGTGAAAACACAAGGTTTAAACTTTGTTCTTGCGTGATCTTTGGCAATGGATTTGGTTTTACTTCTTTTACTTTATTGCTTGAACAACCAACGAGTAAAGCTGAAGCAATTGCAATTGCCAAAGGTAGTTTTAGTTTATTCTGCATTAAGACTCATCCACTTTGGTATCTAAGATCGGGCGCTCAAACTCAGGATCATCTACTAAAACGCCAACACTTTCGAGTTTAATTTGTAAAAGCTGACGCTCTTGTTTACGCTCGAGCAAGTTATCCCATGCACTTTGATACGCTTTACGAGCAGATTCATTGTCTTTTTTCGCAACAAAAATATCACCACGAAGTTCATCAGCAGTCGCCTTGAACGCTGGATCTGTCACGCTAGTTAAGGTTTTTAAAGCTTCATCGTATTTGCTTTGGGCCAATTGCGCATCTGCTAAACGTAATTTAACAATTTGAACCAAACCCGCATCTTTAACTTTTGAAGTTTCAACTTTCTTCAACGCTTTTTCAGCAGCAGCATAATCTTGCTTGTCATACGCAAGTTTCGCCATGATAAATTGTGTTTGAATTGCTTGAGCAGAATCCGCATCATCTTTCACAATCTTATCTGCAGTTTCAGATAAGCTGGCAAAGGCATTCGGTTGACCTGATGCAGCTTTTGCCTCATCCATCAACTTTTGCACCTTCGCAGTTTGGTTCTGGGCTTCAGCAAGATTTTTCTTTTGCCAGTATTCCCATCCGAAAAAGGCAATCAAGGCAATGAGAATTCCGCTAATCATTGCAGAACCATATTTTTTGGCAAACGACTTTAACTGGTCGAGTTGTTCATCATCACTTAAACTCATGTGATTGTCCTTTTCCTAAATTGTGCAATTTATTGTTTAAATTTTTCGATAAAAAATGGCGTCAGTTCAGTTAAAGCCACTTGTGCCTGTTCAGCCGTTGCAAGTTCCTTCACCAGTAACTGCTGAGATTCCCACTCACGCTCACCCAAGATGACTGCATAGATCGCACCTGATTGATCCGCCTTTTTCATTTGGCTTTTCATGCTACCTTGAGATCCAGTCTTTAAGCGGATTGAACTGTTCGCTGCTTCCAACTGGTCACGGATTTGTTCAGCCAATACCAAAGCTTTAGCTTGATACGCGGGTTCAGCCAATAAAAACACTTCACAATCACGGACATCTTTGGCTTGCGCAACTTGCTCAACCAATAACAACAAGCGCTCCATACCCATGGCAAAACCAACCGCTGGTACAGACTGATCCGCTTTCCCTTTAAGCTGTCCAACCAGACCATCGTAGCGACCACCCGCACAAACAGTACCTTGTGAACCCAACATGGTTGTGGTCCATTCAAATACAGTCTTGTTGTAGTAATCCAAACCGCGAACGAGCTTTTGGTTAATCACAAACTCAACACCAGCATCAGTTAAATATTGCTGTAATTGTTGAAAGTGATTGATTGAATCTTCTTTTAAGAAATCATGTAGCTTCGGTGCATTTTCCAAAATCTTTTGCGTTGATTCAATTTTAGAATCCAATATACGCAATGGATTCGTCGTTAAACGACGTTGCGAATCTTCATCCAAGGCATCTTTATGCTGGTTTAAAAATTCAACCAAGGCTGCACGATATTCTGCACGCTCATCACTTTCACCTAAAGTATTTAACTCTAAGCGCACATTCGCTGCCACACCCATACGTTTCCATAAACGTGCGGTCATTAAAATGATTTCTGCGTCAATATCAGGTGTTGCTACACCAAAGGTTTCCACACCAAATTGATGGAATTGGCGATAACGACCTTTTTGTGGTTTTTCATAGCGGAACATTGGTCCGAGATACCATACACGCGGTGTTGCACCACGTAGTAAGTTATGCTCTAACATCGCACGTACACAACCCGCCGTTCCTTCAGGACGTAAAGTTAGTGATTCTGGCGGATTACCCTTGTCGAAAAAGGTATACATTTCTTTTTCAACAATATCAGTCGCATCGCCAATGGCACGCTTAAATAAACCAGTTTGCTCAACGATTGGCAAACGGATTTGTTGATATCCATAAGCATCCATCAAAGATGCAAGTTGTTGTTCCAGACTTCTCCAAGCCGCAGTTTGCGTTGGAAGGGTGTCATTAAAACCTTTGATAGCGACAATTGAACTCATGATGAACTACGAATAATTACTTTAGATTTTGCTTCTTCAAGCTCTTGAACACGTTGACGAACCATTGTTTCAATTTCATCAACCAACTGATTTGTGTCGATCAAATGGCTCTTTTCACCATTTCGATAGACCAGTGAACGAGGTGATGCACCTACAATCCCGATATCTGCTTCTTTCGCTTCACCAGGACCATTCACTTTACACCCGATGACAGATAAATCCATCGGTGTACGAATATCTTCTAATCGCTCTTCCAACGCCTGCATCACTTGAATCACATTGAATTCTTGACGTGAACAGCTTGGACAAGCAATAAAGTTAATCCCATTTGAGCGTAAGCCAAGCGATTTTAAAATATCAAAACCGATTTTAATTTCATCTTCTGGTTCAGCCGCAAGCGAGATACGCATGGTATCGCCAATGCCTTCCATCAACAGCCCGCCCAGAGCGATTGCTGACTTGACTGTACCAGTACGATAAATCCCTGCCTCAGTTACACCCAGATGCAGCGGATTATCAATCTGTTGAGACAATAAGCGATAGGCATCCATGGTTAAGAACACATTTGATGCTTTTACGCTGACTTTAAACTCATGAAAATCTAAACGATCCAGAATGTCGATATGACGCATTGCCGATTCAAGCAAGGCCTGCCCTGTTGGCTCGCCATATTTCACCTGTAGGTCTTTTTCCAATGACCCTGCATTGACACCAATACGAATCGAAATGCCGTGATGTTTTGCCGCAGCAACCACTTCACGCACTTTCTGATCCGAACCGATATTGCCCGGATTGATACGTAAACAGTCTGCGCCATAGTCAGCCACAGCTAAAGCAATACGATGATCAAAATGAATATCTGCCACCAGTGGCACAGAAACGCGTTTACGAATCGCGCCAAACGCTTCTGCTGCTTCCATCGACGGTACAGAAACACGCATGATATCCGCGCCTGCATCTGCACAGCGCTGAATTTGCGCCACAGTTGCATCCACATCACAGGTTTCAGTATTGGTCATACTTTGAACACTGATCGGGGCATCACCACCGACATACACCGAACCGACACGGATTTTTCGTGTTGGGCGGCGCTTAATTGGATTCACAATCATCGTATAGCTCTACTCTTTGGCATTAACGAGACAAACGGAATTCTGCTTTTCCATTGACTGTATATGGAGACAAGGAAATTTGCTCTTGATTTAAAGTCAACGCTACAGCTGTTGCATCATCTAAACGAATTTGAAATGGTGATTCACCACTTAAAGTCAAAGTTGATGCTTGACGACCTGTTGCCAACACTTTACCTGTTGCATCGACAATATGCACAGAAGTTGGTCGGTTAAAGTTCAATACCAACTGGTCACCAGATGTTGCTGTGGTGGCATTGCCCATTGGAAGAATCTGAACTTCAGAGTTCTTAATCTTTGGCACATCTTCATCATCTTTATGACTTGATGTCCAATTTTGTACTGCCATCACTGCGAACCAAGCCAAAATAGCCACTGCAGCCACGATCGCAATACGTTTTAACCAAATACGGTTACGTACACTTTTCGAACCTGATAATTTCCCCATGATTTTAATTGGAGAGTTATTCAAGGCATGACTGGCTTTAAGACCAGTATCATTCACATAAATTTCATCAAAGCGTTGAATGATTGCACTGGCATCTGCATTTAAAAATTTTGCATATGCACGGTAGTAACCTTTGATAAATGTTGCTTCTGGCAATGATTTATAATCATCTTGCTCTAATGCTGTCAAGGTTTTGACAGGCATATTCAATACGTTTGCAATCTCTTCAATTTCTTTCTTTTGTGCAATACGAATTTGACGCAAATACTCACCAGGTCGTTGAATATTTCCTAACGTTGACGATGGCGAGGTTGAGCCAGTTGGCTGATGTGAATTTGGATTTATTTCCATACGGCCTCAGTACTGTACTGTAATTGCAAATAACGTTGATATTCTGGACTATCAGGAAATAGCGCACGTAGTTGGTTCACTAACACTTGCATTCCTAATTGATCCGCATTCGCTCGAGCAATGCGTAGACCAATCCAAAGTGCTCTTGCCCCTTGGTTTTTCTGTCCTACATTACGAACATATTGTTCGTATAGTTGCGATGCATCTCTATTATTTTGTTGCAAATAGAAAATTTCCGCCAACTCTAACATTGAAATAGTTGCGTTTCGATTCGCTTGTAGCGCTTGTTTGAACGATTTTTCAGCATTCGCAACATCGCCCAATCTCAAATAGATTCGCCCTAGGTTTTCCAACGATTGAAACCGCTGTTCATAACCTAAGGTTGCACCCGCACGGGTAAATTGCTCAATCGCTTCATTATAGCGTTGCTGTTGATACAAATATGTACCGTAATTATTACGCGCTTGCGCATTATCTGGTTCTGAGGAAATTGCACGCTTAAAATAAGCCTCTGCTTTTTCCATATTGCTGGCACTGCCTTCCTGTTGTAGCAAGATGCCCATCATCATATTGGCATTGGCATCTCGGGAATCAACTTTTAAGGCTTGATCCAGCGAGCGCTTGGCTGAATCTAAATCACGATTACGAATATATTCTGCTGCAAGTTGGGTACGGACCTGCACTGCTTTTTCTGGATCTTTTTTTAATGTTGTAGATGTCGATTGACATGCTGTTAAGCTAAATAAAGTAAACCCAACAGCTATCGCAATAATCGTTTTTGGTCGAGTGGTATTCAACGCCTTTTCCCCAAGTATTATCCTTGTGTGCGCAAAATTTCTTGTTGTTGCGCCACTTTCTTTTTCCATTGTTCAGCACGACGGGTACGGTCAGCAACCTGTCCTACCAACTGTCCACACGCAGCATCAATATCATCACCACGTGTCTGACGAATCGTACACACAAATCCAGCATCCGACAAAGTTTTTTGGAAAGCGATAATACGGTTACGACTCGAACGACCATACGGCGCATGCGGGAACGGGTTAAATGGAATAAGATTGATCTTACTCGGTAGATTTTTTAACAGTTTTAATAACTGTTGCGCATGCTCAGGTTTGTCATTGACACCATCAAGCATCACGTATTCGATCGTGACATGTCGACGGGAACTTTCACTACCATCTTTTGCGAGATAGCGCTGGCAAGCTGCAATCAATTGTTGTAATGGATATTTTTTATTAATCGGAACCAATTCATTACGGAGCTCATCATTTGGTGCGTGTAAAGAAATCGCCAAAGCGACATCAATATCTTGCGCCAATTGATCGATCTTAGGTACAACACCAGATGTTGATAAAGTTACACGGCGCTTCGACATGCCATAAGCGAAGTCGTCCAACATTAACTGCATAGAACTGAGTACAGCATCATAGTTGAGTAAAGGCTCACCCATACCCATCATGACCACATTAGTCACGGTACGCTCACGTTCAGCGACAGGTACATCTTCCATATAGGAATAGTTCGCCATCCACAATTGACCAATAATTTCTGCTGGCGTTAAATCACGCTGGAAACCTTGTTTACCCGTCGAACAGAATGAACAATCCAATGCACAGCCCACTTGTGACGAAATACACAAGGTCTTACGTGCACCTGTTTTATCTTCCGCAGGAATTAAGACAGTTTCAACCAATGAACCTTCACCATCTCCAACACGGAACACCCACTTACGAGTTCCATCTTTAGAGTAGTTGCGGTGCACCACATCAGGGGCTTTAATTTCACAAATTTTTTCTAATTTTTCGCGTAACTTGCCTGAGATATTGCTCATCTCAGCAAAATCAGTCACAAAATATTGATGAATCCATTTCATGACCTGACCTGCACGAAACTTTTTTTCGCCCAAATCTTCGAAGAATTTTTCTAATTCAGCTCGAGACATGCCAAGTAAATTTACCTTTTTCTCGGCAGCATGAACGACAGGCATAGAAACAGACTGTTGTTTTTCATCCAAATTTTCTGATGAAACGACCACTGCAGAACTCATGTACATTTACCTAAACAATATCAGCGCTAAAAACCGCTGTGCATAATTCGCACAACGCAATCTATAAAAAATAAAAAACCAGATAAGTAGTATACCACTTATCTGGCCTGAATACTTTGGATTAACGAGTGCGTGGGCAAATCTCGTTATCAGCAAAGAAGTAAGCAATTTCACGCTCAGCAGAAGCAACTGAGTCAGAACCGTGAGCAGCATTTTCGTCGATGCTTACAGCGAAGTCAGCGCGGATTGTGCCAGGAGCAGCTTCTTTAGGGTTAGTCGCACCTAAGATTTCGCGGTGAGCAAGAACTGCGTTTTCGCCTTCAAGAACTGAAACAACAACTGGACCAGAAGTCATGAATGCAACTAAGTCAGCAAAGAAACCACGTTCTTTGTGCTCAGCATAGAAACCTTCAGCATCAGCTTGAGAAAGGTGTTTCATTTTAGTTGCAACAATTTTCAAACCTGATTTTTCGAAACGAGCAAAGATGTCGCCGATGTGGTTCTTAGAAACTGCATCTGGTTTTACGATAGATAAAGTACGTTCAATCGCCATGATTGACTCCTATTATGGTTTAAACTAAAAAATTTGCCGCATTATACCGATGTCATCGCTAATAATCAGCTTGAATATGCAAAACTTAAGCGTTTTCTGACGAATTTTTAACGAACTTCATCTAGCCATGCCATTTGAATGGCTTCGAGCAAACCTTCAGTTGACTTATTTGGGTCATCACTAAAGTCAGGCAAAGCACAAACCCATGCATGTAAATCGGTAAAACGAATCCATTGTGGATCTACATCTGGGTGTGCTTCGGTGAGTTCAATCGCAATATCAATCGTATCTGTCCAACGTAAGCCCATATGACAACCTAAATAAATATGTGTAATTGAGCGTACTTTAACAAATCATGCAATTTAAGGGATAGTGCTCTATTGCGAAATTCAGCATAAAACACATTACAATGCGATATTAAAGCTGGGTGCCAACAAAATAATCGCACTGGCAACTGATGCACCAATCATCGCACCCACAATCACATCACTCGGATAATGCAGACCTAAGACCATACGTGACAAGGCAACCAAAATGGTGAATGGCAACATCAACAGCAATAGTAGAGGTTGAATATAACCCAAAGTGATGGTCACCATCACTGCATGTAAAGTATGACCTGATGGAAAACTAAAATGATCGAGTGCCCGTTCACCCAAGACAATCACTTGATGCACCTGATAAGGTCTTGGACGTGTGGTTTTATTTTTCAAAAATTTATAGATCAAGGTTCCGACGGAACCCGCAGCAATCACATACAAAATTTGCAGCCCGTATGCCAAACCTTGCATTGCCCAGACTGATAACAACATGACATACCAAAATGGTCCATCCCCCAAACGACTGATCGTTTTAAAAAATAAAGCGACTCGCTGCGAATGGGAGAGATGATTAAGGTAGACACACCCTTTTAAATCTAAATCAAGTATTTTTATTTTTGCATTTTGAAGATTCATACTTTTTCTCCTCTTATGAGAATACTTTAAGTCGTGGTCATGGGAGACTCCTCACGACTTGATATAGTGCTTGTTCTAATTGTTGTACTGGAAACTGCCAGCTGCTTTGTTGCACACTTTCACTGGCTACTAAACCCATCTGTCTTAATTGTGGTAGTGCAGGTAATTGGCAAATCGATTGAATGAAATGATCTGTTTGTCCCAGTGGACTCAGCCAGCCTGTCACATTGGGTTGAACATGCTGGTGTGCACAGACATAATCATATGCCACTACTGCCAAACCACTGGCAATCGCCTCTAAAACCACATTACCGAAGGTGTCTGCTTGGCTGGCAAAGGTAAATACATCAGCACTGGCATAAGCAGCTGAGAGTTCTCGACCACTCAGACTACCCATAAAGATAATGTCATCCGATTGTGCCATTTTGCCTAGACGACCACGATCAGGGCCATCCCCGACAATCACAAACTTCACATTTTTGCCTTGTTGGGCCTGTAATGCATGAAAGCTCTTGATCAGCACATCGACTTCTTTTTCGGGTGATAAACGTCCGACATACAACATCACTCGGGTATCGGCATCGACACCCCATTGTTGGCGCAGTTGTTGTGAACGATGTTTGGCTGAGAATTTTTCAGTATCCACACCACGTCCGACCACCACCAATGGGCAAGTCACACCAAAACCACGTAAAGCTTGTTCGGTATATTGACTCGGTACACAGGTCACATCAGTACTATTATGAAACCAAGTCAAATAACGTTGAATCGGCTTGACTAAAAACGCCAAGTCAAAGAAGCGGCTAAAATCATGAAAGGCTGAATGGAAACCACTGGATACTGCTATTTTTCTTGATTTTGCTGCTTGTAAGGCAGTTAAACCCAAAGGCCCTTCAGTAACGATATGCACCACATCTGGAGCAAATTTTTCAAAGGCTTTGGATACTTTAATATATTGCGGCCAACCAAACTGAATACTTGGATATTTGGGAATCGGTTGTGACATCACCAGACATTCTTGTTCAGGATGAAATTCGGTACAGACTGCTTTTTGGGTTGGTCGTACCAATAAAATTTTATGCCCTAGTCGCTGCAAACCTTGGCACAATTGCATCATCGACAAGGCCACACCATTGATTTCTGGTGGCCATGTTTCAGTTACAATGGCAATTCGGAGACGAGGACGAACGAGATCACGAAGCTCAGTCAATTCATCTTGTTTATTTTTGAGTTGTTTCCTTTTAAAGTAAAATTTAAAATTTTCAGGAAACTCTTGCTTGAATAGAGATGTCGCGTATGTACTCTGCATATCGCCATCCATTTGTGTCGTTATTTTCATGCTTTCAGCTTAAAAACATTATTTGACACTTTAATGATCAGTGTATGACAGTTTTTTGACAGCCTTAAAATAAAAAATGCCCGATTTTAGTATGAAAATGGGCATTTAAAAAATATCACAGACTGTTCAAGCTAAAGGATTATCCACCGCAAACATGTGTTGATCTTCCAAACGGAATGCCATCAGTTGCTGTCCCCAAACACAGCCACCATCAACATTTTGAATTTGAGCACTAATGGTCTTGCCCTGCAAAGCCGCCCAATGTCCAAAAATCAACTGATGGGTCTGTGCCGCCTGACTTTCAAACTCAAACCATGGTTGGAAACCCTCAGGCATCGGTGCATCGAGCGCATCTTTAAAATCAAATTCCAAACGGCCTGCTGCGTCTGTTAAACGCATTCGAGTGAGATAATTGGTAATACAGCGTAACCGTGCCATACCCGTCAGCTCATCAGACCATAGATCAGGTTGTGAACCATACATCTCGGCAAGAAAACTATCTAAAACCGAAAGATCCTCATGACCCACTACCTGCTGTACTTCTTGTGCTAATGCCACAGTTTGTTCGGCATTCCAGATACACGGCACACCTGCATGGGTAATCAAAGTCTGTGCATTTGGAGATAGGCTTAACGGCTGTTTACGCAGCCAATCAATCAGCTCATCGCCATCAATGGCATCAATCACTTCTTGAGTATGATCTTTGTCTTTGGTCTTTTTAAAACCACGGGCGCAGGCAATCAAGGTCAAGTCATGATTACCTAATACCGTTGCGGCAGCACCACGGTCAGCCAGCTTTTTAATAAAGCGTAAAGCACCCACCGAGTTTTCACCACGTGCAACTAGATCACCCGCAAACCATAAAAAGTCTTGGTCAGGATCAAAGCGGATTTCTTTCAGCAACGCTTTCAGTGCTTCGAAACAACCTTGCACATCACCAATAACATAGTTATAGCGTTTAGACATTAAGACACCATCTGATCAGAAAGTGCGACAAAATCAGCCAAGCTCAATGTTTCTGGACGAGCCATCGGATCAACGCCTGCTTTTTCAAAGCCGTCTTCAGCCAACATGCCTTTTAAACTATTACGTAAGGTTTTACGGCGCTGGGTAAAGACATGTCCAACCAAACGCGCCAAAGCTTTCTCATCCTTTGCCACGATTGGCTTGGTTTCATAAGGTTCCAAACGAAACACTGCTGATGTGACTTTCGGTGGTGGATTGAATGATCCCGGTGGTACTTCAAATAAGAAGGTTGGCTTGCAGTAATACTGAATCATCACCGATAAACGACCATATTCTTTGGTATTTGGAGTCGCAGTAATACGATCCACGACTTCTTTTTGCAACATGAAATGCATGTCTTTAACTTTGTCACCAAACTCCAAGAGATGGAACAACAAAGGCGTAGAAATGTTATAGGGCAAGTTTCCTACCACACGCAGCGGACGGCCGTCTTGAAACAGCTGCGTGAAATCATATTTCAAAGCATCGGCTTCAATAATCGTTAGGCGCTCAGGATGTGGTACACGTCCCGGTAGGCCTGCTGCCAAATCGCGATCCAGCTCAACCACAGTTAAGGCATCACATTCACCAATCAATGGTGACGTTAATGCAGCCAAACCTGGCCCAATTTCAACAATATTCTCGCCTGTGCGTGGATTCACTGAGCGTACAATTTTGGCAATCACACGCTGATCATGTAAAAAGTTTTGACCAAAACGTTTTCGAGCCTGATGCCCTTCATCTTTAGGGTTTAGGGCATTAATTTGATACATACATTTATACTCAATATTTGAAACGTAATCCCCCCTCTTTTATAAAGAGGGGTTGGGGGAGATTCTTGCTAAATCAAGTGCTAAATCCACTGCAACATGCAAGCTCGATGCTTTTGCTTGTCTAGTGCCTGCAAGAGAAAGTGCTGTACCATGATCGACAGAGGTTCGAATAAATGGTAAGCCTAATGTAATGTTTACTGCTTCACCAAAGCCTTGTGATTTTAACACAGGTAAGCCTTGATCGTGATACATCGCTAAAACAGCATCTGTATCCTTCAGATTTTCAGGGGTAAATAATGTATCTGCTGGCAAACTTAGACTCATATCAATGCCCTGTGTTCGGTAGGTTTCCAACACTGGATTGATCACTTCAATTTCTTCTCGGCCTAAATAGCCATCTTCACCTGCGTGAGGATTCAAACCACACACCAAAATACGTGGAGCTGTGATTTTAAATTTTGTTTTTAAATCATGAATCAAAATATCAATGACTTGCTGCAAGCGCTCTTTAGTAATGGCATCAGGCACATCACGTAAAGGTAAATGGGTCGTTGCCAAGGCAACCCGTAATGTTTTCGTTGCCAGCATCATCACCACACGATCAATAGCTGCGAACTCTTGGTAATATTCAGTATGTCCGCTAAATACGATTCCAGCCTCGTTGATAATCGACTTCTGCACTGGGGCAGTTGCTACACCAACACTCTGTCCAGAGATCGCATAATCAGCTGAACGACGTAATTGTTCTAATACATAAGCGGCATTAGCTGAATCCAATCGTCCCAACACAACAGACTTAGCTAAAGGCACATGTTCAACAAAAAGTTGCCCCTGCAAACTGGATTCAGTCTGCCCTTGATAAGCAATCAGCTCAACAGCTATACCTAAAAGATTTGCGCGCTGCTGCAACATCTGCATATCAGCTAAAATAACAATAGGTCGCTCATCTACACGCTCTGCCAAACTTAGACAGATGTCAGGGCCAATTCCTGCAGGTTCGCCTGAAGTGACATATAAAGGGAGCATAGGTATCGCCAGTCTTTTTTGATTCCTATCTAGTGTAACCAAAATCTAAAACGAGCTATAGCCCTTCATTTTTATAATTCACTTTACTTCGGGATTTGTTGTCGCTTTTGGTAAATTCTGTGGAACTAGATTTGAAGGCACAAATTCAACCTTTCGTGTCCATGGGTTAATCTTTGGCTGTACTTTCTTCTCTGGCTGCACTACCGCCACTTCTTCTTTTTTCTCAATCACAGCAACAGTACTTGCCGCTTTTTCTGCTAATGGATTCACAGCAGCATCTTTCTTCTCAAGCACTTGAGCGACCTGAGACTCTTTTTTTTCTACAGCAGCTGTTGCAACTACAGCACTTGTAGGTCGCGTATAAGGAGCCGCGATTGAACCTTGTTTCACAACCGTTTGTGTCGCTGGTTGCTGAACAGAATGCGTCATTGAATTTGAACCTTGTCCTTGCAAATTCATTTGGTCGACAGGAATTTCAATCGCTTTCATTTCTGCGGTGACTGCCATCGCAGGGTCAACATGATCGTTGCCACGACTCTCCAGTACTTCAAGTTTACGACTAGTACCTTCTTTGGGCTGAAATTCTGAATAATTGGTGACGCTGGTCTGATCTACCCATTTATAAAGTCGTCGTGCATTGGTTTGTGATGAACAAACGCCAATTAATAATGTGACTACAACAATTTTTGTAGAAAACGACAACTTCATCAAATTCCCCAAGAGAAGAGGTAAATACTTCTATTTATTTCAAATATTTGCTAGAAAAATAATAGGGCAAATCTAGTCCCCTCTCAAGATAAATAATAGATCATTCAGCTCAGCGCATATTAGTTCCCAAATCAGTCACATTGCAGCAATTTATGACGACTCAGGCGAATTTTTCTTGTGTACTTTTACGAACTCATGTAGAATTCGGTCTCCTTTTGTTTGGACAGATTTTACCGTCCAAACCAACTATAATAGGTAGTGGTTTAAATGAAAACTCTCAGCGCTAAGCCAGCTGAAGTTCAACACGACTGGTATGTTGTTGATGCTTCTGGCAAAACTTTAGGTCGCCTTGCGACTGAAATCGCTCGTCGTTTACGCGGTAAGCACAAGACTTCTTATACTCCTCACGTTGACACTGGCGACTACATCGTTGTGATCAATGCTGAACACGTTCAAGTGACTGGTAACAAATCACTTGATAAGAAATATTATCGCCATACTGGTTTCCCTGGTGGTATCCGTGAGACTAACTTCGAGAAGTTAATTGCTCACAAACCTGAAGCAGTTTTAGAAAAAGCTGTTAAAGGTATGTTACCAAAAGGTCCTCTTGGTTATGCAATGATCAAAAAAATGAAAGTGTACGCTGGTACTGAGCATCCTCATACTGCTCAACAGCCACAAGTTTTGGACATCTAAGGGATACAGCACATGGCTACTAATTATGGTACAGGTCGCCGTAAGACCGCAACTGCACGTGTTTTCTTATCAGCTGGTACAGGTAAACTCGTAATTAACAACCGTACACTTGAGCAATATTTCGGTCGTGAAACTGCTCGTATGGTTGTGCGTCAGCCTTTAGAACTTTTAGAAGTTACTGAAAAATTTGACCTTTACATCACTGTTAAAGGTGGTGGTATTGGTGGTCAAGCAGGCGCTATCCGTCACGGTATTACTCGTGCATTGATCGCTTCTGACGAAACTTTAAAACCTGCTCTTCGTCAAGCTGGTTTCGTTACTCGTGATGCTCGTGAAGTTGAACGTAAGAAACTTGGTTTACGTAAAGCTCGTAAACGTCCTCAATTCTCTAAACGTTAATCGTTTTACGAATTGGACAAAAAACCTCGGATTTTCCGAGGTTTTTTTATTTCTGAATTTCAGTTATTTGTTTTTGTTCTTTTTAGAACAGTCCATCACCGCATCAGCTAAACCATCGGCAGCAATTGATTCAGTAATGGTGCAGCCATTTTCTTGATAAGTTCTCGTAGTCTTGGAAAATTGATGATCTTTTGGAATCGGTGCATTGCACGGTTGGTCGGTTTTCTCATTGACCATCTGAACTGGCCCATCATTATAAATTGTCACCTTACAACCTTTGACCACGTACTGTTTTTTGATTCCGCCATATTGAGAATCATCCTGATCAGCACCAGCCGCAATAGCAGCATCTGTAGCCGCACCACCCTCATCTGCAGATGCAATATCCACCTGATTCGAGATAGTTGGCGTGCTAGTACAACCACCGAGTAATAATGCTGCACAAACTGCAGCAAAGTAATATCGCTTCATGCTATTTTTCTCTCTTTGAACTTATTGAATCATAAATCTATTCTGTAACAATCATATTGTTCAGCTTTAAGTGATTTCCAACGTTAATTTTAGTATTCTAAACAGTCAACCATAATTTTTTGGACTTATGTCTTTAGAAAATCCCCCAACCCCTGTTCAAGGCATTACGCTTTATAGTCATGCAGATGATTTCCGCTCACACTGGATTCGTTTTTTACTTGCTGAAAAACAGATCAAATATCAACTGATTATCACAGACCATGAAGATGAGGATCTTGCAGATCTTAATCCTTATAATCAGCTTCCGATGCTGATTGAGCAAAACCTAAAACTATTTTCAGCCAATGTCATTGCAGAATATTTGGATGATCGATATCGCCAAAATAAGCTCTATGCTGATGCACCAATGGCACGTGCCGAGCAACGGCAATATATTTGGCGCTTTGAACAAGATTGGTTCAAACTTGCCGACCATATGTTGAGACATGCAGATACGGTAAACCCGCAACAAAAGCAAAAAGCACAAAAAGAACTTCGGGATACCCTGATTTCGCTCACCCCCTTATTTCAGCATTTTCCATTTTTTATGTCAGAAACCTTTTCAATCTTAGATTGTATGCTCGCTCCAATCTTCTTACGTCTAAAAAGTATGGGAATTGAACTACCTGCACAACACTGTCGACCTATATTCTTGTATTGCCATCGTATCTTTAGCCGACCATCTTTCATTAAATCGATGACAGCTCAAGAAAAAAACAGCTACAATGAATTGATTTCTACGATTTAATAAGTTTTTCAATTATGTCTGAGCAAATAACTTTTACGCCTACACGCCCATATCTTGCTCGTGCCATTTATGAATGGATTTGCGATAACCAACTCACTCCTTATTTATTGGTTGATGCAACGCAACCCCATACTGATGTTCCCCTACAATTTGTGAAGGATGGTCAGATTGTCTTGAATCTTGCCCCTCATGCAATTCATCAGCTGCATATGAGTAATGAGGCGATTACCTTCTCTGCTCGTTTCGGAGGCGTTGCAAAAGAAATTTATGTGCCGATTCGCGCTGTCTTAGGTATTTATGCAAGAGAAAATGGCCAAGGCCTGTTTTTCGATCCTTCTGAATACGCAGAAATTGAAGAATCGACAGCTGCACCAATCAATGAAACAAAGCAAGAAACTGAACCAACGAAAAAGAAACCTTCACTAAGAATTTTAGATTAAGCGAGGATCGTCACGATGGCATTTGACTTAGTTCAATATTTTTCTGAACAAATTAAAATTCAAAAACCACAACTTTTTGGACAATATTCTCCTAAAGAAAAACAAACATATATTGATGAAGTAAACGTGTTGGCTCTTGGACAACTCATTAGTCTGTGGAAACAAAATCCGCAGAAACTCTATCAAGAAGTTCATACAGCCGATCCACTGTATATTCAAGAGATTGCTCGCCATCTCACTACTTCAGCCCATAACCAATCGACCCTTAAAGCAACTGAATTGGAAAAAAGCCTCTCAGATGTTCTGGCCTTACAATTAACTGAATTGAAGCAGCTTGATCAGACTGGTAGTTTTGGGCAGACAGGACTCACAGAACTTTTATTGGGTCAGATTGAACATTTATCTGGACAAGCAGAAGACTGGGTTTGGTCAACCAATCAACTCACCGAATTACTTGGCTCCAAGCCAGTTATTCAGCAAGAAGTATCGCTTGAAGCGACTATGCAAGAATTTAATCAAATGGTTCATCAGGCACAACCTCTTGCGCATGACCACGAGCCTACTATTGAAGTGGAAACGCCAGAAATCCCAACATGGGCCTATATAGTTTCGCCTTTCGTAGCATTGGTCATTTTGATCTTTTTGTATTGCTCATATTGCCAACTCATTTCAGTTTAATCCTCCTCTAAAATGATAAGGAAAGTACGATTGCTTTCTTTATCATAGACTTAACATTAATTTAATTTTATTTAAAATATCAATTTACCCATATTAAAAAAATTTATTTACATTTATTTACAATCAAAGAGTGCATTTAAATACTGATATTAATGTGAATAAAATCACAATAAAAACCATTTATTATCCTCAATTAATATTTTTAATTGTTTATTTGACAAAAATTGTCAATTATTAGCACTCCTGTGATTTCAATTATTTTAAAGTATGATTGATTTAATAAAAGAGTTTCCTATAATGAGATTAACTGCTTTTGAAAACTAATCATAAAACAGAAGTGGCGAATATAAATTCATAAACAAAGATGTAATTAGTAGAGATAAAATCATGGCTAAAATTTCATTAGAAAGCTTAACAAATATTGATGGATTCGTTGCGGCAGCGTTAGTAGACACTGAAAGTGGTTTAGCGCTAGCAACTCAAGGTGGGGGCGCAATCGACTTAGAACTAGCAGCAGCGGGTAACACCGAAGTTGTTCGAGCAAAACGCCGTGTTGCTAACTCACTTAAACTTAATGATGATATTGAAGATATTCTAATCACACTTGGTAAGGCATACCACTTAATTCGTCCACTAGAAAGCAATGGCAATTTATTCCTCTATCTCGTATTAGACCGCAGTAAATCTAACCTCGCGATGGCTCGCCATGAATTAAAAACATTTGAAAAAGAATTAGACTTCGCTTAATTCAAAATTTCAGTTTATGTAATATATTAGACTTCTTGTGTATTCCTTATATTTTATTCACTATAAAGTATAATAAAAATATACAAGAGGTCTATTATTAGTCTTTAGTATTAGACTAATTTTGTGCAGTCCAATATTTTACAAAATATTAAAGTGATACTATGAATGGACATTGCATTAATATCGCAATTTCAGGTATAAGTTTAAAAGTTTCAGATGAATTAAAAATAGAACTTAGAAAAACAATACCTCATGAATTTGGCATTAACTGGATCAACATTGCCGATCCAAATATAGACTTATTATTAATAAATGAAAATTTTTTTGAAACTGAAGGCATTCAACGTATTTTAGAACAAAAACAACTTCCCTGCTTAAAAGTTTCAAAAGGAGAAGGCTCACATCATATAGAAGAACACAATACACTTTATTTACCGTTCCAGCATACAGATGCATTAAAAGACTGGATTCATCTTCGTCTTTTAAGTTACCTCACCCATCAACAAGCACAACAACCCAAGACTGAAACCGTTTCTACACACAATGCAATTAATGAAAAGTATTTAACCGATATGTTAAATCCTGATAATGCCCGTCTTCATTTATTTGATGATCACGGGACTTTGGCCATTATCGATACCCGTAGCCAAATTGCCTGGTTAGAGCCAACCCGTACACAAACACAGACCAATCATAGCTTTAAATATGAGTTCGCTACGACTTCGAACTTCACTAAAGTCTCTCGAAAAGTTGAATATAACTTGCAAGATTGGTTATGGAACTTATTTTGGCATTCGCTGGAGTTCCAGCGCTTAGCCCCAAACGAAAATGAACACTACAAAATTGAATATTGGCCTCAGCCAGCTCAAAGCACTGACCGTAAAACGGCCTTATTGCTTTCTGCTTGCTTCATACAAGGAGCTCAGCTGTATCAAGTTGCAACACAATTAAAACTTCCTATTCAAACGGTTCAACAATTTATCGCTGCCTGCATTATTTCGGACAACGGCGGCATTATCCCTGCTTCAGAAAGTCATTATTTACGAACAGAAACTTCTAAGCAAACAACTGAACAACAAGGCTTTTTAAATAAATTTTTCGGCAAGGTTAGACGCCGCTTTGGGCTTTAAGGATTGATATGATTCTCCAACAATATAAAATTGTTTTTGCAGGAAGCATGGGCGCAGGAAAAACGGAAGCAATTAAATCGCTTTCAGAAATCCCTGTCCTCGCAACCGAAGCATTCAATACAGATAGTCAGGCCCATAATAAAATGCAAACTACCGTTGGCATTGATTATGGCGAGATTACATTAGATGACGGTGTAAAAATTGGCTTATATGGCACACCTGGACAATCACGCTTTGATTTTATCTGGCCTGTGATTTGCCAAGGTGCTTTGGGGGTAATTTTACTGGTGGATCACAACAGTAAGGTACCGATCGAAGAACTTGAAGGGTACTTGGATACCTTCAAAGACTATACTAAAAATATTTCCATTGGCATTACCCATGTCGATGAACATAAAGGACAACCGACCACTATTTATCGTGAATGGTTAATCCAAAACGACTATCAATATCCTTTATTTTTCATTGATGCACGTAAACAAGAACATATCTTGCTGATGATTGAATCGCTCATTGCAGCATTAGAAGTCAATTTAAAAGCAACAAATTAATTACTTTATAAAGAGAAGAATTATGTTCAGTATTCCCAGTCAGCAACGTACTGCTCCCAAAGAGCTGATTCAATTTGCTAAAGCGCAGGCCAATGATGTTTTAACCAACATCCGAGGGGTGGATTATATTATGCTCTGCTCTACCGATGGATTCGAGTTGGCCTCGATTTACAAGAAGAACCCATATAACAGCACTAAACTTGCGGCTGTGAGTAGTTCAATCTTGGCCATGGTCACCGCTTTCCTTAATGAAATCCAGCTGACGGGATGTCAAAGTATTACTTTGGATGCTGAAAATGGCAAAGCGATTTTGACCTCTATTCCAGCCCCACATCACCCGATGGTGATGGTAACGCTAAGCAATAAAGACGTCTTGTTAGGACAGCTTTTATATAGCTTAAAACAAGCCAGCAGTGCAATCGTCGACGCAGACCAAGCTTAATCTTTTTCTCATCAAAAATCTGACAGACCTAGCAAGTCTGTCAGATTTTGTCATTTATAACGTCTATAATAATACTGTACTTTTCAATTTTCATTTCTGAATTACTCTCAGTTCTAAATTTCACTAATTAACTGCTTCTATTTGTTAAAAATCTCCTAAATAAGTCAAAAATTTAGAATAAAATATTGTTTTTAAAAACATCAGATGAATGGTCATTAATTTAAATGATTTAGCAATATTTTTTCATTATTATAATTTTCGAACAAATAACAATCATAAAATTTTCACAAATGAATAATTTTAATAATGAAAGGTTGTATTTGTTCAAACATTATTAAGCACTATGGAGAGATAAAGATGAAGCTGAAGAGCTTAAAACTAGGCGCAGGGGTCGCGCTCTTAATCAGTGGTTTTTCTACCCAACATACATTGGCTGATTCCTACGTGTTCGTGACCAATACCACGCCACAAACTGTATCAATACAAGTCAATCAAACTGGGGCAAGCTTACAGCAAGGCAATGAATGGGCGCAGGAAGCGACTCAACTAGCCCCCTACGAAACCAAACGGGTGTTACGTATCAACCGTTATACGGGGATCAAATCCGGTAAAACTTATAACTTTGATACCGTTCTCAGCAGCGGTAATTCACAAGTCACTTTAAAACAGACCATGACCGGAACTTGGTCGGGCAGCAATATTAAACATGGTATTCAAACGGCGACCACAACATCACCTTGGTATTCAGATCGTGATGTCCACCGAATTAGCACAACTTATGCTGGTTTATCTGCTCAAGCAGCGGTGAAAGCTGAATACACTGGTGGTTATGATGATTTCCACTACACCATTCA
Organism: Acinetobacter sp. Tr-809; assembly: GCF_011753255.1. Taxonomy (NCBI): domain Bacteria; kingdom Pseudomonadati; phylum Pseudomonadota; class Gammaproteobacteria; order Moraxellales; family Moraxellaceae; genus Acinetobacter; species Acinetobacter sp. Tr-809. The sequence continues at coordinate 362,522 of NZ_VWVZ01000005.1, forward strand.
TCAGAACACGATTCAAGAGCCTGTCTCAGCCAGTGCCGATGAGTTAAAAGTACTGACTTATAATATTTATGCCCTCCCAATGGTGGCGAGTAAAATCAGCGAGCGCTTAGCTGAATTACCGAATCATTTAAACGGTTATGATGTGATTATGATGCAAGAAGCCTTTGCTTCATCACGTACAGGTATGCTAAATCAACTAGCTCAACAGTACCCATATCAAACCCATATTCCAGTGGGTTCGGGCTACAACTTATTTGATAGTGGATTGGTGATTGTGAGCCGTTATCCAATCGTCAAAACAGCACAATTGATTTATCCAGATTGTACCGGAACGGATTGTTTTGCGGATAAAGGCGTGTTGTACGCGGAAATCATTAAGAATGGTAAGGCTTATCACGTTACCTCTACGCATACAGCCTCTTTTGATACCGATGCAGCACGCGCATTACGTCAGGTCCAGTTCAAGCAAATTCGCCAATTGGTGAATCAACAAAATATTCCAAGTTTTGATGCGGTACTCATGGGCGGTGATTTCAATGTCAATAAACTGTTATGGCCGCAAGATTATCAAGATATGTTAACCAATCTAAATGCGACAGCTGCACCAAGTACTGGTTATACTGAATCGACCTTTGACCCACGCGTGAATAAATTGGCTGGCGCTGCAGGTTCAGGCGGTGCAACAGTCGAATATCTAGACTATGTCGTGGCTTCAAACAACCACCGTCAACCGACTCAGTCTCGTAACGATGTTCGCATCCTACGTACCACAGCGGACCCACTGTATATGACTTGGGATCTTTCTGATCACTTCCCTGTGATGGGGCAATTTAATTATGGTCCATAACGGAATTCGGTATGAATAAAAGACTATTGCTAACAATTATTATTGTTGTCGTGGTCTTGGTTGGGATTGTAGTTTGGAAGAGCACAGCCTCTTCCGCTGCAATTCAGCACACCAAATCCACTGCATCATCTCAAGATTCATCAGCACAGATGAGCAATGAAAGCATGCCAAACAAAACCAAGGATGAAGTTTTCCAAGACTCGCTATTCAAGCAATTAAAAATGTTACAGCAGCAACCTGGAAATATCACCGAGTTTCTCAATGATTTTAAAGCTAACTGTCCTGTATCCGACTGTAATGCCGCTTTAGCAAAAGCTTTGGCCAATTACCCAGATCAAAACTTTGCACATTTGGTGGAAAATCTAATAAAACGTATGCCGCAATATGAACAACGCATGCAAAACACGGTGTTATCGACGTCGTTATCTCCAAAAGAACGCTTTGATGCCTTGTGGAAGCTAAGAGAACAAACCTTGGGACAAGCCGAAGCGATGCTGGGCTTTGGACAAGAACGAGGCTATGCAGATTATCGGTTTGCCTACAATGATTTGGCGCAGAATCAAAAGCTTAGTGCTGAACAACGCTTAAAAGCATTTGAGCAGCTACAAAAACAGTACCCTGATGCAACTCAACAAGAAAATAAAATGGGGCTTTATGAACAAGCACTCGGTTTAATTAATCAAGGACAGTACAGCCCTGCTGAAACACAACGCTTAAAACAGATGTTACAACAACGCTATTTGACTGAGCAGCAACGCCAAGACGTACAGCAGCGTGAACAACGTGAAGTTCAACAGCAGCAGCAAGTCGATCAATATCAACAAGCCGTGCAACAGTTACAACAAGAGATGGAGCCGTTAAAAACACAACTGCCAAATGAAGAGTGGCAAAAGCAATATCAAAGCCGTTTAGAAAGTCTACGTTTAAAAATGTTTTCTTAATTGCTCATCAACATGGATATTGCTGAAGATCTTTTACTAACCTTCAATAACGAATCAGTCGACCATTTAGGCAAACAATGTGTCGGCTGTAAATAAGAATGCTACTTTGAAAATCATCCGTTCACTTATTTGACAAAGAACATTCCTTCCCGCTAAATAAGCCATTCAATCATTTTAAGAAGATGATTTGGCATGAACAGCTTAAAAAATGATAACGTTGGTTGGAGTGGTCAAGCAGCAATTGCTTTGGGGATTGGCGCTTTTCTTGGACAATCAGGAAATAATCACCCTCACCACCACTATGCGCATCAAATCACCATATCATTGAATGTAGATCAACCCGTGCAAGTGATTGCTGATGGTCAACTTTATCAAGCACCGACTTTATTCATTCCCGCCAAGCTAAAGCATCAACTCATAACGGGTGACTATCTATCGATCTATATCGATACCTGTCATGCACTCACAGCCAAGTTCAATCTAGGATTTCATGCACCTACACAGGTATGTGAAGTATCAATCGATCTACAACAACAATTGCAACACAGCTTTAGCTCGAAGATGCCTCTCAATCATGGCTTAGCCCATTTCTTAAAAAGTACACAGCTGAGCAACCCTGCTCCCCATGGTAATCCCCAGAAAATTGAACATATTCTAGAATTGCTTTATCAGGGCATCTTGCAAGCCAATATTCCTGATCGTCAATATCTAGCACAAATTGTAGGTTTATCTGAAAGTCGTTTTTCACACTGGTTTCGTGAACAGGCAGGACTACCTTTACGCAGCTATCGCAAATGGTTACGCCTTATTTGTGGATTAACTCAAATACAAAAAGGACTCGCATTAACAGATACAGCCCATCAAGCTGATTTTGCTGATCAGGCACATTTCACACGAACTTGTGTTGAGCTATTAGGAGTTCGGCCATCTGAACTTAACCATATGCAGGGTCAAATTTTCTTTATTGACTAAATAGCTGTTTTGTTCAATTCAGTACTGCAACCCCACAGGCATAGTGACTGTTCACTCTTTTGGAACAATACACCATGCCTAAGCCAATCCAGTATCTCATTCGCTATACCTGTTATCCCCTGTTGATGGGGTTGAGTATGGCTTGTTTATTCCCCGTTGCAGCAGGTGAACTTGCCTATTGGCCTTATGTGCCTTTAATCGCAGCCATTGCGATTGGAGCGGTTGCCCTGCTTGAACAGGTTCAACCTTATGAACAAACGTGGTTAACCGACCATGAAGATACGCTTGTTGATATTCTGCATGCCAGTTTTAGTATCATCATGATTTTTATGACTGCTGAATGCATTACCTTATTTCGGCAGCTGATTCATATTCCTAGCTTTTGGCCAGCCTCTCTACCAATCTGGCTACAATTACTGATTGTCGGTCTAGTCATTGATTTTGGATTATGGCTAATGCATTACTTAAGTCATCAAAAACGCTTTCTATGGAAATTGCACGCCCTTCATCACAGTTCTGAACGATTATACTGGCTTAATGGTGAACGTCGTCATCCATTAAGCGCTGTTCTACTCGCAGCGCCTGGAATTATCTGTATTACCTTAATCGGTGCCCCTGCCAATCTGATTGGGACATGGATGGGATTAACTGCAATTCATTTGGCTTTCCAGCATGCCAATCTGGATTATTCTGTAGGTGTGTTTAGACATTTATTAGGGGTTGCCGAAGTCCATCGCTGGCATCATAAATATGGTTTTGGTCGTAAAAACTTTGGCGAATTCTGGATGATCTGGGATCATTTGTTTGGGACATATTACTATGAAAGCAAACCCGTAAAAGCTGGGCAAGTCGGATTAAGGACTGCGCTCCCGAAGACTTATCTCAAACAAATACGGTGGCCATTCGCTAGAAAAAATTAATAAGACGCATAAATTGAAGGAAATCGGCAATGCACTATCCACAATATCAACAAGACCTCAACACCGCACTTGAATCGGAAATATTGGGTGAATTGATTTTTTTAAATGCAGCCAAACATGCACGCTCGATTGAGCAGCAACAAAAATGGCAAACGTTGGCTAAACTGGAAACCCAAACCCTACGCAAGTTACAGCAGTTCTTAACCCAACAAGGTCAAACAGCTACAATTCGTTTGCATATTAAGTTACAAGCCAAGGCATCAGGCATTGCGATGGCCAAACTGCCGTGGAAAGTGTCCATGTATTTGCTTAAACAGGGTACTCAACCGTTTATGGCAGCTTTTGAACGGATGCAGCAACACGCAGATACCAACTCTCTGGATTTTCTCCAGTATTTGTTGGCACATGAACAAGCCTTAGCTGAGTTTGCAACACAGGAATTACAGGGTAACTCAGAGCATTCTTTAGGTGCGGTGCTGCACTTACTAAAAAGCGAGGCATAAAACCTCACTCTTTAATCTCTTGTATAGCCTTCAAGTCGTGCTAAGGTTCAACAACAATTGACGTTTTTTCACCTGCTGCCCGACTTGACCAATCAACTCCTCGACAACACCATCGACATCGGATTTGATTTGTTGCTGAATCTTCATCGCCTCAAGCACCAATAGGGTTTGTCCTTTTGTTACTGAATCTCCGACATTGACCAGCAAATTCACAATCGCACCGTCCATTGGCGCACGAATTTTACCATCACCTACCACCTCTGTGGCTTCTGGTGCTGCATAGGTGGTATTTTCAATCAGCACATTGCCATTGCCTGTATCTAGATACAGCTGATTTTGATCAAACACATACGCAAGTTTATGACGTACACCCTCACAGCTATAAACAATCTGCACATCACTGATGCTTACAATCTTGATTGTCGCTTGTTGATCACAAAACTCTACTTTGACCTGCTGCGGATCATTTTGCACATGTAGCAAGATCTGCTGATCGGCATATTTCAGTTTCAGCGGGAACGGCATACCTATACCCGTTTGCCAAGCCACTTGTTTCTGATTTTTCTGGGTAAATAGTGCTGCTGCCACGGCTAAAGTCTCAAGCGGCAAAACTTGCTGGTGCAGGCTGATATCCTCTTGGAAGTGCTGTTGAATAAATGCGGTGTTGGTATCCCCAGCCACAATGATCGGATGGCGCAATAAATTGACAAGAAACTGCTTATTGCTATTCACACCTAGCAACACACAATCATCAACCGCTTTGGCAAGCAGGCGAATCGCATCCTGACGGGTCTTGCCATAGGCAATCACTTTGGCCACCATCGGATCATAGAACGGACTGATTTCACCGTGTTCTAGCATGCCATGATCAATACGGACATTCGGTAGAGTGCCATCAGCACCCGCTGCTTGCCAACGCAGTACTTTGCCTGTTTGTGGCAGAAAGTCTTGACGTGGATCTTCTGCATATAAACGGACTTCGATCGCATGTCCGTTTAAGGTCAACTCATGTTGTTGTAAAGGCAGGGTTTCGCCATTGGCAACACGCAATTGCCATTCCACCAAATCCAAGCCTGTGATCATTTCAGTGACTGGATGTTCGACTTGTAAACGCGTATTCATTTCCAAGAAATAGAACTCACCCGATTGATCCAGCAGAAACTCGACCGTACCTGCTCCAACATAATCGCACGCCTGTGCTGCCGCAACAGCTGCTTCACCCATTTTCTGACGTAGTTCAGGTATCATCACTGGACAAGGTGCTTCTTCGACCACCTTTTGATGACGGCGTTGGATCGAACAATCCCGCTCAAATAAATACACATAATGACCATGCGTATCCCCAAAGACCTGAATCTCGACATGCCTTGGGGCAATCACCGCTTTCTCTAAGATCAGCTCCCCCGAACCAAAGGCATTTTCTGCTTCCGAACGTGCTGTTTTTAATGCCTCTAATACATCAGTAGCATCTTGGACTAGACGCATGCCTCGCCCACCACCACCTGCCGAAGCTTTGACCATTAAAGGATAGCCAATCTTCTCAGCTTGTTGTGCTAGATAATCAAGGTCTTGCTGATCACCTTCATAACCAGGCACACACGGTACGCCTGCTTGGATCATGGCAATTTTAGAAAGACGCTTACTGCCCATCAGCTCGATGGCAGCAGCGGTCGGCCCAATAAAAGTGATGCCATGATCAAGACAAGCCTGAGCAAAGTCAGTATTCTCAGACAAGAAACCATAACCTGGATGTACAGCATCCGCACCTGTCTTTTTGCAGGCTGCAATAATATTGGCAATGGATAAATAGGATTCTGAAACTTTAGACGCACCGATATAAACCGCTTCATCCGCTAGCTGGACATGACGGGCATTGGCATCTGCATCTGAATACACCGCAACCGTTTGATAGCCCATTGCTTTGGCTGTTTGCATCACACGAACAGCAATTTCACCACGGTTTGCCACTAAGACTTTTGAAAAACTCATTGTTTCATCTCTATTATTAAATTCCCCGTCCCCCTTCTAAAGGATAAACGCCCTTCTTTTTAAATAGGGATTAGGGAAATTTCAGTCAAACCAACTCGGATTACGTTTTTGAATAAATGCCATGGTGCCTTCTTGTCCTTCTGCGCCACCGACTGCCTGAGCAAACTGTTGTGCCGCATCATCCAGAAGCTGCTCTAAAGGCTCATTCAGTGTCCGATGCAATAAAGCTTTGGTGGTACGGGAAGCCAATGGTGCAGCACGTTTAATCTGCCGAATGCTCTCTGTAAGCTGTTGTTCAAGCGCAACATTATCTTGTGCAATTTGGTGAACAACACCTAAATCCAAAGCCGTCTTGCCATCAAAACGTAAACCCAATAATGCTAAACGACGGGCTTGGGTCAGACCAATCCGCTTCACCACAAAAGGCGCAATCTGTGCGGGCAAAATACCTAAGCCTGTTTCAGGTAGCCCAAACTGAGCTGTATCACGGCTGATGGCAATATCTGAAACACAGGCAAGACCAAAACCACCACCGAGTACAGCACCTTCTAAAACAACAACCACGGTTTGGGGGGCCTGATCGACTTGTTCAATCATGGCACCAAAACGGCGGTTAAAATCCACATAGGGCTGTAAGCTATCTGTATTGGCAGCTTCAACTCTTAATCCCGCCATATCCTTGATATCGCCACCTGCACAGAAATGCCCGCCTTGACCGCGTAAAATCACTGCACGAATGGATAGATCATCGGCAATCTGGCTAAACACCTGTTGAATAGCAGTGACCATTTTTAAACTCATGGCATTACGGCTTTCAGGACGATTTAGCCATAGCGTTAAAATGCCACCTTGCTGCTCTAACCGAATGCTGTCATCTAACACTAAGCCTGCAAGAGAAGTTGCAACTGTCATGCTTCTGCTCCTATTTTTTCTGTTTTTTCGGCAAAATATCGGTGAGCTTACAAATGATCCCCAACATAATTTCATCTGCACCGCCACCAATCGAACCTAGACGTCCATCACGGAACAATTGTGATGCTGGGTTATCCCACATAAAGCCATTACCACCCCAATATTGCAGGCAGCTGTCTGCCACTTCACGGCTTAATCGCCCTGCTTTCAGCTTCGCCATTGAAGCCATTAATGTGACATCTTCACCCGCAATATGCTGTTCACAGGCTTGAAGGGTTAAGGCTTTTAATGCCGCAACTTCTGTCATGAGTTCAGCAAAACGAAAATGTACATACTGGTTATGAATTAAAGGTTGACCAAAAGTAGTGCGTTCTCTGGTGTAGTCAATGGTTTGCTGAATGACTTTTTCCATGCCCCCCACCGCATTGATACAGGCCCACATACGTTCTTCTTGGAACTGCATCATTTGCATCATAAAGCCCATGCCTTCCACCCCAACCAAGTTGCGTTGTGGCACACGTACATTATCGAAGTAGACTTGAGCCGTGGTGGTTGAGCGCATCCCCAATTTATTTAAGGGTTCTGAAAAGCTGATCCCTGCCGTTTTTGCAGGAACAATAATCATGGATTTATTGACGTGTGGCTTATCGTCAGAAGTATTGGCAAGTAAACAGAAGAAATCGGCTTGCAGTGAATTGGTAATCCACATCTTGCTGCCATTAATCACATAATCATCACCATCTTTTTTTGCTGTGGTTTTGATGGCTGCCACGTCAGAACCGGCATGCACTTCCGAGACCGCAATCGACGCGACATATTCACCACGAATCGCAGGGTTTAGAAATTCATCTCGCAACTCTTTGCTGCCAAAGCGTGCCAGTGCAGGTGTTGCCATATCAGTTTGCACACCAATCGCCAGTGGCACCCCCCCACACGCGGCACGACCTAATTCTTCTGCCACCACAAGGTTGTACGAATAGTCGAGTCCTAAACCGCCATTTTCTTCAGGCTTACAAATCCCCAATAAACCCAAGTCTCCCATTTTCTTAAATACGTCATGAATCGGAAAACGGCCCGCTTCTTCCCATTCGGGGATAAATGGATTTAATTCGTTTTCAACAAACTGACGTGTGGTACGGCGTAAAGCATCATGTTCTGCGGTAAATTTCATTGTTTTTGTTCCTTAAAAATTGTTTTTCCCCTCTCCCTAACCCTCTCCCCAAAAGGGTGAGGGGATCCCTTCTCCCTCAGGGAGAAGGCTAGGATGAGGGTGTTAAAAATTAAAATCTCGACACACCAAATCGTGTTGGATTTAACTCACGTTGCTGTGCTTCATAAATGGTTTGTAATAAAAATATCAATACCTTACGGGTATCTCTTGGATCGATGATGCCATCATCATGCAGCATTGCGGTATTAAATAAAGCCGTCGACTGTTGTTCCAATTTCATTGCCGTACTTTGTTCTAAGAAATCCAACATCTGTGGATTCGGCTCCATCCCCGAGGCTTTTTGTTTACCCTCAGCTACAATACGTAAGACTTTGCCTGCTTGCGCAGCACCCATCACTGCTACATGTGAGTTTGGCCATGCAAAGATAAATTGTGGGGACAAACTGCGACCACACATTGCATAGTTACCTGCACCATAAGAGCCTGCCACCACAATCGAAATCTTGGGCACAGTTGCATTGGCAACTGCTTGGATCAGCTTGGAACCATGTTTAATAATCCCGTTCTGCTCTGCATCGGTTCCGACCATAAAACCTGTGGTGTTATGCAGAAATAACAGCGGTCGTTGGGTCTGCTCACACAGATGAATAAACTGCGCTGCTTTGGCTGCCCCTTGAGGTGTAATCGGCCCATTATTAGTAATGATGCCAATATGTAAACCACCCATTTTCGCCCAGCCACATACGGTTAAAGCATCATATTCCTGTTTAAATTCTAGAAAATCTGAATCATCAATAATCCGGGCAATGATATCTTTCATATCAAAAGGTTGTTTTGGATCTTGCGGGATAATGCCCAACAGCTCCTCCGCTGAATAACGCGGTTCTTTATAATCATGATTCGAATGAGTGGTCTGTTCTTTCCAATTCAGATGCTCGAAAATCTCACGCGCTAAGCGAATACCATCGGCATCATTTTCAGCTAAATATTCCGCCACACCTGAAACTTGAGTATGCATTTCTGCACCACCTAGTTCTTCCGCAGTCGCCACTTCCCCTGTTGCTGCCAATAATAACGGTGGGCCAGCCAACAACATTTCAGTTTGTTTGCGTACTGCAATCACATAGTCAGACAAACCCGGTTGATAAGCACCGCCAGCAGTTGCATTACCATGTACTACTGCAACTTGCGGAATCCCTGCCGCAGATAAGCGCGCCTGATTGGCAAAAGTCATACCACCATAGGTAAATACCTCCGCCGCATAGTTCAGGTTTGCACCGCCACTTTCAGTTAAGGTCACCATCGGCAACTTTTGTTCTAAGGCGATCTTTTGCAGACGTAGCGTTTTATGTACGCCCATTGGGGACATGGTGCCACCTTTGATGGCGCTGTTACTGGCAGAAACCAGTGCACGTACACCATTAACAAAACCAATGCCAGCAATAATGCCACCACCTGCTTCGGAACCATCTTTATCATCATGCATGTTGTAGCCAACTAAGCCGCACAGCTCGATAAAAGGTGAATCCGCATCTAACAGTAAACGAATACGTTCATGTGGCAAGATTTTGCCTTTCTTATCGAACTTAGGTTTTGCTGCATAGGACTTATCAATACTTTTTTGCTGCACCGCCCGAACTTCAGCCAACTGGGTTAATAACGCCTCTCGATTTTGCTGGTATTGTTCACTACCCACTGCAATTTCAGATTGAAGAATACTCATGTTTATTCTCCATCACCGTTATTTTTAAAAATATCAGGGATAAAAGCACGATGGAAACCATTAAAAGCATCATTGTTGGTTGCATCAGCTAGCGGATACATACGCGTCCCTTGGGATGCCGCCCCATCAATACGTAACGTTACACCTGAAACAAAAGCCGCTGCATCCGAAAGTAAATAGCAGATGGCTGAGGAAATTTCTGACTCGGTACCCATTCGTTTTAATGGCACATTACTCGCTAAACTTGGAATGATTACTTTGGCAAAATCACCACTATAGTTATCCATGCCCGAAGAAATAATCCAGCCTGGTGCAACTGCATTGACACGTACACCTGACTTGCCCCATTCTACTGAAGCAGTTTTGGTCAGGTTATCAACACCCGAACGTGCTGCACCTGAATGGCCCATGCCCGGCATACCACCCCACATATCGGCAGTCATATTAACAATGCTACCACCATGCTTTGCCATCCACTGGTTATAGGCTTCGCGCATCAAGTAAAAGGTTGAATGCAGGTTATTACGGACCACGGCATCAAAACCATTGGCAGAAATATTCTCTAATGCAGAAGGAAATTGTCCACCTGCGTTATTGACTAAACCATCGAGCTTGCCAAATTTTTCAAGCACTTCCGCAATCATGCTTTTGACTTGTTCTTCATCACGGTTATCACAAACAATGAAATGGACTTTGCCACCATCTTCCAAAATTTCTTGGCTAACCTTTTCCAATTTTTCTACTTTTCGTCCCGTGATTACCACTTGCGCACCTAAAGAAGCAAGCTCATGTGCAGTACAACGGCCAATACCAGAACCCCCACCTGTGACGATAATGACTTTGTCAGCAAATGCATCTGCCCTGAAAATTGATTGATAACCCATGTTTATATCCTTAATATTTTTCTAACAGTTGTGCTGGTACTTTCACTGGCATATCCAATAATTGCTGTGCAAAAGCCTTACCTTGTGGATCAATTCGCAAGCTGGCAATACCACCACCACCTAATGCATTTTCCAACATAAAATTCAGTGCATGCATCTCAGGCAATTCATAACGAATGACTTTGGATTTCTCAGGATCAAGAACATGCTGCATATATGCTGCAACATTGGCTTCGGTTAATGAGGCACGAATCCACGGTAAATATTCAGCTTTACGTGCAATCACCCCGATATTGCTATGATTTCCCTTATCGCCACTGCGTGCATGTGCTACGTCTATCAAAGAGACTTCAACCTCATCGCCTTTATACGCGGCTACTTCACCAACGGAATGCTGTACATAATCCTGTGAAACTTGTTCGAAGGGGATCTGAACGGGATAACGCTGTCCTGCAAAGTCGACTTCTATCTTTAATTGATCTTTATCAATCAAGAATGAAAATAATTTCACCACAGCCGATGCTTTAGGACGCCCTCCGACAATTCCTGCCAATGCAGGTGCCATCCCTGTAGAGGCTTGGGCAATTTCCGAGGCAAAGAACATACAGGCTTCTTTAAACAGATGCTTTACCGCGATCTTAACTACCACTTCACGGCTGTCTTTGATTCGGGCATGTGCACCATAAGTACTTTCAATACCTAGAATCTCAACCGATTTTTCACTAAAGGGTGGAACGGAACGCAGCGCCAATACACGTTCACATTTATTGATAATGGCATCGGCAATCACTTGGGCTTTTTCTGGCGCTTCACGACCTGCAATCAAGAAACTAACCAAAACACGATAACCATCCGCATAAGTCACACTGACTTTATATTGCTGAGTTGGCACACGGCCTGTGGCACCAGTCACTTTGACTCGATGCTCTCCTACCTGTTCTAAATGCACTTGGCTAAAATCAGCGCTCACATCAGGTAAAAGATAGGCTTGTGGATTGCCAATCTCATAAACAATCTGCTCTGCTACAGTCGCAGTTGAAACAAGGCCACCTGTCCCTTGAGGCTTGGTCACAATAAATGAAGCATCAGCGCTGACTTCTACGATTGGAAAGCCCATATTGTCAAAGCCTTGAACCAAGCGCCAATCAGTAAAGTTTCCACCTGTACACTGTGCACCGCATTCAATCACATGCCCTGCCAAAGAACCTTGTGCCAACTTGTCATAATCATCGAGTGACCATTTATATTCATGCAATAATGGGGCAAGCACAACCGCTGAATCGACCACACGGCCTGTAATCACAATATCTGCACCCAAATCTAAAGCATCACGAATTGCAACAGCACCGAGATAGGCATTACTACTTGCCACATGTGCAGGCAAGGCATCGCCATTAAACATTTCCTGAACATTTTGGGTGAGTAATTCAGCATGCTTAGGCAATACATCATCACCCAACACCACTGCAACTTTTAAATCTAAACCTTTTTCATCAATAATTTTTTGCAAAGCATCACGACAAGCCAGTGGATTCACCCCACCTGCATTACTAATCACTTTTATTTTTTTCTCAGCAATTTTATTGATCAGGGGGGACATCACTCGACTGACAAAATCCAGCGCATAACCATGACTTGGATCCATCATCATCGCCTTCGCCATAATCGACATGGTGATTTCTGATAGATAATCAAAGACCAAATAATCAATATCACTCAGATGCACCAACTGAAATGCAGCGGTGTTGGTATCGCCCCAAAAACCTGATGCACACCCGATTTTGACTACCCTCTGGTCATCCTGTTTGACAGTTGTCATGCGCTTTCTCATTGTTATTGCTAAAAACGCCTTAACATTACCAAGCAAGTGCTTGGTTTGTAAAGTACATAATGCTATGCTGTATTGGCAAAAATAGTCAAACTCAAGCAAATGCTTGTTATAAAAAGATAAGACAATGCATCAAATGATTTTTGTTACAATAGACTTTAGATTAAACGGGATAGATGAATAGGCATGATCGCAACCTCAATTGAGCAAATACCCAAGATTGTTTGTTTTGATGACAGTCCACGTGGACGTTTACTGCAAGGTGCTGCCTATCTGTTTTATAAGCAAGGTTATGACAAAACCACGGTTCGTCAACTCGGTGAATTTATTGGCATTCAATCGGGTAGTCTGTTTCATCACTTTAAAAGTAAAGATGAAATTCTGGCGACAGTGATGGAACAAACTATTATCTATAACTTTGCCCGTTTAAAAGAAGCTGCTGAACGCTCAACTGATCCTGAACAACAATTACGCCATCTCATCAAAGCTGAATTACTTTCCATTGCTGGTGATACAGGTGCAGCTATGGCGGTACTGGTGCATGAATGGTTTGCCCTTTCTAAAGAAAAACAAGATTACCTTCTGAAAATGCGTAATGAATATGAGCAAGTCTGGTTGGATGTGATTGAAAAATTGCGTGCTCAAGGCAAAGTTAAACATGATGCTTTTATTTGGCGTCGCTTGCTCGGTGGCTCGATTTCTTGGACGGTGACGTGGTATAGACCAGAAGGCAAAGTCAAAATTGATGAATTGACTGAAATGGTTTGGGAAATGGCTGTTAAATGAGTGCGATCTATTTGCGTAAGCCTCAAATCAGCGATTTAGCTGAAATCAAACTTGCCTACCAAAATAGTATTCAACTCCATCAACCGTGGACCTATCTACCAACAGATTTTGAACAATATCTCGTACAAGAACATCGTTATTTCGTCTGCTTGAAAGAAAATCATGCCATTGTCGGCACTTTTAATATCTCCAATATCGTTCGAGGTCACTTTCATTCTGCTTACTTGGGTTATGAAGCGTTTTATCCTTATGCAGGACATGGTTATATGCGACAAGGGCTACAACAGGTTTTACACGAAGCATTTCAAACTCTGAACCTACATCGACTAGAAGCCAATATCCAACCAGACAATCTACCCTCTATTCGCCTTGTCGCAAATGCAGGTTTTATAAAAGAAGGCTTCTCCCGCCAGTACCTACGCGTCGGAGGAAAAGAATGGAAAGACCATGAGCGATGGGCAATTTTAAATTCGGATTGGACAGATAAGAAATATCAAGCATTTTAATTATTGCGATATCTGACACATTAAGATAAAAATAAACTGATGCCAATTTTTTAGGCGAAAGATATGCAACGCATAATCTTGATTTTACTTTTCAGCCTAATTCTCGGCTGTACCGATGATAAGGTGACAACCAAGTTTACAGATTTGCAGCATGCTAAAGTTGAACATGCGTTTGAACGCGGTTGGTTACCTCCAATTTTGCCACCCAGTACAAAAAATATTATTGAAATAAATGACCTAGATCTAAGTAGAGGTCATGGCTCTTTTACTTTTTCACCAACAGACCTAAACTATTTCAGCGGTCATGGTGCCATCCCAATTAAAATGAATAATGTGACTCAAAGTAAAAAGAAAGAAATGCAGGATCAGGGATTCCAGTTTTTGGTCTATGCTCAGAATTCATCAATTTGGTATATCGCAGTTCATCCTGAGGGAAAAGGAGCTTATTGGGTTGAACCCATACGGTAAGCTCCTAGCGATCAGGTTAATAGCCCAACTGCTTACTAATTAAATCCTTCATAATTTCTTCTGCACCACCACCAATCATATTCACCTTCACTTCACGGTAAATACGTTCAGATTTAGTACCACGCATAAAGCCCATGCCCCCGAGCGTCTGTACTGCAGCATCGGCACAGAATTGCATGGTTTGAGTAGCAACATTCTTCAGCATACAAATCTGGGCAATCAGTTCACTGCCCTGCAATTCAGGCTTACCTAAGCGATAAGCTGTATCTTCGAGTAAAGCACGGGTTGCCGTTAGTCGCGTGGCCATGTCCACCAGTTTATGACGCATGACCTGATGATCAACTAGACGCTTACCAAAGGTTTGGCGTTGCTGTGCCCAATCCAATGCTTCCTCATAACACGTCAAGGCAAAGCCATAACTACTTGCTGCAAGGAAAAAACGCTCCATATTGAAGTTATTCATAATCACCAGAAAGCCCATATTCTCAGGGCCCAATAAATGGCTAGCAGGCACTTTGACATTATCAAAATGCAGATGTGCCGTATCTGATGCCCACCATCCCATCTTATCCAATTTGGTTTTACTGATTCCTGCACTATGCGCATCTATGAGCAGCATTGAAATACCATTTGCTCCTTTGGCATTTGGATCAGTACGTACTGCCACTGAATAATAATCAGCTCGCATCCCCGAAGTGATAAAGGTCTTTTCACCACTCACCAGAAAATAATCACCGTCACGTACAGCCTTGGTTTTAAGCGAAGCCACATCTGAACCACCTCCTGGCTCAGTAATTGCCAATGCTGAGATCTTTTCACCCGATAAAATCTGAGGAAGTACTTGAGCTTTTACCTCTTCGTTGGCAAAGTGCTGAATTGGTGGCGCACCAATGGTATGTGACAGTAAAGAGGCTGCTAAGCCACCTGAAGCACATTTTGCGAGCTCAATCGAAGATAACAATGTATAAAATGCATCAGTTCCCGCAATCCCCCCATACTGCTCTTCAAAACCTAATCCCAACAAACCAATCTCAGCGGCTTTCTTATAGAGTTCTCTTGGAAAGGTTTCACTTTCATCCCATTCATTGATAAATGGTGAAATTTCTTTTTCAACAAAGCGTCGAATACTCTTGGCAAATTCAAGATGCTGCTCGCTGTAGTACAAAGGATTGAGATGCATATTCTGCTTCCTAGCAATTATTGATCATTGTTTATTGAATGAGCACTAAAGTAGCAAAACCAGAAAAACCAAGCAAGCGCTTGGCAAAATTAAAAAATAAAAAAAACGCCAAAGTAAGATCGAATCACAAAACTATATTTTTAATCGACCACGAAATCCACGGGTCGCATAATAAGATTGAGCGCCATTATGATAGGTAAAAACACGGCCATAACGGCTATCACAAAAAATTGCACCACCCAATTTACGCACATCTGCTGGGGTTTTTACCCAACTTGAGGTTTTTAAATCAAAATATTCAACCGACTGTAACTGCCTATATTGTTCTTCTGTGAGCAATTCAATACCAATCTCCTCTGCAACCTCAACCGCATTGCTTTCGGGTTTATGTTCTTTACGTGCATTCAAAGCAGCACGATCATAACAAAGGCTTCTACGACCTTTTGGCGTTTCTACAGCACAATCATAAAAGACTATTTCCGATGGTTTGGAATCAAATGAAATGATATCTGGTTCTCCACCAGTTTCTTCCATTTGATTGAGTGACCATAGCTTTTCAGGTTTTTGTTTTAACTGATCTTCGATATCAACCCAATTCAAACCGTGATGCCGATGCATATTTGCTTCAAAACGCTTTTTTAGGATCTCGAACAACATGATCGACTGTTCAGCACTTAACTGTTTTTTCTTGGTCATTTTTATTCTCTAAATTTGAGTGTTAAACCGAACGACCATCAAAATGATTAATTTTGATACTCTCCAAATTTAAATCTTCGATACATCTGATATTAATGGCGTACATCTTATTCCCTTTCGGATCAATGCCTGTTGCAAAAGGATGAATACCACAGATCTTACAAAAATGATGATCAATCACATGCTTATTAAATTGGTAACTAGCTAAAGCATCGTCCTGAACTGTAATATCAACTTTATCTGTAGGCAAGAACCACAACAAAGAACCTTTTCTCTGACAAATCGAGCAATTACATGACAATGCTTCAGTCAAATTACCTTGTGCAACAAAGATGATTTTTCCACAATGACAGCTTCCTTTATATTCCATCTTATTGTCCTTTTTATAATGTTCTACCGTATTAAACAAAGCTGGTTAAATGATGTCCACTTAATTTAGTTATTTCTTGGGTGATATGAAAATGCAAGTTGATGCCGCCATTGATATTCCAATCGAGCCAAAGCACCAACAAAGACCGCCTCCCCAGCAATATGGATCACGGCAAAGATTGTCATTTCCTGCCCGAATCGCCAAAGCATAATCAGACAAACCAAGACCCATATGCTATTTGCAACCACTAAGATATTAATGAGGAACATTGAGCGTTTTTTATAATTGGCTAACGTAAATGAATAAATTGCGTATAAGAGATTCACGCAACCCACGAAAACAATAATCCCCTTGGGTAAATGATAGAGTTGACTTAACCATTGTGCAGTCAACAATACAATCAGTCCTGCAAATGCAGCCGCAGTACAATCTACCCATAAAATATTTTTCTGAATATTCATAACGTCAACGCTCTTTTTATTTTAGTTTGAGCATATACAGATCATTCATGATTTAAAACATCTTGTTGATTTGCTATACGACATTAACTCCAAAAATGTTGGCACTGCCGACACTTCATTCCATTTTTATAAGAAAATAATGGAAAACCCAGCAATAGAAAAACCACATAAGCGGGGCGTTTACCTTCTGTATAAGGTTGTATATCTGTACTACCACACTTAGGACAGCTTTCATTTACACCAAACTGTTGTTCTAATTCTTGGCTAAAATCTTGAGCAAGTAATGCTTTAGCTTCTTCTTCATAGCTTTCAGGAACTAACAGTCGCACACCACCTAAAGCATTGGAGTAAAGCCAATCCATATTAATGGTATGTTCATTTTCAATTCGTGCTGGAATCTCAGCTGCTTCCAATTGTGTTTTGGCAATTTGAGCTTCATACGGAAATGAAAAGCTTTGTACTACGATCCAAGTCATATCAGAAAGCCCTTAAAACAACCAGTATATAAAATTCCGCGCAATAAAAAACACCCCCAACGGTTAGGTTGGGGGTGTTTAGATTTAAAAGCTGGCGATGACTTACTCTCACATGGCAAGTGCCACACTACCATCAGCGCTAAGAGGTTTCACTTCTGAGTTCGGGAAGGGATCAGGTGGTTCACTCTTGCTATTGT
>NZ_VWVZ01000006.1:0-321093 GCF_011753255.1 Acinetobacter sp. Tr-809
AGTTTGCTGGCGACAATAGCAAGAGTGAACCACCTGATCCCTTCCCGAACTCAGAAGTGAAACCTCTTAGCGCTGATGGTAGTGTGGCACTTGCCATGTGAGAGTAAGTCATCGCCAGCTTTTAAATTAGAAACACCCCAATCTCGAGAGAGGTTGGGGTGTTTTTTATTGCGCGGAATTTTATTTATTCTAATTAGATTTGACTAAAAACTTTCATACTCTTCCTTTTCTTGCTTAAGATATAAATAATTTGAATTGAGCATCAGTTCATGCAATTTAAAATTATCAGCGCTCAGGATCTGCATAAATTACAGCGAGAACAGATTGCTGAGTTATGCTTTACAGCTTTTGATGAAGATCCTTGGAGTCAATATGCCTTCATGCAAACGGCTTCCCATCTAGTCGGTATATTGGATGAAAAGATTGTATTGCACGCTCTATGGACGGATCGAATGTTCATTGTTAATGACAATACCAGTGTAAAAACTGCTTATGTGGAATATGTGACGACTGATTACAGGATGCGGGGGAAGGGGCTTGCATCACAATTATTAAGATATTTAATCGATGCTTTAACTACTTTGGGTTATGAACTTACTGCATTACAGCCTGAAGATGATGGATTTTATAAAAAACTAGGTTGGACTTCTTGGTCGGGGGATCTATATATCAAACAAAATGCCTCTACTTATCTGACAGATGAGCATGAAATTCTGTTGTATCCATTGAGTGTAAAGCTGAAAGAGTTACTATCACATAACACAGCTGATGATGCTATTTGCGCGGATTGGAGAGAGGGCGAACTTTGGTAGTAAAAACTATGTAGGGCATTCATATTTAATAAAATTATTTCAAGTAAAAGACCGCATAAAGATAAGAATAGGTTGGTATTTCACTTCGATAATTTATAACTTTTCATAAATCTTACGTTTTCTACTTTCCTCCTTGGCTGACAAGCCTATAATGATTGAGAATCATTCCAAATCTAATAAGGAAATAACATGTCGACCGATCAGCAATTTCCAACACCTGCCAACCTAGGTATCGCAGTTTATTCAAATAATGCCGAAGCGATTGGTAATACACCTTTAGTTCGTATCAATCGCCTCATCAAAACGGGTGCAACGGTACTGGCAAAAGTAGAAAGCCGTAACCCTGCATTTTCAGTAAAATGTCGTATTGGTGCAGCGTTGATTGCAGATGCGGAAAAACGTGGTGTACTTAAAACAGGTATGCATATTGTTGAGCCAACCAGTGGCAATACAGGCATTGCCTTGGCATTTGTTGCAGCAGCAAAAGGTTATCCAATTACCTTAACTATGCCTGCAAGTATGAGTTTAGAGCGTAGAAAAGTATTAAAAGCATTAGGTGCAGATCTGGTTCTGACTGACCCAGCCAAAGGTATGAAAGGTGCGGTGGATGAGGCTGTTCGTTTAGCCACTGAAAATCCTGAACAATATTTCTTGCCGCAACAATTCGAGAACCCAGCCAATCCACAGATTCATACCGACACCACTGGCCCTGAAATTTGGCAGGCAACCAATGGTCAAGTGGATATCTTAGTTGCTGGTGTAGGAACTGGTGGAACTATTACAGGTATTTCACGTTATTTTGAGCAAGTTCAAAATAAACCATTGTATTCAGTTGCGGTTGAACCTGCGGAATCACCAATCATCACGCAAACTAAACGTGGAGAAAGCATCACACCTGCACCACACAAAATTCAAGGGATTGGTGCGAATTTTATTCCTAAAAACTTAGACTTAGATCTAGTTGATGAAGTGCTGCCAGTGAATAGCGCAGATGCAATTGAGTGGGCAAGAAAGTGCGCAACCCAAGAAGGGATTTTAGTCGGCATTTCTAGTGGTGCAGCATTAGCGGCAGCAGCGCAAATTGCTGAACGTCCTGAAAATGCAGGCAAAACCATTGTGGTGATTTTACCGGATAGTGGTGAACGTTATTTATCTTCTGTCTTATTTGAAGGTTTATTTGACGAAGCTTAATTTCGTTATTCAGCCCATAAAAAAAACCATGCTTTAAGCATGGTTTTTTTGATTTTAAAGTGCTTTTTTCAAGTTTTTTTCGTGATGTTTAACCGAACGAGCATATTTCTTGGCTTTATGCCGCGTCCAAAAACTGCGTTCGTAACCTGTCGGTCCGACATTGTAATAGGCCACTGCTTTAGACCAACTGCCAGCAGATCTATAGTAGGTCGAGAGCACATGTGCACCACAGTTAATATTGACATTCTCATCATAGAGATTGCCAGGGCAAGACTGACGCCAATGGCTGGAAATAATTTGGGTTAAACCGATCGCCCCTGTTGGTGAGCGCGCTGAACTGTTGTAGTTCGATTCTTGACGGATCAGGGCGGCAAGTAGAGTCGGTGATACATCATAGCGCTCAGCACTTTGGATAATCATGGGTGATAAACGATTTGCTGTGCTAGGCGAAACGGAATAGGCATTTTGTAAGCCTGATGAAAGTTGATTCGAGCGATTGGCAAAGGATCCGCTTAAACTGCTACATGCAGATAGACTGATTGCAAGCACAACAAGGCTGAGCTTTAAAATGATTGATGCAAATGGTTTAAAAGCCATATGTTGATCAGAAGAAGTCGATGTGATGTGCAAAACCAGAATCCGATACCAAACAGAAGTATAAGGATGGTATGCACTCAGTTTAGGGGAGTCAATAGTAGTTATTTTACGGTCATGGTTGGATTTGAGAGGGTCATAAAAAAAGCCCCGACATCCTGTCGAGGCTTTCTGATATTTGGTTTCTTGCCGCCAACTCCTGTCAACGACCACATCCTGTGTTTCTTGTTGTTCTGAATGAGACATCCTGTCTCTCTATACTTGATATATTAGTGAATTTAGCTCATTCGGTATATTCGGCAATCACCGCAGTTATTGTAGGTTTTTGCTTACAACAGGGCTTTATAGTGCTTCTTTTAAACTTTGTTCATGGCGTTTGACTGAGCTGGCATAGCGTTCAGCTTGCTGACGCATGTATGGACTTCTTCGATATCCTGTAGGGCCAACATTGTAATAGCCGAGGGCTTTTGACCAATCACCTGTCGATTGATAGTAATTCGCTAAAATGTAGGCACCACAATTGATGTTGACGTGTTCATCATATAAATCACCAGGACAGAACTGTTGCCAAAATTTTGGGCGTACTTGGGTTAAACCCACGGCATCTGCTGAAGAACGTGCACGAGTTCTATAGCTAGACTCTTGACGAATCAGTGCAGCCAATAAATGTGGTGAAATATTGTGACGCTCAGCCGTTTGCAGGATGATTGGAGCGACCCGATTTGCGGTTGTTGGTGATACGGAAAAAGCATTTTGAATACCAGAAGATAATTTTTGGGAATGATTTACCGTAGGTACTTTGGTTGTCGTACACGCGACAGTGAAGTAAGTACTTAAAAAAATGAGACTCAATTTAGCAAAAGTAATGTGAAAGCGAGAAAAAGAAAATTTTTTGTAAATTATCATCGTAGAAAAATTTGACCGTCATTGATAAAACATGCGGATGGTAGGGAGCAAGTTGATGACAGTCAATGCAATCTATAGAGGTAAATCGTTTAGTTTTAGATATTAAGCTGAATAAAAAAGCCCCGACATCCTGTCGAGGCTTTCTGATATTTGGTTTCTTGCCGCTAACTCCTGTCAACGACCACGTCCTGTGTTTCTTGTTGTTCTGAATGAGACATCCTGTCTCTCTATGATTGATATATTAGTGAATCTATCTCATTCAGTATATTCGCCAATCACCACAGTTACTGTAGGCTTTTACTTACAAAGTGCAAATCAGCGTTTCTTTAGAATCCAGCCCACCAATCTTTGTGCAATTGGCGCGCAGACCAATACGCTAGGAAAGGCAAACATCCAAGCCACGATCCATGCTGACATCCACATCGCAAAGAAATGATCGATAAAACCCACTGCCTTTAATGTAGTGATGCCAGAGATTAAAAAAGACATCATGCAGGATAAAATCAATGGGAATAAAAGACTTGCTGCTTTCACCTGAATATCACTCCTTGATATGCACTTAAGTAGAATGCAAAATTTTTCCCAAATAGCTGAGCCGTTTTAATATCACCAAAATCAAAAGCATTTGCCGCACTGGCATGTTCAGCTTGTGCCATAAGACCTGACCATGACCCGAGACGATTGGCAGCTTGTGTATATGGAACACCTTGATGCTGCTCAGGTAAAATTGGGTTGCCCACCCATATCATACCGTGTTGCATTGCAAAGGTGAAAAGTGAAATCAAGGTGGATTGCTTATCGCCTGCGGGCAGTGAGGAAACAGTAAATCCAGCGGCTAACTTTCCTTTAAATGCCTGCTTCTTCCATAATAGGCCAGTGGCATCCATCAGTTGTTTCAATGTGCCAGAAACTCCACCCAGATAGGTTGGTGAACCCCAAATCATTCCATCATAGGGACAGAGTAGCTCGGGTTGAGACATCAACTGTTCAGCGGTGAATAAATCAATTTTAACCTGTTCAACTTGTGCTGCTCCGAGTTGAATCTGTTGGGCAATAAATTGGGTATGACCTTGACGGCTATGATAAATAACGGCAATTGATTTCATGGTTTGATCCCTCAGTGAAACAGTGCAAGCAATTGAGCGCTGAGATATAAACCACAGCCAAAAATACCGTGGTTAATCAGACTTCGTAGGCAGTTGTGCAAAGGCTGTGCGGTTTTAGATGAGGCAATACCTGCGCCCATGGCCGGTTGCATGATGAAAAAGGGAATGAGCACTGTAATCACCCCGAAAATAAACGCGGAGCTAAATTGAGGCTGCCGTAACCATACATCTCCTACAATCAGGATAAAGCTGAGCGCGAAGAGGATGCCGACACTGTAATGTGCCAGCCAACCCAAGGCATATTCCCTTTGAATGGCAGGGCTTTGCGCAATCGATGTATGGATGAATTTGCCTCGAAACATCCAACCGACCCAACGACCCAGTAAGGCAAAATTTAAGGTGGGCTGATTGAGTTTTTTTAAAATAAATAGCCAAATATCCATGATCAGCGTGGCACCAACACCCAAATATAGGATTTGAAATAACAGTTCAGCAGTATTCATTTTTTCACCTTGATCTTTTCTGGATAAAACGCGATAAAGATAGTGTGCAAGTTCAAGTCAACTTGAAGTCAAGGGGTTTTTATGGATATTGGAGAAGTTGCTAAACGGGCAAATGTGACGACCTCAACCTTACGCTTTTACGAAGAAAAAGGCTTAATTAAATCGATTGGCCGCCATGGATTACGTCGACAATATGGCAAGCACGTCTTGGATCAATTGGCATTGATTGCTTTGGGGCGAGCAGCAGGTTTTTCCCTGAATGAAATTGCGCATATGTTTGGGGAAAGTGGTCAACCCGAATTGGACCGATTCATGCTGAATGAGAAAGCAGAGCGGCTGGAACAAATGACCCGACGTCTGCACTTTATCAGCCAAGGACTGAGACATGCTGCGGTATGCCCTGCAGAAAATCATATGCAATGCCCAACCTTTCAAAACTTTTTAAAAGCTGCGATTGCTGGTGAATATCAACCGATCAAGCTTGAGTAAGGTGAGTGCTGCGGTAGTGGCGGTGATTGCTAAGATAAAATGTCGCGTAGCATTGTCATCTTTTCGCCATAAAGACTTCATTTTATTGCAGTAAAAGCGTCATAAAAACTTGTTTTAATTTGCCTAAATTTTTACCAAATGTATAAAATGATGAACAAGAAAACTTTATTGGCCTTATTTTGCTGTAGTGCTTTGGGTTTAACTGCCTGTAATAATGATGACAATAATCAAGATCAGAATACATCGACAGACAAAGTCACAGAACCTACGCTGATTTCTTTCGCCAAGCTTCCTGTCGCAACCTATGCCGTTGGACCAGATTCAGGTAAAGCGGTGAGTGGTGCCAATGGCATTTATCCTCCTTTTAAAGGGCAACCCGTACAAGGTTTTTCTGCTGCCTTAAAAAATGAGGATGGCAGTTATATGGCCATGGCCGATAATGGTTTTGGCACGCTGGATAACTCTGCTGATTTCTTATTACGCATTTATAAAATTAAAGCCGATTTTAAAACCAAAAGTAAAGGTACAGGACAAGTATCCGTACAAAGCTTCATTCAATTACGTGATCCAAATAAACGGATTCCTTTTGAGATTGTGAATGGCAATACGGCAGAACGCTTATTGACTGGGGCGGATTTTGATCCTGAATCGATGCAACGTGCGCCAGATGGTACCTATTGGATTGGTGATGAATTTGGCCCATTCTTGCTACATTTCTCAGCAGATGGTGTGTTGTTAGATGCTCCGATTGCTTTACCAAATCCATTTAATCCGAGCCAAGAGTTACGCTCACCGCAAAATCAACTGAATAAAGCCAATATCAATTATGTTGAGCCATTGGTGGGGCGCAGTAGTGGTTTTGAAGGCATGGCGATTTCACCAGATGGCAAATACCTGTATCCGCTACTGGAAAAGCCATTGCTGAATGACTCGACAGGTAGACTGCTGATCTCGCAATTTGATCTTCAGAAGAAAGCCTATACGGGTGTTTATTATTGGTTCGTACTGGATAGTAAAGCCACCAATATTGGCGACTTCCAACTGTTTAATGACAAAGAAGGCATCATTATTGAGCGCGATGTGAGTCAAAATAATCTCGGCGGCCATAAGAAACTGATTCGGATTAAATTCAATGAACCGAAGCAGGTGGTGGCACGCGAAGACTTGGTCGACTTAATGAAAATTGCCAATCCAAATGGGCTGTATGGCACAGCACGTGAAGGGGATATTGGTACAGGCAAGGTGTTTGCCTTCCCATTTGAAACCATTGAAGATGTGATTATTGAAAATGGCACCACTTTGACGGTATTGAATGACAACAATTTTCCAGGTTCATCGGGCCGCAATGCCAAACTTGCCGATGATAATGAAATGATTCAGATTCGCCTGCCTAAAGCATTATTTTAATTTTAAACATTTGATAAAAATGACCGAAATGATCATTCCGCATTTCGGTCGAAGGCGTATACTGATCGGGCATAAGGAGTTCCGATGTCTGAATCAGTTATACGCCCAACCCATATTGAATATGGTTCGAAATCGTTTACTGCGATTTTATGGTCATTGTTCTTTGCGGGTTTCGCGTCATTTTCCTCGTTGTACTGTGTACAGCCGATGATGCCGATTTTTGCAGAATTCTTTCATGTCACCCCGACCCACAGTAGTTTCCCCCTTTCTTTTTCTACCATCGCGTTGGCTATCGGTCTGCTATTTACAGGCTTTATTTCTGATCGTTTTGGGCGTAAACCGATTATGGTATTTGCCTTATTTCTGGTCTCGATTTTATTGCTGATTAGTGCTTCTTTTCCGATTTGGGAAATCTTTCTTAGTACTCGTGTTTTGATTGGTCTGGCGGTCAGTGGGGTTGCCGCAGTGGCAATGACTTATATTGGAGAAGAGATTGCGCAGAAAGATATCGGTTTTGCCATGGGGCTTTATATCTCAGGCACAGCGATTGGTGGCATGGGTGGGCGTCTGATTGCAGGGGTTTTGGTTGATTTTATTTCTTGGCAATCAGCAACCTATATTATTGGTTTTCTGAATTTTGTGATTGCCTGCTTATTCTATCTGTTATTACCTAAATCACAGCATTTCAAACCATTTCCGTTCCGATTCTCACGTTTTAAAGCAGCATTTGAGCAAAATCTAAAAGACCCGAAACTACGTATTTTATTTGCCCAAGGTTTTATTTTAATGGGCTGCTTGGTCACGGTCTTTAACTACATCAGTTACCACTTATTAGAAGCACCGTTTCATCTATCGCAAACATGGATTGGTTTGATTTCGATTGCCTATCTGGCAGGGATTTATAGCTCACCTAAAGCCGCACAATGGGGCTTTAAATATGGGCGCGATAAAGTGTTGCCTGTATTACTGGTGATGATGATTATTGGTTTATTGATTACCTTGATTCCGTCGCTTTGGAGCATCTTACTGGGTCTCACTATTTTTACTTTTTCATTTTTTGCGGCACATTCGACAGCCAGCAGTTGGGTTTCTGTTCAAGCTGTTCAGTATCGGGCTGTCGCATCTTCACTCTATTTATTTTGCTATTACATCGGCTCAAGTTTGCTTGGCAGTAGTGGAGGGTTAGTTTGGGAAAATTATGGCTGGACGGGGATAAGTCTTATGGTGGTTGTGGTTCTAGCAATGGGGCTATTTTTAGCGTTGCGGTTAAAGTCCAAGACTCTATTATTCGAATAATTGGAGAAGATATTTAGAGAGTAGTTTTATTTCGGTTTTCTAAACAGTCAATGTTTCCTGAACAAAAGTTGAGTCTCCTTTATTTACAGCGTTGATAAGCTAAAGCAGAAAATAATGCATAAAATATGAACATAAATGTTGTTTAAATGTAAAATATAAAGATAATGATTCTCATTTTAAATGGAGAATCTCATGCAGTATCCTATCTCTCAATCTCGAATTTTTCCTAAAAGTATTATTTATCTTGCACTCTATAGTTGTTGGATCGGTACAAGCTACGCAGCTACGGAGTCAACAACCACACAAACAGATGTATTACCGACTATTGTGGTCACAGCGGAGGATGGTTTAGAAAATAATTACACCAAGAAAAAAGCCAGTACATCAACCAAACTCAACCTCAGTATTAAAGAAACACCTCAGTCGGTTTCTGTGATTACTCAAAAGCAAATGGAGGACATGGGCGCAACCAATTTAGGTGAAGCTTTATTAAATACTACAGGGATCATTTTAACGGGCGATAACACCGAACGCACCAACTTCTCAATACGTGGTTTCAATATGGGAGATGGATGGAACTCCAATTTGATGCAATATGATGGTGTTGCAGTCAATGCGACTAATGTGGCTTCTTCAAAGCCAGATATGGCGATGCTGGAGAGTGTTGAAGTTTTGCGCGGTGCAGCAGGCTTATTACAAGGTTCAGGAGAGCCGGCTGGTACAGTGAATCTGATTCGTAAAAAACCAACAGCAGATTTTCATGCTAGCGGTGCAGTGAGTTATGGCTCATGGAATACTGTTCGTGGGGAAGTCGATGTTTCCAACCGTTTGAATGAATCTGGGAGTGTAAGGGGGCGACTGGTTTTAGCTTATCAAGACGGTGATTCATGGATGAAAGCTGTCACACGTGACAGCAATTTACTTTACGGGATTATCAGCGCAGATCTGACAAAAAATACTTTGCTGAATTTTGGCTATTCCCAACAAAAAGAACATGCGGTGCCAGTGAATAGTTTGCCACGTTATTCAGATGGTTCTGATATAGGACTGGATAGGAATAATTGTGGTTGTGATTATCGAGACTTTTGGGACAAGAAAAATAGCCAGGCTTTTATTGATTTAACTCATCAGTTTGAGAATGGATGGATGGTAAAGGGTAGTTATTTAAGAGCTGATATCGATATGGATATGGCCTTTACCAGTCTTGCTTTTGCTAACACAGGTGCAATTGATAAGAATAATCCGAAGGCAACAATCAACAAATATGGCTACCGTTATAACCAGCAACTAGATGTATTCGATTTCTTTACTAAAGGCACATTTAGCTTGTTAGGACGTGAACATGAGCTTGTTGCAGGGATCAATCACCAGAAAAGTGATACTCCTGGTCAGTGGAGTAGTTGGGATACCATAATGGCAGATGGCTCATTGTGGGATCGACAAGCCAAGACTAAACCTGCTGGTGTTGAGCAAATGCTAGTGAATGTATTTAGTTTTAGCCCTTACAACTTGCCTTATGCTGCGCCGCGTTATGATAAAGATGGCGGTCGTTCATATTTAACAACCGAGCAAACGGGATTTTATCTGACCACTCGTTGGAACTTAGCTGATTCATTAAAATTGATTACAGGCGTACGTGAGAGCCAATTCAAATATGACTCAGAATATCAAAGTAATGTTACAGGTCAGTTTGTTGATAGTCGTGCGGTTCATTATAAGAAAGATAATATCTGGACGCCTTATGTGGGTTTAACTTATGACTTCAATGATACATATACGGGTTATGCAAGCTTCACTGATACTTTTGTGGTGCAGAATGTCAAAGATCGTAATGAGAAATTGCTTGACCCAGTTCAGGGCAACGTCTATGAAATTGGGGTAAAAGGGAGCTTTAATGATGATAAGCTAATTGCCTCAATTGCTGCTTTTAGAACCAACCAAATCAATCGTGCTTTCCAAGATCAGAGCAGCAAAGGCCAGTGTGCTTTTAATGGTGGAGAAGGGTACTGTAATGTTGCTGCTGGAGAAGTAATTAGTGAGGGGATTGAAACGGAACTACGTGGGGAAGTATTACCACATTTAAATCTTTCGGCAGGCTATACTTACAATACGACAGAATATAAGAAAGATGTGAGCAAGCAAGGTCAGACCTTCAATGAAACCACACCTGAACATATTGCGCGTTTATTTGCGACTTACAAGTTAGCGAACAATCTAACCGTTGGTGGCGGGGTCAATTACCAAAGCGAATGGCTAGTCGGACGCTATGGTTCTAAGCCAGCGAAACAGGAAGGCTATGCATTAGTTAACCTGATGGCGAGTTACCCTTTGAGTGAAAATATTACGATTGCTGTTAATGCCAATAATGTCCTTGATAAAAAATACTACTCGTATTTAACAACGGATTCTAATCGTTATGGTGAACCAAGAAATATGAAGCTCACGCTGCGCGCTAAGTTTTAATATAAGGCCTCATGGATGATTGTTGCTTCACAATCATCCATTCAGATGATGGGTCAGGTGTTTATGAGATTTAAGAAACTGCTATATATCATCATTTTGCTGATCGCACTGTTGATCAGTTTTTTTGCTGGTGCTTTAACTGCGGGCTTTAATTATTGGTTTCAGCCCTTAGTCCACATGCAAATCTCAAATCACAGCGGGCAAACGATTAGTAAGCTGAAGCTACATGTGGAAACAGCAGGTGTGCAGCATGAGATATTTTTCCAGCCCTTAGAAAATAACAAGACGATAGAAACGCAATTCTTCGTAAAGGGTGAGGGCGGATATCGTTTAGAAGCAACTTTGGCGAATGGTCAGACCATTTCAGAAGGTCAAGGTTATATAGAATCGGGTTATACGGTGAAAGAGCTGATCCGATCGAATGAAATAACGAGTCAGGCATCATATTGATCACAAAGTGTGGTCTGATTGCTGTTATTGATATTTTGATTAAACTTTATACAAATAAATTGTTATCTCCTTGTTCCTGAATGTTTTATAAACAGGGAAAATGAATGAAATTCATGTTAAAATGATCGGCTTTCATTTTAGGGGTTAAAATACAACCAACCCCGATAAATGTCTCTCCTTCATCTGCTAGCCGAGATTCGCAAGCTATGTCTACTGCCTATACCATGCAGACTGCGCCTAAAGCGCTGTTTGATTACGACAAATATTGGGCGTCGTGTTTTGAACCCGCACCATTTTTGCCGATGTCACGAGAAGAAATGGATCTACTCGGCTGGGATGCATGTGACTTTATTTTAGTTTGTGGCGATGCTTATATTGACCATCCATCTTTTGTATCTGGTGTGATTGGACGTGTGCTTGAAGCACAAGGTTTCCGTGTTGGAATCATTGCGCAACCAGATTGGACCAATGTAGAAAGCTTCCGTGTTTTAGGTAAGCCAACCATTGCATGGGGTGTGACCGCAGGGAATATGGACTCGATGATCAACCGTTATACGGCAGATCGTAAAATCCGCTCTGATGATGCGTATTCACCAAATAATGAAGCGAATAAACGTCCAGACCGTGCTGCAACGGTTTACTGTCAGCGTTGTCGTGAAGCCTTTCCAGATGTTCCAGTGTTATTGGGTGGTATTGAGGGCAGTTTACGTCGTATTGCACATTATGATTATTGGTCTGATAAAGTCCGTCGCTCAATCTTGATGGATTCAAAGGCTGATTTGCTGATGTATGGCAATGGCGAGCGTGCGATTATCGACGTGATGCATCGTTTAGCCAAAGGCGAAAAAGTTCACGAGATTACCGATGTCCGTGGTACTGCATTTATTATTAATAAGCACAATAAAGCATCGAAAGCAAAATTTGTTGAAATTGCCAGTAATGACATTGATACCATTGGACGTGTGGATCCAATTATCAACCCCTATGTCATGACTGAAGATATTGATGGCTGTGAAGTTGAAAAAGAAAAAGGCAACTCCTTGGCACAGTATCAAAATTTCCAAAAAGAATTTGTGGCAAATCCAATCGTACGTGAAGGTGATCAGCTCGATCCTGATACCCAAATTGTGCAGTTAAAGCCTGCTCCATCAAAAGCAATTAAACATAAATTACCACCACGTGAATTGGCGGTAATCCGTTTACCTTCTTTTGAAGAAGTTGCGGATGATCAGGTGCTTTATGCCCATGCCAACCGTATTTTGCATCTTGAAACTAACCCTGGTAATGCACGGGCTTTGGTACAGCGTCATGGTGAGCGTGACGTCTGGATCAATCCACCGCCAATTCCTCTCACTACTGAGGAAATGGACTATGTATTTGATTTACCTTATGCACGCTTACCGCACCCATCTTATGCGAATGCACGTTTCCCAGCATTTGATATGATCAAGTTCTCGGTCAATATCATGCGTGGCTGTTTTGGTGGTTGTACCTTCTGTTCGATTACCGAGCATGAAGGTCGTATTATCCAAAACCGCTCGGAAGATTCGATTTTACGTGAAATTGAAAAGATCCGTGATACTGCACCTAACTTCACTGGGATTATTTCGGACTTAGGTGGACCAACGGCAAACATGTACCGTTTGCACTGTAACGATCCTGAAATTGAAAAGAATTGCCGTAAACCATCGTGTGTTTATCCAGGTGTTTGTCAGAACTTACATACCGACCATGCACCTTTGGTTCAGCTTTATCGTAAAGCACGTGAAATCAAAGGGGTGAAGAAGATTCTGATTGGTTCAGGTCTGCGTTATGACCTTGCGGTCTTAAATCCTGAATATGTGAAAGAGTTGGTTCAGCATCATGTCGGTGGTTACCTGAAAATTGCGCCTGAGCATACCGAAAATGGCCCATTATCGAAGATGATGAAACCTGGTATCGGGACTTATGATCGTTTTAAGCAAATGTTTGAGCGTTTCAGTAAGGAAGCAGGTAAAGAACAGTATTTAATTCCATACTTTATTGCTGCGCATCCGGGCACGACGGATTACGACATGATGAACTTGGCGATTTGGTTAAAGAAAAATGGTTTCCGTGCCGATCAGGTGCAGACCTTCTATCCATCGCCAATGGCTACTGCGACCACAATGTATTATTCAGGCAAGAACCCATTGTCTAAAGTGGCGCGCTATACTGAAAATGTGGATATTGTGAAAGGCGAAAAGCGTCGTCGTTTGCACAAAGCATTCTTGCGTTACCATGATCCAAATAACTGGCCTTTATTGCGTGAAGCTTTGAAGGAAATGGGACGTGCGGACCTCATCGGAAACTCAAAACAGCATTTGATTCCAACTTATCAGCCACAAGGGACTGCTGAAGGTGAATATAAATCGGCACGCAAAAAGAATTCATCTGTTGCAGGGGATTCTGCAAAACGTGGTCAAGGCCAATCTCGTTCGCAGTCAGGTCAACAACGTCCGCAAAAAGGACAGGTATTAACCCAACATAATGGTTTACCACCACGTGAAACGGGTGAGAAAAGACCATTTTCAGGAAAGCCAAAGTCTAAGACCAAAGCACATCGTTAATTTTGTATTGAAGAGGGCATGAGCGTTCATGCCTTCTTTTTTATGCCTAAATTGTCATGTGATCACAATTTGATCGCAAAACTATCGCCTATAGAAACATAAACTGACAATAACGACTTGAATCTTGGATTGTGAATGATTATAAATAAAGTGCAGAGGGCTATTACGACTTTGGTCGTCTAGGAAAACACGATTAAAAAACTTAAGTTTGCACTGCAAAATGACTTTGCTATCGATGTTCTTGATTAAAAAAATTGGCATAAAGCCAAAATGATTATAAAAAATCTAAAGGGATTAGTTAGAAATGTATTATTTTATAACAACAGTTGGGTTGCTGTTGATCACAGCACTTGCACTTCGTCGCCTACAACAAAATAGGCGTCAGGATAGTCCGTTAAAACGCCGCGGTATTTTGAATATCGCAGAACAAATTACCTTGATGCGCTTACAAGCTGTTTTACCACGTCATACCGTGTTGGCACATGTTTCTTTTGATGCCTTACTGACCACTAAATTTGCGCATACACGTCGTAAATATCAAGGTTTGGTTGCGGATTTTGTCGTTTTAGACCAACAGCATCAAGTGCTTGCAATTATTGAGATTGCAGACGAATCCTATGTCAATCGTCTGCATCAAAAGCACTATCAAGACAGTTTGCTTGAATTGGCAGGCTATCGCGTGTTGCGTTATAGCAGCATTCCAACTGAACAGGAACTCAGAGAGGATCTAGTGCCTGATCTGTTTGAAGCTGCACCTGTAGCAGCTTCAACCACAAGCTCAATGTCGATGCCTAAAGCAGATCGCATGCTGAAATATAACGATTTTGCAGTGAAATCTTATTAAGGCAGAACAGCAGTCACGGTCATTTCAACCAGTACATCAGGTGCATAGAGTTTAGATTCGACGCAGGTACGTGCTGGGGGATGCCCCTCAGCAATCCATGCATCCCATACTGCATTCATCGCTGCATAATCTTTTTCAATGTCTTTTAAAAAGATCAGCACAGATAAAATATGGGTTTTATCTGTGCCTGCTTCTGCCAATAAACGATCAATATTATCCAATGTTTGCTGTGTCTGTGCGGTTACATCAACGCTGGTATCATCCGCCAATTGGCCTGCTAGATGAACAAGATTTCCTGAAATTGCAACTTCGCAATAACGTGATGTGACATGAAGGCGTTGCACAGACATAGTGATTCCCAAATCGAAAAGTATAGTGGGGATTGTACTTGATGCTATTCAGCTGCAATGTAATTTTCTATAAATCAGGCTAAAAAACTTTCTATTTCCATTAAGTTACGATGTTTGAAAACCAAAATACAGCGTTGTTGTGGGCAAATAATAATATTCCCCAGATTCAGAAATTGGATTTTGGCTTGCCGTAATTGATTCAGACAGCTTGCAATCGAGCTATGTAAGGGACATAGCTGTTTAAGTTGTTTTAAGGCTAAATAAGTTGTTTGGTA
Source organism: Acinetobacter sp. Tr-809 (assembly GCF_011753255.1). Classification (NCBI taxonomy): domain Bacteria; kingdom Pseudomonadati; phylum Pseudomonadota; class Gammaproteobacteria; order Moraxellales; family Moraxellaceae; genus Acinetobacter; species Acinetobacter sp. Tr-809. Next base: position 15,275 of record NZ_VWVZ01000006.1, read on the forward strand.
CATGGTGTTATTCCTTATCAATGCAGTGAAAGGAGCGAAGACATTACTTCGCCCCGATGTATTTTTATTAGCTTTGTTGTTCGGATTGGTACCAGTTGACATGACGGGTGATGAACATGACGCAGGCAATCAGGAAGAAGGACAGGATGGAGCCAAATAAGAAGGTCTTACCACTGGATTGCAGTAATAGATACATCATGCCGTAGAGCACACCGAGCAAAATCCCGAATAGCAGCGCAGGTTTAATCCCTTTGACCACAAAATATAAATACCATGTGATGAGACTGATACAAGCGATTGCTGCTGCTAGATAGGCGATTGAAAAGGCGTAATATTCACTGATCGAAAGTAGCAGAACAAAGAAAACCCCTTGTGCCATAGCAACCAGTGCATATTGCACAGGGTGGATTTTGAGCTGTTTTAAAACCTCAAACAGAAAGAAGCAACCAAAGGTAATGATGATCACCATCACGCCGTATTTAATGGCACGATCGGTTTGGGTATAGATATTTACAGGTTCTAGGAATTGAGTCGAAATGCCAGAGATAGTTGCTGGCGTGCCTGTATCGTATGTTTCTGCCGCTGTTGTTGGTAGTGGATCCTGAGCATTTAAAATTTTATAAAAGCATTGGCTATTTTCGCACAGCGACACATTTTCTAAATTACGTTTACCCAGTGCTATATTTTTCCAGTCTGCTTGAAATTGGTGTTTTTCACTGGATTTTTTAAAGGGTAGGCTTTGTCCATCGTATTTGACGTCACCCCAATTACCTGTGGCTTGATAGGTCATTTCATAACTGGTTGGAATGAAGCTGAACTCACTGAGCCCTTCAAGCTCGAACTGCAGGCCAAATTTAAAACCCTGTTGGAACTTTTGCACCAGTTCAGGGTATTGCTTCGCTGTCAGATGCATCAGGTCAAAACCGCGTTGTCCTTGGCTTTGCTCAGAAAAGTCGAACTTATAGGCTTTGCCATCAATATTGAAGATTGGTTTGGCATTCAGCCCTCGCGCATCTTGGATCGGGAAAATAATTTCAGCCTTTTCCCATAGATAATCACGTTTTGTTTCGTTATCGATGGCCTTGAATGTACCTTTGCCTGACATCAAGTTTTGATAGCTGATCGCTTTATAAATATTGCGTCTATAAGTACTGTCCGAAACCTTAAATTGTGCATTCCAGTCGGTCGTTTCAGCTCCGATAGCAACGAACAGGGTTTGCGTACAGGGATAGCTTTTCTTTTGTTCATCGGTACAGGTGGTTTGCACTTGATAGGGTAGTTTTAAATAGGGTGCAACAATTTGCTGTGGACGAATTTGTTCATTGGCAATGTCGCGAATAACTTGTTGTTGATAGCTTTGGCGTTCTGAGACCAAGCTCGAAATAAAAAACAAACCAATATAAAAAATCAAAATCAGGAACAGAATGGCTCCGATTTTAAGATTGATAAAATTGCGACGCATATGAAATTCCATGGTCATTAGGATATGACTAGTATCTATATGCGATATGTGCTTCGAATGAGTTCGGCTTGAAGCTTAAGTGAAGTTTGTGTGAAGTGTGAGGGTCAAGAGCACACCAGATTGATGTGTTGCTAAGAAGCCGAGGCGATTCGCTTCAATATTTTGGATGCTAATCTGACCTTGGTGTTGCTGAATAATCTGTTGGACGATACTCAGCCCAATGCCGGTACTGCGTTGCTGATTATGCGGACGCGGTAGAGAAAAGTAGGTCTCAAATACACGGTTTAAGGCATAGTCAGGAATCGCATCGCCCTCATTAAAAAACAGCAAGGTGATGCTTTGATGGGCTGGGTCTTGCTGAAGTTGCACCGCGATTTTTCCTTGCGGTGGGCAGAAATCTCTGGCGTTATCTAACAGATTATTCAGTGCTTGTTTTAGCCAAAAGGGATCGGCATGGATCGAACAGTATTGGGGCAGATCAAGTTGTATTTGGATCTGTTTCAGTTGCAAAGCAGTATGCTGTTGCTGAAAGCATTGTTGAATGAGCTCGTTTAGGTCTAAGTCTTGAAACTCTAAAACATGCTGATTTTTTTCGAGGCGCGTTAGTAACAACATTCGTTCAATCAAGGACTGTAAACGCTGACTTTGCTGCATAATATGATGGGCAAACTGTTGCTGATCCGCCAGTGGTAAATCATCTTGGAGTAATTCAGCGCTGGCTTGAATCGCAGTGAGGGGGCTCTTGAGTTCATGGGTCAATGTATTGACATAGTTCTCCACATAGCCACGATCTTCCAGTTTTTCCCGCATTTCGCTCAGTGCTTGAGTCACTTGATTGAGTTCTTTAGCGGAATAAAAGAAAGGTGCCTGATTCACGGGTGCCAATGCCTGTGCATAGCGTCGGACGCGATCAATACTATGTCTTAGCCAATACGCTACCATGCTCGCCAATAATAAGCTGAGCGCTGCAATCCAGAGGGCTTGATAAATTAGTTGCTGTTCAGCGCGCTCGATATAAGGTTGTACCGACTGATTGGGTTTACCAATACTGACCACACCGAGCAATTGCTGTTGGTAAATAATCGGAGCTGCAATATGCATGACACTGCTATTGCGATCATAGGGATTGGTTGCCGTTGAACGTGCGCCGTATTTGCCGCGTAGTGTTAAGTAGACATCATTCCATTTCGAATAGTCTTGCCCAACAGCTTCGCCTTCCGAGTCGTAAATCACGATGCCTTTGGGATCAGTTATGTACAGTTGTTGGTTAATCTGTTCTTTGCGATGCTGCCAAATGGTGGCATTCAGTTGACGAGATAAAGCTGCCTGAATTTTTTGATCAAATTCTGGTGTATCCACCTGATGGTGATAGACATCTTCCGCAATCAGTTGGGCAATGATATTGGCATTTTCAGCGAGGGTATCTTCAACCACTTGTCGTACATTGGGTTTGACTTGCTGGGTCAGGGTATAAGCGATAAAACCTAGGCTCAGTACCACCACCAAGCTAAAGAAAAACCAGATACGGACAAAAATGGACATATTTTGATAGCCTCTAAATTGAGGATGGAAATGGGAGCATTATTTTTTCTGCTTCAATTTCTAAAAGATCACCAGATTGAACTTCTATTTGTATAAATGAATTCCCATTTTCTAAAATGGAGAAGTTTAATATCTGATTTATTGAAATACTTTCACCCCACTCATTTTTTTGGGAGATATTAAATGTTTTAAATCTTTCCGCAATTAGCATTATATCTTCTGATTGGTTGTTTTTTAAATGAATCGTAAGATGAGATTGGATCCAATCTAAGTGAATAGAGATGAGAGACCAATCATGCATACTTATATTTTTTTCCATAATTGATAGTCTAGCTGTTGAGATTATATTTAGAAACAGACCTTAGAATTGCATCAAACTATAGCCAAAGCCACGATGGGTGCGAATCGGATCATCATGTGGGGTAATTTGTTTGAGCTTTTGCCTTAAACTTTTAATATGGGTATCGACTGTACGTTCCAAACTATGCTCTGGATGTTCCCAAATATGATCCATCAATTGTTGACGGCTAAATACCTGTTCTGGATGTTGAATCAATAAAAATAACAAGCGGTATTCATAGCGAGTCAGTTGTAGTGCTTGTTGATGATAATTAATTTGCAAGGACTGTGGGTTACATGACCAGATTGCTGATTGCAAAATGACTTCAGTTTCTGGTGTTGGTACAGATGTTGTAACAGGCTGAGCCTGAACTTCCATCCTGCGCCAAATCGCTTTGATTCTTGCCACAATTTCTCGTGCGCTAAAGGGCTTGCTGCAATAATCATCCGCACCAATTTCTAGACCGACCACTCGATCAATTTCATCATCACGTGCTGTTAAAAATAGCAAAGGAGTTTGGTCTTTCTGACGCAGTTTTTTACAGACTTCAAATCCATTTAGGTCAGGTAAGCCGACATCTAAAATAATAAAATCAAAAGATTGTTGTGCCAGTAATTGTAATGCTTGGGTTCCTGTATTGGCCCAGCTCACCAGCCAGCCTTCACGCTCAAGCGCATAACGTAGCGGCAGGACAATGGCGGCTTCATCTTCGACACAGAGAATTTGTTTTTGCTTCATAAGCGAATCGTAATCGTGAGTATTCTAGTTTTATGAACTGAGTTTAACTGAAGTAGCCAAGGAGAGCAGGATTAAATTGAGATATTTATAGGGAAGGGGGCTTGATAAAGAACACTTGAAGTGCCCTGTAATATTCGGATTTGATCGTCACGCCAACCACAGGAGCAGATGCTAAAAGTGAGGATTTCTTTAGCAAAGCAAGTCACACGGATAATGTTATTGCGCTGTTTAGAGTACTGAAAATTGGATAAAAAGCAAACATAAATTTCAGTCAGTATTGTATGGTTGTACAAAAAAACCGCATCACCATAAAGAAAGTTGTGATTCTTCCTGTAGCGGTTGTAATTGATAAACACCTACCCCAACCAGACGAAATTGAAATTCTGGGTCGATATGCATTTCATCGAGCAGTTGTAATAGCACTTGTCCCAAGTCTTGTTGCGATTGCAGCGCCTGCTTAAAGCTTTTACTGTGCTGTAAGACTTGGAAATTTTTAAGCTTGAGTTTGACGGTTACACCACGGGCAGTCAGCTGCTTTTTATTCAGGCTGCGCCAGACTTGTTCAGTCAATGGCTGCCATGCATGGCTGCATTGAGCAAGAGTGTAATCATCGTCAAAAGTAATTTCCTTAGAAATCTGCTGACGTTCCCGTTCAGCTTTGACTGGTCGATGATCAATGCCTTGTGCATATAAATACAGTTGTTTGCCGTACTTTCCAAAATGATGAATCAGCACATTTTCGTCGATTTTTTGCAGATCGCCCAAGGTATGTAAATTCAGTTGCTGCAAGCGTTCTTGAGTGACTTTGCCTACTCCAGGAATTTTATTCAAGGCTAAATCTTGGATAAAACGTAGCACCTGATTGGGTTTAATCACAAATAAACCATTAGGTTTGTTCCAATCCGAGGCAATTTTTGCCAAAAACTTATTTGGTGCCACGCCCGCAGAGGCGGTTAGTCCTGTGACTGCAAAAATATCAGCACGGATCTGTGTAGCGACTTCGGTGGCACTGGCAATATTTTTTAAGTTTTCAGTCACATCCAAATAGGCTTCATCTAAAGAAAGCGGTTCAATTAAGGATGTGTATTGCTGAAAAATCTGATGAATTTGAGCAGAAACTTCGCGGTATTTTTCAAAATTCGGTTCGATCACGATGACTTGCGGACAGAGTTTTTTGGCTTGTCCCATCGACATGGCAGAACGGAGTCCAAAGACACGGGCAGGATAAGACGCTGCGGCAATGACGGCTCTTGGATGATGTGAGGAAATCACCACAGGTAAATCTTTTAGCTCGGGGCGATCTTTGAGTTCAACAGAGGCATAGAAGGCATCCATGTCGATATGGATGATTTTGCGTAACTCATTTGGCATCTTCAATGCCTTGTGCTTTCAAAAAAATCCGCCATTGTTTTGGCGATTCGGCATAGACATTTAAATCCACGGCTTTGGGAATACCGTCGATTTTGCCTTGGCTGCTATGCTGCCAAAACAGCCATTGTCGACCATCTTTGAGTTCAGGTTTACCTTCATAATCACGAACCCAAAGTGGGGTCTGATTAAAGTTTCCCATCAAAACAATGTGGTAAAAGCTTTTGGAAATATAAAAAATCGGTTGTTTGCCATAATGTTTTTGCAGTTGGTCATGCATGACCTGAATTTCTTTGAGTAGCTGCTCTTTGGTATAAGTGTTGATGCAATTACTGTCGTATTCCAAATCGATCACAGGCGGCAAGGCATCGGCTTTTTTCGGAACGGTCGCAATAAAATTTTCAGCTTGTATGGCACCATCACGACACAGGCGATAAAAATGATAAGCACCCACATGCAGGCCTTGTTCACGCGCCTTTAACCAATTTTGTTGAAAGTTGCGATCTTTAAAATCACCACCTTCAGTTGCTTTGAGATAGACGAATTGATATTGCATCGGTGAGATTTTGTTCCAGTTAATCTCACCTTGATGATGAGACACATCAAAGCCACGGATGGAATAATCTTGTGCCGAGGCCTTTTGCTGATAGAACAAACCAAAGTAACTGACTACACCCAACATGACGGCTAAACCGATACTGGCGTAAGTCGGATAATGTTGAGTGCGTGGAAATTTTATCGATTTTTTTGCCATATCATTTGTATTATGCGATGTCTAAGCGAGTGTCAGATTTACAGTATTGGTCATGTAGAGATTGTACTCGCTTCGCCTTCATGTGGGTCACCTGACTGCCTAATTGTGCCACAAATTTGCATGATGCATAGTTCTCAGCTTGTTTCTGATAGTCTCGAACCCAGTTTTCACGTATCACTAAACGTGCTTCGCTGACGGGCCAGACCCCGAGTGCTAAGCGATTCACACCAATTCGCCAAGGTTTTGGGCTGATTCTGGCTCGGAAGCAATTCTGATTTTTACACATTCGGACGTAGTTGGGATCTGCATGAATGGCGTTAAATAATAATTGAGCTTCATTACTTTTAGGTTCAAAGATCTGATGCATTACCAGCACACGATAACCTTTTGGCGTGAGATAAACACGTAAATGCCATGTGGGATGCTGTTGAGAGAAATCCTGAATCGATGACAATGCACGCTGTTCAGGAGTTCCAAACAACTTGCTTTGTAAATAGAACAGTCCTTTGCCAAGCAGCCCTGCCAAGATGAGGGAAACAATCAATCCGATTCCCAAGATCATCCATGAACCAAAGTAAACAGCCCCAATACTCGCGAGCAGCATTAACAATGAAAAAGCCAACAAATATAGTCTAAAGCGAGGTACGTATTCGAAATCGATAGCTGCAAATAACACATCTGGGGTATTTAAGCATAATGCGCCGTAGGAGTTTCGCGTGATAATGACATCATCATGCTGAGCAATAATCTGTTCTCTGATTGGTACACCTTCGGCACCATTGTAGGGAACTTTATGGTCGATTCTTCGGATATTTTCGCCGACCTTGATCCTTTCAATTGCTTCGGCTACACGTTGCTCGGCATGCGATTGTGCTGCTGCAAGGTTTTGATCTGACCAACCAAAGCGTTTAATGGTGTATTGTCGCCCTGCAATCTTGGTTCTTGTTTTGGCCTCTGCCCAATGTTGGGGAACGATCATTTTACTTTTCCTTATTCTGTTTATTGGCTCGAATTCTAGGTTCTTCGCTTTAATCTGTAGTTTCTTTGGGGATTTGCCAAAATACCAGTGCGGTAATGATGTTAATACAGCCAAGTGTGATCAAGGTGGCATGGAATGCCGTACTTAGTGATGCACTTGAGAGGTGTTGCCCAAACACATTAATCAGTGTCCCTGCCAACGCTACCCCGATACTCATTGAAAGCATCATAATCATGGATAAGAAGCTATTGCCGCTGCTGGCATCCTGTTGTGCTAAGTCTTTCAGGGTCAGGGTATTCATGCCGACAAATTGTAGCGAATTGAGTGTACCGAAGATAAACAGGTGTAGCACTTTCAACCAAAGCGGTGTCGCGGCTGTCATCAATGAAAAACTGGCGATGCACAAACCAACCAAGACGGTATTGGTCAGTAGAAAACGACGATAGCCGACCCGTTGAATCAAAGGGCGAATAATCGGTTTGGAAAATAATGAACCCAAGACCATTGGAATCATCATTAAGCCAGTAATGAGCGGCTCGAAACCAAAAGCCACTTGTAACATCAATGGCAAGATGAACGGAATCGCATTACTGCCGAGACGGGCAAAGAAATTGCCAAGTACGCCAATCGAGAAAATTTTGTAGCGAAATAGGCGACCATGAAATAGCGCATTTTGATGCGTATGCGCATGGTAGGCATAGCCTATTGCTGCAAACAATCCTGCAATGAGTAGACCAATACTGATCAGGCTGGAATATTGAGATGAAGCAATATTTTCAATCCCTAAAGACAGACCAACCATTGCGACCATTAACAGGATAAAACCGCTTAAATCGAAGGATTTGACTGTTGGCTCTTTCTGGTTCGGCATGACTTTAAAAGTCATGATCATGCCGAGTAGACCCATTGGCAGATTAATCAAAAAAATCCAGTGCCAGGTTGTCACTTCAACTAGCCAACCACCCAAGGTCGGTCCCATTAATGGACCAATCAAACCTGCAAGGCTCATCAGACTCATGGCAGACAGAAATTGGGAGCGTGGGATCAGTTTTAATAAAGCCAAGCGCCCTACGGGCATCAGCAAAGCACCACCGATGCCTTGAATGACGCGGAAAAATAATAATTGTTCTAGGTTTTGTGACAAGCCACAGCCAAGCGAGGCCAAGCTGAAAATCACCATGGAACTCAGATAGATATTACGAATACCGAAGCGATCAGCCAACCAACCACTTAAAGGGATACATGCTGCAACCGACAGCACATAGGCCACAATGACACCATGCATTTGCAGGGGATTTTCATTGAGTTGTACTGCCATGGCAGGAATTGCCGTGTTGACGATGGTGGTGTCCAAGGCTTGCATAAAAAAGCCAATCGAGACCAAGAGCACCAACATTCGGAATTCAGGCTGTACCGCTTGATGTGTTGTCGTTGTCATGAGCCATGATGGATAAAAAGGCAGTTTTAGTTTAATGCAACTGTGCGTGAAATAAAGCCTAAAATTGTCAAAGAGTGGTCATGAAACTGACATTAAAGTGTCATCGAATTTGCATCACCAACGACTAGATTAGCCATACAGAATAAATTGTATGGAATTTGATCATGAAATTTAAGATTTCAGTGTTACTGACGGCATTACTGTCGGTGGGGTTAGTGGCGTGTAATGATGACAACGACAATCACAAAACAAACACTCCAGTAGAGGAAGTGGTCGAAGCAACGCCTGAAACGATTAAGTTAAGTTTATTGGGGCGCTATGAAACCAATGTTTTCGCTAAAAGTGCTGCTGAAATTCCCGCTTATGATGCCGCTAGCAAACGGCTCTTTGTGGTTAATGCCCAAAAGGGCTTAGTCGATGTCTTAGATGCATCTAAACCTGAAAAGCCAGTTCATCTTGCAGAGCTTTCTGCCCGTACTTATTTAGCCAATTCGGAAGTGAACAGCGTTGCGGTTAAAAATGGCATTGTTGCGATTGCGGTCCAAGCCGAGAAAAAAACTGATACAGGTATTGTGGTATTTTTTAATGCCAAAGACTTAAGTTTTATCAGCAAAGTTGCCGTAGGTTCATTGCCGGATATGTTGACTTTTAGTCCAGACGGTAAAACTGTTTTGGTCGCCAATGAAGGTGAACCAAATGATGACTACTCAGTTGATCCTGAAGGTTCAGTCAGCATTATTGATATCAGCAATATTCAACAGCCCAAAGCCAGCGTAGCGGACTTTCAGGCATGGAATACACAAAAGGCAGATTTAATCACTAAAGGTGTGCGTATTTTTGGACCAAATGCGAGTGTGGCTCAGGATTTAGAACCAGAATATATAACCATTTCTGCAGACAGCAAAACTGCGTGGGTCACGCTGCAAGAAAACAATGCGATTGCACGAATAGATATCGCTCAGCAGAAAGTCACCGATATTTATCCATTGGGTTATAAAGATCATGGGCAAATTGGTAATGAACTGGATGTCAGTGATAAAGACAAAAAGATCGATATCAAAACATGGGCTGGTTTGGTTGGTATGTATCAACCTGACTCGATTGCCAATTATCAAGCCAATGGTCAAACCTATTTGGTTACTGCGAATGAAGGTGATGCAAGAGCTTGGTTAAAAGATTCAGATGCATATTTTGGCGGTGATACCAGCAAAGGTTTTGTCGAAGAAATACGTGTGAAGGATTTATTCAAGAGCAGTGGTTTTACCAATAAAGTGAAAGACGAATATCCAGCACATTTGCAGAAAATTGCGGTGGGCGTCAAAGGTGCGAGATTGAATGCCGCAGTATTTGGTTATTGTGGGGCAACGACAACAGATGCAAAAGGATGTCGTGAAGATAGCCAATTAGGCCGTTTAAAAGTAACTTGGACCAAGGGTTACCAGATGTCTGCGGATGGTACGCCAAAACTGGATGCAGATGGTTATTTGGTCTATGACAAGCTTTACGCTTATGGTGCACGTTCATTCAGTATCTGGAATACGCAAGGTCAAATGATCTGGGACTCTGGTAGCGAATTCGAAAAGAAAATAGCAGAGCTTTTCCCGAATTACTTTAATACTGATCATGAGGAAGTAGCGTTTGATAAACGAAGTGCAGCTAAAGGTCCTGAGCCTGAGGGTATTGCTATCGGTACGATTGGGAAGAAAACTTTTGCTTTTATTGGCTTAGAGCGGATGAGTGGGGTGATGGTGTATGACATTAGCACACCGAATAAACCGAAGTTTATTGAATATTTTACGACGCGTAATTTTGTTGAAACCGATGCTGCGAAACAGGGCGACTTAGGACCTGAAGGCTTAATTTTCATAACAGCAAAAGACTCACCAAACGGCAAGCCTTTATTGGTGGTGGGTAATGAAGTCAGTGGTTCAACTGCGGTATATCAAGTGAATGTACAATAAGTCTTAGATATAAAAAAAGCGGGTCGATGTGATCCGCTTTTTTTATATGGGGTGGTTTTAAACTTCAATATGGCTGGGTGTATTTAAGTTTTTAATCACACTTGAAATCTGTTCCAGTGTTTCACAAATAATCACTTTGGCACGGTGCTGCGGTGGTAAGAAGCCTTCTTCGACCGCATGATCAAGCTGTGCAATCAAGGCATCATAAAAACGGTTTACGTTATAAATGATCATCGGTTTCTGGTGCTGGTTGAGTTGTCCCCAAGTGGCAATTTCCAGAATCTCTTCAAAAGTTCCCAAACCACCTGGTAGAGCAATAAAGGCACTGGCACGTTCAGCCATTAGGGCTTTGCGTTCATGCATGCTACTGACGATATGCAGTTCGGTCAGTTTATGGTGGGCAATTTCATAATCCAGCATAAATTCTGGTATCACACCAACTACTTCGCCACTATGTTCCAGTACGGTATCTGCCACTTGTCCCATCAGGCCAATACTGGCACCACCGTAGACTATACCGAAGCCTTGATTGGCAATATGCTGGGCAAGTTCAATGGCCTTGTCTCGGTAAATTGGCTTGTTGCCTGTACGTGAACCGCAATATAGCGCAATAAGAGATTGGGTGGTTATGGGAGTCGGGTTAATGCTTTTTTTCTCTGTCATTCTTAATACACTATTCATTCGTTTATTTTCACCTTATCATTTTCATTGTGCTTGTCTAGGCTAAATCAGGTTTGTGACAGTTTTATGCACACTTTACATACAATGGGCTTTTGGTGTACCTCGAAAGAATTTGAAAACATCCTCAACACAAAAAAAGATGAATTTCACTGCAATCTTGCCTATACTGAAAATCCTTTTATTAATCTTTGTCCCTCTATGAGTAGTGGTTGTTGTCGCTCCGCATTGTTCTTATTTCCTAAAAAAAATGTTTTGGCTGTTTGTGCCGACCTTTTAAAATCTCAACTTCATAATAATATTGCTGATTTTGCAGAGGAGTCACTTCAATGATTCTGGAATGGATGTCTGATCCAGCTGCATGGGTTGGCTTAGCCACATTGGTGGTGCTTGAAATTGTATTAGGTATTGATAACCTCGTTTTTATTGCAATTCTGGCAGAGAAATTACCACCAGAACAACGCAATGCTGCTCGTAGAGTAGGTTTGATTCTCGCCTTAATGATGCGTTTGGGATTGCTTGCGGCAATTGCATGGGTGGTGACACTCACTGAACCACTATTTCATATTTTTGACCATGCCTTTTCTGGTCGTGACCTGATTTTACTGTTTGGTGGTGTGTTCTTATTATTTAAGGGCACCATGGAGCTGCATGAGCGAATTGAGGGTCACCAAACCCTGAAAGAAGAAAATCCAGTACATGCTACTTTCTGGATGGTTATTGTTCAGATTGTAGTTTTGGATGCCGTCTTTTCTTTAGATAGTGTGATTACTGCGGTTGGCATGGTGAAGCATCAGAGTGTAATGATGCTGGCAATGATTATTGCTGTTGGTATTATGCTTTGGGCATCAAAACCACTGATGGACTTTGTGAATAAGCATCCAACCGTGGTGATCCTGTGTCTTGGCTTCCTGATGATGATTGGTTTCTCATTGGTGGTTGAAGGCTTTGGTTTCCATATTCCAAAAGGTTATTTATACGCTGCGATTGGTTTCTCGGTGTTGGTGGAAATGGTCAACCAAACCATGCGTCGTAACCAAGAGAAATTGGTGACGACCACCGATTTACGTTACCGCACCGCCTCTGCCGTACTGCGTATGTTGGGCAGTAAGGGCAATGGTAACGAAAGTCAGAACAAAGAAGCAGAAGATGTTTTAGCGACTCAAGCTTATGCCAAAGAAGTCTTTGATGAAGACAATGGCGTATATCACAGTGTCTTGGTTCAAGGGGTATTGGGTTTATCTGAGCGTCCAGTCAAGTCGGTGATGACACCGCGCCCAGAGTTGGAGTGGCTAGACTTGGATGATGATCCAGCTGAGTTAAAAGAACGTTTAATGGCAATGACCCATTCGCGTTTGATCATTGCCCGCGGTGAGTTAGACAATATCGAAGGTATTGTTCTTACTCATAAAGTATTGAATGAATATATCGAAACTGGTGCGATTGATTTCAGTAAACACTTACGTGAACCTGTGATTGTGCATGAAAATGCACAAGTACTGATGGTGATGGAACAGTTACGTCAAGCACCATTACAAATGGCGATTGTCCTGAACGAATATGGTTCGATTGAAGGGATAGCCACTCCAATTGATATGCTAGAAGCGATTGCGGGTGAATTCCCTGATGAAGATGAATTGGAAGCAACTGCAGAAAGTCTAGATGACGGTTCTATGTTGTTAGAAGGTTCAACCGACATTCGTCACGTTTCTTTGTTATTGGGCAAAGATTTGGTCGACGAAAGCGAAGAATACTCAACCTTGTCGGGTTATATCTTATTCCATCTGGGTCGTTTACCTGAAAATGGTGACATGATTGAAGTCGATGGCTATCGTTTTGAAGTGGTGACAATGGATGGGCACAAGATTGAAAAAGTGCGCATCCTTGCGAAAGAGAAGACAACCGAGAAATAATTAAGCTTTAGCAAATAGCCTTTGAGTTTGACCTTGTGGTACAAGGTTTTTCTCAGGGCTATTTTTATTTGAGAATTGGAAATGACACCATCACAAAATTGTCCATGTGGGCAGGGGCGATATGCTGCATGTTGTCAGCCGTTGCACTTAAAACAGCAAGTTGCTCAAACTGCGGAGCAATTGATGCGCTCACGTTATAGTGCTTTTGCATTGCAACAGATTGACTATATTCTGCAAACGACAGCCTTGGGGCAGCAAAGCGCTTTAGATCGGGCAGCGATTGCCGACTGGAGCCAATCGAATCAATGGCTCAAACTGGACGTGGTGCAGCATCAACCCAAGCTGGATAAAACCCATGCACTGGTAGAGTTCAAGGCACATTATCATGATGGTAAACAGGCCCATATTCATCATGAAATTTCACATTTTGTATTGCATCAACAACAGTGGTATTTCCTTGACCCGACTCTAGACATGCAAATCACCATGAAACAACCCTGCATTTGTGGCTCAGGGAAAAAATTTAAGCAATGTTGTGCGCAATTCATCTAAGTTTGTCTTAGAATAGCGCACACTTTTACGCCTGATTTAGGGATGTAGGCAGATGTTACTCACCGTAATTTATATTATTGCCATTACTGCGGAAGCGATGACAGGTGCATTGTCCGCAGGTCGACGCAGTATGGACTGGTTTGGTGTGGTACTGATTGCCTGTGTCACGGCATTAGGTGGTGGCTCAGTACGTGATGTGCTGCTCGGGCATTATCCTTTAACCTGGGTCAAGCATCCTGAATATTTGGTACTGACCTGTATTGCTGCCTTTGTCACGATTATTATTGCCAAATGGATGCGCCATCTGCGTAATATCTTCTTGGTACTCGATGCCTTAGGTTTAATTGGTTTTACTATTATTGGTTGCCAGATTGCCTTGTCGATGGGGCATGGCTTTGTGGTGTCAGCGGTTGCAGGGGTACTCACTGGAGTGTCGGGTGGTATTCTGCGCGATATTCTGTGTAATGACGTACCGTTGGTGTTCCGTCGTGAGCTCTATGCCAGTATCTCCTTTGTTGCGGTAATTTGTTATTGGGTATGCTTGGAAGTTGGTTTACCACACGATCTTACTGTGATTTTTACCTTGGTATTTGGCTTTACGCTACGTTTGATTGCAATTTATTTTGGTTTGGAAATGCCGAAATTTATTTATAAAGAAGATGATGCCGAGTCTGCTTCTTCCACAGATGAGCATTGATTTTTCTAAGTTAAAAGAAAAATATATGACAAGAGCAAAAAATATTATCTTGAATAGCGGCTTTATGCCGCTTGTCAGCTTCTAAATCATGAAGAATGTTTAAGTTTTGAGGCATTGTAATCTTCCTAAGACACCATTTGACGTTTAAACAACAACAAGGACTTGTCACAACGCTTTCATCCACATAGCATACAAAACATTGACGATAATAAATGATTTTGGATGACTCGCTGAAATGACCAGCCTTGCACATCATGCAACAGAAAACCGTTCCGTAGCCGAATTCACTGAACAGGCTTACTTGAACTATGCCATGTACGTGATTATGGATCGTGCATTGCCCCATATCAGTGATGGTTTAAAACCTGTACAGCGCCGTATTGTCTATGCGATGAGCGAACTGGGCTTAAAATCGACGGGTAAGCCGAAAAAATCGGCACGTACCGTTGGTGACGTACTCGGTAAATACCATCCACATGGTGACTCAGCCTGTTATGAGGCGATGGTGTTGATGGCTCAGCCATTTAGCTATCGTTATCCATTGGTTGAAGGTCAGGGCAACTGGGGTTCACCTGATGATCCAAAATCATTTGCGGCAATGCGTTATACCGAAGCTAAACTTTCAGCTTATAGTGAATTATTGCTGAGTGAGCTTGGACAAGGCACCAGCGAATGGCAAGATAACTTCGATGGTTCAATGAAAGAGCCAATCACGTTGCCTGCACGTATTCCCAATATTTTATTGAATGGTACCACGGGTATCGCGGTAGGGATGGCAACCGATATCCCACCACATAACTTGCGTGAAGTGGTGAAAGGCACGATTGCACTGATTCGCAATCCTGAAACCACAGATGAAAAATTAGCAGAATATATTCCTGCGCCAGATTTACCGACCAAAGCTGAAATTATTACTCCGCCTGAAGAATTACTGAAAATTCAAACCACAGGTCGTGGTAGTTACCGTGTTCGAGCAGTATATACGGTCGAGAAAAATGAAATCGTGATTAGCGAATTACCCTATCAGGTTTCTGGTTCAAAGGTTGTGACCCAAATTGCCGATCAAATGATTGCCAAGAAGTTGCCACTGGTTGCTGATATTCGTGATGAATCTGATCATCGAAATCCAACGCGTTTGGTAATTGTGCTGCGCTCGAATCGTGTCGATGCAGAAACGGTAATGAGTCACTTGTTTGCGACGACTGATTTGGAATCAAGCTATCGTGTCAACCTGAACATGATTGGAGCCGACGGTCGCCCACAGGTGAAATCGATTCGCCGAATCTTGTTAGAGTGGATTGAGATCCGTAAGCAAACGGTAACGCGTCGTTTGCAATATCATTTAACCAAAATTGAAAAGCGTTTACATATCTTGGCTGGTCTTTTAATTGCCTACTTAGATATTGATACCGTGATTCGGATTATTCGTGAAGAAGACCAGCCAAAACCTGTATTGATGCAGCATTTTGGCATTGATGAAATTCAAGCTGAAGCCATTTTAGAACTCAAGCTCCGCCATTTAGCCAAACTTGAAGAAATGGAAATTCGCCGTGAGCAAGAAGAACTGGAAGCTAAAGCTGCCATTATTCGTGAGCAATTGGCAAATCCTGAATCATTGAAAAATCTTATTATCAGTGAGTTAAAAGAAGACGCGAAAAAATTTGGTGACGATCGTCGTTCACCAATCGTTGCTCGCGCAGACGCGGTTCAGATTAAAGAACAAGATTTAATGCCAGCAGAAGCGGTGACTGTGGTCTTGTCAGAAGCAGGTTGGGTGCGTGCTGCCAAAGGGGCGGAAGTAGATGCTGCAAATCTTAACTTCCGAGCGGGAGACCAATATTTAAGTCATGCGGTGGGTAAAACCAATCAGCGTGTGTACTTCTTAGATCAAACAGGACGTAGTTATGCCTTGCCAATTAGCAGCTTGCCATCGGCACGTGGCTTAGGTGAGCCGCTTAGTTCAAAACTGTCTCCAGCCAGTGGTGTTTCATTTATCCAAGTCTTTATAGAGGATGATAATAATGAATTACTCGCTGTCAGCTCAAAAGGTTATGGCTTTAAAACCCAGGCCGCGCAATTGGATACCAATGCCAAAGCAGGTAAGGCATTCTTGACGGTTGCAGATAAGGGAATTGCTTTGCCATTGCTGCCGATTCAGCAGGCAACTCATGTTGCGATTCTAAGTTCATCAGGACGGTTATTGATTATTGATTTAGCTGAACTTCCAGTTCTGAATAAAGGTAAAGGTAACAAGTTGATACAACTTGATGAAAAAGAGCAAATTTTATCCATGACAACCTTGACTTTAGATGAAATAATCCAAGTCGCTGCAGGACAACAGCATCTAAAACTGAAAGGCGATGATTTACAAAAATATCTAGGAAAAAGAGCAACAAAGGGGCAACTTTTACCACGTGGATATCAAAAAGCAAATAGACTCTTCATTCAGAGATAAGGCTAGTATTCTGTGATACAAATACGTTATATATGACAATGTATTCATATTGTTTGAATAGATTGACAGGGCAATTCAAAAAGTTAAAAAAAATGTTTTGTCATGGACGTAACGTTGTTACATTTTTAAGGATTACCACTCGGAGATAATGGCATTATGGAAAAGATTTGGTTTGCTGAATACCAAAAGACAGGAATTCCAGAAACAGTTGAACTGCCTGCTGAAAACACCTCACTTGTTGATATTTTTGAACGCAATTTCCAAAAATTTGGTTCACGCGATGCCTTTATCTTCATGGATAAAGTTTTAACGTTTAATGAATTAGAAGTCGCTAGCCGTAAATTTGCTGCTTATTTACAAAGCTTAGGCTTAGCAAAAGGAACACGTGTTGCGGTAATGATGCCGAACGTTTTCCAATATCCAGTGGTGGCTTTAGGTGTGTTTCGCGCAGGTTTAGTGCTTGTAAACGTGAATCCATTGTACACAGCGCGTGAGCTTGAGCATCAATTGAATGACTCTGGTGCGGAAGCATTGGTGATCATTGAAAACTTTGCCAGCGTTTATCAAAGCATTATTGGTAAAACACCTGTGAAGCATGTTGTGGTGGCTTCAGTGGGTGATATGTTGGGTACGCTGAAAGGCACATTGGTCAACTTTGTGTTACGTAAAGTTCGTAAGCAAATCCCAGCGTGGAATATCCCAGGTCACACTAAATTTAATGCTGCATTAAATAAAGCTAATCCAAGCAATTATAAACGTCCAAGTTTAACTTTGAGCGATACGGCTGTACTGCAATACACAGGTGGTACAACAGGTGTTTCTAAAGGTGCTGAATTGACGCATCGTAACCTTGTTGCAAATTTACTTCAGTGTGAAGCAATTTTCTCAAGTAAGTTTGGTGCTTCTGACAGTGCCAAAGGTGACCGCATTGTTTGTGCATTACCGCTGTATCACATCTTTGCGTTCATGGTATGTGCGCTTTACGGTATGTATAAAGGCCAAGCGAATATCTTGATTCCAAATCCACGTGACTTGCCAGCAGTGGTTGGTGAATTACGTAAATACCAGCCATCATTCTTCCCAGCAGTAAACACATTGTTTAATGCTTTAGTGAACAATGAAGAGTTCAAACAACTTGACCATAGCAATCTGAAGATGGCGATGGGCGGTGGTATGGCGGTATTGCCTTCAACTGCGGCAGCATGGAAAAAGATCACAGGTACAACCATTATTGAAGGTTATGGTCTATCTGAGACTTCACCTGTTGCAACAGCGAATCCACCTGCAACAACTGAATTCAGTGGCACCATTGGTATTCCATTACCATTAACTGAAGTTGCGATCTTGGATGATGACGGTAATGAAGTCGCACTGGGTGAACAAGGTGAGATCTCAATCCGTGGTCCACAAGTCATGAAAGGTTATTGGAACCGTCCAGATGAAACAGCAAAAGTCATGACTGCTGATAATTTCTTCCGTACAGGTGATATCGGTGTCATGGATTCACGTGGTTATGTGAAGATTGTTGACCGTAAGAAAGACATGATCTTGGTATCTGGTTTTAACGTTTATCCAAGTGAAATTGAAGAAGTGATTGCGAAACATCCAAAAGTATTGGAAGTGGCTGCGATTGGTGTTCCAGATGAAAAATCAGGTGAAGTGCCAAAATTATTCATCGTGAAAAAAGATCCTTCTTTAACCACTGAAGAAATTATTGCTTATGCAAAACAAAACCTAACAGGTTATAAGTGCCCACGTTATGTTGAGTTTATGGAAGAATTACCGAAGTCAAACGTAGGTAAAATCTTACGTAAAGATTTACGTAAACCAGCTTAAGTACAGTAAATAAAAAAAACGCTGCAATCGCAGCGTTTTTTTTATTTGGTGCTATTTGATTTCATTAACCAGCGGTCGATATAAGGTCGTCCAATACCGACAATGCCGACAAAAACCACCATGGTCACGAGTTGGAAACGTAAACGGGTTGGATCAATGCCATTAAAGCTAAAATAATTATCAGCAATAGCATACAGCACAATGACTGCCAACCAATGCCAGAGCGTTAAGCGATAAATGCCAACGGCATAAAAGGCAACTGTTAGAATGACAAATGTGCCTAAGGTGGATTGCCAATTTAGATTGGCGCAAATCACACTGAGTAGAAATGCCATGATAGGGAGCACAACTTTCAGCACACGATCAACCAAGAGTTGATGTTGTCGTTGTTGTGCCAAAACATCAAACATTTCTTTTTGATCTTGCTGCTGCATAGTTTGACCTTAAAACTGTATGAAAAAACACAACTTTTACACAAAAACGCGGTGTAAAAGAAACGCTTGTAGAACAAGCATAAATGAAAGTTCAATAAATTATAGATTATGATAGCATGATCAGAAGAACTTCAAATGATGGATGTCAGCATGCAAGGTATTAGCGGCATTATATTGATGATTATAGTCGCATGTTTGTTGCCGTATGTATTTACCTTGATTGCAAAATCAAAAGGTGGTTTTCAAGCAAAAGATAATCAAAATCCGCGCGAGTTTTTAGCTAAAACAACAGGGTTGTCTGCACGCGCCAATGCAGTGCAACAAAATAGCTTTGAAAGTTTACCTTTGTTTATTGCTGCGATTTTGATGGCAGAATATATGGTCGTGCCAGAACGCTTTATTCTTACCTTGGGTTGGGCTTACATCGTATTCCGTGTGATTTACGGCATCTGTTATCTAGCCAATTTAGCGACTTTGCGTTCAATCATTTGGTTTTTCTCTCTGCTTTGTCCAATTTTACTGTTCGTGATCACAATCAAAATGACCTGATTGCCGCTGGTTATAAAATTCTCCAGCTGTTTGCATATCTAGCATCATTTTCATTGTATTCACGTTATAATCTGTCCGATTTACATCTGACTTCACAATATTAAACGAGTGTTGATATGAGTTATAGCAATATTCCTGCGGGTAAAGACGCACCTAATGACATCTATGTCATCATCGAAATTCCTGCAAATGCAGCGCCAATCAAATATGAAATCGATAAAGATTCAGATGCGTTATTTGTAGACCGTTTCATGGGTACAGCAATGTTCTACCCAGCAAACTACGGTTATGTACCAAATACATTGTCTGAAGATGGTGACCCATTAGACGTACTTGTTGTAACTCCACATCCTGTTGCTGCTGGTTCTGTGATTCGTTGCCGTCCAGTAGGCAAATTAAAAATGGAAGATGATGGTGGTATCGATGCGAAATTAATCGCTGTTCCACACGAAAAATTATCTCCACTTTATAAAGATGTTCAAGAATATACGGATCTTCCGCCATTATTGATCAGCCAAGTTGAGCATTTCTTTGCTCACTACAAAGATTTAGAGCCTGGTAAGTGGGTAAAAATCAGTGGTTGGGAAGGTGCTGACGTTGCGAAAGCTGAAGTACTTAAAGCAATCGAAGCTGCTAAAAAGTAACTTTGAGATGCTCGACCAGAGTTTAAAAATTTAAAATCTGGTCATAAAAAAAACTCCATTCATTTGAATGGAGTTTTTTTTATTGCTTGATCAACTGTGAATTAGAATAATTTCACAGGGATATCAAGCCAGATACGCCATTCGTTGGTATCACCGATATAAGTCTGATCATACGCATCGCTTGCACGGTAGTACGAGTGACGTAAACGTAAGCTCGCATCTTTGGCAAAACCAGATTGAACGGTGTATTTCACTTGGTTAAAGAATTCACGTTCAGTTGCATTATCTGCTGTACGTACACGGGCAATAACCTGATCACTTGCATTTTTAACTGCTGCATTTGCATCGATATCCCAGCCATAGACAA
Organism: Acinetobacter sp. Tr-809; assembly: GCF_011753255.1. Taxonomy (NCBI): domain Bacteria; kingdom Pseudomonadati; phylum Pseudomonadota; class Gammaproteobacteria; order Moraxellales; family Moraxellaceae; genus Acinetobacter; species Acinetobacter sp. Tr-809. The sequence goes on from NZ_VWVZ01000006.1 coordinate 35,982, forward strand.
AGGCTGTAGTCCAGCTTAAGCCTGGTACACCGAAGCTACCAAAATCAAGGCTATATTGAAGTTGAGCAGATTTTTCATCGTTACCAATAAAGTCAGATAGGTAAGAGTTTGGAAGGTAGATTGTCTGGTGACCATCACCTACACCTTTACCAAGACCATAGTCATAACCAGCATTACCACTGTTTTGTTGATAGGCAACCATTACAGTATGTGGGCCAGTGTTATATGTTGTAGATATTGCCCAAATAGAGTTTTGGAACTTATCATCTGCTGAACCAATATAAGAATATAGGCTGTCATTTGATTTACGATCCCAGTCAGTATGGTAACCGCTAAAGTCATAAGTTAATGAACTATTATTAGCTAAAGCTTGTTTAAAGTTCACGTTTGCGTAATGACGTTCTAAACGATCTTTGATATCAGTACCGTAGTAAGCTGTATTTAATTGATCGTTTACTTTGTATTTAGCACCCCAAACGACTGCTTGGTCTAAGCGGTTGCCATCAGATTTAATTTGGTCAGAATATTGGTTTTTTGTGAATTTACCTGCAGTTAACTCTAAGCCATTAATTTCACGGCTGTTTGCTAGTACACCTTCAAAATATTCAGGAACTAGACGAGCAGTGTTACTTGCTAAAACAGGTAAATCAAGGATTTGTGTACCGTAGGTCACGGTCGTATTAGAAATACGTGCTTTTACAAAACCGCCACCACGTGCCCAATGGTCATATGCGTCACCCGCACCATCTACACCATTTAGGCGTTCGCGTGGGATCATGCCGTTACCAGCATTTTTGTTTGAGCCTAATTTAAAAGACGCATCACCAATAATACCCGCACCAAAGCCAACTAAACCTTGAGTAAAACCAGTTTCCAGTTTTACCATTGCCGTCTGAGCATATGAGCTAGTGTCTTCGACACCATTCTTTTTGTCACGATTTAAATAACCAGTACGGAATAAAATATCCCCTTTGGCATCTTCAACAAGTCCTTTTGCTTCGCTTTGTTCGCTTGCATATGTTGAGGTAATTAACGCGGCATTAATCAAAACCGCTAAAGTAAGTTTATTTGCCTTTGGCATAGCTCGCCTCATTAAAAAAAATAAATTTGGGATAGAACCGAAATTTTGACCAATTGTATAAGTTATGCATAAAAAAGATAGATTTTTATTAAAATAATTTAATTAATATTAAATAAAATACTTATATAATTTTATGATTTGTTTCTCGTTTAAAAAAACATCAAATTAAATTTAAGATAATGATTTTTATATCTAATTTAATTTATTTTGGTTGTAAAATAAGCTGTATATTTTTTGATTTATTTTTATAAAAATATGTGATTTATTGCATTATTTTTTCTTTTTATTTAATGAGTTATTTTTTCTTTGTTTAAAAAATAAGCGTATTGGTTTGCAAAAAATACCATCCCGACGAATGGCAGTGACTGATCAATCCAAAAGTTACAGATGTTCAGGTTAATTTAAGTTTTTTGCCAATGCACCTTTATGATACATCGCTGCTTTTTTCCATAAAATGCTTGTCTTTTGAGCGGCTCAGTTGATTTGACCCCAAATACTATGCATCTTTTTTGTGCAATAAATGTTCTATATTTTTCTGTTGCTTCTAAATAGTTCAAAAAAACTGATTTGTTTTTGATAAGTGCCAATTCCAAGACACTCTTGATTGAACTTCAGCACCTTTATGAGACAAGATCGAGATTTAACGCAGTTTTTATAAAGTTGGCACAGCAATTGCTAATTACTTTGCGATGCAATTTAAAACATAAATCAGTCGAATATCCATCATGGGGGAGATCAATATGATGAAATTTGCATGTAAAGCAATCGCGTTGAGTATTTGTGCAGTGACTTCGACTTTTGCTATGGCGGAAGATAAGCCTTCACTTTATGGTATAACAGCATCAGGTAACGTCTCTGCTACAACAGATTATCGTTTCCGCGGTGTAACACAATCTTCAAATAATCCCGCTATTCAAGGTGGTTTTACATTTTCACATACTTCAGGTGCTTATTTAGCTCTTTGGGGTTCAAGTGTTGATTTTGCTATCCCTGGTGTATCTACTGAAACTGATGCGACATTAGGATTTACCAATAGCTTTGCATTGACGGATAAAATTAAACCAGTATATGACGTCGGTGTCATCCATTATGGTTATATTGGTTCTAAGTCAAACTATACAAATACTTATAATGGTAAAAAAGGTTTGGCATTTACTGAAGTATTTGGAAAGTTAACATTCCCTGAAACCATTTTTGCTGGTGACGCTCTAAGTGTTGGTGTGAATTATTCGCCAGATTATTGGGGTAGAAGTGATGATTTTTGGTATTTCAACCTCGGCTATTCTGCTCCAATTGCTGATACAGGCTTAACGGGTCTTGCATCTGTCGGTTACAACAAGCTTAAAAATGCAGACTCATTAAGTGTTGTTGCTGGTGGCCCTGGTAAGGACGATAACTATGTCGATTATAAACTGGGTGTAAATTATAACTTCCTTGGTATCTTAGCTGAGGTTGATGTAGTTGGTACAAATATCAGTAAATCTGGTATGACCAATGCACAGAAGAAGCCATATGACACTGGTGTGTTATTTAGTTTGACCAAAACCTTCTAATCTTCTTTGATGAAAGAAAAAGCCAGCATCTTTGCTGGCTTTTTTATACAGATTTTGGCCGAATTGTTTTAAGCCGCTAGAGCTTTGGTTCAACTAGGTCTTACAGCTATTTAGAATATAGATAGCCCCATTCTGATAATCAGAAAAACTAAAAGGACAAGAAAAAAGAATCTGATAAATTGGCTGCCATAGCGTAAAGCCAGAAAAACACCCACTAAAGAACCCATAATATTACAGGCAGCGATCGTTAATCCGATTTCCCACAAGACATGACCTGTAGGGATAAAAAATAACAGTGCTGCGCTAAATGTCCCAAGGTTCACAATTTTTGCGGAGGCAGATGCATTGAGAAAATCAAAACCAAACACTTTGACGAATAGAAAAAGAAGAAAGCTGCCACTCCCAGGTCCAAAAATACCATCATAAAAGCCTATTAATCCTCCAAAAAGGATGCCGAGACAGATTTCTTTATGCCCGCATTTGACATAAGTACTTTGTGCACCTAAGTCCTTCTTTAAAAAAGTATAAATAGCCATGCTGATGAGTAAAAAGAAAACGACATACGTCATCAATTGCTTTGGGACATAGGTAACCGTCATGGCACCAATAAATGCGAATATAAATGCTGCTAGCATCGTGGGAATCAGCAACTTCCACACAAAAGTGATTTTACCAACATATCTAAAAATCGAGGCTGTAGTTCCAGCCCAAACTGCTAATTTATTGGTGCCAAAAACGGTTGCAATACTATGCTGTGGCAATGCATGTAACAGCGCTGGAATTTGTACTAAACCACCACCACCTACTGCGGCATCGATTAGGCCACCACAGAAGGCAAAGAGTCCTAAAGTAAATAGGGCGGTTTCGTTGATCATAAAAAATCAGCCAATCTGAGGAAAAATGATGTTGTTGTGTATGTTTTATTCAGTGTTTTAAATAACAATCTAACTGCATGATTAAAACATTGTTTGCTTGGTTTTGTTGTTTTTTTATGCAGATTAAAAATAAAGGTTTGAATGAATGAAAGTTCTTTACTCGGCTAAAACAGTGCTTTTGTGCGCTATGTCGAGTACCAATAGCCCATTTTGGTTGCAAGATTTTCTTATTTTTTGCAATACAAATATCGCTATAAACCAAAAGTTTCACTTTTTACTTTTTAGTTATTGATTTTATTGGGATTTATTTTTTATTTAAGCTTGGCACAGCATTTGCTAAATAGCTGGTGATGCAATTTAAAACTTAAAAATCAATTGAGTATCTAAAATATAGGGGGAGACCAATATGATGAAATTTGCATGCAAGGCTGCTGTACTGGGAATGCTGACCACAGCATCAACTTTGAGTTTGGCTGAGGAAACTAAACTACCATTTCCTGGCACAATTACAGGAAATGTAAATGTGGTATCTAGCTACAATTTACGTGGCATGACCAACTCACCAGAAAGTGATACACCAGCGGTTCAAGGGGGGCTGGATTATAGCCATGACAATGGATTCTATCTGGGCTATTGGTTTTCGACTTTAACCGCTGCCTATGCTGATTTTAATACTTCTCCAACCGATGTGAAGGAAGAGAAAAAGTCCTTCGAGAATGATTTTTATGCAGGATATAAAGGCAAAATTACCGAAGATCTTGGCTATCAAATTGGGGGAACGGTTTATTACTATTATCCAGGTTGGGAGTCGACAGGCTATGAAACCATCTTGGGGCTAAGTTATAAAGATTTCAGCATTACCGCACAGACCTTATTAAATAATGTTACCTTCGGAAACAAGGGCGATACCTATTTCTTGGCGACGTATGCGCCAAAACTTGCAGGTGGTTTTACAGGGAAAGCACAAGTTGCAGCCTATTATTATGGCGACGACGATGAATATCTGGCTTATCAAGCCAAAGCTGGTGATGTGACCAAAACAGATTTTGCCTTCCGTCACGCAACGCTGGGTTTATCGCACCCATTGGGCGATACGGGCGCAACTTGGAGTCTGGATTATATTTTCGGTGGTTATACTCGTGATGAAACCAAACAAAAGAATAAAGTGGTATTAGCTCTTGGTTATGCGTTCTAACTTAATCTTATCAATAGAAAAGCGATCTTTAGGTCGCTTTTTTAATTTTGCTGGCCGCGATAGGACAATGCTTCAGTAATATGTTGACTATTGATTGACTCACTCTGAGCTAAATCTGCAATGGTTCGAGCCACTCTTAACACCCGATGATAGGCACGAGCAGAAAGGTTGAGCCGCTGTTGTGCCATCTCAATAATTTTCGTCGAGCTGTTATCTAACGAAGCATGCTGTTCTAATAATTTGGGAGAGAGTGCCTGGTTTAAACACTGTTGTCTTTGGATCTGTTTTTCATAAGCATGGATAACCCGTTGCCGTACCGTGTCAGAGTTTTCGGTTGGGGTTCGATCCTGTAATTCTTGTGCCTGTAAGGGCGGTACATCAATGTGCAAATCAATACGATCTAATAAAGGACCAGAAATTCGATTTTGATAACGCTGAATGCTTTCTGCTGAACATTGGCAGCGGCTATCTTGATTAAAAGCATAACCACAAGGACAAGGGTTCATTGCGGCAATAAATTGAAAATTTGCAGGAAAGGTCATTTGCCGTGCTGCTCGTGAAATCACAATCTCTTTGGACTCCAGTGGTTGACGTAACACTTCGAGGACTTTTCGGTCAAACTCAGGCAACTCATCCAAAAATAAAACACCTAAATGCGCCAAGGTGATTTCACCAGGTTTGGGCTGGGAACCACCGCCAACCAAAGCAATTGCAGATGCGGTATGGTGTGGTGCTCTAAATGGTCGTTGTCCAAAAGTATGTTGTGCGTTAGCAACCGAATAAATACTTGCAACTTCTAAGTTTTCGCGTGCATTCAAAGGGGGCAAAATAGAAGGAAGGCGTGAAGCCAACAGTGTTTTTCCAGTCCCTGGGGGCCCTTTAAACAATAATGAGTGCCCACCGGCGGCAGCAATTTCCAAAGCACGACGTGGGCGAAGCTGTCCTTTTACATCGGCAAGATCGAATTGATAATAAGAGGCGGCTGCGGTTATTCTTTGTGGTGCAGCTTGAATCTGGGAGTTGCCCGAAAAATGTGCACAAACCTCTTGTAGATGATTGGCTGCATAGACTTCAAAATTGGGAAGCTGGTTGGCTTCATCTAAATTTGCAGTTGGTAGTAATAAGCGATGTTGGGCATGTTGACAAGCCATCGCAATGGTCAATGCACCTGATATGGGGCGTAAATGTCCATCTAATGCCAGTTCACCAATAAATTCAAAGCCTTCAGTGCTATTTTCTGGTAACTGTCCTGAAGCGATCAGAATACCGAGCGCAATTGGTAAGTCGAGTCTGGAACCATCTTTAGGTAAATCCGCAGGCGCTAAATTAATGGTTAAGCGCTTGGTTGGAAACTGAAAACCGCTATTAATGATGGCTGAGCGGACACGGTCTTTACTTTCACGTACTGCAGCTTCGGGTAACCCGACAATTGTGAGTGAAGGCAAGCCTGAACTAATGTGGACTTCAACTTCAATTTGCGGGGCATGTAGCCCCAATAAGCCTCTCGTATAGATCTTGGCAAAAGACATCTTATTATTGTTCCATTGTGGTGCTTTATTTTTAATCATTTTTCAGTGCTGATCGCACCGAATTGGTGCTTATTTTTTATTCTGAACGATTTCCTCAAGTATTTTCATCTGTTGCTGAAGTTCAGTAAGGCGTTGATTGGCTATATTGAGTGCAGTTCTTTGACGGTCGAGTTCTTGCTTAGAGACAAGGTCTAGTTTTTCGATACTTTCATTCAATAATGCACGTAAGTTTTTTTCTAAATCTTTTTTAGGTTGGTCTACTTGCTGCAAAATTGCCTGTAAAAGAGTCTCAATCATAAAGTGCTCAATAGGTTATGTACATTTGCTGCTCAGTGTATCACTGCTGGATCTAATCCTCTAGCACAGTTCGGGACAGAAGGATGAGTGACTCTATGATTTTATTCAATATCGCGAAATGAAACTTATTTTCAGTGCACTATCTACATCTTCAAGGCTAAATAGGTTATAAAGAAAGCTTGTGCTCAATATTTAAAAATCCCCAACCTTTAAATATTGGCATGAAAATTGAACATAAAACCTTACTGGTGAAAATAAGCCGAAGGAAAACAAACATGAAGCTTGTAACTGCAATTGTAAAACCATTTAAATTAGATGATGTGCGTGAAGCACTCTCTGAAATTGGTGTTCAAGGGATTACCGTAACTGAAGTCAAAGGTTTCGGACGTCAAAAAGGTCATACTGAATTGTATCGTGGTGCAGAGTATGTCGTTGATTTCTTACCGAAAGTAAAAATTGAAATTGCGATTAGTGATGAAATGGTTGATGCAGTCATTGAATCAATTACTCGTGTCGCAAGCACAGGCAAAATTGGTGATGGAAAAATCTTTGTCACGAATTTAGAGCAAGTGATCCGTATCCGTACGGGTGAGACTGGGCCAGATGCTGTCTAAATTGGCACAAACTTTGCTGAGTTAGAAATTAAGAGAAATAGCTCACAAAATAAGGTTGGGGGACACGAATGAAAAAAATGCTTATGGCGCTCAGTCTATCTGGCGCACTCTTAGGTGGTTCAGCGGTGGTTTGGGCAGAAGATGCTGCATCAACACCAGCGACTGAACAAACTGTAGCCGTAGCGGACACGGGCACTGCAACAACTGAAATTGTTGCAGTTGAAGCGCCTGTTGCTGAAGAAGCTGCGCCAGCTGCTGTGGCGACAGTAGATACAGGTGATACAGCTTGGGTTCTTGTTTCAACAGCACTCGTTCTGTTGATGACTATTCCTGGTTTGGCGCTGTTCTATGGTGGTATGGTCCGTAAGAAAAACGTTCTTAGTACCATGATGTTCAGCCTTTCAGCAGCAATCTTGGTCAGCTTAATCTGGGTGATTGCAGGATACTCCTTAGCTTTCTCTGGTTCAGGTGCTTATGTTGGTGACTTGGGCAAGGCGATGTTGAATGGCGTTGCATTCGATGCCTTAAGTGGAACAATTCCTGAAAGCTTATTTGTTATTTTCCAAATGACGTTTGCGATCATCACGGTTGCGATTATCAGCGGTTCGATTGCAGATCGCATGAAGTATTCAGCGTTCATGGTCTTTATCGCAGTATGGGTAATTTTGGTTTATGCACCAATCACTCACTGGGTATGGGCGGCTGATGGCTGGTTATTCAAAGCGGGTGCATTAGATTTTGCGGGTGGTACCGTTGTCCATATTAACGCAGGTGTTGCAGGTTTAGTTGCAGCTTATATGCTAGGTAAACGTACTGGTTTAGGCCGTGAATCAATGGCTCCACATAACTTAACTTTAACGGTTATTGGTGCAAGCTTGATTTGGGTAGGTTGGTTCGGCTTTAACGGTGGTAGTGCGTTAGGTGCTGGTGCGCGTGCAAGTATGGCGATTCTTGTAACTCAAGTTGCTGCTGCCGCTGCTGCATTCTCTTGGCTAATTGTAGAACGTCTAATTCGTGGTAAAGCATCAGTACTTGGTGGCGCATCAGGTGCAGTTGCTGGTTTGGTTGTGATTACGCCTGCTGCTGGTTTCGTCGGTGTTGGTGGTGCCTTAATCATGGGCTTGATTGGTGGCGTGGTGTGCTTCTGGGGGATTACTGCCCTGAAACGCCTACTTAAAGCGGATGATGCCTTGGATGCATTCGGTTTACACGCAGTAGGTGGTATTGTCGGTGCGATTCTTACAGGGATCTTCTATAGCGATGAAATCATCAAAGCGGCTAATGTTGCACTAGCTCCGACTTTTGCTGGTCAATTATGGGTACAAATTGAAGGTGTATTAGCAACAATCGCATATAGCGCAATTGTAACCTTCATTATCCTGAAAGTGATTGATCTGGTGATTGGTATCCGTGTCAGCGCTGATGATGAGCGTATGGGTCTTGACCTTAGCCAACATGGCGAACGTATCGAATAATTGGCAGAACGTCCAATTTAAAAAAACAGCCTAATCGGGCTGTTTTTTTTATGCCTTTTGGGTGCTAGTTCAGCAAATGAAGAAACTTTGCTACACTTAAGCAAAGTGAGTAAATAATCGCGCAACTATGCATTGTCCATTTTGTAACGCTGCTGATAGTAAAGTCATAGACTCCCGTTTGGCTGCCGAAGGCTGCCAGATTCGTCGTCGTCGTGAGTGTGTTATTTGTGGGGAGCGTTTTACCACCTTTGAAAGTTATGATGTAGTGATGCCACGCGTCATCAAATCGGATGGTAAAAGTGAGCCGTTTGACGAGGAGAAATTGCGTCGTTCCTTAATGCATGCCTTACAAAAACGTCCTGTCACTCAAGAACAAATTGAAACGGTACTCAGTGATATTCAATCGCAGATTCGTCGTCTAGGCGAGCGTGATGTCAAATCCAGAACCATTGGTGAAATTGTGATGCAGGCATTATTTGCATTGGATCATGTCGCCTACGTTAGATTTGCCTCTGTGTATCAGGATTTCCAAGATGTAGAAGCATTTCGCCACCAGATTGAGCAAATGCAACAACGTGAAAATGAAGCTTAAATTCGAGAAATCATGTCTGAGTTAACCCAAGAGCATTTATCCGAACAACAGTACTGGATGCAACAAGCCATTGCTTTGGCTCGGAATGGTCTCTATTCGACCAAACCAAATCCAAATGTGGGTTGTGTGATTGTCAAAGACGGTCAGTTGATTGGGGAAGGCTATCACCCTAAAGCGGGTCAGCCGCATGCGGAAGTTTTTGCCCTGCGCCAAGCGGGTGACAATGCTAAAGGTGCCACTGCGTATGTAACCTTAGAACCGTGTGCACATTATGGTCGAACACCACCTTGTGCTGAAGCTTTGGTTAAAGCTCAAGTGAAGAAAGTCGTAATTGCCTGTTCAGATCCAAATCCACTGGTTGCGGGCAAGGGTGTGAAAATTCTACAAGAGGCGGGTATTGAGGTTGAAACGGGGGTTTGTACGGAAAGTGCAAAAACGCTCAACTTTGGCTTTTTAAAGGCCATGTCAACGGGTTTGCCTTATGTGCGTTTAAAAATTGCATCAAGTCTGGATGGCCGTACCGCGATGGCTTCAGGTGAGTCGAAGTGGATTACTGGCACGGTAGCTCGACAAGATGTACAGCATTGGCGTGCTATTTCAGGTGCGGTGATTACTGGTATTCAAACCGTTTTAGCGGATGATTGTGAGCTGAATGTACGTGCATTGGATGGTATTGAGCTAAGTACCGTGGTGCAGCCGAAGCGTATTGTATTGGATCGCCAAGGACGACTACCGCTTTCAGCAAAGATTTTACAAAATCCAGAAACAGTGATGGTGATGACACCATTTCGTCAAGAACTTGCTGATTTAGGCGTGATACAATTGCCACCGCAAGCTTTAAATCAATTATTGCAGACCTTATCTCAACAATACCAAGTTTATGACGTATTGGTTGAGGCTGGCGCAACCTTATCAACTGCCTTTTTACAGCAAGGTTTGGTTGATGAAATGATAAGTTATGTTGCACCAACTTTACTTGGTCAATCTGCGCGAGCTATGTTCAGTGCTGAATTTAGCAAGATGGCAGAGCAACTTCGTTTTGAGTTGGTTGATGTAACCCAACTTGGGCAAGATATTCGCCTAAGATTGCTCCCTATCCAAGAGATGATATGAATCCAGAACCATCGGTTTATCACAAACGTCGTCATGCCGCGCGTACGACAGACGAATATCTTTTTCATCAGTTAGTGCCTTATCTGGGCAATAAGCGTCGATTGCTTCACCTCATTTTAGAAGCACTTGAGATTACAGGCACACTGAACAGTAAGAAAAAGAATCCACCGATTTTTGCGGATTTCTTTGCGGGGAGTGGCGTTGTCTCGCGTTTGGCGCGCCAGAATGGTTATCGCGTGATTGCCAATGACTGGGAACCGTATAGCCATGCATTGAACCATGCTATTTTAGCCTGTGTGGATGCACCTGCTTTTAAAGAGCTGGGTGGTTATCAAAAAGCGATTGATTATCTAAACCGTTTGCCTGAAGTTAAAGGTTGGGTCACACATAACCTATGTCCACGTAATGACGATGTTTATGATCCTGCCCGTGACCGTTTGTTCTTCAAACGCCGTAATGGCATGCGTATTGATGCGATCCGTCAGCAGATTGCAACATGGCAAGCGCAGGGTGCAATCAATGATGTCGAAATGAGTGCCTTATTAGCTCCTCTCTTATATTCAGCCAGTTTTGTCAGTAATACCAGCGGTGTCTTTAAAAGCTTCCATCAAGGCTGGGGTGGACGTACTCAAACGGCTTTAGAACGAATTGAATCACTGTTATGGCTGACACCAAGCCGCTTCTGTGAGATTGGTGATCCTAAACGTCCTGCTGCTGAAATGTGGTGTGTTGATGCACAACATCTAGCCAATCAAATGAGTGGTTTCGAAGTCGATGTTGCTTATTTGGACCCACCGTATAATCAGCATGCATACAGTAGTAATTATCATGTATTAAATGCGCTGACTTTATGGGATCAGGTGGATTTACCATCGCCAGATACTAAAGGCTTTAAGAGTGGTATCGATCGGGCATGGCGCAAAGAGCGTCCAAGTCCTTATAACTCTTCTAAGTATGCCAAAGAGGCCTATGAAAAGTTATTGGCTACTATTAATGCACGTTATATTTTGACCAGTTATTCGACTGATGGAAATATTGAGCCGAAAGACCTGCTGACCGCCAATTTAAAACGCGGCAAAGTAACTTTGCTGACTCAAGATGTTCCGCGTTATCGGGTGAGCAAGCAGCGTCAATCTGATCGAGCGCGCGTACTTGAGTTTATTGTGATTACGGATACGCATTCAAAATCAGGTCCGCCGTTGCGACAGCTGCTCGGGCAGTTATATCACTTCGCTGAATTGGGTGGAGTTGATACTACGGGGAACAGTACCCAACTCGCACTTTGGTAAGCCGAATCGAACACCACTTTGCACAACAAGGTGGTGTTTTTGTATCCGATTTTGATGTTGTATCGGATAATTAGATGAATAAAATCGGTTTTTGAGATAAATCTATGTTTTTATAGTAAATATCTATCAAATTTTAATGTGTTTATACATGCGAAGTCATGCATTTAAATTAGACGTTATAAATTTATAATTAATAAATAATGATTTAAAACAATTATATACTCTTATTTCTTCTCCTGTTTTTATCATTGTGTTCACTTAATATAAAACTGGAAATAGTTTAACCATTCGTTCAAATTTTTACCAAATGATATTGACCGTATCTGAAAATAACTATAGTTTGCCGAGCTTAATTTAGGGTCTTGCCTATTTGCAGCGATGACCAAGAGAGGTTGTTATGAGTCGCTCGGAACCCACCTTATTGGGGCAATGTGTAGCTGAATTTTTTGCTACCGCAATTTTTTTATCATTTGGTATTGGTGTGGTGGCTGCACTTAAACTTGCTGGGGCGAGTTTAGGTTTGTGGGAAATCAGCATTGTGTGGGGTTTGGCTGTTGCGCTAGCGGTCTATCTATCGGCAGGTATTTCTGGGGCACATCTCAATCCTGCGGTAACGATTGCACTGGCACTCTTTGCAGGCTTCGATAAACGTAAAGTGCCGTTCTATATTATTGCTCAAGTGGCTGGTGCCGCTGTTGGTGCATTGTTGGTTTATAGTCTGTACAGCAATTTATTTGTGGATTATGAGCAGACCCATCACATGGTACGCGGTAGTGTGGAAAGTCTAGAGTTGGCAGGGATTTTCTCGACCTATCCACATCATTTATTGTCGATTGGTCAAGCGTTCATGGTGGAAATGTTTATTACCATGTTGTTGCTTTGGTTGATTATGGCAATTGGTGATGATAGTAATGGCTTGCCACGCGGTGCTTTGGCGCCAATTTTAGTCGGTCTATTGGTTGCTGTGATTGGTGCTTCTTTTGGCCCATTGACTGGTTTTGCCATGAATCCTGCCCGTGATTTCGGCCCAAAAATTGTGGCTTATTTTTCTGGTTGGGGGCCTGTTGCTTTTACAGGTGGTCGTGACATTCCGTACTTCATTGTTCCGATTATTGCACCAATCGTGGGTGCTTGTTTAGGCGTGCTTGGTTATAAGCTGTTCTTTAGTCATTTCTTAGTCAATAGTACAATTGTAGTAAAAGAAGAAGAAATTGCTGAGAAGCAAGTGTCTGAAATGTAATAAAGACCAGATGAATAAAATGAAGGGCAGTCAATTGATTGCCCTTTTTATTTGCCTGTATTTGGACTGTACATGCCTTGTTATATCAAGATCTTTGCTTTAAGGTATCTTCTTTACAGTGGTACATACTGCGATAAAGATAGGTTGAAACTCCCATGTTTACAGGCATTATTGAAAGTTTAGGTAAGGTTGAGAGCCTACAGAGTGTAGGTGGTGACGTTCGTTTGCGTATTCAAACTGATTTGGATATGTCTGATGTACATTTGGGTGATTCGATTGCCACCAACGGGATCTGTCTGACCGTAATTGAATGGGGTGAAAACTGGTATGCGGCTGATGTTTCGCGTGAGAGTTTAAACCGTACCACATTAGGTCAATGGAAAGTTGGTCAAGCCGTCAATGTGGAAAAAGCGATGCTTCCAACCACACGTTTTGGTGGGCATATCGTGAGTGGACATGTCGATGGTTTAGGTGAAATTACCTTAGTACGACATGATGCACGCTCATTGTATTTTGAAGTGACAGCACCTGTTGAATTAGCTAAATATCTGGCAGAAAAAGGCTCGGTGACTGTTGATGGGATTAGCCTGACCATTAACCATCTGCGTGGCAATATCTTAAGCTTGAATTTGATCCCACATACTGCTGAACGTACCAATATCGGTACATGGCAAGTCGGCAGCAAAGTCAATTTGGAAGTGGATGTGCTGGCGCGTTATATCGAGCGTTTATTGTTAGGCGATAAGGCTGCAGAACAGAAAACTGAATCGAATATCAGTATGGCTTTTTTAGCTGAAAACGGTTTTTTAAAATAAAAGATTGAACCTAAAAAAAGCCCAGTTTGAACTGGGCTTTTTTCTTACTTATCTTCTGAAAATTCACTGTTTTTCAGAATATATTCAATTTCATCTTGCGCGAGGGCATGTAGTTTTGCTCTAAACACAGTGACGGCTTGCTCAATTAAACCTTCCGCTTCAAGTTCGAGTCGAACCCGAACGCTTTCCAGTTCAGATAGAATTTGCTGATCATCAATCATCACACTTTGGCCTCGTGAATAATCCACACTTGGCTGTTCAGGGTTACTTTGATAGCGTTCTGTTTGCTGTGCAATTTCCTGATCAATATGACTACGTAAGGCAAGCAGGTTTTCAGTCTGTTGTTCAAATTGACGGGCTTCATCGGCTTGCAATTGCGCTGCATACGCTGCTGCGGCTGCACGCTTCTCTTCTAAAGCCTTTTCCAAAGCCAGTTGTTTACGAATACGTGCTTGTTCAATCAATTCCGCTTTTAAGTCAGCATAGGCTTGATCAATACGTTGTTGAGAAATTTGTTGAGCGTTCTCTTCTTGCTGTGTCCAAGTTTGGATTGGCGTTTGTGGTAATAATAGATCGCAGATACGTGCCAAATCGTCCTGATAAGTCTGGCGTACAGCTTCAGGTGCATTTAACCAACGTTTTTTAAAGTCTTGACCTACATTTAATGCCACAAGACACTCCTCACATGATGTTCTTGGTTGCCGATTTATAATTTAAACGTTCGCGGCTCGATACCTAAACGGCGATACATTTTAAACTTTTCCCGCCCAATTTGTTTCGCGGTTTCATTATTTTCAATAATCTCGATAATGTGGCGAAAATCTTGAGCTTGTTCAAGTGCATGATTGTTAAAATTAAACACGATCCAATCATTGGATGGGGGGAGTTCTGCTGAAATACATACAGGGCTGTTGGGCTGGTCAATACCGTGTGGGATAAAACTGAGTGGATCAAAACTCCAAAGTTTTTCATCCAACTCAGTTTGTAACTCTGAATCTTTACATAACCACCAAATATGGGGGTGTTGATTCAGGATTTTACGGCATAAACGGCAAGCACTTTCGACTTGCCGTTCTGTACTATTTTCAAATAGATAAAAGCTAATTTGCGGGTTCACTGGCATCAAACTCTAGCCATTCGTTTGAGCGCGATTGGCCAAGAATTGCATCAGCAATGGCACTGGACGACCTGTTGCACCTTTGGCTGCACCCGATAACCACGCTGTACCTGCGACATCGAGATGTGCCCAGCGATAATCACGAGTAAAACGTTCAAGGAAACATGCGGCTGTAATTGCACCACCATATGGTCCGCCAATGTTCGCAATATCGGCAAACGGTGAGTCGAGTAATTCTTGATACTCTTCCATCACAGGCATACGCCATACACGGTCAAGTGATTGTTCGCCTGCCTGTTGTAAGTCTTGAGCAAGTTCATCATCTGGTGAGAATAGACCGCTTACGACTTTACCTAGTGCCACAACACAAGCACCAGTCAAAGTTGCAATATCAATCACCAATGCTGGGTTAAAGCGTTTGATGTAGGTGAGGGTATCACACAGGACTAAACGGCCTTCAGCATCGGTATTTAGAATTTCAATGGTCTGACCGCTCATGCTGGTGACAATATCACCCGGACGAGTTGCGCGCCCAGATGGCATATTTTCAGCAGCAGCAATCGCACCAACCACATGAATTGGCAATTGTGCTTCGCATAGTGCTTGAATGGTTCCAAGAACAGAAGCCGCACCACACATATCAAACTTCATTTCGTCCATGCCTAAGCCTGGTTTTAATGAAATACCACCTGTATCAAAAGTCACGCCTTTACCAACCAATACAACAGGAGCTTGTTCAATTTGAGCATTGTATTCAAGTGTGACAATACGACCTGGGCGTTCAGAACCTTTGCTAACCGCAAGGAATGCATACATACCCAGATCAGCCATTTGCTGTTCATCAAGAACGGTCACTTTTAACAAGTCTGGATATTGTGCAGCGAGTGCGAGCGCTTGATCAGCCAGATATTCTGGGAAGCAAATATTTCCAGGACGATTACCTAGGTCACGGGCATAATTTTGTCCAGATTGCACTGCATGAATCAGATTCAATTGGGCATCATCTAATTCAGTTTGGTTAGCGATCAGGTGAATGGTTTCTAAGACAGACTCATTCTTTTTCGATTTAAATTCGTCATAACCATAAGCGGCTTGGGTGAGACTCAAAACAAACAGGGAATGTAAATCGGTCGGCAGTGCTGAAAGATCGACACTAATTTGTTTAAATTTATTTTGTGATGATTTGATAATACTTTGTGCAAGTTTTGCTAATTTTGTCGCTTTCAACTCTGTACTTTTTCCAAGCCCTAATAATTGCGCATTGGCTTGAATCGCAATATTCGCAATTAGGGCTAGGTTTTCATTAAAGCTTGCTTTGAATTGGGTTGCATCGAGTACTTGTTCTAGATGATTGATTTGATAGATGTTTAAGTTCTGTTGTAATTGTTCTGAATCAACCAAAATCCACAAAGATTCGCTAGACGCCTGAGTGGGGAATGCGTTTTGAAGTGTAAATTTCATTGTTTGTATAGAACCTAATGAATGAAAAAGATAGATAAGTCCATTAAACACTTTCAGATATGAGGTTGCAATCAGCAACAAGCGATAGGTTTTATATTTTTAACATTCGGGTAAACTAGCGTTACCTTCAATTGGTCTTTTTGGAAGTATTACTTTGATTATTCGGCGTTATCTCGTCAAACAGGTGGTTTCGACATCTCTCGTAGTCATTGGTTTATTAACCTTGATTATGATGGGCGGGCGTTTAATCAAGTATTTTGGCGTCGCGGCTCAAGGCCGTTTAGATGCAAATATTCTATTTAGCATTATCGGTTACCGCCTACCTGAGTTCTTAACACTGATTCTTCCTTTGGGTTTCTTTATTGCCTTGATGTTGGTGTTTGGGCGTCTGTATGTTGACCATGAAATGGCGGTGTTAAATGGTAGTGGTGTGAGCCGTAACCAATTAGCACGCCTGCTATTACCAATGACGTTGGTATATTTGGTGGTGCAAACCTGTTTAATGATTTGGATGGGTCCATGGGGCTTGCGTGAGTTTGAAAAACTGACCAGTACACAAGCGGTACGAACGGGCTTTGATTTGGTTCGTCCGAAGGAGTTTATTTCCTCAGGTCCTTTTACAATTTATGCAGATTCATTGTCTGAAGATCGTAAGAACTTAAAAGAGATTTTCTTCTATCAAAAATCTAACCAAGAAGATAAACCAGACATCATGATTTTGGCGAAAGAAGCCACTCGTGTTGAAGTTGCTAATGATACGGCAAATGTTGTGGACTTGGTTCAAGGACGCCGTTACGAGATTTATCCAAATCAGCCACGTTATATTCAGGCAGAGTTTCAGTCTTATCGACTACGCTTGGAAAATGATAAAGATGTGAAGTTTGAAAGTGATGATGTAGAAGCTTTATCAATGTCTAAGCTATGGCAGAAACGGGATGACTCAGTAGTGCGTAGTGAGTTAGGTTGGCGGATTTTTGGGCCATTTATTATTATTGTGGCTTTGATGCTTGCTGTCGCATTGTCTGAAGTGAGCCCTCGTCAAGGGCGTTATTATCGCTTGATCCCTGCGATCTTTATTTTTGCTAGCTTAATTGTGGTATTGATCGCGATTAAGACCAGAATCAGTAAAGAAGAGTTGGACATTTGGGCTTATCCAGCTGTAATTTTGGTATATGCCATTGCAGCCGCAATTTTTGCACGTAAACAAAAATTGGGACCTAAAATTAAGAAAAGTATGCAGCGAGTGGGGTTGTAATGCTAGCACGTCGAATAGTCGCCAAACATGTGACAAAAACCACGGTTCTAGCCATGCTAGGAACAACGCTGGTGTTATCTTTTCTGCAAGTATTATTTACTTACCTTGGTGAATTGGGTTCACTGAAACCCAACTATAATGCATGGCAGGCTTTTCTATTTGTGATGTGGGGTGCACCACGTTATTTGTATGAAATCCTGCCTGTTGCTGCATTGATTGGTTCTGTTTTAGGACTAGGGGCGCTTGCTTCGAATAGTGAACTGATTGTGATGCGTTCTGTTGGCATCAGTTTATGGCGAATTGTTGGCTGGGTGATGCGTTCAGCGCTGTTATTAATCGTACTGTCTTTTGTATTGAGTGAATGGGTTATTCCTTATACCAATGAAAAAGCACAAAGTATTAAAAAACAACGTAGTGTAGCGGCTTTGGGTGAAGTCAAAGGCTATTGGTCTCGTGAAGGACAGCGCTTTATTTATATTGATTATGCCAACTCACAAGGCCAGTTACGCAATATTCAAACGATTGATTTTGATCAGGACTATCGTTTGCAGTCTTTTGTAACTGCTGAA
Organism: Acinetobacter sp. Tr-809; assembly: GCF_011753255.1. NCBI lineage: Bacteria > Pseudomonadati > Pseudomonadota > Gammaproteobacteria > Moraxellales > Moraxellaceae > Acinetobacter > Acinetobacter sp. Tr-809. The sequence continues at coordinate 54,052 of NZ_VWVZ01000006.1, forward strand.
AAAGGGCAATTTATTAAAGATGGCGAATGGCAATTGTTTCAATCGCATCAAGTGGATTTACTGGCGCAAGGCAATGCTATTAAAACAGATCATGAGCAGCAATCACTTGGCTTAGCATTACAGCCGAAGTATGTGCATATGGTGACTTTAGATCCTGAAGATTTATCGCCTAGTCAGTTGATTAGCTTTATGCGTTATATGGATGAATATAGTCAGGTTCCGAAGACTTATGAATTGGCTTTCTGGCAGAAAGTGACATCACCATTTTCTTTAATTACCTTGGTGTTGATTGCGTGTTCCTTTATTTTTGGACCATTACGTCAACAGTCAATGGGTTTCCGTTTGGTAATTTCACTGTTCACAGGCTTAGGCTTCTTCTATCTGCAAGATTTTTTGGGCTATGCAAGTTTGGTTTACGCACCTTCACCTGCATGGTTCGTACTTATGCCTGTGGTGTTCATTTTTATGGTTGGTAGTTATTTGTTGTATCGAGCACGATAACTCGCTTTATATGAGGACTCTATCATCAGGATTGATGAAAGCCATCAGTTAGGTCATGGAGAATTTGATTAAATTTCGGTAAAATATGCCGATCAAATGACAAACAGAGAATCCATTATGACGGATGCAAATACTGGCAAAATTCCTCACGTTCTCGTAATTATGGATGGTGTAGGACATCGTGAAGCAGTTGAAGATAATGCTTTTTTAGCGGCAAAAACGCCAAACCTTACTGCGATGAAGGCCAAGCATCCAAATAGTTTAATCTCAGGCTCAGGCGAAGATGTCGGCCTTCCTGATGGTCAAATGGGTAACTCTGAAGTCGGTCATATGAATTTAGGTGCAGGTCGTGTGCTGTACCAAGACTTCACCCGAATTACTAAAGATATCCGCACAGGTGATTTTTTTGAGCATGAAGTTTTAGTTGATGCTGTAGAAAAAGCCAAAGCAGCCAAGGGTGCTGTACACGTGATGGGCTTATTGTCTCAAGGAGGTGTTCATTCACATGAAGACCATATTGTGGCAATGTGCGAGCTTGCATTAAAACGTGGTGCAACGGTATATCTGCATGCCTTTCTTGATGGACGTGATACACCGCCACGTAGTGCAAAGCCTTCATTAGAAAAATTAGATGCTTTATTTGCACAATACCCAAATCAGGGTCGTATCGTTTCGATGATTGGTCGTTACTTTGCAATGGATCGCGATAATCGTTGGAATCGTGTTGAACAAGCTTATCGCTTAATGACAGAAGGTGAGGCGGTACGTGCAGCCAATTCAGCAGTTGAAGGTTTAGAACTTGCTTATGCTGCGAATGAAAATGATGAGTTTGTTCAAGCAACCCGTATCGGTGAAGTTGTCAAAGTTCAAGATGGCGACAGCCTTATTTTTATGAATTTCCGTGCCGATCGTGCGCGTGAAATTACCCGTGCTTTTGTTGAAAAAGATTTTGCTGGATTTGAGCGTAAAGTTGTTCCGAATCTATCGAAATTTGTCATGCTGACACGTTATCAAGCCAGTATTGATGCGCCAGTGGCATATATGCCAGAAGGGCTTAAGAACTCAATTGGTGAATACCTGTCTGGTTTAGGCAAAACTCAATTGCGTATTGCTGAAACTGAGAAGTATGCACACGTGACTTTCTTTTTTAGTGGTGGTCGTGAAGATGAGTATGAAGGTGAAAAACGTATTCTAATTCCATCACCGAATGTAGCAACGTATGACTTAAAGCCAGAGATGAGCGCATATGAAGTGACGGATGAGCTGGTGAATGCAATCAATTCAGGTGAGTTCGATCTTTTAGTCGTGAACTATGCCAATGGTGATATGGTTGGGCATACGGGTGTATTTGATGCTGCGGTTAAAGCAGTTGAAACAGTTGATACCTGTCTAGGTCGTGTCTACGATGCAGTGATGACGAACAAAGGACATATGTTAATTACAGCGGATCATGGTAATGTAGAGCAAATGCAAGACTATGATAGTGGACAGGTTCACACCCAACATACCACTGAATTGGTGCCATTTATCTATGTTGGCCCAACCCAAGCAACGATTGCTGAAGATGGTGTTTTGGCGGATGTCGCGCCAACACTATTGCATTTGATGAACATTCCTGTACCGCCTGAAATGCAAGGCAAAAATTTAATTACTTTAAAATAAGGTGAATCAATGACCCAACACAACAACATCTACCGAGCGTTATGTGCAAGTTTGTTGATGTGTTGGGGACATAGTCTTTCAGCTGCGCCAGTTCCCCATTCTTCAGGATGGTCGAATGATGAAACACAGTCGAGTAATGCTGAAGTTCCAATTGAATCCATTCAACAATTTGTACAGATTTATGGCATTGTTAAAGATAACTATGTCGATAAAAAGTCAGATGATGCGTTATTCCAACAGTCCATTAAAGGTTTGGTCAGTGGTCTAGATCGTTACTCCCGCTATTTATCTGCAGAAGAATATCGTCAACTGATTCAATATACAGAAGGCGATTTAGCATCTGTCGATTTCAATTTAAATTATGATGCGCATTCGAAAACGTGGCAGATCCAAGATCTAAAGTCAGGTTCAGATTCGAGTAAACTCGGTTTACGCAATGGGCAAGTCATTCTAAAAGTGGATAACCAAGAGCTTAAAAGTTTAAATCAGGATCAAGTACAGGGTCTGCTTTACGGTTCGATTGGAAGTACTGTACAAATACAAACAGAGAATAATAGTACGACCATTTTGGTGAGAAATAAGAAAGTCGAGACTGATATTGAACCAGTTTTATTACACAATCAGGTACTGGTACTGAAAATACGTGTTTTTCAGCAAGATACAGCCAATGAAATTAAGCGTTTGATTGAAGAATATAGTTCGACCAAACTTAAGGCTGTGGTGTTCGATTTGCGTAATAATCCAGGTGGCTTACTTTCAGCCTCAGTCGAAGCTGCGGACTTATTTTTAAATCAGGGTTTAATTGTCACGACGAAAAGTCGTTCTGAAGGTGATCAACAATTCCAAGCACTTCCTTCCAATGAATTTCAGAATATGAAATTAGGCATTCTTATTAACCGTCGCTCTGCATCTGCTGCGGAAGTCTTTACTGCGGCATTAAAAGAGCATAAGCGGGCATGGGTGGTAGGCGAAAATAGTTATGGTAAAGGCGTGGTACAAAAGTTATTCCCTTTACCGAGTGGTGCTGCATTGCAAATGACGGTCTCACATTATTACACCCCCAATGGCAATATGATTGAAGGTCAAGGTATTCAGCCAAATCAGACCTATGCATTATCTGCTGAGATGAAAGAAGATAATTATCTCGAACATGTCACCGATTTAGTTTTAAAAAGTCGCTATTAAAAAATAAAGCCCCTTCAGTTGAGGGGCTTTATTTTTAGTGATTATTCATCATCTTCAGTATCTAAACCAAACTTCTTCAAACGATAACGTAGCGAGCGAAAGGTCATACCTAACTTCTTCGCAGCTAAAGTTCGATTCCAATGCGTGAGGTTCAGTGCATTTAGAAGAATTTCTTTTTCAATATTCTCTAAATAACGTTCCAAACCTTCAGGTGGAAGCTTTTTCGAGCTCATCGCTGGGCTGGCAGAATGCGATACGGGCTCTACTTCTTCTGGTGAAGCATTGGTAAATGAAGCAGTTGGGTTTGCCAATGAACTGCGTAAAGGTGCAGTCTGGAGATGTGCCAAGTCAATATTGTCATCATCACTGAGGGTGATTGCACGTTCAATGATATTGCGTAATTCACGCACATTACCTGGAAAATATTGCTGCAATAAGAACTGCTCTGCACGTGAAGACAGTGATTTCGCAGGTAGATCCCATTCTTGACTAATCTTTTGAATAAAATGATTCGCCAATAACAGAATATCTTGCCCACGTTCACGTAAAGGAGGCAGTACAATATCCATGACATGAATACGGAAGAATAAATCTTGTCGGAAACGACCTTGTTGTACCAACAACTCCAAGTCTTGGTGGCTGGCACTAATCACACGGAAATCTACATCGATTTCTTGATCTGAACCGACTGGGCGAATTTTCTTTTCCTGTACAGCACGCAGTAATTTAACCTGCATATTTAAAGGCAGTTCTGCGATTTCATCCAGGAATAAACTACCGCCATGTGCGGAAAGAATGAGACCTTGTTTATCCTGCGTTGCACCAGTGAAGCTGCCTTTTTTATGTCCGAACAGCTCACTTTCCATCAATTCTGTTGGAATCGCACCACAGTTAATGGCAATAAAAGGTCCTTCACTACGGTTACTCAAGCGATGTACCAAATTCGCAACAACTTCTTTACCTGTTCCTGATTCACCGGTAATAAATACAGGCGCCTGAGAACGTGCAATTTTCTTTAAAGCGATGCGTAACTGTTGAATGGGTGCAGAACGTCCAATTAGCAACTTATTTTCTAAAGCCGTTTCAGCAGCTTCTTGTTCTGGCTGTGGACGATTCAATGCTTTTTGAATTAATTGGTCTAAGTGCATTTGGTTGACAGGTTTACTGACAAAGTCAAATGCGCCTGCTTTTAATGCAGCAATGGCAATATCCATATTGCCATAGGCAGTCAACACCGCAATAGGGGTATTGGGATAGTTCTGTGTCACATGTTTGACCAGATCCAGACCATTACCATCAGGAAGGTTTAAATCTGTTAAACAAGCATCATACTGAAACTCAGTAAAGAATTTTTTTGCTTGTTCAACCCGATAGGCGAGATGTGTCTTGATGCCCATACGCGCAAGCGTCATTTGCATTAGAAGACATAAATCTTCTTCGTCATCTACCAGTAAGACGAGTGGTTGTTTTGTTGCCATTTCCCCGAGAAACCTAATTTAATCAATGAATTTTAGAGCATTCAATCCTGAAGCATGCTCCTTGTTGTCGCTCTATATAGGTGAGCTTTGCATGATTGGCCTCACAAAATGTGTGAGACAAATACAATCCTAAACCAGTTCCTTTAATTTCGGTACTAAAAAATGGTTTGAATAGTTGAGAAATATCGCGTTTTGAGACACCCGTCCCAAAATCGATGACATCAATGCAAGTTCGACCATCTTTTTCGTGCACTTCGACTTCAATATAAGGAGCGTCAGTTGCATTATGTCGTAATGCATTTCGAATTAAATTAATCAGCACTTGGCGTAATTGTTTTTCATCAAATAAAATGCTGGTCTGTTCTGTCAGTTGAATTTGAATTTGTTGTTTAGCATCGGTTAGATCTTCATTGAGTAAACTTTCAAAAAAAGAGCTTAGATCAATTTCTTGTGATTCGGTAGGTTTATTCCGTGCCATTGCTAAGGTATCTTGCACGATACTATCAATCCGTTTGGCCTGTTTATTGATCATGCGGGACAGCATTTCTTGTTGATGTGGATCACTGTCTTTAAATAGTTCATTGGCTTGTACAATCGCAGCCAAAGGATTGCGGATTTCATGCGCAATACTGGCAGAAAGTTGACCCAGTGCGGCAAGTTTTAGCTGTTGGACTTGTTGAGTCAGCTTTTGTGCATCTTTTAAGATTAATAAGACCAAGGCATGTTCTGGCACAATCAAATGTTTAACACGAACATTGATCGTATATGGGCTTTGTTGCGATTCAAAACTAAATTCTTCGCCATCTTCTAGATCACTGAATTGGACAAGTTCAAACAGGTCAGGTTGTAATTTAATCAGCGGCGTTTTTTCTAAAGAGACTGGTAAATGGATACCTAATAAGGTATTGGCTGCGGGATTGGTTAAGACAATATGATTGCTTTCATCTAGTACCAAATAACCATCTTCGATCTGTTCTAAGATATAGCGGTTAATATTTTGCAGTTGATGGATTTCAATCGACTGATGAAAAGTTAAAGTTTCTAAAATTTTAAAACGTTGGACTGCGATGCGACCAATAGCATGGACTACAAAAAACAAGAAAGCGAGAAAAATACTATTGCCGAGGTGGTTTAAATTATTAACAGCAAAAAAGTCACCTAAAAAACGCTGGTAAACCACCATAATGACGGCAAATAAAGTAATGATCAGCGACAGGTGAGCATTTAATAAAATCGCAGAAGAAAAAATAATAATGACATAGAGTAAGCTGAGTTGCAGATTTGGGCCACCTGCAGAGAAGGTGATTAAACTCAGACAAATGACATCAATCAGAAAGATAAAAATCAGCTGCTTGGAGATTTGAATTGGAACAAGTTGTAGTAAAAAGAGTTGAAAAATGTTGAATGTGATATAGCAAATTAAAGTGTAAAAATATAAGAAGGGATAAACATAGTTGCTGGAAAGTTGTTCGGCGGTGAGTAAATAAATTAACAACAGGCTAATCGAGATGATCAGCCGATAGCCGCTATACCAAACCCCAAGCCGATAGACCGTTTGTGAAACTGACGACGCAATTTTCCCTAACATAGGCGCTTACTGTTATTTTAAGGTTTAATGAGTCCATAACGAATCGCAAGATGAGTGAGTTTGACATCGCTATCAATACTCAATTTTTCAAAAATACGATACCGATAGGTATTTACAGTTTTTACGCTTACGAATAATTTGTCAGCGATTTCTTGGGCACTAATACAATTCACGACCATCATGGCGACTTGCATCTCACGTTCTGACAGTGCATCGAAAGGTGATTGTTGCGTATCCGAAAGATATGAGCTCGCTAATTGTTCCGCAATATCTGCACTAAAGTATTTTCCGCCTTGCATCACTTTATTAATAGCACGAACCATTTCAGAAATTGGTGCACCTTTAGTGATGTAGCCTTTCGCTCCTGCTTTTAATAGCAGTGAAGGGTATGGTTCTTCGGCAAGACCACTGACAGCGATCACTTTTGTTTCAGGTGCGCTTTGTAATAAGCGACGAGTAGTTTCCACTCCGCCAATACCAGGCATATTCACATCTAACAATACGACCTGAGGGTGCTTTTGACGGACTATAGCAATGGCTTCTTCACCCGATTCGGCTTGTCCAATGACGTCTACATCGGGGTGGTCTTCCAACATACGACATATACCTGTGCGCACGAGTTCATGATCATCAACAACGAGAACAGTGATCAAGAAGACCTCCTTTTTTCAAAAAAACTGGTTTTTTGTTACATAAAGCAAAATTAGCTTGCAATGAAACCACAAAATTAGCAATCCTATTCTTCGTTTTTAGCGAATAGTTGTACACAATTGTGTCTATAAAAGCTTTACCCGATTTGTTCAAATGTAAGGCATAATGGTATTAAGCGCAAATGTGCAGCGTCCTGAGTTGAGTATTGTGTCGTGAAAAATTCTAAAAAATCTATCATGCATGTTTTAAGCATGTCTATCTTGTTGGCCTGGAGCTCAACAAGTTTTGCTGAACTGGTTGTGAATAACAATCCAGCTTCTTCGCGTGTGAATGGTTCAGCTTCGATGAATTGGTCTGCAAGTGATGCAAGTCAGTTTATGGAAGATGATGATCCTGTAGAAATTAGTCCACAAGGTTCAACTTCTGTTACGACGACATTGCGTAATGGTGGTTCGGCAACAATTACTTCCTCAAGTACGCCGCAGCAGTCCGCACAGATTCGAGATACCTTTGGGTATAGTAGTCAACCCTCTGTCAATGCACGTGCTGCTTTGGTGATGGATGCGCAAACGGGTGAAGTGCTGTACAGTAAAAACAGTAATATGTCGGTACCTATTGCATCGATTACTAAATTGATGACCGCTGTGGTAACGGCTGATGCACGTTTAAACATGTCAGAAGAAATTACGTTAGAGTCAATTGATTTTGCTGGTGCCGGGGGTAAGAACTCAAGTTCAACCTTACGTGCGGGCGATACCATGAATCGCGCTGAAGCACTTTTGTTTGCGTTGATGAAGTCTGAGAATCCAGCTGCCGCTGCTTTAGCACGCACTTATCCAGGTGGCCGATCTGCCTTTATTGCTGCAATGAATGCTAAAGCGAGGCAATTGGGTATGACGTCGACACGTTATGCTGAATCTACTGGATTAGATCCACATAATGTCTCATCAGCACGTGATTTAGGTATTCTAGTCAGTACTGCGTCGCAATATGGTTTGATTCGTCAATTCTCAACCACGCCAACCTATGATTTCAATTTAGGTTATCGCGTTCTCAAGTCAAATAATACCAATGCACTGGTGCGTAATGGCGGTTGGAACATTAACTTGTCAAAAACAGGTTATATCAATGAAGCGGGCCGTTGTGTCGTGATGCATACCACTGTGAATTCACGCCCAGCGGTTGTGGTGCTATTAGGCGCACCAAGCTCACAAGCACGTAATAGCGATGCAACTAATCTATTAAGCTGGTTAAGCACATTGCCAAAACGCGTTTAGTCCTTTTAAATTAAATAACTCCTCTTTATGGGGAGTTTTTTTATGCCTGAATAAGGCGACACAACTTGTCTTATTTCAATAAATTGTGTTCGTTTTTTGAGCCTAAATCGGCTAATGTGTGCATACAACAAAAAATGATGACATACCGTTATGAATGCGATGCAACATGCACGGATTTCTGCAAAACGCTGGGGTGGGGAGCCCGAAGACTACTATGAACTACATGCGTTTATAGACAGTACCAAAAGCCTATGTAGCGATGCGCGACACCGAATTTTACATACTTTGTGGGGCATAAATTCGGTTGTGGTTCCTGTGTTTGGGCATAGCCTTCAAAATAGTGCAGGCAAATCGATTGATATTAAAGATTTGTGTGAACGTGATCATTTATTGGTGGATTACCAACAGCGTTTTATTCCGACACTCAATGACTTTGTAAATGCGATAGATGCAAGACAATTGCCTCAGAACTTTGAACAGCATTTAGAACAGTTACATCATGATTATGTGCAGGATATAGCACTCTCACAATTAATGTTATCGCCTTTGGCGCTGACGGGGAAATTGCATTCACTATTGTTCACCCATAACAGTTGGTTTATCTACGATATTTTGCCAAGGATTGGGCAACTGCCGAAACTGGACAATATTGTGTATAGCCCTGCTGATTTTTTTAATGCCATGCATTTTGAATTATGGATGGATAATGGCATGGCAATTCCTGCAAGTGCTCAAGCATTACATCAAATAAAACAACTCAATGATAAATGAATTAAGGGGAACAACATGACCACTTACGTGATTCGTGCCAAATACTTTGGCTATAACGATGAGGTCTTTTATGTCGCAGGCAATCGTATTGCCAATGTTTTTGAGGATAGAGCCCAAGCCGAGGCTGCATATAAAAAGCTTGAAATTGATGGGGCGCGAGATTTCGCTCTGTATGAAGTTGAATCCCTTTTTGATGCAGATGAAGCATTATTAAAACAACTGGATGATTTTGTATTCTCACGTTGTGGCGAGCATGTCTGCGAAGATGGGGATATTTCAGATGATGTGTTACCTGAAAGTTTAAGCGATGAAGATACCTTTGAATTTATTCAATTGGCAGGAATGCAAAAATTTCAACTGGTACAGTTTGAACATGAGGCTAGGTTTTATGCGCTTTGGTCAGTCAAAAAACAGAAATGGGTGGAAGAGCATGATGAGTTTTTTGCCGGTTTAGCTTATGCAGATCAACCTGAACAATTAAAAACCAATGTCGCAACTATTTTTGCAGATTATGACTATGGTGATATTCAGCTTAAAGGCTCACTTGATGAGTTGTCTGATCAACCTGTACTCTTACAGGCAATGATCACAGCGCAATCTGGTTTGAAATACGATCAGAAAAGCCAAATTTTAACGATTATGCAGGGTTGGGAAGAAGACGCTTTATATGCGGTAAACCCTTTACTCAAACAACCATTATTTGAAATCAAAGAAATCGAGCTTGAAGAAATCCAGAGGATTGAAAAGGAATTAGCTGCACAATATAGCTATGATGAAGATTATGAATACGAAGAAGAATAAGGCTTATATTTAAGCCCATAAAAAACCAGTTGCTTGCAACTGGTTTTTTTCAGCATTGATGCTTACATATTTGAAAGAATAGAATCTTTCACTTGATCCATGGTCGCGTCAATTGACAACATCACGGCATCAGCACATTGCTTGATTGCGGTATCTGGATCTTTTAAGCCATTACCTGTAACGGTACATACAATCACAGAACCTTCAGCAATTTTACCTGCTTTAAGGTCACGGATTGCACCACCAATAGACGCTGCTGACGCAGGTTCGACAAAGACACCTTCATACATAGAAAGTAGGCGTTGAGCTTCTAGAATCTCAGCATCAGTGAGTTCATCGAACCAACCTTTAGAATCACGTACCACTGCTTTTGCATGGTTCCAGCTTTGTGGATTACCGATACGAATCGCTGTTGCAACAGTTTCTGGGTTTTCAACAGGCGCACCACGTAAGAACGGCGCAGCACCAGATGCTTGATAACCGACCATTGTTGGTAAGCCTTCTGGTTTAGGACCAGTGAATTGATCAGTAGCCGCATCATAGATCACTTGTTCAAACTGATCAGCAGGTTGGTTTGCAACTGCTTCGGTATAACCCATCCAGTGTGCAGTGATGTTCCCCGCATTACCAACTGGTAAACAGTGATAGTCAGGTGCGCGCCCCAATGCTTCTACGATTTCATAAGCAATGGTTTTTTGACCTTGCAAACGGTAAGGGTTGATTGAATTTACAATGGTTACAGGTGCTTGATCTGCAACTTCTTTAACCAAACGCATACCGTCATCGAAGTTACCACGGATTTGCATAGTGATCGCGCCGTACATCATTGCCTGCGCCATTTTACCCATGGCAATTTTGCCTTCTGGGATTAATACGAACGCTTTGATGCCTGCACGTGCTGCATACGCTGCTGCTGCTGCTGAAGTATTGCCTGTAGATGCACAGATAATCGCTTTAGAGCCTTCTTCAACTGCTTTGGTCACAGCCATCGTCATACCACGGTCTTTAAAAGAACCTGTTGGGTTCAGACCTTCGTATTTCACATAGATTTCGACGTTTTTGCCAATAATACGTGGAATGTTCTCTAGTTTAATCAGTGGGGTATTCCCTTCACCTAAAGAAATTGCGCGTGTAGTTGCAGACACAGGTAAACGGTCACGATAACGATCTACAAGACCAGTATAACGATTGGCATTCGACATGATGGTGTTCCAATATGAGGTAGAGAGAAAATCCCGCTCAACAAGCTCCCTTTCAAAAGAGAGCAGTTCCATTCTTGAGTGAAGAAGGGTGAGGGGATTTAAACTGATTAACTATCGAGCGATTCTAAACGAATTCTTACGATTTCGCCACGAATTGCAGGTAATGCTTGAATTTGAGCAAGTGCTTCATCCATTTTTGATTCAACAATCGGATCCGTTAAAATCACAATTGGAATCAGATCTTTTAAGCGTGATTGCTGCATGATGGCATCAATACTAATTCCAGCACGGCTTAGAATTGTAGTGACATCAGCGAGTACGCCTGTTTGATCTTCTGCATTGAGACGGATGTAATAACCTGTAGTCATTTCTTCACGGCTCAAGATAGGCACATTAGTCAGTGCTTCGAAGGCAAGCTGAGGAATCGTTCCTGCACCATCTTCGGTATAAGAAATATCACGAACGATATCAATCACGTCAGCAACCACAGCAGAGGCGGTTGGACCAGCGCCAGCGCCAGCGCCGTAATATAAAGTAGGACCAACTGCATTGGCCTGTACCAAGACTGCATTTTTAACGCCATTAACGTTAGCAATCAATTCTTCAGCAGGAATTAAAGTTGGATGTACACGTAACTCAATGCCTTTCTCTGCACGACGTGCGATACCTAAGTGCTTGATACGAAAACCAAGTTCTTCTGCATATTTCACATCTTGAGCAGTGATTTTGCTGATACCTTCGGTATAGACCTTATTAAACTGTAGCGGAATACCAAATGCACATGAGGCTAAAATTGTCAGTTTATGTGCAGCATCAATGCCTTCAACATCAAAAGTTGGGTCTGCTTCAGCATAGCCAAGTTCCTGTGCTTCTTTTAATACATCATCAAAAGCACGACCTTTTTCACGCATTTCAGTCAGAATGAAGTTACCAGTACCATTAATGATCCCTGCTAGCCATTCGATATGGTTCGCTGCAAGGCCTTCGCGGATGACTTTAATAATTGGAATACCACCTGCAACCGCTGCTTCATAAGCGATTTGTACGGCATTGTCTTCTGCTGCTTTAAATAATTCATTGCCATGTTCAGCAAGCAAGGCTTTGTTTGCTGTTACCACTTGTTTGCCATGCTTAATGGCTTCCATGATGACTTCATAAGCGGGATGAATGCCACCCATGACTTCAACCACAACATCAACATCAGGTTGACGTACGATTTCCATCAGGTCATCACTTTGTTGAATGCCTTCGAGCTGTAAATCTGGACGTGGACGGCGTGTGCCTACGTGTGTAATTTGAATTTCTCGACCGGTACGGCGTTTAATTTCCGCAGCATTTTCTTGTAGTAATTTAAGGGCTCCACCACCTACAGTACCAAGACCGAGTATCGCCAGACGAACTGGTTTCACGTCACACTCCATTATATTCAATCATTTTAATGAAGCTTGATCATAGCTAAAAAAATGCGGAGACACTAGGGCTAAGATCATCTTTAATCTGTCGCCCTAGTCTTTGTTATTTTTGGGTAGGGGCTGGATTTATTTGTTTAAGCGTTGAACGATTTCTTCAGGAGTCATATAACCACCTAAATACTCACCATCGACGTTATAAATTGCAGGTGTACCATTTACCCCCATATTTAAGCCCAATTGATATTGGTCACGAACAGGGTTTTTACATTCAGCCGCAGAAACGGGTAAACCTTTAGCCGCTTGATCGAAGGCTGCCTTACGATCTTCACTACACCAGATTGCCTGCATAGTTGGCATGAACTGTTCACCACGTGGCCATGCGATATAACGCACTTCAATCCCTTTGGCATTGATCTCGGCAAGATGCTCATGCAATTTATGGCAGTATGGGCAGCTTGAATCTGTAAATACATAAATCACATGCTTCGCTTTACCGCCTGACGCTGGATAAACGATTAGGTCTTCAGTTTTGAGTGAAGCTAAATGTTTTTTATTTTCGGTAGCTTGTAAGGCGTCACTCACATTGTGCAGTTGCTTATCGCCTAAACGGACCACATCACCTTGAATAATGTATTGTCCATCAGCCGTTGCATAGACTGAACCCATACCTTCGAGGCTTACCCAGAATAAATTTGGCACTTCAGTTTTTTTAATGGCAAGAATTTTGGCGTTGATGTTGGCTGTTTTAAAATTTTTCTCTAAGGTCGAGATCAAGCGCTGTTGTGCGTTGCGTTCATTCAATGTTGATGCTTCACCTGTCGCAGGTGCACTTGCTGTGAGCGCATCTTGTTTTTGTGCTGAGTTTTCTTTTGAGCAAGCACTGACTAATAATGTTGATGCTAATGTACAAGCAATTACAAGTTGAGACCGAGTAAACAACATATAGAACCTTTTTTGTACGAATTCATTTATATAAGGGGCTTAGCATAGCAAAAAAACGGAAACACTTCGTTAAATCTTGCATAGGCTGTGTGAACAAAATCAAATTTTAGTGAGAAGCTAGACCAAAGGTGGTTTTAGCCTCGTGGATGGTATTTGCCATGCAATTCCTGCATACGATGTTGTGCAACATGGGTATAAATTTGTGTGGTGGAAAGGTCACTGTGACCAAGCAGCATTTGTACCACGCGTAAATCAGCACCATGATTAAGTAAATGGGTTGCGAAAGCATGGCGTAAGGTATGCGGTGATAGCTCAGCTTGAATACTGGCTTGTAGCGCATAGCGTTTGATCGCATACCAAAAATTTTGCCGACTCATAATGCCACCGTGTTGTGTAAGGAACAAATAGTCGGTGCTGCTCTTGTAGAGTTGTGGACGTGATTCTGCCAAGTATTTCTCAATCCAGTCACAGGCAAATTGTCCGAGAGGAACAAGGCGCTCTTTATTGCCCTTACCTGTAATCCGTACAAAACCTTGCTTTAGGTTGATCAGTTCTAAACGTAAATTAAGTAACTCGGAAACGCGTAAACCGCAGGCATAAAGTACCTCGAACATGGCACGATCACGTAGTCCAAGGGCTGTATTAATATCTGGTGCATTGATCAATGCTTCAACATCTTGTTCTGATAAGTCTTTGGGTAATGCTCGGCCAATTTTAGGGGAATGATGGCTAGCAACAGGATTATCATCCCGTAACTTTTGCTCTCTTAAAAATTTATAAAATTGTCTTAAGGCTGATAGGCAGCGTGCAATTGAACGAGGGCTTTTCCCAGCTTTTGTAAGTGCGATTAGCACATCGGCAATGTCATCACTCGACCATTGCAGTAAGGTCGCACTTTGATGTAATTCGCTACATTGAATCAGGTCAGATAAATACGCATTGCGCGTATGTGGGCTCACGGTTTGAGCAACCAGATAATCCCGAAAACCCTGTAGAAAACTCAAATGTTCGGGAATGTTAACCGCAGCAGGAATACGAGGTTTTTTATTTAACATATAGGCTTAAGGCATTTCTATAAAAGTGATAGATGTATTTTGGGGCGAGGGATACCCTGAATTATTCTTGATTCAATTGCACTGTAAAAGAAAAATGAATTGTTGTCGATCTGTCACAGAAGCAAATGCCACTGAGATTGGTTTTGGTAATTATTCTCATTTGCTTGTATACTAGAAAAAAAGGGTGAAGGGTTAGAGACGGTGCGATTGTCAGCATTAAAAGTCAAGCAAACAGCGATGATTACGAAAGTAAATCGCGTGGTCGATGAGACAGAACAGCCAGATTTAGTTGCAGTTCGTTTAGAAAGTTTAGGCTTTGTGCCAGGTACACAAGTACAGGTGATTACCAAAGGTATTTTTGGTGGAGATCCGATTCTAATCCAGCTCGGTTTTACGCGTTTTGCGTTACGAAAAGCTGAAGCGGATAAAATTGAAATTCAACTTGAAGGAGCACCTGCATGAGTGATGCGTTACGTGTTGCCCTTGTGGGAAATCCAAACTGCGGTAAGACATCTTTATTCAACCATTTAACAGGTACACGCCAAAAAGTTGCGAACTATGCGGGTGTAACCGTTGAACGCAAGGTTGGACATTTTCAGCTTCCTTCTGGGAAAGCAGTACGTGTTTTGGATTTGCCAGGAACTTATAGTTTACAAGCAACCAGTCCAGACGAAGAAATCACCCGTGATGTTTGCCAAGGCAAAATTGCGGAAGAAGGGCAGCAAGATGCTTTTCTGTGTGTAGTGGATGCAACCAACTTAAAATTGCATCTCGGTTTGGTGTTGGAAGTCATTGAGCTAGGTCGCCCGATTCTTGTGGTATTAAATATGATGGATGAAGCGCGTCGTCGCGGTATCCAGATCAATACACAAAAACTTTCTGAGCGTCTTGGAGTGCCTGTTGTTGAAACAGTTGCTGTCCGTAATTCAGGTATTGAGAATTTATTGCATGCGCTGGATCAAGGTAAATATACAGTTCCACAAACTGAACTGAGTGGATTGAAAGGCGATCATCATCAGAAAATTGAAGTTATTTTCAATGATGTGGTGAATTTCGTCGATCAAGAAGATAAGCGTACTGACTTTCTCGATAAAATTTTCTTACATCCAGTGCTCGGTTTGCTTAGCCTTGCGGTCATGATGTTTATTGTATTCCAAGCGGTATTTGCTTGGGCTGCGCCATTTATGGATGGCATCGAAACCTTCTTTGCATGGTTTGGTGAGAAGCTCGGAGAGTATATCTCGCAACCTTTACTGCATAGTTTAGTCGTGGACGGGATTATTGCAGGTGCAGGTAGTGTGGTTGTGTTCTTGCCACAGATTTTAATTTTATTCTTCTTTATTTTAGTTTTAGAAGAATCGGGTTATTTACCTCGTGCCGCATTCTTGCTTGATAAGTTGATGTTTAAAGCAGGTTTAAGTGGCCGCGCTTTTATTCCACTACTATCAAGTTTTGCTTGTGCGGTACCGGGGATCATGGCAACCCGTAGTATCAGCGATCCGCGTGATCGTTTTACCACGATTATGGTCGCGCCATTGATGACTTGTTCTGCGCGGTTACCCGTTTATGCACTGTTGATTGCTGCCTTTATTCCAAGTCAAACGGTCTGGGGTATTTTCAATCTACAGGGTCTGGTTTTATTCGGTCTATACATGTCAGGGATTGTGAGTGCGCTCTGTGTGGCGATCGTGATGAAATTTTTGCAAAAAGATAAATCACAACATGCACTTTTGCTTGAGTTACCAAGTTACCGTATTCCAGATCTGAAAAGTGTCGGGATTGGCTTGCTAGATCGCGGTAAAATCTTCTTAAAACGTGTCGGTGGCATTATCTTTGCCCTGTCGATTTTGCTTTGGTTCTTATGTACGTTCCCACAAGCACCAGAAGGGGCAACCTTGCCTGATATTGATTACAGCTTTGCTGGGATGTTAGGGCACTTGCTGCAACCGATTTTTGCACCTGTTGGTTTTAATTGGCAGATTGTGGTTGCGCTTATTCCTGCAATGGCAGCGCGTGAAGTTGTAGTTGCGGCTTTGGGTACGGTCTATGCTTTATCTGGTGCTGATGATGATGCGATCTCACAGGGTCTTTCTCATTTAATTAGTGCGGATGGTACAGGTTGGTCATTGGCAACAGGTTTATCATTGTTGGTATGGTTCATCTATGCACCGCATTGTTTGGCAACCTTAGCAACAGTACGCCGTGAGACAGGTTCATGGAAACATGTTGCTGTGATGACTGCGTATTTATTTGGTTTGGCGTATTTAATGTCTTTCTTAACTTACCAAATTGCATCAAGCATTTGGGGTTAAGAAATCCCACCTCGCCTCCCTTTAAAAAGGGAGGTAATTATTGGAGAGGCGCTTATGTTTGAGTACTTGATTGTTGCTGTATTGGTGCTGTGGAGTACTGTTGTAGTCTTTAAGAAGGTATTCCCTCAAACAGCGAGTTCAGCATTTCTGAGTCTGTCCGATCTTTGTCAACGTTTAGGTTGGCAACGCTTGGCAGTATGGTTAAAGCCGAAAATGGCTGTCGGTTGTGGTGGTGGCTGTGGCTGTTCTACGGATGAAGCGGAGAACAAAAAAGCGGAACCTATTCAAACGGTCAAATGGCGGTAAAACAAAATTGCCCATCTTAAGATGGGTAATTTTTTGGAACAAAAAAATGAATCAGACGGATATGAGCGAGAAGAGATCACTAAGCTTAAAACATAAATTGATTTTATTAGGCTTTATGCTGTTGACGACCTTGCTTTATCTCTCTGCTTTGTCAAAAAATCTGAATATGTATAAAGAAACTGTTTCATGGCTACTTTCATGTTCCATTTTGATTTATCTATGGTTAAGACCCGAATTGATAGAGCTTAAATCCAAGCACTATGTATTTAAATCTGTAGATTGGCTGGGATGTGTGTGCTTAATTTTGTTGTTGATCAGCTGTGCTATGCCTGATTAAGCTTTTACGCACTGACACAAAAAAGATTGAATAAAACCAAAACTGAAAAAGCATTTAAAACAGTAAAGTGCTAACATTTTTGCCATTCTGTAATCTGCAAAAAATGGGGCAAAAATGTTAATACAACGTGGTGGATTAAAAGTTGTGGCTGGCTTGGGTATTTCGGGTGTATCAGCAGTCAACTTTCTACATGAACAAGGCTACCAAGTTGCAGTAACAGACTCTCGAGCGACTCCACCGGGTCATGATCAAATTCCTTCAGCTGTGCGTACCAGTTTTGGTCAATTAGATACAGAGCTGCTGTTACAAGCAGAAGAAATTATTCTTAGCCCAGGACTTGCACCGCAATTACCAGAAATCCAGCAAGCGATTGAAAAGGGCATCCCAGTTGTTGGTGATATCCAATTACTACGCCGTGCTACCGAAGTTCCCATTGTTGCGATTACAGGCTCAAATGCAAAAAGCACGGTCACGACTCTGATCGGCTTAATGGCACAAGATGCGGGCAAAAAAGTTGCTGTTGGTGGCAATCTTGGACGTCCTGCGTTGGATTTATTAAAAGATAAACCCGAGCTGCTGATTCTTGAACTCTCGAGCTTTCAGCTTGAAACCACGTCACATCTGAATGCAGAAGTTGCTGTGGTGTTAAACATGAGTGAAGATCATCTTGATCGTCATGGTGATATGTTGGGTTATCACAAAGCTAAACATCGTATTTTCCAAGGCGTGAAAAAAGTGGTGTATAACCGTGATGACAATCTTAGTCGCCCATTGGTACCAGATGTTACCCCGATGCAAAGCTTTGGCTTAAATGCTCCTGATTTGAATCAATATGGTGTGCTACGTGATGCAGATGGAACTATGTGGTTAGCACGTGGCCGTGAACGCCTACTTAAAACCTCTGAGATGTATATTCAAGGCATGCACAATGTTGCCAATGCTTTGGCGTGTTTAGCTTTGGGGGAGGCGATTGGTTTGCCAACGGCATCTATGTTAGAGACCTTAAAGCATTTTAAAGGCTTGGAACATCGTTGTGAATACGTCGGAACGATTGACGGTGTACGCTATTACAATGATTCTAAAGGCACCAATGTTGGCGCGACGCTGGCTGCAATTGATGGCTTGGGGGCTGCAATTGAAGTCAACAAAGGTAAGTTGGCTTTGATTCTCGGTGGTCAAGGCAAAGGTCAGGACTTTAAGCCATTACGTGATGC
Source organism: Acinetobacter sp. Tr-809 (assembly GCF_011753255.1). Classification (NCBI taxonomy): domain Bacteria; kingdom Pseudomonadati; phylum Pseudomonadota; class Gammaproteobacteria; order Moraxellales; family Moraxellaceae; genus Acinetobacter; species Acinetobacter sp. Tr-809. The sequence goes on from NZ_VWVZ01000006.1 coordinate 72,746, forward strand.
GATTCAGAAATATGTGAAAACGGTGATTTTGATTGGTGAGGATGCTGCCGTGATTGAGCAAGCAATTCAAGGTACGACGGCAATTCAACATGCACAGAGTTTGAAAGAAGCGGTGGAATTCGCACAGAAGCATACTCAGGCTGAAGATGTAGTACTACTTTCACCCGCTTGTGCTAGCTTTGATATGTTTAAAAGTTACAATGATCGTGGACATCAATTCGTAGCATGTGTAAATACCTTGAGCGAAAAGAAGAACTAGGAACAAAACTATGGCTGATTTAGCCCAAAATACGGTGCAGAAGATTTCGCAATTGCTGAATCGTTTACCCAAGCTACCCGCAGAAATGACGGCACGAAATATCCTGATTTTTTCTGTAATTTCGCTGCTATGTTTCGGCTCAATTATGGTGGCATCTGCATCTATGCCGTATGCTGAATATATTCATGAAAGCCCATTTTACTTCCTAATTCGCCATGGTATTTCGATTGTGGTTGCTGCGGTGGTGGCATTTTTAACCTATCGGGTTTCATTGAATCTCTGGTTTAAAAATGCATTTCCTCTATGGCTGATTACCATTGTTCTGCTCTTGGCAGTATTGGTGGTCGGTTCCGAAGTGAATGGTGCGCATCGCTGGATTAAGGTTGGTGGTTTCACTTTGCAGCCAACCGAAATTGCCAAGATTGTGATGGCAATTTTTACTGCTGACTATGTGGTGCGTCGTGCCAAAGAAGTTCGTACCCACTGGAAAGGCTTATTGCGTTTAAGTGGTGTGATGGCTTTAACGGTTGGTTTCATTGTTGCTGAGCCTGACTTGGGTGCAACTGTCGTTATCGTATTAATGATGGTTGGCGTGTTCTTCTTGGCAGGTGCGCCAGCGACCCAGTTCCTGATCATGCTGGGTGCGATTTTTGCGGGTGTTAGTGCGCTGATTATCTTCGAGCCATTCCGTTTCCAGCGTTTGATTTCGTTTACGAATCCTTGGGCAGATCCATTGGGCGTGGGTTATCAGCTCTCGAATGCCTTGATGGCTTTTGGCCGAGGTGAGTGGTTTGGTACGGGCTTGGGGCATAGTGTACAGAAGCTCTCTTACTTACCGGAAGCACATACGGACTTTATGTTGGCTGTTTTAGGTGAGGAATTTGGTTTCTTTGGCGTGTCAATCGTGATGATACTGTCATTTACCATGTTGGCTTGCTGTATTCGAATTGGTCATCGTGCTTTACAACACAACTATTTGCGTGCAGGTTATTTAGCCTATGGAATTAGCATTATTTTTCTGATGCAGATTCTGGTAAATGCAGGCATGAATATGGGCTTAATGCCAACCAAAGGTTTGACTTTACCGTTTATTAGCTATGGTGGTACATCGTTGATGATGTGTGCAGCGATGATTAGTTTGATTTTAAAGATTGATGCATCGACACAAGAGTTGAACCCACTAAAAGAAGAATCGAATTTCTAAATTGGTTTAGATTAAAAAGCCCTGACTATATTCAGGGCTTTTTTATGACTTATTGAAAAGTTCCCGTCAAATGCATGCCAAAAGGGATAGAGCTTACATCCCATTGTTGTACGGCTTGTTTCAGCATGATATGCGGTTGATCCAGTTCAACTTGGGGTTGCCCTAAGGCTAAAATGGCTTGCCGCAGCAGCTCTGGTGCTTTGTTGATATCCAATGCTTGAGCCAGATTTTGCTTGGAAAGTTTCTGCCCTTGATCGTTCATAGCAAGAGGAAGGTGCATATAGCTTAAACTTGGATACCCAAGTAAAGAACCTAACCATATTTGTCTTGCTGTATTGTCGAGTAAATCCGCACCGCGTACCACATGAGTGATACCTTGCAGATAATCATCTACCACCACAGCCAATTGATAACTGATAATGCCATCGCGACGTTTTAAGACAAAGTCACCGAGATCATGTTGTAAGTTAGAACATTGTTGGCCTTGTAAACGGTCTTCAAAACAAATCAATTGATCTGGGACTTTTAAACGGATGGCTTGATTGGCAAAATCCAGATTTAAATCGCGGCAGGTTCCAGCATAGATATGATTGGAACCCAACATTTTGCGGGTACATTGGCAGGCGTAAATCGATTGTGATTGCTTGAGTTGCTCAAGCACCTGTTCGTAGATATCGAAACGATTTTTTTGAAAAATAATATCTGCATCTGGTTCAAATTGAAAGGCATCAATGCAAGAGAGGATGTGAGTTTCACTGTGGGGATAGATGCGAGGGATATCGGTATCTTCAATCCGAACTAGCCATTTGCCTTGATTGGTCTTAGCATCGCAATAACTCGCAACTGCGGTGAGCAGGGAGCCAAAATGCAATGGACCAGTTGGTGATGGCGCAAATCGTCCTATATAAGACATAAAGATTAAATGGTCGTGTGTTTTTAATCCTCCCCCAGACCCCTCCTTTATAAAGGAGGGGAGTACTCGAATATTATAAGTTTCTAAATTCTCAGTACTCCTCCCTTTTTAAAGGGAGGTTGGGAGGGATTATTAACCGTTATTTTGCTTTTCTTTGATTTCAGCCAAAGTTTTGCAATCGATACAGAGTGTCGCTGTTGGACGAGCTTCTAAACGACGTAAGCCAATCTCGATACCACACGTTTCGCAGAAACCGTAGTCTTCATTTTGAATGGCTTCAATCGATTGTTCGATTTTACGAATGAGTTTGCGTTCACGGTCACGTGTACGTAATTCAATCGCAAATTCTTCTTCTTGCGTCGCGCGGTCATTGACGTCAGGAAGTGCGCTAGATTCGTCTTGCATCGTATTTAAAGTACGATCAACTTCAGACATTAACTCAGCTTTCCATGCATTTAAAATTTGGCGGAAATGCTCAAGTTGTCCTTCAGACATGTATTCTTCATTTTTCTTCGGCTGATAAGGCGCAATTCCAAACAGACTAGCAGTTGTACCACCTTCTGAAGCCTTCGGTTTGGTTTTACGTACACGTTTCGCCGATTTCAGATCATCAATCACTTCTGTCGGTTCGTCCAAGACTTGATTTTGGTTGTCATTCGCCATATAGGGCATTCCTCATCTTACACGTACTATCTATACGCAAAAAATATGGTGATATGCAAGTGTTTTTATAGAAACTAGAGATGGTTTTTTCCATCAAGGGTCGACATCATATAGAGTTTTTGAGCAAGATGGTAGTCATTCCCGTCCAGATTTTGTCTGAAATTGACAATGTAATTTGTAATCAAAAGTTTAGTCATATCCTAAAACTTCAGAACTACTCATCCGTTGTGATGTGGGTAAACGATAGACCTGAGTTTCTAGTTCACCATTCGCTTTAAGACGGATATAGCGATAACCCGGATGCTCTTCATCGAGCGCAAATTTGTCACTTCTTGGTTTGAACTGGATACATGTTGAAGGAGTAGATAAAAATTCAACACCTTGCCATGTATTGATCGAATCTTGATGTACATGACCGCAGACAATCGCTTTGACATTGGAAAAAGGTTGAATTGTTTGCAACAGGTCTGATGTGTTTTTAAGTTTATGCTGGTCAATCCACGCTGATTGCATAGCAAAAGGATGGTGGTGACACGCAATAATCACATGACGATCATGTCGTTGAGTGAGTAATTGGGTGAGTTGCTGTAATTGTGCATCGGCAATTTTTCCATCAATGCGTTTTGGTTGCGCGCTATTTAGTAAAATGATGCACCATTGCCCCAACTCAATTACAGTTGGCTGGGTTGGATCCGTTTCATGAAATGGAAAATGCGCCACATCATCATGATTGCCTGGCGTATGGAAAAAAGGAATTCCCAAGCTTTGCATATGTTGTACATAGCGTTTATATGTCAAAGGTGTAGGCGATTGAGCCAAATCACCCGTGTGCACAATAAGGTCAATATGAGGATGTTGCTGGCGCATCAAGTCGATTACAGCATGAAAACTTTGTTCGGGTTGCATTCCGACAAATTCTAAATGTGGATACTCTAATAAATGTGTATCAGTAATCTGTATCATCACAAAATCTTGTTGCGATAATGATGAGACTTGGAAAGTCACCGTCTTTAGCCCCTTCAGATTTTTATCTTTGTTGTATATGTCGAGACAGCCACTGCAATGCCATGATTACAGGTGCGTTTCTCAACCGCCCGTTATTTAATAATGCTTCTAATGCGGAATAATTAAATAGATGGAGTTGGATATTTTCACCTTCATCTGGCATCCCAAAAATGCCCCCGTCCTTTGGCAAATCAACTTCTGCTACATATAAATGAAAAAATTCAGAACATGCGCCAGCAGAAGGGTAGAAGCTAAATAAATGTTTTAATGTTGTGATCTCACAGCCGGATTCCTCTAGGCTTTCACGGCGAATACAGTTTTCTGGAGATTCATCTCCATCGAGTACCCCCGCAATGACTTCGAGTTGCCATGGCGAAACTGGATCATTCAATGCACCTACACGGAATTGTTCAATCAGTGCAAAGCGTTGTTGTTGATCATTATATAGTAAAACGCCAGCGGCTTCTGGACGATGAACCAATTCACGTTGAATTAAAGGTGAAAAATCAGCTCGGTGAAATAACCGATGTTTTAAGCTCACTTTCTCAACTTGAATGAACCCTCGAAACAAGGGCTCTCGAGATTCTATCGTAACGTCGGTTGCTGAGTAGCTGGCGTGGTCAAGAATAGTCATCTTCAATCAGGATGAGATTGTACATATCTCATCCTAACCGAGAATGATTCGCAGGAAAATCTTTTTTTAGCTGATTTACACCTTGTGGTACAATTTTTGACCATGTTCCTGATAAGCGGTTTTCATTGCATTGAGACCTGCTTCAACTTCTGTTTCTGCATCATTTGACTGCTTGGCATTGTGTTGATTTTGCGCATAATCTCGCACATTCTGGGTGATTTTCATCGAACAGAATTTTGGCCCACACATTGAACAGAAGTGTGCCGACTTATGCGCATCTTTCGGAAGTGTCTCATCATGCATGCTACGTGCAGTATCAGGATCTAAGCTCAAATTAAACTGATCGTCCCAACGAAACTCAAAACGTGCTTTGGATAAGGCATTGTCACGAACTTGCGCACCTGGATGGCCTTTGGCTAAGTCTGCTGCATGTGCTGCAATCTTGTAGGTAATGATGCCGTCTTTAACATCTTTTTTGTTGGGTAAACCCAAATGCTCTTTCGGGGTGACATAGCAGAGCATGGCTGTGCCATACCAACCAATCATCGCAGCACCAATCGCAGAGGTAATATGGTCATAACCCGGTGCGATGTCTGTAGTGAGTGGGCCAAGAGTGTAGAAAGGTGCTTCTTTACAGACTTCGAGTTGAAGATCCATGTTTTCTTTAATCATATGCATTGGCACATGCCCTGGGCCTTCAATCATGACTTGTACATCATGTTCCCAAGCACGATGCGTCAATTCACCCAAGGTTTTTAGCTCACTAAACTGCGCTTCATCATTGGCATCTTGAATACAACCAGGACGTAAGCCATCACCCAAACTGAATGACACGTCATAGGCCTTCATGATTTCGCAGATTTCATCAAAATGTGTATATAAGAAGTTTTCTTCATGATGGGCTAAACACCATTGTGCCATGATTGAACCACCGCGAGAGACAATCCCAGTAAGGCGATTTGCCGTCATTGGTACGTAGCGCAGTAATACCCCAGCGTGGATGGTGAAATAATCTACGCCTTGTTCAGCCTGCTCAATCAGCGTGTCTTTAAAAATTTCCCATGTTAGGTCTTCAGCTACACCATCGACTTTTTCGAGTGCTTGATAGATCGGAACAGTTCCGATTGGAACAGGCGAGTTGCGGATAATCCATTCACGGGTTTCATGGATATTTTTACCCGTCGATAAATCCATGATGGTGTCTGCACCCCAACGGGTTGCCCAGGTCATCTTCGCGACTTCTTCATCAATCGATGAGCCGAGCGCAGAGTTGCCGATATTGGCATTAATCTTGACTAAGAAATTGCGACCAATAATCATGGGTTCGCATTCAGGATGGTTAATGTTGGCAGGAATAATGGCGCGACCTGCGGCAACTTCTTGACGTACAAACTCAGGGGTAATTTCTCTTAGGTTTTGTGCGCCAAAGTTTTGACCTGCATGTTGACGCATATCAACATTTTCACGCTGGCGTTGATTTTCACGGATGGCAATATATTCCATTTCAGGCGTAATAATACCTTGCTGGGCATAATGCATTTGTGTGACATTTTTTCCGATTTGTGCGCGACGTGGGTTTTGAATATGGGCAAAACGGATTTCAGCAGTGCGGATGTCTTTTAAACGGGCTTGACCAAACTCTGAACTTAAGCCATTCAAGACATCGGTATCTTGGCGTTCTTCAATCCATGCTTGACGAACTAAAGGCAAACCTTTGTTTAAGTCGATTTGTACATTTGGATCGGTATATACACCAGAAGTGTCATACACCATAACAGGTGGATTATGCTCGCCACCTAGACCTGTTGGGGTTTCAGTTAAGCTAATCTCGCGGAAGGGTACTTGGATATCGGGGCGAGAACCTTCTACATAGACTTTTTTCGATGCAGGTAAAATACGGGTTAAATCTTTAGCGTCTTGCTCATGTTGAGCAGAAATATCAGCAGGGGAAAGATTCGTTAATTGGTTCATGGCATGATCCTTATGTATGGCATTAACGAATCAAGCACGAGCAAAAACGATGGCGGATTCATCTCTTGAATGAGATAAACTGAGGCGAAGTTTTTGTTGGGCTTGATTCCTACGCAGGTGTTAACCTGATCAGGTTCAACGGTACTTATCTTTAAATTGAGTAATTAAGATAATCTCAGCAGTTTGTTAACTGCGCTCCGTCAAGCTAGGCATTTAGCCTAACAGATTTTTTTATTTTTGTTGTATCAATTCACACCAATCAACAAGACTGAATCCGTGCTATTGTCATAAAAGTTTCATCATTTCTATGTTTTAATCACCAATCATTTTTCCATGTGTCTAGTGGAGGCATACTGTGAGCCCAAGCAATCCTGTGTTAAGTCATCATATTTCTTCACAATTTAATGAAGACTTGCAAGATGTGCATACCAAGTTTATGACCATGGGTGGATTAGTGGAGCAACAAGTTGCTAACTCAATTCATGCTTTATTAGACACAGATGCTAACTTAGCCATTGATGTGCAGTTTAAAGACAATGCCGTGAATCAATTCGAACGTGATATTGATGAAGGCTTAACTCTGATTCTCGCGCGTCGTCATCCAGCAGCAATCGATTTGCGTATGGTAATTGCGATGAGTAAAGCCAATACTGATTTAGAGCGTATTGGGGATGAAGCTGCAAAAATTGCACGTATCGCTCAAAACCTCTGTGAAGAAGGTGAGTCACCTCGTGGCTATATGGAAACACGTCATATTGGTAACCAAGTACGTGTCATGATTCATGATGCATTGGATGCTTTTGCGCGTTTAGATGTAGAACAAGCCTTGAAAGTCGTGATGGCGGATGTGGATATTGACCGTGAATATCAGTCAGCAACACGTACTTTAATGACGTATATGATCGAAGATCCTCGTCATATTTCACGTGTAATTAACGTAATGTGGGTGTTACGCTCGTTAGAGCGCATCGGCGATCACGCGCGTAATATTTCAGAACAAGTCATTTATATGGCGAAAGGTACAGATGTACGTCATACCAGCATTGAAGAAATTGAACAGAAAGTACATCAAAAATAATAGCGTAAAAATAAAATAATATTGAGCCGCTCAAACTTGGGCGGCTTTTAATTTTCAAGAGTTATAAATAAAAAAATCCCAGACTTCGGGGGAAAAGTCTGGGAGAGAAATATCATGCGTTACGTGAGATATCAACGTATCTCTTTGTCCTTCTGAATACAACTATAAGAGTGATACTGAATTATGTCATGTAGACAACTGTGTATACTCTGTAATCCTTTATTACTTATGTAAATATCACGTAAAAAGAGAGCTGAAAACAGCTCTCCTTTTACGGCAAAGTTAGGCAATACTGCTTATTTTTCTTCAGTCCAACCTTCAGCTTTTTCTACGCTTTCATCGTTATTGAAGAATTTTTCACGTTGTTCTTCAAGAAACTTTTTTGCATCAGGTTCAAATACATTCAAACGTTTTTCATTGATCAATGTCGTTTGATGTTTTAACCATTCCTGCCATGCCTGTTTTGAAACTGTTTCAAAGAGTTCTTGACCTTTCGGGCCTGGGAATGGAGCAAAGTCCAAACCTTCAAGCTCTTGTTTATATTTACGGCAGAGTACTTGTCTAGTCATTATGCTATCCAATAAAAGTCCCTCTTTGATAAAGAGGGATATAGGGAAATTAATATAACTGTTCTAGGCGAGTGTGGGCACGCGCAATCGCAGCTTCAACCTGTTTTGGAGACGTACCACCAATGTGATCACGTGCATTGACAGAGGCTTCTAGTGTCAATGCTTTATCAAATACATCTGCTGTGATTAGATCAGAAAATTGTTGTAGTTGTTCAAGTGTGAGCTCAGATAAATCTTTTTCTTCTGCTACACCTAAAGCTACGGCTTTACCTACAATTTCATGTGCATCACGGAACGCAACGCCTTTTTTCACAAGGTAGTCTGCGAGGTCGGTTGCGGTTGAGAAACCACGTAAAGCTGCTTCACGCATAATTTCGATATTTGGGACTAAAGCTGGAACCATATCAGCAAATGCCATCAATGAACCACGAACGGTATCAATCGCATCAAATAATGGTTCTTTGTCTTCTTGGTTGTCTTTGTTATATGCCAATGGTTGGCCTTTCATTAAGGTCAATAGGCTAATTAAGTCACCAAAAACACGACCTGATTTACCACGCACCAGTTCAGGTACATCTGGGTTTTTCTTCTGCGGCATAATTGAAGAGCCTGTGCAGAAGCGATCTGGAATATTCACGAACTTGAATTGTGCAGAAGTCCATAAAATAAGTTCTTCAGACATGCGCGATAAATGCATCATGATGAGGGATGCAGCTGCATTAAATTCAATAGCAAAGTCACGATCAGAAACAGCATCTAACGAATTTTCTGAAACAGCTTCAAAACCTAGCAATTCTGCGGTATACGCACGGTCAATCGGGAAAGTTGTTCCAGCTAAAGCTGCTGAGCCGAGTGGCATACGATTCACACGTTTACGACAGTCCTGTAGACGCTCTGTATCACGGACGAGCATTTCAAACCATGCCAGTAAGTGATGACCAAAGGTCACGGGCTGAGCTGTTTGTAGGTGTGTGAAACCTGGCATAATTGTGTTGGTATTTTTACTTGCTAGACCGAGTAAGCCTTTTTGTAAGCGTAATAGTAAACCTAAGATGTCATCAATTTCATCACGCAAATATAAGCGGATGTCAGTTGCAACTTGATCGTTACGACTACGGCCTGTATGTAATTTTTTTCCGGTAATGCCGATACGTTGAGTCAAACGAGACTCAATGTTCATATGTACGTCTTCTAAATCAATACGCCATTCAAAGTTACCTGCTTCAATTTCAGCTTGAATGGTGCTCAAACCTTGAATGATGTCATCACGTTCAGCCTCAGTGAGTACACCTACTTTGGCAAGCATGGTTGCATGTGCAATTGAGCCTGCAATATCTTGTTTATAAAAACGTTGGTCAAATTGCACAGATGCGGTAAATTCTGCAACAAAAGCATCTGTTGCTTCAGAGAAGCGACCGCCCCACATTCCAGAGGTTTGATTTGGGCTGGCTGAAGAAGAGGATTGAGAAGATGTGGTCATGGCGGCTCAGCAAAATAAAAAAGAGTATAGCAAATCCAAACGCAGTTGCTGAAACTCGACGTAAGAAGTTATCGCAAACTCGTCAGGGGAATCTATCGGGCTCCTATTTTTTTACGAAAATTGGGCAATGGCAATACTTATTGGAATTAATTGTAGCAAGTAATGTCTTGGCGATGGTGTTGGCTTTGGCTGAAGCGCGCTCATGGCAAGCCTTAGAGGGCTTTCGTGTTCTGCAATATATGGTGTTTATTAATTGGGTGATTTTGTCTTTCGCAACACTAGTTGATTATTTTAAGGAATTTTTTGCTAAGTTTAGTCAGAAAGTTGCCTTGATAATGGGTTTTGTACTGCTACAACTGATTGTGCTTTTTACGACATGTGCGATCAATATGATTCAATTTTGGGCTGCACGGTCAGGCTCATTTTCAGAGGAGATTTTATTTCACGGAACCAGTCTGCATTTAGGCTATGGTGTTTTGTTAGGTGCTTTCTGCTTGCGTTACTTATATATGCGTGAGCAATGGATGAATCAGCAATATAGTGAACTGAATGCGCGGATTCAGGCCATGCAAGCGCGGATACATCCTCATTTCTTATTTAATAGTATGAATAGTGTGGTGAGCTTAATTGCGATTGACCCTGAAAAAGCTGAAAATATGTTGATTAATCTGTCGCGTTTATTTCGAGCGAGTTTTCAAGAACTGAAGCTAGTCAGCTTAGCTGAGGAAATTGACTTATGTCAGCAATATTTAAGTATAGAAAAGATGCGTTTAGGTGCGCGTTTGAATGTAGAATGGAAGATACAGGCGACACCAATTGAATTAAAACGAGTGACGATTCCGTTATTAACGTTGCAACCTTTGCTTGAGAATAGTATTTTTCATGGGGTGGAAAAAGTTTTGCAGCCTTCGACCGTTAGTGTATTGGTTGAAATATTGCAAAATCAAGTCAGTATAGTCATTACTAACCCTTATTCTCACGATACAATAAAATCGAGAAAGGGAAATGGTATTGCGATAGACAATGTGAAGCAGCGCCTGAAAGCTTATTATGGGCAAACGGTTAAGTTTCAGATTTATGGGGGAACGTCGTTATATACGACGGTGGTGAGCTACCACTATCGAGTAAAATAATAAGTCAAGTTAACCATAAAAAATATGGATGAAGTTAACGGTGACAAGGAGAAGAGGATGAGAGTTCTGATTGCTGATGATGAGCCTCTCGCAGTAGAGCGTTTGTCACGTTTAGTGACCCAGATGGGGCACGAAGTCATTGCGACGGCGCATCATGGTCAGGATGTGTTAAATCATATTGAAAACGACTCACCTGATGTCGTTTTACTAGATATTCAAATGCCAGGGATGAATGGTTTGGAATGTGCTGAACAACTCAGCCAGCTCCATCCTCGTCCTGCGATTATTTTTTGTACGGCATATGATCAACATGCATTGGAAGCATTTAAATTTCAAGCACAAGGATATTTACTTAAACCTGTTGCACAACAAGATTTACAGCAGGTGTTTAATCATTTAACCCATCTTACACAAGCACAAATGACTGGTTTAAAACAACAAGACGATATGTACGATACCAAAACACAACGCCATCAAATTGCTGCGAAAACTTATCGCGGAGTAGAACTGATTCCACTAGAGAATGTTTATTATTTTTTAGCAGATCAGAAATATGTCACCGTTCGCCATAAAAATGGCAGTGTGTTGATTGACGAAACCTTAAAAGACTTGGAATTAGAATTTGCAGATCGTTTTATCCGGATCCATCGTAATGCCTTGGTCTCGTTAGACTATCTTGAAGGTTTGGAGTTGGTGGCTGCTGGTCAGTATCAGGTGCGTTTGCGTGAGTTGGAGGAGCGATTGTCAGTTAGCCGTCGTCACCTACCAAGTTTAAGAGAGTGCATGCATCAATTATAAAACCCAGCTTTTCAGCTGAATGATTGATCACTTTATGATTTTTTACTTGCAATTTCAGGTGATCAAGTTAAGTTTGGAACAATTGCTTTGATCAATACTTACCTTGAATTTATGAAAACCTTAAAAATTGCGACTCGACAAAGCCCTCTTGCTCTTTGGCAGGCGGAACATATTCGTTCTCGTTTAAATGTGCTTTATCCAGATTTAACGGTTGAATTGGTTAAGTTTGTCACCCAAGGCGATAAGATTTTAGATACACCGTTAGCAAAAATTGGTGGCAAAGGTTTATTCGTAAAAGAGCTGGAAGCTGCATTACTGGATGGTCGTGCAGATTTGGCTGTACATTCAATGAAAGATGTACCGATGCATTTGCCTGAAGGCTTAAGCTTAGCTGTGATCTGTGAACGTGAAGATCCTTTGGATGCGTTTGTCTCAAACCAGTACTCGCATTTTGATGAGTTGCCACAAGGCGCAAAAGTAGGAACATCTAGCCTACGCCGTAAGTGTCAAATTTTACAGCTACGCCCTGATTTAGAGATTATCGATTTGCGCGGTAATGTCGGAACGCGGTTATCTAAGCTGGATGATGGCTTGTATGATGCGATTATCTTAGCCAGTGCTGGTTTAAAACGTTTAGGTCTGGCAGATCGGATTCGTCATTGCTTAACACCAGTTGTGAGTTTACCTGCGGTGGGTCAAGGTGCACTCGGTTTGGAATGTCGTACGGATGATGTTGCATTATTAGAGTTGATTCAGCCATTACAACACGAAGAAACTTCGATCTGTGTACGAGCAGAACGTGCTTTTAATGCCTATCTCGAAGGTGGTTGTCAGGTTCCAATTGCAGGTTATGCAACCTTAGCCAACGATCAATTACACATTGAAGGACGTGTTGGCAGTGTAGATGGCAACACCTTGTTGAAAGAGCAATTGGTTGGTGCAACAGTCGATGCTGAGCAACTTGGTGAACAGCTCGCTCAGCGATTGCTGGCGCAAGGTGCAGGTGAATTGCTCAAAGCGTTGTATTAATGCTGTTTATTAATACACGTCCTGATGACCGTGCTTCTGTTTTAACTCAAGCATTGAATGAGGTGGGCTATCAGGTTGAAGCATTACCTTTGCTTGAGTTGGTTGCAGAGCCTTTTTCTAAAGCTTTGCAACAACTTTACTTAGCCTTGGTTGAGACTCAAGTAATCGTGGTGGTTAGCCCGACTGCCGTTGACATTGGAATACGTTATTTGCAGCAAGCGGGATTGCAACTAGATCAGCTTAAACATATTCAATGGGTCGCTGTGGGACAAGCTACAGCAAAGGCTTTAGCTGAATTTAAAATAGTAAGTGTGGTACCTGAGGTGGAAACTTCAGAGGGCATGTTAGAACTTCCAATTTTAAAACAACAGAAAGACCTAACCAAAATAGCGTTCTGGCGTGGTTTGGGCGGCAGACAGTTTATGATGCAGCAATTGCAGCAACAGGGTGTCGAAATTCTAAATTTTGTACTCTATCATCGTCAGTGTCCAACGCAGAGTTTTATTGCATTTCCTGAAATTGTAAAAAAAATAGGTTTAAATCAGCCTGTTGCTGTGTTGATTAGTAGTGAGGCGAGCTGGAATCATTGGCAACAACTCTGCAGTCAGCATGCCTGTGCTGCCGATTGGATTTATTTAGTTTTGGGTGCACGTTTAGTTCAAGTCTTGGAACGTGCTCAGCGGCAGATGGGGAAAGGATTTAACATTATTCAGCTTGAAAATTTATCTGCATCAGAGATCATTCATCGTATGAGTGACTGGCAAGGACATGTATGAGAAAAATTGGTTATCTAATATTAGGATTGAGTTTATTGTGGTTGGCTAAACTCAGTTATGATGTTGCACAATATTCTCAGACTGTACCGCAGTTACAACAACAGTTAGACCAAACTGAGCAACGTTATGCTTTATTGAATGATCAATTTGTTGCTGTGCAACGTCAGTTGCAAAATACCAGCCCTGTAGAACCTACGGATAGTGTTGCTATTCCGACGACGCTAACAGGCATTGCTCCCGTTATTTTGATTAAACAGCAAATGCAATTGGTACAATTTGCATTAGATCAACAGCAGTTTATCTACGCGCTAGATCAACTCAACCAAGTGGAGCAGCATGTTGTGCAATATGCTGTATCTCCTGCCTTACAACATAGTTTGGTTAAGTCGATTGAGCAGGATAAACAAATTATTCAGCAATATGTTTTGAGCCAGACACAGCAACAGCAGCAACTGGACAATTTGTTGCAGCAATTAGATCAGAAGATTCAACAAGAAATCCGAAATCCGAAAGTTAGCATGACAAACAATGAAGCGGCGTCGTGGTGGCAGTGGTTTAAATTAGAAAAAATACAGCGCAACTCACCAGATTTGATGAACCGTAATATTACCTTGAAAGAAGCACAATTGCGTTTGTTACTCGCTTCTCAAGCCTTAAAACAAGGGCAACTGACAGAATATCGAAAATCGATTCTAGAGGTGATGCAACTAGTTGCTGAATTACCAGATCAAAATAGCCAGCAAATGAAATTGCGTTTAGAGAAAATCTTAAATTTACCCGCAGTACCAACACCGAAACTAACCACACTTGGTTTGTTGGGGTAAAGCTTTATGAAACGTTTACTGTTGATTTATGTGCTTGCAAGTCTGGTGTTATTTGCACTGTTTGCTGTATTGAGTTATGGCTATGGAAATGGCTATGTCTATATCTATTGGCGAGATTGGCAATTCCAAAGTGGTGTTTTAGGGCTAATCGGGCTATTTATTTTGGTCAGCTTATTGGCACAATTTGCTTGGTTATTCGGTAAACGGTCTTTTGCTCGCGAGCAGCGAAAAAAAGAAACGATTCTTCATTTTAAAGATCTGCATCCTTATGAGCAGCTTGGCATTGTTTGGTTGTTGGAAGCAGCCAAAGATCAGCAAGTTTTTATTGAGCGTGTTTATACTCAATCAGGATTGCTTAATCATATTATTGATGCACAATTTGATTATAAAAATGGTGATTATGAGACAGCTTTGCAGAGTCTAGAAAAATCTGCACCGATGGCATTTGAGCTGGCTGAATTGCAGCGTATAGATATTTATCTTGAGCAGCAGGAAACACAGAAAGCGCTCACCCATTTAGAGTTTCTTGCTCAACATCAGCTGTCTCCGTGGTTAACTGAGATTGAAACGGCGTATCAGCAGCGGATTACAGCACTTTGGGGCAAACTTGCGTTACAAGAACCTTGGTTATTCTTGCAAACGACTCAGTATGGTTTGTTGGATGCGGAACACCGTGATTTATGGTTACAACAGCTACTCATACGATTTGATCAGGCTTCTGTAGATGATCTTGCTGCATTGCAGCAACGTTATCTGGTTTTGCAGGATGAGATTCAAACGCGTCCATATAGCAGTAAAGTGCTTTGGTTAAAGTTGTTGGCACGTATGCCAGAAATGAGTTTGCAGCATGAGGATTTGGCACTGCATTTATTGCAGGATCAATTCGATCCCGAAGTATTTTATCTGTGGTTTCAGCAGCAATTACTCAAGCAGATTCCAGATTATGCTTATGTTGAACAGCGTATTATTCAACTGGAGCAGCGTTATACAAGTGTACCAATGCTTAGCTTTGCAAAGTGGCATATTTATGTGTCAACGCAGCGTCAGCAAGACGCCGAGCAGTTATTAACTTTATACCCAGATAACATTTTAATGAGTTATTTAAGGATTAAAGCAACATTGGGTGATAATTCTGATTTAATCAGACAGTTAAATTTAATATTTGAAAATGATGTGAATTTTCTTAATTTTAAGATATGAGTGTAAGTATGAAAGAACTTTCTGTCTACCCAGTAATACATAAGCAAACGATAGCCTGGGGGGATATGGATGCTTTTGGACATGTAAATAATGTACAGTATTATCGTTATATTGAAAGCGCACGAATTGCTTATTTAATGGCATTGAATATCTTTGATCAGGATATATTGACCGTTGTTGCATCAAGCCAATGCAAATATTTAAGTCCAGTATTTTACCCTGATGTGCTGCATATTGGTGCGCGGATTGAAGAGTTAAGAAATAGTGCTTTTCGTATGCATTATGTCTTATGGAGTGAAACGCAGAATCAAGTTGTCGCGACTGGTGAGGCAGTTATGGTCTGCGTTGATAAGCTAACGTCAAAGAAATTAAATATCCCAGATACGATTAGGCAAAAGATAGTTCAACTAGAGCAAAGTGTAGGGCACTCGTTAATATCTCATTAATTATTATAAAGACGATTATGTCTATTTTTGTTTAATTACATAGTAAATTTATATAATAAGGTTCAAACATATCATTTCTGAATGATTGGTGTGTTTGAACCATGATAAGCCCAATAAAATTAGAATTTTTTAGATAAAATTAAGAGTAAATTAATATAAGTCGTATTGTTGATGATCTTCTGCTTGCTTTTATAAAATATGTTTTTATATAACACAGGTGATTTTTTAGGGTTTATTGTAAATAAAATGCTATTTAGTGCTTGATATATGATTAAGTGGGTTATTCTCATATTGATTATTTAATCATTTATAAATTAATATTGAATCGAATTTGAAATTCATTTTATTTTTTGAGTGATATATTTCCCCTATTAAGTCGGAGTGGTTCTAATGAAACCAGATATTAGCGAGTTATCTGTAGAAGATTTGAAGCGTTTACAAGCAGAAGCAGAAGCTTTAATTGCAAGTAAAAAAGATCAAGCTATTGAAGATGCTTATAATCAAATTATTGCAATTGCTGATGCGATTGGCTTTAGTGTTGAAGAATTATTGGAAGTGGGCGAACAAAAGCGTAAGAAAACGACGCGTAAAGCAGTAGAGCCACGCTACCGTAATAAGAGCAATGCTGAAGAAACTTGGACTGGCCGTGGTAAGCAACCACGTTGGTTAGTTGCTGAATTAGAAAAAGGTGCAAAACTTGAAGATTTCTTAATCTAAGCAAGTTTTAAAGTCATCGTTTTGTCATACGATGACTTTATCCTTTATCAAAAGCCAGGCTTAAAAAGCTTGGTTTTTTTATATGAGAGAATTGGCGATGTTGAAAAAGTATGCATAATGTCATTCAGGGGGCGATTGTCTCATAAAGGATGATATTTGCATGTTGGTAAGGGTGGAATGAAGAAAAAAACCAAGCAATGGAGATGGTGGATTTTCGCCATTTTTGCATTTTTAATTTTTATTATTTTACAAATTCCAGCAACATGGTTAATTGCGAAATTTTCAAAAGATAATCAAATATTACATAATGTCAGCGGCAATATTTGGCAAGGGCAAGCAGATTGGCAGCGTGGTCAATTGCGTGGATCAGTCCATTGGAAAACGCGTCCTCTCGATTTGCTATTACTGCGTGTTGGTGCGGATCTTGATATTCACAGTGGTAATACTCAGTTCGATGGAATTTTTGCCTATGGTTTAGGTCAAAAAATGATGATCAAAGACCTGCAAGGTAAAATTTCACCTGAAACATTAAAATATTTTGCGAATTGGCAATGGCCTGAAAATTCGATTCAGCTGAAAGACGTGCAATTGAACTACCAAAAAGAAAAAGGTTTTAGCGCGACCGAAGGTCAATTGAATTGGGGCGGTGGCGCGTTGAGTTATACTTTCGGTCAGCGTCAGGACCGTATGAATATGCCTTCTTTGGTGGCTGATCTGAAAGATGAAAATGGGCAGTTAAAAATTGATGTCCGAGATCAGCGTCAGCAGAAAATGGCAAATTTAAGCTTAGATTCAAATTTGATGCTGGATGTACAGCTAACACAGCGGATGCTGTTGAATATTCCTTCTTACCAAGGTAAGGCAGGGTTGGATACTTATGTGATCAGTTCACGTCAGCCACTGTTGCAAGGTGGTTTCTAATGAAAGCAATCACTCAAAAAATGCAACAACTACGTTGGCAAAAGCTAGATAAGCTCAGTGGTCTGGTTTTAGCACTACTCATCTTATGGTTATGTTGGAAACTGGCTTCTTTATTTTGGTGGGTGGTTGCACCGCCACAACCTATGCAGTTTGATCGAGTTGATCTAGGCTCGCAACAAGCCCAAGTACCCAATATTAGCTCCTTTGCTCTATTTAATGAGCCAGCAGCTGTCTCGGCAGATGATAATGTTAATTTGGAATTGCAAGGTGTATTGTTGGGTCAGCCAAATTACTTGTCTTCCGCTGTGATTAAGTTGAATGATACCGCTGAACGTTATCGTGTTGGTGAGACAGTTGGTTCAACCTCTTACCAATTGGCAGAAGTGTATTGGGATCATGTGATCTTGAGACAAGGTAATGGTGCGACCCGAGAAGTGAAATTCAAGGGATTAGACAACGGTTTGTATCAACCGATTGCACCAGTACTTAATAGTGCGAATAATGTACCACCTCCAGCTGCCACCCCGACTCAGAACTCACCACAATCTGCTTTAGGTCAAGCAATTCAACAAATGCAGGATAATCGCGATCAATACCTGAAAAATATGGGTGTGAGTGGTGGTGGTGATGGTTATGAAATATCGGATAAGACGCCATCGAATTTAAAAAATACCTTGGGTTTACGTTCTGGTGATCGTATTCTATCGATCAATGGTCAAAGCGTCGGGCAAGGGCTTAACGAAGTACAATTATTAGAGCAAGTACGTCGTGAAGGACACGCCAAAATAGAAATAAAACGTGGTGATCAAGTGATGACCATACAACAAAGTTTTTAGTGATCACACGTCACACATCAGTTAGGAATAAGTGCAGGTTATGGCTTTTTTAAATCATCAACGTCCACTTTGGGCATTACTTGCCGCAGCACCTTTGGTTGCGACAATCAGTACCAATGTGCAAGCACAAACATGGAAGATCAATCTACGTGATGCAGACTTAACCGCATTTATTAATGAAGTTGCAGATATTACGGGGAAGAATTTTGCGGTAGACCCTCGTGTGCGTGGTAATGTGACGGTTATTTCCAATAAACCCCTAAATAAAGATGAAGTGTATGACCTGTTTCTAGGTGTACTCAACGTTAATGGTGTGGTGGCACTACCATCTGGAAATACGGTTAAACTTGTACCAGACAGCAATGCGAAGAACTCTGGAATTCCCTACGATGCACGTAGTCGTGCAGGTGGTGATCAGATTGTGACGCGTGTAATTTGGCTGCAAAATACCAATCCGAATGATTTGATTCCTGCATTACGTCCGTTAATGCCACAATTTGCACATTTGGCGGCAGTTGCTGGTACTAATGCTTTAATCGTTTCTGATCGTGCGACCAATATTTATCAGCTTGAAAGTATTGTTCGTAATTTGGATGGTACTGGGCAAAATGATATTGAAGCAATTACCCTACAGTCGAGCCAAGCTGAAGAAATTATTGGCTTGTTAGAGACAATGAGTGCGACAGGCGCATCGAAGGATTTTATTGGTTCGCGGGTACGCATTATTGCAGATAATCGCACCAATCGGATTTTGATTAAGGGTGATCCAGACTCACGTAAACGTTTACGTCAGATGATTGAAATGCTGGATGTGCCATCGGCAGATCGTTTAGGTGGGCTCAAGGTCTTCCGCTTAAAATATGCCAGTGCCAAAAACTTAGCTGAAATTTTACAAGGTTTAGTGACAGGGCAGTCTGTTTCATCTTCATCTTCGAATAGTAATAATCGATCAAACTCGATTAATAACTTAATTTCGAACAATCAGAATTCAAGCTCATCAACAGGTTCTTCTGTCTCGACACCTTCAATTAATTTAAATAGTAATTCGAATAATAGTCAGAACTCAGGTATTACCAGTTTTAATCAGGGTGGTGTCAGTATTATTGCTGATCCAACACAAAACGCTCTGGTGGTAAAAGCTGATCCTCAGTTAATGCGTGAAATTGATGCTGCGATTCAACAGCTGGATACACGTCGTCAACAAGTGTTAATTGAGGCTGCGATTATTGAGGTGGTTGGAACTGATGCAGACCAATTGGGTGTGCAATGGGCAATGGGTGATCTAAATAGCGGTGTCGGGCTAATCAACTTTTCAAATGTTGGATCAAGCTTGTCTAAGATTGCTGCAGGTTATTTAACAGGTGGTGCAGCAGGTGCTGGTGCTGCTCTGGGTGCTGGTGCGGCAATTGGTTTAGGTAAGTATAAAGAGGGAAGTAATGGCTCTCGTCAACTGTATGGTGCACTGATTCAAGCATTAAAAGAAAATACCCAATCGAATCTTCTTTCTACACCATCCATTGTAACTATGGATAACGAAGAAGCTTATATTGTGGTGGGGCAAAACGTTCCTTTTGTCACGGGCTCTGTGGCAACGACTGGTAATAGTACGGTGAACCCATATACAACGGTTGAGCGTAAGGATGTCGGGGTAACCTTGAAGGTTGTTCCACATATTGGCGAAGGGGGATCTGTTCGCTTAGAGGTTGAACAAGAAGTTTCTAATGTGGAAGGGAAAGGTCAGGCGGCAGATTTAATTACCAATAAGCGAGCAATTAAAACCTCGGTATTGGCTGATCATGGGCAAACCGTGGTGTTGGGTGGCTTGGTGGTTGATAATTCTACCCTTGGGCGCCAAGGCTTGCCTATACTCAGTGATATTCCTTATGTGGGCCGTTTATTTCGCGCAGATTCAAAGAGTAAAGAAAAACGCAACTTACTTGTCTTTATTCATCCAACTATTGTTGGGGATTCGGATGATGTACGACGCTTATCCCAACAGCGCTATAACCAGTTATATAGTTTGCAATTAGCGATGGATAAGAATGGTAATTTCGCCAAATTGCCAGAAAATGTTACGGATATTTATAACTCGCAAGCGATTGTCACAAATTCTCCGTATCAAAAAGTTCCAACAGCGACTCAGGCGAAAAAAACGGTAGTAGTGACGACGCCAGTTGCGATTGAGGAACCTCAGGTACAGAAGAAGACAGTACAGCTACCTGTGAAAGAAACGGAACGTAGTAAGAACACAGTAACTACTACGACAATCCGTCCAGCGTCTTCACAGTAGATGCACAGAAGCGCTTATGTCACAATGTTATGATTGCAAGAAATTATATAAGGATATGCATCTATGACTTGGAAATTACAAGCCATTACAGGTGAATTTACGGGGCAAGAGCTGAATATCGAACGTGACATGTTGGTGGGACGACACCAAGATGCCGATATTTTGTTGCAATCAGCGGATATCTCGCGTCGTCATGCGGCTTTATTGTTAAAAGATCAGAAACTTTGGGTGCAAGATCTTAATTCGTCAAATGGTACATTTATCAATGATGCGCGTGTTGAGCAGGAAACCGAATTGCATGATGGTGATATCGTGCAATTTGCTAGCTTCGTATTCTCTGTACTTGCACCTGCGACAGCTGAGATTGAATTACCTGAAATCGAAATTGAACCTGTGACTGCTGCATCACATGATCAAGGTATGCCAAGTATTGCTGAGCGTGCGGCAGAAACACCGATCAGTCGTGATGGTATGCCGCAACAGGTTGGTATTCCAAAACCTGCTCCAATTCCGGAAGGTGTAAGTGTTCAGGCAGTTCCTGAGCCACAGCCTGTTGCAATTGATGAGCCTGTTTCACGAGTTGCTCAGGAAAAAGAGCAGCAAAAGAATGCTTCGGTTGGATTAATTTCGATTATTGTACTGATCATTTTAGCAGTGATTGCTTGGCTGTTCTTTAAATAGTCGGGCGAAGCTCTTACAATCAAGGCATGCCCACGTTGGTGTGCCTTTTTCTTTTCTTGAGTCGAAGAATATGTCTGTTGCTCAGTTACAAAGCCGCAATTTAGTTTTATTTGATTTGGATGGGACGCTGGTAGATTCCGCTGCTGATTTATATCGTGCAATGAATCTCAGTTTGGAAAAGCTCGGTATTCCTTTGGTCACTGAAGCACAAGTCAGGGTCTGGGTTGGAAAGGGGGCAGCAAAACTCTGTGAGGCTGTACTAGAGCATTTGTTTGGACAAGTAGTGGCTCAGCAGCAAGCGCAACTCCTCAGTACATTTGTTGAGGTCTACGCTCGGGAGCTTTGCGTAAATACCCAAGTCTATGAAGGGGTGTTGCCATTTTTAGAGTATTGTCGAAATCATGATATTGCCATGGCCTGTGTGACCAATAAGCCTGAGCATCTTGCAAGAGGTATACTCGATATTCTGCAATTGAGCCCTTATTTTAAAATGGTTGTTGGTGGTGATAGTTTGGCAGAGCGTAAGCCACACCCATTACCCTTGTTGCATTGCGTACAGGCACAGAATACAACCACGTCAGCAACATTGATGATTGGTGATTCAAGTAATGATGTTGAAGCGGCAAGACGCGCAGGTATTGATTGTATTGTGGTCAGCTATGGCTATAATCATGGAGAGAATATCTATGACTGCCAGCCACAACAAGTGGTAGATCGTTTGGTGGAATTGGTTTAAGCAGATTGAATAAGGAGATAGGCATGAAGATAGTTATGGTTTTTCGATGGCGGGCTTGAGATAGCACTAAACAAACAACGCACAGAAATTAAAACCATAGAGATGATTCATGACCACGTTAGTACAATTTGAGCAATTAAAAGCAGCAGGCTATAACACGATTCCTGTTTATCGCCAGCGTTTAGCAGACACTGAAACACCACTTTCTGTTTTTGCACGTTTTAAGCAACAAAAACAAGCTTATCTATTTGAGTCTGTTGAAGGTGGGGAAAACTGGGCGCGTTATTCGATGATTGGGTTGGGTGAGTCTACGGTTTTTTCATGTAATGCAGGCGTTTTAACCATCCAGCAGGCGGATGGGGTGGTTAAACAGCAAGATTGTGCGGATCCTTTTGAGTATATTCGTGAGTTCCAGCGCCAGTTTAAAGTTCCAACTCAGGTTGATTTACCTGATTTGCCGAACTTTACAGGTGGTTTGGTTGGTTATTTGGGCTATGATGCTGTGCGTTATATTGAGCCAAAACTGAAAAATGTCCCAGTTGCAGATCCTGTAACGTTACCAGACCTTTGGTTGATGCTCTCTCAAACCGTGATAGTGTTTGATAATTTGAAAGATACCTTATTCCTCATCCATCATGCCGATGTGAATCAGCCTGATGCTTATGATAAAGCCCAGCAAAAGCTGGATCAGCTTGAGCAATTACTCGCAATACCTGTCAGCTTGCAGGCGAAACCACATACTGCACCGCATTTTGAATCGATTACTGGGAAAGCTAAATTTCTGGAAACGGTTGAAAAGGTCAAAGAGTACATTCGTGCGGGCGATGTGATGCAGGTGGTGCCAGGACAGCGGATGGTCTCGGATTTTGATGGTGAGGCATTGCAGGTTTACCGTGCCTTACGCCATTTAAATCCATCACCGTATTTGTTCTTGGTGCAAGGGCAAACTTTAACGGATCAAAAGCCATTCCATATTGTGGGTTCGTCACCAGAGATTCTTTCACGCTTAGAGAATGGTATTGCAACTGTACGCCCTTTAGCAGGCACACGCCCACGTGGTAAAACCAAAGAAGAAGATATCGCCTTAGAGCAAGATTTGTTGGCAGATGAAAAAGAAATTGCCGAACATCTCATGTTGATTGATCTTGGTCGTAATGATGTCGGGCGTGTATCTAAGATTGGTAAGGTGCAAGTGACTGACCGTATGGTGATCGAACGTTATTCACATGTCATGCATATTGTGTCCAATGTACAAGGTGAAGTGCGTGATGATGTGGATGCCTTAGATGTTTTTAAAGCAACATTCCCCGCTGGAACATTGTCAGGTGCGCCAAAAATTCGTGCCATGGAAATTATTGACGAAGTTGAACCTGTGAAACGTGGTGTCTTTGGTGGTGCTGTTGGATATTTAGGCTGGCATGGTGAAATGGACATGTCGATTGCGATTCGTACCTGTGTGATTCGTGATAAAAAGGTCTATGTGCAAGCAGGAGCGGGGTTGGTTGCAGACTCAAATCCTGAATCTGAATGGAATGAAACCCAAATAAAAGCTCGCGCAGTGATCAAAGCGGTTGAATTATCGTCAAACGGATTGATTTTATGAGTTTTTAGCGGTTTTTTTAAAAAAACCACTTGCATCGATTCAGAGTTTTGCTAAACTGCACACCGTTCCGATACGAAACGTACGAAACACTAAGAAAGAGCCGGCATAGCTCAGTTGGTAGAGCAACTGACTTGTAATCAGTAGGTCCACAGTTCGAATCCGTGTGCCGGCACCATCTTAAAAGTGTGGTAGTATAAAGTAAAAGAACAGCACTGTGTAAGTGTGATATGGTGAGATTCCCGAGCGGCCAAAGGGGGCAGACTGTAACTCTGCTACGAAAGTTTCGAAGGTTCGAATCCTTCTCTCACCACCATCTAACTTCGATTGAAGTGGTCAGTACCAACATGCGGGAGTAACTCAGTTGGTAGAGTGGCAGCCTTCCAAGCTGCATGTCGCGAGTTCGATCCTCGTCTCCCGCTCCATCGAAGATGTCGCTCTTATAGCTCAGTGGTAGAGCACTCCCTTGGTAAGGGAGAGGTCTCGAGTTCAAATCTCGATAAGAGCTCCAGATATACAGTTTAGTGGTTATTCCACAATTTTTTCAAAGAAGCAGGCTATTATAGTCTGCTTTTCAAGTATTGGGTGTCTAGTTTTTTAGGCGAATGTCGATAAAGAAGGTTTTTCAGGGTTGTTTTTCTCTAAACTGGTGTCGACGTAAACGAGGAAAATCAAAATGGCTAAGGCTAAGTTTGAACGTAATAAACCACACGTAAACGTGGGTACAATTGGTCACGTTGACCATGGTAAAACAACTTTAACTGCTGCGATTGCAACTATCTGTGCAAAAACTTACGGCGGTGAAGCGAAAGATTACTCACAAATCGACTCAGCTCCTGAAGAAAAAGCACGTGGTATTACAATTAATACTTCACACGTAGAATACGATTCTCCAATCCGTCACTACGCTCACGTAGACTGCCCGGGCCACGCCGATTATGTTAAAAACATGATTACTGGTGCTGCTCAGATGGACGGCGCGATCCTTGTATGTGCTGCGACTGATGGTCCAATGCCACAAACTCGTGAACACATCCTTCTTTCACGTCAGGTTGGTGTACCTTACATCATCGTATTCTTAAACAAGTGTGACCTTGTTGATGATGAAGAATTACTTGAATTAGTAGAAATGGAAGTTCGTGAACTTCTTTCTACTTATGACTTCCCAGGTGATGACACTCCTGTTATCCGTGGTTCAGCACTTGCTGCACTTAACGGTGACGCTGGTCAGTATGGTGAGTCTTCAGTTCTTGCTCTTGTTGAAGCGCTTGACTCTTACATTCCAGAACCAGAACGTGCTATCGACAAAGCATTCTTGATGCCAATCGAAGACGTATTCTCTATCTCAGGCCGTGGTACAGTAGTAACTGGTCGTGTAGAAGCTGGTATCGTAAAAGTTGGTGAAGAAGTTGAAATCGTAGGTATCAAAGATACGGTTAAAACTACAGTAACTGGCGTAGAAATGTTCCGTAAATTGCTTGACGAAGGTCGCGCAGGCGAGAACTGTGGTGTTCTTCTTCGTGGTACTAAGCGTGAAGACGTTCAACGTGGTCAAGTACTTGCTAAGCCAGGTACAATCAAGCCGCACACTAAATTCGATGCAGAAGTATACGTACTTTCTAAAGAAGAAGGTGGTCGTCATACTCCATTCCTTAATGGTTACCGTCCACAGTTCTACTTCCGTACAACTGACGTAACTGGCGCGATCAAATTACAAGATGGCGTAGAAATGGTAATGCCTGGTGACAACGTTGAAATGTCAGTAGAATTAATTCACCCGATCGCAATGGACCCAGGTCTACGTTTTGCGATCCGTGAAGGTGGTCGTACTGTAGGTGCTGGTGTTGTTGCTAAAGTAACTGCATAAGCCCAATACCTTGTGTTACACTCAAATCGAAAGCTCCGGCTTTCGATTTGTACGTTAGGTCAGTAGTTCAATTGGTAGAGCGTCGGTCTCCAAAACCGAATGTTGGGGGTTCGAGTCCCTCCTGGCCTGCCACTTTTTTTTAATAAAAAAGCTTAATTCTGGCTGAGTTGTCATATAATAAGTCGCGAATTCTACGACGAGTAAAAAAATGTCGAATGATAAATCGCGTGACGCATTAAGCGACGCGCCAATCCCTCAAAGAAATAATGTTGCAGAAGTTGTAAGTTCTGGCTCACCTCTAGATGTTGTCTTGTGGTTGATTGCTATAGCTTTATTGGTCGGTTCAGCATTGGTAAATCAGCATTTACCTGCCTATTGGGCACCAGCAAATGATATTTGGGTGCGCGTTGGGGTGATTTTGGCTTGTGTCGTAGTCGCTTTAGGTTTATTATACGCCACCCATCAAGGCAAAGGCTTTGTGCGTTTATTGCAAGATGCGCGAATTGAACTGCGTCGAGTGACCTGGCCAACAAAACAAGAGACGATCACGACATCGTGGCAAGTTCTCTTAGTTGTACTTGTTGCATCATTGGTTTTATGGTGTTTCGACTACGGGTTAGGTTGGTTTATTAAGTTAATTATTGGGTAAGAACGCGATGAAACGTTGGTATATTATTCATGCCTATTCAGGCTTTGAAAAACAAGTGATGCGTTCGCTTAATGATCGAATTCAGCGTAGTACTGTTGCTGAAAGCTTTGGTGAAGTCCTTGTCCCTACTGAAGAAGTGGTGGAAATGAAGGATGGTAAAAAGCGTAAGTCTGAGCGTAAATTCTTTCCTGGCTATGTATTAGTCGAAATGGAAATGAATGATGATACTTGGCATATTGTAAAAGAGTGTCCAAAAGTTCTTGGTTTTATTGGTGGTACACCAGAAAAACCAGCGCCGATTTCACAACGTGAAGCTGATGCGATCCTTGCTCGTGTGCGTAATACAGGTGAAGCGCCTCGTCCTAAGACGATGTTTGAACCTGGTGAAGAATTGCTCGTTGTTGACGGTCCGTTCACTGACTTTAAAGGGGTCGTGGAGGAAGTTCAATACGAAAAGTCACGTTTAACGTTGACGATTAATGTATTTAATCGACCAACTCAGGTTGAACTCGAGTTTCGCCAAGTCGAAAAAACGATTTAATCTGCGTAGGTTGAGAAGCGCCCGATCTGATCGGGCATTGTTGTTCTAACACTTCGGTGTTGTTTAATTTTTTGGGGAGCCTAGCGGCGTCTGTACCCAGAGGTAATTTTCAATGGCTAAGAAGATTGACGGCTATATCAAGCTGCAAGTTCCAGCTGGTAAAGCAAATCCATCTCCACCAATTGGTCCTGCATTGGGTCAACGTGGTGTAAACATCATGGCATTCTGTAAAGAATTCAATGCTGCTACACAAAAACTTGAAGTTGGTTTGCCAATTCCTGTCGTGATCACTGTGTACAACGATAAGTCGTTCACTTTCATCATGAAAACTCCACCTGCATCTATTCTTCTTAAGAAAGCTGCTGGTATTCAAAAGGGTTCTTCTGTACCTAACAAAACTAAAGTTGGTAAGTTGACTCGTGCTCAGTTAGAAGAAATCGCGACTACTAAAGAACCAGATTTAACTGGTGCTGATTTAGACGCTCGTGTACGTACCATTGCTGGTTCTGCACGTTCTATGGGCTTGGAAGTGGAGCTATAAGACATGGCAAAGTTAACTAAACGTCAAAAAGCCATTGCTGCTGCTGTAGAAGCAAACAAAGTTTACACTTTGGAAGAAGCAGTACAAGTTCTTAACAGCCTTCCAGCTGCGAAGTTCAAAGAATCTTTAGATATCGCTGTAAACCTTGGTGTAGACCCACGTAAATCTGATCAGGTTGTTCGTGGTGCTACAACTTTACCTGCGGGTACTGGTAAAACTGTACGTGTTGCAGTATTTGCTCAAGGTGCTGCTGCTGAAGCTGCGAAAGCTGCTGGTGCTGATATCGTTGGTTTTGATGACCTTGCTGAAAGCATTCAAGGTGGAAACCTTGATTTCGACGTCGTTATTGCTGCTCCTGATGCAATGCGCGTTGTTGGTAAGCTTGGTACAATTCTTGGTCCACGTGGCTTAATGCCAAACCCGAAAGTGGGTACAGTAACGCCTGACGTTGCTAACGCGGTTAAGAATGCTAAATCTGGTCAAGCACGTTACCGTGTAGACAAAGCGGGTATCATCCACGCTGCTATCGGTCAACTTGGCTTTAGCGAAGAAGCTGTACGTCAAAACGTTGAAACTTTAATTGCAGACTTGAAAAAATTGAAGCCTGCAACTTCTAAAGGTGTATACGTTAAAAAGATCACTTTGAGCTCAACTATGGGTCCTGGTTTGATCGTTGACGTAAGCAACGTTTCTAAGTAATTAGAAAGAATTTTAAAGCCCTGAAAAGCTCCCTCTCTTTATAGGAGAGGGTTGGGGAGAGGTTTTATACCCTCATCCCTACCTTCTCCCTGAGGGAGAAGGGGTTTTTAGGCAAACTTTGAATTGATAAATGAATATTTATCAGCGTCAAAGACCTCAGGCGAAAAATATTTTCGAATGTTTTTCTTAATAACCCAGCCTGAGTAGACGCGGTGGTGTGATTTATTCCTCCTCCGCGTGTAAGTCTGAATAAGGCTTACGAATTGGGAGTGCACTCATATGAGTGCATAAATCACCGTTAGGAGGTTTTACAATGGCTCTTCTTATCGAAGACAAAAAACAGATCGTTGCAGAAGTAAGTGAAGTTGCTTCTAAAGCGTTTTCTGTTGTTGTGGCTAACTATCAAGGTTCAAGCGTAGAGCAATTAACACAACTTCGTGTTGAAGCTCGTAAGCTAGGTGTTACTACACGTATCGTGCGTAATACTTTGGCTAAGCGTTCATTCGAAGGTACTCAATTTGATATCTTGAATGACGACCTTGTTGGCCCAACCATTCTCGGTTTCTCAACTTCTGAAGATGACATGGGTGCAGCTGCACGCTTGTTCGAAGAATTTGCGAAAACTAACAAAGCTTTTGAACTTAAAGCTGCTGCATTTGATGGCAAAGTTTATCAAGGTGCTGAAGTTAGTGTAATTGCAAACCTTCCGAACCAAGAAAAAGCGCTTACTATGCTTGCCTCTGTCCTTCAAGCTCCTATTTCGAAATTGGGTCGCCTTATTACGGCACTCAAAGAGAAAAACGAGTCAGAAGCGGCTTAATCCTACTTTCACACCATTCAATATCCATTTGGAGTTATTCTCATGGCTTTATCAAACGAAGACATCTTAAACGCAGTTGCTGAAAAAACAGTTCTTGAACTTGTTGAATTAATTTCTGCTTTCGAAGAAAAATTTAACGTATCTGCTGCTGCTGTAGCTGTAGCTGCTGCTCCAGGCGCTGCTGCTGCTGCTGAAGAACAAACTGAATTCAACGTTGAGTTGACTTCTTTCGGTGCTAACAAAGTTGCTGTAATTAAAGCAGTTCGTGAAGCTACTGGTCTTGGTCTTAAAGAAGCTAAAGATCTTGTTGAAGGCGCTCCTGCAGTTCTTAAAGAAGGCGTTTCTAAAGAAGAAGGCGAAGAACTTAAGAAGAAGCTTGAAGAAGCTGGTGCTACAGTTACACTTAAGTAATGCTGTAGGGAGTCGATTTTTTGAAAATCGGCTCCAAAAAATGGCTGATGGCTCTTGGGTCATCAGCCTTTTTGCGTTACAATAATCGGCTCGTTTTTTGTTAGTTTTACGTTTAACGTGCGTATTATTTAGGCAAAACACATAAAATCAAACGCTTACCAATATTTTTTTGCTTATAAAAATATTGTTAAGCGTTTTAATACCACTAAAAATTGCAGCATTTGTAAACAGTGGTGGCCATATCGGCCTGCGTAATTCCTTCTAGACCCGTTCTGCAGGCGGGTTTAGTTTACTTTCCGAGGACTCCAGATGGCATACTCATATACCGAAAAGAAACGGATCCGTAAGAATTTTGGTAAATTGCCCCACGTAATGGAAGCACCGTACTTACTTTCGATTCAGGTCGATTCGTACCGTACATTCTTACAAGGTGGTAAAACTCCAAAAAATCGCGAAGACATCGGTCTCCAAGCCGCATTTCGTTCAGTTTTTCCTATTGAAAGTTATTCTGGCAATGCTGCTTTAGAATTTGTTGAGTATAGTCTTGGTAAGCCTGAGTTTGACGTACGTGAATGTATTTTACGTGGTTCAACTTATGCAGCACCAATGCGCGTAAAAATTCGTTTGATCATTAAAGATCGTGAAACGAAATCAATTAAAGACGTTCGTGAACAAGAAGTTTACATGGGTGAAATGCCACTCATGACCGATAACGGTACTTTCGTTATTAACGGTACTGAGCGTGTAATCGTATCTCAATTACACCGTTCACCAGGCGTATTCTTTGACCATGACAAGGGTAAAACTCACTCAAGTGGTAAAGTGTTGTATTCAGCACGTATTATCCCTTACCGTGGTTCATGGTTAGACTTTGAATTTGATGCCAAAGATTTAGTCTTTGTACGTATTGACCGTCGTCGTAAGTTGCTTGCGACTGTAGTTTTACGTGCCTTGAATTACAGCAATGAACAAATCTTGAATTTGTTCTACGAAAAAGTACCTGTATATCTTGATATGGGTAGCTATCAGATTGACCTCGTTCCAGATCGCTTACGTGGTGAAATGGCGCAATTTGATATCTTAGACAATGATGGTAAGGCGATCGTTGAACAAGGTAAGCGTATTAATGCACGTCACGTACGTCAAATGGAAGCAGCGAACTTAGCGAAGCTTTCTGTACCTGATGAATATTTATATGAGCGTATTACAGCTGAAGATATCCCATTGAAAAATGGTGATGTGATTGCTGCTAATACCGTGCTTAGTCATGAAATCTTGGTGAAATTGGCTGAAGGTGGTGTTAAGCAGTTTAACATCCTATTCACGAATGACATCGATCGTGGTTCTTTCGTTGCAGATACATTGCGTGCAGATACAACAACAGGTCGTGAAGAAGCGCTTGTTGAAATCTATAAAGTAATGCGTCCAGGCGAGCCGCCAACGAAAGAAGCTGCTGAAAACTTATTCAATAACTTGTTCTTCTCTTCTGAACGTTATGACCTTTCCCCAGTGGGTCGTATGAAGTTCAACCGTCGTTTGGGTCGTCCTTACGAAGTAGGTACTGATCAGAAGTCACGTGAAGTTGAAGGTATTTTATCGCACGAAGATATTATCGATGTATTACGTACATTGGTTGAAATCCGTAACGGTAAAGGTGAAGTCGACGATATCGATCACTTGGGTAACCGTCGTGTGCGTTCTGTTGGTGAAATGACAGAAAACCAATTCCGTGTTGGTTTAGTCCGTGTTGAACGTGCTGTTAAAGAGCGTTTAAGCCAAGCAGAAACAGATAACTTGTCTCCGCAAGATTTAATCAACGCGAAACCAGTTGCTGCTGCAATCAAAGAATTCTTTGGTTCAAGCCAATTGTCTCAGTTCATGGACCAAAACAACCCATTGTCTGAGATTACACACAAACGTCGTGTATCTGCGCTTGGTCCTGGTGGTTTGACACGTGAACGTGCGGGCTTTGAGGTACGTGACGTACATCAAACTCACTATGGTCGTGTTTGTCCAATTGAAACGCCTGAAGGTCCAAACATTGGTTTGATCAACTCGCTTTCTGTTTATGCAAAAGCCAACGACTTTGGTTTCTTGGAAACACCTTACCGTAAAGTTGTTGATGGTCGCGTAACTGATGATGTTGAATATTTATCCGCAATTGAAGAAGTAGGTACTGTCATTGCACAGGCCGATTCTGCTGTTGATAAAGATGGTAATTTGACTGAAGAAATGGTTTCTGTACGTCATCAAGGTGAATTCGTACGTATGTCGCCTGAGCGCGTTACACATATGGACGTTTCTGCACAGCAGGTTGTTTCTGTTGCAGCATCATTGATTCCATTCCTTGAACACGATGATGCGAACCGTGCATTGATGGGTTCAAACATGCAACGTCAGGCTGTTCCTACGTTACGTGCTGACAAGCCGCTTGTTGGTACTGGTATGGAAGCAAACGTAGCACGTGACTCGGGCGTGTGTGTGATTGCTGACCGTGGTGGTGCGATTGAATATGTAGATGCATCTCGTATCGTTATTCGTGTAAACGAAGATGAAATGATCGCGGGTGAAGCGGGTGTAGATATCTACAACCTGATCAAATACACACGTTCAAACCAAAATACATGTATCAACCAAAACGTTATCGTGAACTTGGGCGACAAAGTTGCTCGTGGCGATATCTTGGCTGATGGTCCATCGACTGATATGGGTGAACTTGCGCTTGGTCAAAACATGCGCGTCGCGTTCATGACATGGAACGGTTATAACTACGAAGACTCGATCTTACTTTCTGAGCGTGTACTTCAAGAAGACCGTTTAACGTCGATTCACATTCAAGAATTGTCATGTGTAGCACGTGATACTAAGTTAGGTGCAGAAGAAATTACTGCCGATATTCCTAACGTAGGTGAAGCTGCGCTGTCTAAATTGGATGAGTCTGGTATTGTTTATATCGGTGCTGAAGTAACTGCGGGTGACATCCTTGTTGGTAAGGTAACGCCTAAAGGTGAAACTCAGTTAACACCTGAAGAAAAACTACTTCGCGCAATCTTTGGTGAAAAAGCAGCTGACGTTAAAGACTCTTCTTTACGCGTTCCGTCTGGTACTAAAGGTACTGTGATTGACGTTCAAGTCTTCACACGTGATGGTTTGGAAAAAGATGAACGTGCTCAAGCAATTGAGAAAGCTCAACTTGACGCATACCGTAAAGACTTGAAAGAAGAATACAAAATCTTCGAAGAAGCAGCACGTGAACGTATTGTTCGTTTGTTGAAAGGTCAAGAATCTAACGGTGGTGGTTCAACTAAACGTGGCGATAAACTTTCTGAAGACGTATTGTCTGGTTTAGAGCTTGTTGATTTACTTGAAATTCAACCGACTGACGAAGCAATTGCAGAGCGTCTAACTCAAATTCAAGTATTCTTGAAAGAGAAGAGCTATGAAATTGATGAGAAGTTTGCAGAGAAGAAACGTAAACTTTCTACAGGTGATGAATTAACCACTGGCGTATTGAAAGTTGTTAAGGTTTATCTTGCTGTTAAACGTCGTATCCAGCCTGGTGATAAGATGGCGGGTCGTCACGGGAACAAAGGTGTTGTATCAAACATCTTACCTGTTGAAGACATGCCGCACGATGCCAATGGTGTACCAGTCGATATCGTATTGAACCCATTGGGTGTACCGTCACGTATGAACGTGGGTCAGATTCTTGAGACTCACTTAGGTATGGCGGCCAAAGGTCTTGGTGATAAACTTGAGAAAATGTTGAAAGAACAGCGTACAGTTTTAGAACTACGTGACTTCTTAGACAAGATTTATAACAAGGTCGGTGGTGAGCAAGAAGAGCTTGATAGCTTAACTGATGCAGAGATCTTGGCACTTTCAGGCAACTTACGTGCTGGTGTTCCATTAGCGACACCTGTATTTGATGGTGCTGAAGAAAGTCAGATCAAAGACTTACTTGAATTAGCAGACATTTCACGTACAGGTCAAACAGTATTGTTTGACGGACGTACAGGT
The DNA here is from genome assembly GCF_011753255.1 of Acinetobacter sp. Tr-809. Lineage (NCBI taxonomy): Bacteria > Pseudomonadati > Pseudomonadota > Gammaproteobacteria > Moraxellales > Moraxellaceae > Acinetobacter > Acinetobacter sp. Tr-809. The sequence continues at coordinate 106,057 of NZ_VWVZ01000006.1, forward strand.
GAACAGTTTGATCGTCCTGTAACTGTAGGTTACATGTACATGCTCAAATTGAACCACTTGGTTGATGACAAGATGCATGCGCGTTCAACAGGTTCTTACTCTCTTGTTACACAACAGCCGCTTGGTGGTAAAGCACAATTCGGTGGTCAGCGTTTCGGTGAGATGGAAGTATGGGCACTCGAAGCATACGGTGCAGCATATACACTTCAAGAAATGCTTACTGTGAAGTCGGATGACGTCGAAGGCCGTACACGCATCTATAAGAACATTGTAGATGGTAACCATTATATGGATCCGGGTATGCCTGAATCGTTCAACGTATTGACCAAAGAGATCCGTTCTTTAGGTATCAACATTGAACTGAAAAATGGTGATTAAATCCCCCTTGATCCCCCTTTATTAAAGGGGGAAGTTCTCCTCTTTCTTAAAGAGGGGGTAGGGGAGATTCCAAATTTCAGTAAAAACAATATTTGTGACCCAGTCGAGTGAGCCTAGCTCCTCGACACACGGAGAAAAAAATTGAAAGACTTGCTCGATATCATGCGTAAGAAAACGGATTCAGAAGGTCATGCACCTGTTGAATTTGACCGTATCCGTATTGGTCTTGCGTCACCAGAGATGATTAAGTCATGGTCTCACGGTGAAGTTAAAAAGCCTGAAACCATTAATTACCGTACTTTTAAACCCGAACGTGACGGTTTATTCTGTGCCAAAATCTTTGGTCCAGTAAAAGATTACGAATGCTTGTGTGGTAAATACAAGCGTATGAAATATAAAGGCGTCATTTGTGAAAAATGTGGCGTTGAAGTAACAACTGCGAAAGTTCGTCGTGAACGTATGGGTCACATTGAGCTTGCTTCTCCAGTTGCACACATTTGGTTCTTGAAATCATTACCGAGCCGTATTGGTTTACTTCTTGATATGACATTGCGTGATATCGAGCGCGTATTGTATTTCGAATCTTATGTTGTTACCGATCCGGGTATGACTCCGTTTGAAAAGTACCAACTTTTAACAGACGAAGAATACTACAATGCACTTGAAGAACACGGTGATGAATTCGCTGCCAAAATGGGTGCAGAGGCAATTCAAGATTTATTGAAAGATATCGATCTTGAAGCAGAGATTGCACGTTTACGTGAAGAAATTCCTCAAACAACGTCTGAGACGAAACTTAAGAAATCGTCTAAGCGTTTGAAGTTGATGGAAGCTTTCAACGATTCGAACAACAAGCCAGAATGGATGGTGATGAATGTACTTCCAGTACTTCCACCAGACTTACGTCCGCTTGTACCACTTGAAGGTGGTCGTTTCGCGACTTCAGACTTGAACGATTTATATCGTCGTGTGATTAACCGTAACAACCGTTTGAAGCGTCTTCTTGACCTTGCGGCTCCAGACATTATCGTACGTAACGAAAAACGTATGTTACAAGAGTCTGTAGATGCATTGCTTGATAACGGTCGTCGTGGTCGTGCGATTACAGGTTCGAACAAACGTCCATTGAAATCTTTGGCAGACATGATCAAAGGTAAACAAGGTCGTTTCCGTCAAAACTTGTTAGGTAAGCGTGTTGACTATTCTGGTCGTTCGGTAATTACCGTTGGTCCTACTTTACGTCTTCATCAATGTGGTCTTCCGAAGAAGATGGCACTTGAATTATTCAAGCCATTCATTTTCGCGAAACTACAAGCATCTGGCCAAGCAACAACCATTAAAGCTGCGAAGAAAATGGTTGAGCGCGAGACACCGGAAGTTTGGGACGTTCTTGCATCTGTAATTCGTCAACATCCAGTGATGTTGAACCGTGCACCAACACTTCACCGTTTAGGTCTTCAAGCATTTGAACCGATCTTAATTGAAGGTAAAGCGATCCGTTTACACCCACTCGTATGTGCTGCGTTTAACGCCGACTTCGATGGTGACCAAATGGCGGTACACGTTCCATTGACACTTGAAGCACAGTTAGAAGCTCGTGCGTTGATGATGTCAACCAACAACATCTTGTCACCTGCAAATGGTGAGCCGATCATCGTTCCTTCTCAGGACGTTGTATTGGGTCTTTACTACATCACACGTGATGAGGTAAATGCCAAAGGTGAAGGCATGGTGTTTGCGGATACACATGAAGTTAACCGTGCTTTAGCGACTGGTAAAGTTGCGATCCATGCACGCGTTAAAGTACGTGTACACCAAACTGTGATTGATGAAAATGGTCAGCGCGAAAAGCAAACCATTATCGTTGATACAACACCAGGTCGTTGCTTGTTGTGGGAAGTTGTTCCACAAGGTTTAAGCTTTGAATCGATCAACCTTGAGATGACCAAGAAAAACATCTCTAAGTTAATCAACTCTTGCTACCGTAAGCTTGGTTTGAAAGATACTGTTATCTTCGCTGACCAATTGATGTATTTGGGCTTCCGTCAAGCGACGCGTTCAGGTGTATCTGTAGGTATGGAAGACATGCTTATTCCACCAAATAAGCACACCATTATCGACAAAGCTGAAACTGAAGTTCGTGAAATCGAACAACAGTTTGAACAAGGCTTCGTAACTGCGGGTGAGCGCTATAACAAAGTGGTCGATATTTGGGCACGTACCAATGACCAAGTTGCGAAAGCGATGATGGACAACTTGTCTTATACACTTGTGAAGAACAAGCAAGGTGAAGACGAGAAACAAAAGTCATTCAACTCAATTTATATGATGTCTGACTCGGGTGCCCGTGGTAGTGCGGCGCAGATCCGTCAGCTTGCTGGTATGCGTGGTTTGATGGCTAAGCCAGATGGCTCGATCATTGAGACTCCAATTAAAGCAAACTTCCGTGAAGGTTTGACAGTACTTCAGTACTTCATCTCAACACACGGTGCACGTAAAGGTTTGGCCGATACTGCATTGAAAACTGCGAACTCTGGTTACTTGACTCGTCGTCTTGTAGACGTAGCACAAGATTTAGTTATTACTGAATCTGATTGTGGTACAGCTGGTGGCCTAGTGATGACACCATTCATTCAAGGTGGTGACGTTATTGAACCATTACGCGATCGCGTATTAGGTCGTGTAACTGCTGAAGATGTACGTCGTGCATCTGATGATGAGGTTGTACTTCCACGTGGTACGTTAATTGACGAGAAAATTGCTGCTCAGCTTGAAGAAGCGGGTGTCGATGAAGTTAAAGTACGTTCAGTTATTGCGTGTGAATCTGCATTCGGCGTATGTGCGAAATGTTACGGTCGTGACCTTGCCCGTGGTCACTTGGTGAACCCAGGTGAATCTGTTGGTGTAATGGCTGCACAGTCAATTGGTGAACCTGGTACACAGTTAACGATGCGTACGTTCCACGTTGGTGGTGCTGCGAGCCGAACTTCTGCTGCAAACAGTGTTCAAGTACGTAACAAAGGTACTGTACGTTTCCACAACGTGAAAACTGTACAACATGCCAAAGGTCACTTAGTGTCAGTTTCACGTTCAGGTGAAATTGGTATTGCGGATGATTTAGGTCGTGAGCGCGAGCGTTATAAACTTCCTTACGGTGCAAGCATCTTGTTGAAAGATGGTGAAGCTGTAGAAGCTGGCGGTATCGTAGCGACTTGGGATCCACATACACATCCACTTGTTACTGAGGTTGCGGGTAAAGCACGTTTCAGTCAAATCGCTGATGGTGTAACTGCAACTTCTAAGACTGATGATGCAACAGGTATGACTACTGTTGAAATCTTGCCTGTAACAGCTCGTCCTGCTTCTGGTAAAGATTTACGTCCTGCAATCGTGTTGGATACAACCGATGGTGGCGAACAGTTCTACTTCTTACCACAGAATACAATCGTAACAGTTCGCGATGGCGGAACGATTGGTGTGGGTGATGTAATTGGTCGTGTACCACAAGAATCTTCACGTACTCGTGATATTACCGGTGGTCTTCCACGCGTAGCTGACTTGTTCGAAGCGCGTAAGCCAAAAGAACACGCTATCTTGGCAGAAGTGTCTGGTATCGTGAGCTTTGGTAAAGAGACCAAAGGTAAGAACCGTTTAGTGATCAGCCCAGATGATGGTTCTGAGATCTATGAAGAATTGATTCCAAAATGGCGTCAAATCAACGTGTTCGAAGGTGAGCATGTGAACCGTGGTGAGACAATCTCTGATGGTCCACAAAACCCACATGACATCTTACGTTTGAAAGGCGAAGTTGCATTAACCAACTACATCGTGAACGAAGTTCAAGACGTTTACCGTCTCCAAGGTGTAAAAATCAACGATAAGCACATTGAAGTTGTTGTACGTCAAATGTTGCGTAAAGTTGATATCACAGATGGCGGTGATACAAGCTTCATCAAAGGTGAGCAAGTGGATTACATCCGCGTTGTTCAAGAGAACCAAGCTGTCTTGGCTCAGAACAAGTTCCCTGCGAAGTTTGAACGTCAATTGATGGGTATCACGAAAGCATCGCTTTCTACAGACTCGTTCATCTCTGCTGCATCGTTCCAGGAAACAACACGTGTGTTAACTGAAGCTGCTGTAACAGGTAAAGAAGATGATTTACGTGGCTTGAAAGAAAACGTTGTTGTAGGTCGTTTGATTCCAGCAGGTACAGGTCTTGCTTACCACTTGGAGCGTCGTCGCCAAGAAGCAGAAGCTGCTGAATTTGAACTTCACAACGATTTCAGTGAAGTTGACCAAGCATTTAGTCAAGCGTTGAACTCAGACCAGTTCTAAGTTTTAACGCATTGAAAAGGCACCTTCGGGTGCCTTTTTTGTGGAAAAATGAAGCAGATGTTACAAAAACGCATTAGAGCTTCGGTATTTGATTACTTAATCAGAATAAACAGTTCATTAAAGCATACTATTCTATGCACATCTGAGGAGAGGAATAGTTCTAATGAAAAAAATGATGATGATTGCTGGTGTTGGTTTGATGTCAACTACGCTATTTGTTGGTTGCCAGAATGCGAGTCCTGAAAGCAAACGTATTGGTTCTGCTGCAATTGGTGGTGGTGCTGGTGGTGCGGTCGGTAAAAGTGTTGGTGGTAACTTAGGTGCGGGTCTTGGTGCTGCAATTGGTGCTGGCGTAGCTGCAAATGCCAAAGGTTCAAATAGTAAAAATACTCGTAACAGTGCAATTGGTGCAGGCATTGGGGCGGCGCTTGGTGGCGCGGTACTCGGTGGAGAGTCTGGTGCAGCAGTAGGTGGAGCACTTGGTGGTAGTGCTGGATCGGCTTATGGTGAGAAAAAAGGCAAGTACTAAGCCTATATAGAAAATCGCTTGATGACTGAAGCAATTTATCTAATTCAGCTTCAGTATCTAAGTGGTTTCTTAAGTAAACTGGTCTTTTCTCAGTGATCACAAATGCATTGCTGAGAAAAGCTAACAAGCTAGAATCCCATTTATAAATCTGATTTGAATTGAGCATAAGCAAAACAATAATCCAAATGCTACATACTTAGCATATTCATACTGATGCTATTTTATTGCGTATTGAGCGTATCTTTATTCGACTGCTTCATAAACAATCATCCTTTACAAAATATCAATCGATTAGGACATTGTGATAACACAATGTGATCAAATTCCCCATAAAAGAAGATTATGCTTTTCACTAGAAGGTATAGAAGTGAGTATATAGTCATGAAAAAAACAATTGGTTTAGTTTCTACTTTGGTGCTATCAGCGGTTATGTTTACAGGTTGCCAAAATATGAGCGCCTCTGACCAACGTATCGGTGCGGCTGCACTCGGTGGTGCTGTCGGTGGTGGCGTTGGTAACCATGTTGGTGGTGGTCTTGGTGCCGGTGTAGGTGCTGCGGCAGGTGCAGGTGTTGGTGCTAATGCCAAAGGTGGTAGCAGCAATTCAACGACAAGCAGCGCGATTGGTGCGGGTATTGGTTCAGTGGTCGGTAAAGCTATCTTTGGTGGCGATTCTGGTGCTGCAATTGGTGGTGCAATCGGTGGTGGTGCTGGTGCCGCAATCCAAGAGAAAAAGAGATAATTTCTGATCATCAGATTCAAAAATGCCTGCTATTGATAGCAGGCATTTTTATGTGAATGGTACTAAGCACTGGCTTTGGGTTTTTTACGACGGATATAAAGAACCTTTTCAACTTCTGCGATTCGTGTTCCTGCATCATCAACAATATTCAATGTGTAATGGCGTAGAACAGGGTCATGATTCTCAGCCAATTTCTTGATTTCAGTGATTTCATCGCGACTCAGTTGAATCTCAGCATATACGGTATTACGACCGGGTGAGAGAAAATTAATAGTGGCACTTTTATCCCAAACAATATATTTATGTCCTAGGTGATGAATCAGAATCAGCATATAAAAAGGGTCGACCATTGAATAAAGGCTACCGCCAAAATGTGTCCCTACAATATTGCGGTTACGTCTCGTCAGTGGCATTTTGACTCGGATGTAATAATCATCTAGATCAATGGTTTCAATTTCAATTCCAGCCCCACGATAAGGGGAATAGTGGTTCAGCATAAATTTTGAAATTGCGGGAATGGTTCGAATTCTTTTGAAAAAGTCTTTCATGGTCAATTTTTTTTCTTGCAACTCTATTCATACTCCATAAGTATCATTTTTATTGCATCGCTGGCAATGGCTGTTTTATGAACAGCCGATAGAAAACAAAATGGGAAAAAATTATGCAAGCACAAGTCAAAACAGTTACAACATCGGATCAGCAAACACTGTGTGTGAAAACATGGGGAGATGAGAAAAAAACGCCTTTGGTTTTAGTGCATGGCTATCCTGATAATCAGGAGGTATGGGAGCCAATCATTGAGAAGTTGGTCAATGATTATTTTGTGGTGACTTATGATGTTCGTGGTGCAGGTCTTTCTTCTATTCCGAAGCATATCAAAGATTATCGTTTGCCGCGTTTATCACTCGACTTACAAGAAGTCGTAGATCAAGTTCTACCAAATCGTAATTTCCATATGGCAGCGCACGATTGGGGTTCTTTACAGTCTTGGGAATCTGCGACTGAACCAAAACTAAAAGGTCGTTTATTGTCTTATACGACGATTTCAGGTCCATGTTTAGACCATGCATCTCTGTATTTACGTGAAAAATTTAAATCTGCACCCAGCAATGTATTAAAAATGCTGACTAAATCTTGGTATATCGGTGCTTTCCATTTACCTTTAGTTGCACCAACAGTATGGACATTCTTTAGTCCAGAAAAATGGGGCAAGATCTTAAGTGGTTTGGAAAAGAAGAAAAATTTACCTCTAAATGCCAATATTGTAGCGGATGGTAAATATGGTATTAATCTTTATCGTGCCAACTTTATTCCTTCATTGACTCAGCCTCGTCAACGCTATGCACAATGCCCTGTACAAGCGATCGTGTTACAACGTGATGCCTTTGTCAGCCCTGAATACATTACTGAATCAATGCCGAAATGGGTGGAAAAATTTGAGTATGTAGAACTGGATGCCAATCACTGGGCAGTATTGAGTCAACCAGAAAAAATTGCTGAACTGATCCGTCAGTTCGTGCAACGTCAAGCTGCTTAAGGCTTTAGTGGATTTATTAAGCTAAAAATCACTTAAGATTAGCAATAAGACGGCGATATTTTCAGCTAGGTTTTAATGAATCTGCTAGAATGTCGCCTTTTCTTTGCTCCTGAATTTATTCATGAATGCTGTCGTAATTGCGATTGCCGTGATGTTTATCCTGTCACTGGCACGAGTTTCTGTTGTTCTCACTTTGGTGATTTCAGCCATTATTGGGGGCTTGGTCGCTGGTCTAAGTCTTTCTCAAACGGTAGAGGCATTTAATGCTGGCTTAGGCGATGGTGCTGAAGTTGCATTGGCCTATGCGGTATTAGGTGCTTTTGCATTGGCATTGTCCAAGTCTGGTTTACCTGATTTGCTTGCGCATAAACTGATTGGTTTGTTGGGGATGGAAGCCGGTAAAAATCAGCAAAAGAAGGTGAAATATCTGTTATTAACCATTTTGTTGATTGCTGCGATTTTCTCTCAAAACTTGATCCCAGTGCATATCGCCTTTATTCCTGTTCTGGTTCCACCTCTATTAAAAGTGATGAACCATTTAAAACTGGATCGACGTGCGGCAGCATGTGTAATGACTTTAGGTCTGGTGGGAACCTATATTTTCCTGCCTGTGGGTTTTGGTGCGATCTTCCTTGAGCAGATATTGATGGGCAATATCAACAAGATTGGCGCAGCTTATGGCTTGCATGTGGAACGAGGCATGATGCCAATCGGTATGGCGATTCCAGTCTTAGGGATGGTGATTGGTACTTTAGTTGCGGTATTTATTAGCTATCGTAAGCCGCGTATCTATGTTGATCGTTCAATTACGCCAGTCAAAACCATTGACCTAGACAAACCTCTGAAAGTCACTTCACAATCAGAATATGATCTCAAAGCTGATGCTGAAGAGCTGAAGCAAGAAGCTGAGAATGTACCTTATATCTCCAAGAAAACCATGTTTATGGCTGTGCTTGCGATCGGTTTAACTCTGGTTGCACAGCTCTATTCCGGTTCGATGATTCTGGGCGGCTTAGTTGGTTTTGCAGTGTTGTCCGCGTCAGGTATTTTTAAATGGCAAGATGCTGATGACGTATTTGTACAAGGCATGCGTATGATGGCGCTGGTGGGTTTTATCATGATTTCTGCGGCAGGTTTTGCCTCAGTGATGACCCATACAGGTGACATTACCCATCTGGTTAATGGCGTGGTGCATATCATTGGCGACAACCATGCACTTGCAGCGTTCCTGATGCTCTTTATCGGTTTGTTCGTGACGATTGGTATTGGTTCATCGTTCTCAAGTGTGCCTGTATTGGCAGTGATTTATGTACCCTTATGCGTACAATTTGGTTTCTCACCTTTAGCAACAATCGCTTTAATTGGTACTGCTGCGGCATTAGGTGATGCGGGTTCACCTGCATCAGATTCGACTTTAGGACCAACAGCTGGTTTAGGTGTAGATGGTCAACATGATCACATTTGGGATACTGTTGTGCCGACCTTTATACATTTTAATATCCCGCTACTTATTTTTGGCTGGATTGCCGCAATGGTTTTATAATGAAAATGGCTCTTTAAGAGCCATTTTTTTATGCTTGTATATTTTTTGGAGTTAAAATATAAAAAGTATCAGTATTTGACATTTTTTGTCTCTTTTTTAATCTAATTTTATAATGTGGTTTTAGTATTAAGTTTTATATTATTATATTTTTTAATTCATCTAAATTGAATTTTTCTAAAAACTTTATCTAATATTTAAAATTGATGTATTCTGATTAAAATACTAGGTTTTATAGTGATTTAAGTGGACTAAAATAGTCTGAATTAATAAATATTACATATTTTAACAATTATATTTTATTAATATTCAATATATTACAAAATAGATTTAAATGGTCGGAATTAATAAGTATTGCATAATGTAAAAACCCGTGTTTATTATGTTGAACAAGAACATAAATTGTTAAAGAGGTTGTTTTAATGTTAAAGAAAGCATTGGTTGTAGCATTATTGGGGTTATCTTCAACTGCATTTGCAGGGGGCTTTCAAGTTAAAGTAGGTGCGAGTTTAATTGATCCAACTGCGGATGTAACTTTAAAGCCAGGTGCAACTGTGAAAGGGGATTACGAGTTTGCATTTACGCCATCGGTTGAATATTTCTTTGGTGAAACGCCATTCTCAGCTGAAATTTTATTGGCGACACCTGTGAAGCATGATGTTTTATTAAATGGTGAGTCTGTTGCGAGTGTTCGCCATTTACCACCAACAATTACAGCGAAATATAACTTTAAAAACTCAACTCGCTTCACGCCATATATTGGTGTCGGTGGTACAGCCTTCATCCCTTGGCATGAAAAGGGTGTAGCGAAAGATGTAAAAGAAGCATTTGGTTTTGCCGGTCAGTTAGGTTTTAACTTCCAGCCTGCTGATGCGAAAAACTGGGGTGTTTATGTTGATGTACGTTATGCAGACATTAGCCCAGAAGTGACCTTGGTCGATGGTACTAAATTTGATTTAGACCTCAACCCAGTGGTGTACACATTAGGTTATAGCTACAAGTTCTAAGTCAGTGAAAGATTGAAGAACCTCACCTTGTGTGAGGTTTTTTATTTTTGCAATTTGAATATAAAACCAATACAGGCTTCAACACTTGAGTTTTGTATGCTGAGACATAAGCTTAAATAAAAGTGAATGATCCATGATGAAAAAATTGATAACAACAGCATTATTACTCACACCCTTATTATTTTTGTCCCAAGCTCAGGCTGCGAGTTTCTCTTGTAAAGCAGCGAAGCTAAAAGCTGAGCAACAGATCTGCAATGACCGCAGTTTAAATGATGCTGATGTCAAACTTGCGACCACCTACCAAATCATTCTGCATGCTTTACCTATGGGCGGGCGTGATGCAGAGAAAGATCAACAATTTAAATGGTTAAAACAGCGTAATTCTTGTGCTGCGAATAGCCCTTGTCTGAAGCGTGCCTATGCACAAAGACAGCAACAGTTAGATCAACTTCTACAGACGCGAGTCTTGAGTCAAGGTCCATTCTAATTGTAACTTTTGTGCGATTTTTAGCTGAAAAATAAACATCAAGGATTGAAAAATCCAAGATATGCACCATTCATAAATCATTCCAAAGATATAAGCACAGATAAGGAGTGATTTATGAGTGAGCAAGTCGCACAGAATTATAGTTTCCAAGCTGAGGTTGCTCAGTTATTGCATTTAGTGACCCATTCACTGTATTCCAACCCTGAAATTTTCTTACGTGAATTGATTTCAAATGCTTCGGATGCTTGCGATAAGTTACGTTTTGAAGGGATTAATCACCCTGAATATTATGAAAATGATCCAGAGTTACGTGTCCGAGTTAGCTTGGATAAAGACAATAAAACCTTAACTATCTCAGATAACGGGATTGGTCTAAGCCAACAAGAAGCCATTGATAACTTAGGTACTATTGCAAAGTCTGGTACCAAAGACTTTATGTCTAAGCTAACAGGCGATCAAAAATCAGATGCACAGTTAATTGGTCAGTTTGGTGTTGGTTTCTATTCAGGCTTTATTGTTGCCGATAAAATTACCGTTGAATCACGTCGTGCAGGGCTGGATACGACGGAAGCTGTGCGTTGGATCAGTGGTGGTACAGGTGAGTTTGAAGTTCAAACGATTGAGAAAGCAACGCGTGGTACAGACATCATCTTGCATTTACGTGATGATGCACTTGACTATTTAGAGTCATGGAAAGTTAAACAAATCATCAATAAATATTCTGACCACATCAGTTTGCCAATCGAAATGCAAAAAGAAGTGTGGCAAGAGGAAGAAGTCGCTGAAGGTGAAGAACCGAAAGGCGGTCAAATGGTCAAGACTGATGAATGGGAAGCGATTAACTCAGCGAGTGCGTTATGGACGCGTAACAAGAGTGAAATCACTGATGAGCAATACATCGAGTTTTATAAAAACCTGAGCCACGATTTTGCAGAACCTTTGGCATGGGCGCATAACCGTGTGGAAGGTAGCACTGAATATACTCAGTTACTCTATATTCCAAGTCAGGCCAAACAAGATTTATTTACCCGCGAAGCAAAAGCAGGCATTAAGCTGTATGTGAAACGTGTATTTATCTTGGATGAAGCAGATAACCTCATTCCAAACTATTTACGTTTTGTTCAAGGTGTGGTCGACAGTGCAGACTTACCGTTGAACGTTAGCCGTGAACTTTTACAAGAAAGCCGTGATGTGAAAACCATTCGTGAAGGCAATGCACGTCGTGTATTGACTCTAATTGATGGTTTAGCCAAATCGGAAGATGAGAAAGACCAGCAGAAATTCAAGACTTTCTATACTGAGTTTGGTTCAGTCCTCAAAGAAGGTTTGGGAGAAGATACAGGCAATCGTGAACGTATCTTAAAATTATTGCGTTATGCGACTTCAAATAATGATGAGATCAGTACTTCTTTTGCCGACTACAAGGCACGCATGAAAGAAGGACAGAAAGCAATTTATTATGTCACTGCGGATAATTTAACGGCTGCGAAAAACTCGCCACAACTTGAAGTATTCAAGAAAAAAGGCATTGAAGTGTTACTCATGGCGGATCGTGTTGATGAGTGGGCGATGAACTTCGTGTTTGAGTTCGATGGCACGCCATTGCAGAACGTATCTAAAGGTGCAGTCGATCTTGGTGATTTGCAAGATGCTGAAGAGAAAAAAGCTTTAGAGCAAGCGGCAGAGCAGTTTAAACCTGTGGTTGACCGTTTGAGTAGCTCGTTAAAAGACAAGACTAAAGAAGTGCGTGTTACCACGCGTTTAGTGGACTCTCCAGCATGTTTAGTCACAAGTGAAGGTGAACTTTCTCCACAGCTAATTCGTATGTTGAAACAAGCAGGCCAAGCTGTTCCTGAAATTAAACCAACTTTAGAAATTAACCCTGAACATCCTTTGGTGAAAAAATTAGAGAACTCAGCACAGTTTGATGATTTGGCCAATGTAATCTTTGATCAGGCTGTGATTGCAGAAGGTGGTTTACCAGAAGATCCAGCTGCCTATGTCAAACGTATTAATAGCTTATTATTGAACTAAGTCATTTGATCAAAAACCTCTACTTCGGTAGAGGTTTTTTTATGCGTATGGATAACTCTAGAGTTATCCACAGTGGTGTTGTTATTTTCATCAGAAGTGAGCTTCAAAGCTCATTTGATAGCTGAAATGACTGTCCTGCTTATCGGCAGGAACATTTAAGTAATTTAGATCATTTTGCATATACAGCCAGTTGCGCCAAATGGGACGTTTCCAAGAAAAATAAGGTCCCCATTGATTGACTCGAAGTTCTTTCTTTTCATAATCACCTTCACTGACAATGCCATAGCTCAGGTTATCTTTGGAGAGCAAATACAACTTTTGGAAAGTCCGATTACGCCAAGTGTAGTCTTCATCTTGGGTTTTAGACAGATTGAACTGAGTCGAAAATAGTGCTTGTTGCTGAAACGTCTGGGTTAAATTGAGGTTGGTTTCGGCATAGTTTTTACTGCTTGAGCCATAACGAAAGATTTGTGCAGTATCAAGATTGAGTCCTGATGGTAAGAGCCATTGCTTCTTGGCAAGAAACTGAACATAAATATCCGTATTGGAGTTCGAACCTAGGTCTAGATCATTGTTAAAAGGTAACCAGCTTGAAATTGTACTCCAGCTCGCGCTGACGGGATTGGGGGGATTGATATTTTTATGTGATTGATGATGCTTGGTGTTTTTACCAAGCTTTTTTAGCGGAGGAGGCTGCTGTGCGCGTTGCCATAACGAGTCTTCACCAAAAACCGCCATCAACTCCTGGCTCAGTTGTGCATCACTGAGTTGATTTTCTAATCTTTCTGTTGGAATATCACAAGTAAGCGTCTTCGTCGTTAGTCTATCAGTTCGATGATGCCCAGAATGTTGATCTAAAAATGCATTTGATATGCGGGTAAAATGTCTACTGAGCGGTAAAAACATTGGGAAGAATGGTGTAAGTAGCTCACCGAGGCAAAGATTGCCTACAATCAATAAATACACAGCCAAAGCGTATCGTTGATCCATGTTAAAGTGAAGAAAAATAAAAGAAAACAAGCTTAGCAGTTTAAGCTTAATTATTTATTTACTGCGCTTAATTTTTTCTAAATAAAAATGCCCAATTGAAATTTCAAGTGGGCATTGTGATATGACATTTCAGTACTAGAATAAGGTTTCAAGTCGAACAAAAGTACTAACAAAGTGATCGCGATCTTCGCGATGATCATTAAAGTAATTAAGATCGCCTTGTACATAGAACCATTCGCGCCAAAGCGGTTGTCGCCATGATACAAAAGGCCCCCAACTGTTTAAACGTAACTCATTATTGTTGTAGTAGCCTCCGGTATAAATCCCATAGTTAAAGTTGTTATGGGCAAAGAACTGGTGTTGACGGAAGGTACGGTTATCCCAAAGTAAATCATCATCCTGCTTATCTGCATAGGTCAGGCTGAACTGATTGGAGATAAAGGGTTGATTTGGACGTGCATGAATCAACTCTAAATTAGTACGCAGATAATTTTCACTTTTGCTGCCATAGCGATAAATCTGTTCAGCGTTGAAGTGGAAGTCATTGCGCAATTCCCAATGTTTTTCCGCTCTTAAGCGAGCATAAATATCGCTACCCGAACGAATACCGATATCAGCATCGGTTTCAAAAGGGAGCTTCTTGGAAAAATTTGACCAACGTAGGGCTAAGGAGCCATTACTATCTCGGGTTTGTTTGGAGTCGAATTTTTTATCTGGATCTGAATTAGGTTGATTATTGGTATTGGCAACATTATTTTTAAACTCATCATCGAGAGAGTCATCACCAAATACCACGCTGACTTTTTTCTCTAGAGTTGGTAATTTAATTTTACCGCGAATACGAGGTTTAACCTCATAACCATCATGTTCATTCCAGTAGTTATCTAGCATTACTCGGATAGTGGCTGAGGCTGGATTTTCAGGATCGACATCGCCAAACCAATCATCAATTTTGACTGAAGTACGGTCTGCCCATTCGCGAATACTACGTTGCTTTTTATCCGCCCAAGTTTTGTCTTCAGTTTCAGCAGTCGCTGGGACAGTGGATTGATCGGATTGTGCTGGAAAGATCGTTGGCGTGGCGTCGACCCAGCGTGGAATATAGTCCAATGCATTTTCATCACTATTTACCGTGGTTGAGTTCCCAGCAGAATTTGGCTGCTGGTTTTGAGCATTGGTTGCTGCGTTGGTAACATTCAGTGTACCCAGTGACAGTGTTAGCAACGCAAAAAAGATACGTGTCGGTACCATTTGCTGTAAATTATTCATAATGAAGGCTTATATATTGTTCTTATGTTAACTTTTGATGATTGGGGCAATAAAAGCAAGTATTGGACACAAAAAGCAGCAATTTAACAGTATAAAAATGCTAGAAATCATAAGGGTTTAGTGAAATAAAATGCGATAAGCGGATCCAAATCCTTTTGGAAAAACCGCCGGTGGTTCAGTTGCAGCATTAGATCAGGTGAATCAAAAAAGTGTTGCTATACTCATTTAAGATGATTCAGGGAGAGTACTATTTTCTAGTGCCTGATAAAGATCGTGTACCGAAATGGGTTGTGGCAATCGGCTAATCACCTGACGAATGAGTTGCCATGTATAGCCATCCGCACGGTCTAATAATAGATAAGGATAGGCTTGATCTTCATTGGATAGCTGCACACGTTCTAAACCATGAATCACACGGATTTTATGACGCTCTCGCAGCAAAATCACGGGAGTAAAGAAAGTCGCAGAAGTTTCATCAAAGGGGATGAATTTCTGTACGTTGATAAAGGATGCTGGAATATAAGGATAAACACGCTGATCACGTTGCCAGACCAAAGTGCCATTCATAATACACTCATTAAACAAGGTCTCATGTTGATGATAATGTTGTTTAAAGTTATTCCAGCTGGTTTGATGAATAGAGCTGGTTCGAGTATGACGTTGATCGGTATAGGCTTGTAAAATCGTGGTTGCATATTCAACACTATGGGTTCCGACCAAGACCACATAATGTGAAAATTGACCTTGCGCATAGAGCTGTTCGGCAATAAAAATTTGTGCTGATCCCCAAAGTGGTTGTGCTTCGTTTTCTGCTTTGAGATAAAGCCAATCAATTTTTATATTTTGATCAATTTCATTATGTAAATCGACCCGATACAGTGACGGGAAAGTACGCGCATCAACACGTTCCAAGCGGCAAAGTAAGCCATCTAAACTAAAATCATTCAATGCCAATGGTTTGGCCTTGTTAAGATTTGCAGAAGCGACGGGACTTTGTCTAAAACTCGGTTTCACCCGTGTAGTGGCCTGAGGAGAAGGTGTCACCTGAGCAGGTTGAATTTTTTCTTGAATAATTGCATCGAGTTGTGACTGAAAATGAGCCGTTTGTTCCTTAATAATAGATAAGCTATCTTTATTTTTGCTTTGTTCAGCATGTGTCGCTTGAATAGGTTCCAGAACAGGGATCAGATTCTGTAATTCATGGTCTGCTTTAACATAGTCACTGGCATGGCTCTGTAACCATTGTAAGGCATCTTGAGATGAATTTAGCCAAGGACTTTTCAGGAATGAAAGTGCAGGACGAATCACCCAAACTTGCCAATGTTGTGCTTGACGTAATGCGGCCCATCCCATATCTGCCGAAGCAAACAAGGCATTTTCTACGCGACCCATAAAGTTATACGTACCACGGTAAGTCAAGCTGTAGCCGTAATGTGCTAAGTCATCGGCAGAGAATTCTTCATTGAGAATAAATTCTTTAAATGGGCTGAGCTGATCCTGAAAGTGAGGGTCATCGCAAGATGCGCAAATGTCTTTGATGCGTTGTTTTGATTTAGCAATTTCAAAAAGTGATGTTTTATCATCATTCAGCCCGTCGACGAGGGTTTTTAGCTCATCAACCAAGAGTGCTTTCTCTAATACGTCCATCGATTGTTTCCTTAGAGATAGGCTTGAGCCTGTTTTTAAATCATGAATTAGGATAAATGACAGCAATTTCAAACAAGTTGTAATCAGTTATAGTCGATAAAGTATGCTGTCTTATACGAGTGACAAGTGCTTTGATCCTCTGATCTATTTGTAATTTGACCTGTGTTAAAAGGTATCGCCACTCAATATTTTCATCACAAAAGATTGTCACTTTATGACGATTATAGAAGAAAAGGAGGCAAAATCTATAGCGGTCAAGTTAGTATAAAATCTCATTTGCGTATTCTAAATCGAGATATAGATCATGGTTTCTCTTTGAAAATAAAAACATTTTAAAATAATAAATCGAATAAATAGATCATAAGATAAAAACTCATCTATAAATTTATGGATGAATTGTGATCACTTTCACATATCTATTGGTGAAAAGCTCAGCAAATAAGAAATATGTCATTATTGAAATGATCATGACCGTCGATAAACGGTATTTATTCAAAGATAAAAGACTGAAACAAAAGGGGAATGTGAAAATTTAGAGCTTAAAAAACCGCTTTCATACTGAGATGAAAACGGTTTTAGGACTAATCTGGCTTAAGGCTTAATTTCGCATTGGTCATCATTACATTGAGCTGCATCGCTTTGCTCAATTTCTTCAGTTGATTCTGACTGCGCTTGTTGCATTGCCTGTAAGAAAATCTCACGTGGTTGTGCACCTGAAAGTGCCAATTTTTGATCAAAGACAAAGAATGGCACGCCAGTGACTTTGAGCTGCTCATGGGCAATTTGCTCATCATGACGTACAAAATCTGCAAGTTCATCTGAATCCAGTACATATTCCACTTCGGCATTGTCTAGGCCGATACGTGAGGCGATTTCTTCAACCACTTCACGTTCACCAATCGCAAGACCTTCAGTCATGTAAGCATGGAAGAATGCTTCTTTTGCTTCATTTCCCAAACCCTTGCTTTGTGCAAGATGAATGATGCGGTGTGCATTGAAGCTGTTGCCTGAATTGGCTTTCTGCCATTGAAAATCGATACCTTCTACTGCTGCCATAGCAGCAACATTACGTTCCATTTCCTCCATTTCAGCATAGCTACGACCATACTTTTTGGCTAAACGTTCAGTATTTGAGGTGTCGTGTTTAGCAGGTGCATTTGGATCCAGTTCAAAGCTATGCCAGTGGATGTCTAATTCAATACCTGCTTCTTGGGCAACATGTTCAAGACGCTTTTTACCGATATAACAAAAAGGACAGACCACATCTGACCAAATATCTACACGCATGGTGGATCTCTTCAATTCTCGTTAAACAGATAATAGGGGCGAATGTGTAGAATTTAAAGCGATGAAAATGTAATGCTCCGTTACGAGAAGTGAAATAAAAAGGTATATAACTACATGTGTTTTATCAATTAAACTCAGATTCAGAACATAAAAAATATAATTAAACTTGGAGGCAATATGCGCCGTTTTTTATTATTTATTACAGTTATAGTGCTTTGTATCGGTTCATTTTTCTTTTATCAGCATACTCTGAAACAACGAGCCATCAATAATCAGCAAATGTTTGAAGTGGTGATGGCTGAGAAAATGCGTGAACTTTATGATCAGGCACAAGACTGGTCAACACCCGTACAGCTGGATATTCATGATGATCGTTTATCTGGCGATTATAAATTGATGTCTGAGTTTTTGCTGAATTACTGGATGCAGAATGTAGAGGCCCGCAATCGTTATTTACGTGAACTCAAAGCCGCCAATTGGGATACTTTTCTTAATGTTGAACGATTAGATCTAGATCGAAAACAGGGCTATAAAAATACGGAACAGATGTTTGTGGATGTGCGCAAAGCATCAGCGGAGTATGAACAAGTACGACAACAGATTCAGATCAGTTCAATGCAGCAGGCAAAAAGTTTGGCAATTCATAATGAAATGAGAAGCTCGCTCCTAGCAAAATTAGAACATAACCTGAAAGCAGATAAAGCCCATGACATTTTTCCGATTGAGCAGCAGATTATTGAAAAGGCACAAGCCATGTTCGATATGCTGAAAAAATATCAGTGGCAACGAAAAGACAAAATGATTCTTTTTGCTGAAACAACACAGGTGAAAAAGTTTAATGGACTCTATCAAGATGTATTAAAGCTAAACGCCAAGATGGAGAAAATCAAACAAAACAATGCTGAAGTTTTAGAGGATGAGTTGTAACAGAGATTGATAACGCACAGGCATTGCAGACTTAGCACAGGTAGAAGTCGAAAATATGAATCTATGGCAGTTGTTTCATAAAGTTAAACCTTTTGTACTTCCTTATAAGTGGTTGGTTGCAGTCACACTTATGCTGACCTTGATCGGTGCGTTGACTGCACAGGTGAATGCATTAACTTTGCAATATGCTGTCGATCAGATCAATGCCGTGGTTGAATCAGGGCAGGGCTTAAATGCAGGTTGGCATATCCTGATTACCATCAGCGTGATTTTATTGAGTAAAGAAGTGCTGAATATTTTCATTCAGTTTGGGCAGAAATTCTTTGGTGAGAAGTTAAGGATTCTGATTTCACAGGATGTAGCACAGTCGATCATCGTGAAATTCCTACAATATCGTCTGGCTTTTTTTACCCAAGATGACAATCAGGCAGGGAAATTACAGACCCGAATTGATCGAGGTATTGGTTCGATTACCCGATTGGTACAGATCTTCTTTATTGATATTTTTCCATTGTTTAGTAGTGCAATTATTGCGCTGTGTCTGATGTTCTACGCCAACTTCTGGATTGGCTTGGTGGCGTTAAGCATTGTGCCAATTTATTTCTGGATCACCTTTAAGCAGGCACAGAAACTCAGTGGGACACGACGTAATTTACGTGATGGTCGAGAACGTAAAAGTCAGGGGACTTTAAGTATCATTCAGTCGATCACGGTGATTAAGTCTTTTAACCGTGAACAAATTGAGGCGGAAAAACAGCTGACCTTACAAAAACAACTGACCCAAGATCAGATGCATACTCGCCAACTGAGCTTTCTGTTTGATGGTTTAAAAACCTTTATTGAGCAGATTGGTGTCGTCTTCATTATCATTTTAACCGCCTATTTTGTTTTGGTCGGTGATATGAGCATCGGTATGATCATGTTTCATATTCTGCTATTCAATAATGTCTCGGCACCGATTCGCTCCCTACATCGTATCTATGATGAAGTGAATGATGCGATGATTTATGCGGAAAGCTTTTTCAAAATTTTAGAAGCAGATGATGAAATAGAAACTTCTGGAGAATTGAAACCGCAACCGCTGACAGGTAAGTTTGAGCTCAAGCAGGTGAATTTTTTCTATCCCAATGGCTATCATGCGCTGAAAGATATTAATTTAACCATTCAGCCGAATAAGATTACCGCGTTGGTTGGATTGTCTGGAGCAGGTAAATCAACTTTAATTAGCCTGCTAGATAAATTTTATTTACCTCAGGCTGGCGAAATTCTACTGAATGGAAGCGCATTGACCGAGATTGATACCCAATATCTACGCGACCATATTGGTCTGGTACTGCAAAAGAATCATATTTTTCAGGGAACGATTGAGGAAAATATCCGTTACGGCAAGATGGATGCAACGCAGGATGAAATTATCCTTGCTGCAAAAAAAGCCTCGATTCATGAGCAGATTCTCAAGTTACCACTGGCGTATCAATCCGATGCCTTATTACTTTCAGGCGGTCAGCAACAACGGATCGCCATTGCACGAATGTTCCTGAAAAACCCACCGATTATCTTTCTGGATGAACCAACAGCAAGTCTGGATGCCATTGCAACCGAGCAGATCAAACATAGTTTGGATGAGATCAAGCAGGGGCGGACTGTGATTATCATCTCGCATAGCTTGTCGCAGATTATAGATGCGGATTATACCTATGTGATGCAGGATGGCATGATCGTGGAACATGGCGAACATCATCAACTCTATCAGCAACAAGGGGTGTATAAGAACATCTTTGATGCGATGGCGAAGAGTCTTAATATCGAGAAGATTTCCAAGACCTTTGAAGGGGATGATGAAGAGGAAACACATAGTTAGTCACCTCATCATCCCCTTATAAAAAGCTTGATTTGATAAGGTTAATCAAAAATCTTATCCGCTGCTTGGAAAGGAAGGCTGACCACGTCAATCGCGACTGCAAAAGGTAGCAGTACCAGTTTTTCAAAAGGATTCAAGCCCGATTTAGATTTATAACTTTCTTCTTTGTTGGTATAGATTGTGACTTGATACGCTTTGCTTAATGGTTTTAACGAGGTGAGATTGTTTGCTGTTGGATAGACCACACCTTTCAATTTAAGATCAAAACAGAAGCGTTGTGCGTGCATGCGTTCATCACTTGAGGATGAGCATTCTTTGGCGCCATTTTCAATAAAAAACTCAAGGTCTTTTTTGCTGAGGTCTTCTTTTAATTTCACGTAACTAAGCGGCAAAGTACCTGAAAAAGTGCCATCATTTTTTTCTGAATAGAAATTGAGGTCTCGAGTGATTTGAATGTTTTTAGGATCAAGTTTGCTGATGAGGGTGACGAATTGTGCACCTCCTTGAGTGAGGATATAACTATTTTTCTGACCTGCAATGACGATACTGTCTTTCGGTAAATTTGTTGCAGTTTGCGCTGGTCGACCAAAAGCCACCACGTTGTCTTCGACCAAGGTCACTTTTGTGGTTCGAGTATAGCTTCGATTATCTTTTTTGATCAGGGTGGAGGTGGCGCAGCCTGTGGAGAGTACTGCTATCGTTGCCAGTGCTATGACAGTCTTTGCTTGTGATGTAAACATCCATGTATTCCTTATATTTTAAAGCTTGGATCTGAGCCTGAGATTAGATTGAATCTTGTCATCATTTTATGGTTAGGGTTGATAAATAATACCTAGGACTTTTGAAGGTAATACAATTGCATCAAGGGTTAAAGTAAAGGGAAGTAGTGGTAAATGAGCTAGTTTTTCTTTAGTTGATAACTGAACTTTGCCACTTTTATAGTGCAGATACTGAATTTTAACATGATAAGGTTTTGAGAGAGGTTGTAGCGATTTAATATTACTGATTGCAGGGTAAACCGCGCCTTCTAGGCTTAATTCAAAGCGATGTGGTTTTTGTTTATCGATACAATTACAGGGAGCAACACCATATTGCTGAAATAGAAGCTGCTCTTTTTCGCTGAGATTTCCATTTGGAGGAGTATAAGAAAATCTAAATTGTCCTCTAAAATGATTGCTATCAGGTGCTGAGGCAATAAAATTTAAATCACGGCTGATATGAATATACGCTGGATTGAGCTGGTTGATCAGTTCAATGAATTCAGCCCCACCTTTGTTAATCACATAGCTATATTGTTTGCCTGCAATGATAATGCTATTGGTCGGTTCATTTGGTAGGGGGATAGATGGTTTACCAAAGGCAATCACGTCATCCTCAATTAATGTTATCCATTGATGACCAGATTCATATTTTGTGAATAAATCCCGTGTAGTTTCACCAATGATTCGGTTAGTTGAACAGCCTGTAAGAACTAATCCAGACAATAAACAGCAAATAAAATTTTTAAAATTCATTCTTTCTTTTTAGAACTGATCAGATGAGAAAAAATACTATAAACAAAAATCTAGGGAATATGAACCACATGCTTAAATTTGTCTAAATGGTCAAATATTCTTTGGGAAAAATACAAATTTGCATGATATTTACCGTTTATCTGACCTCTACTGAATCAAACATCACTTTGCTGTAGCCTATTAAGTAGACGCTTTTATTTAACTCGATCTTCTTATGGATGAGGGATGTTTGGAGCAAGAGATGAATTTTCTAAAACGATCCGTCCTGATCACTGCATTGGCTTTTACAGGTTTGCCGATGGCTTCTGCGAATGAAGCAGAAATTACTTCATTACCAACCATTCGTGTAATGGCTGAATCTGAATTGCGTGAAGAAGTTGGATTTGTGCCTTATCAGGAGGATAAGCAAGTCCGCCAAGCCCTTCAACATCGGGTCTATAAAATTCATAATGATATGCAGAATGCTGGTGTGAGTGAAAGTCCATTGATCGTGAACTATCAACCGATACAGGCACAGCCCGATCTGTCTCAATATTCTCCGATTTTGCAGCAATATATCTTAGCGGTTGCTTCAGGTTTACAGTCTTCAGATCCAACCAATGGTATTTTTAAAATGCTGGAACCTTTGAATATTAATCGAAACAATATTGATGGGATTCGTAATGGTACGATTAAAATCGATCTAGGCGATATTTTGAAATTGCAGCAACAGATTCGAGATGGATTAAATCCGCCACAGAACCCTTTGTTTCCACGTTAAGAACTCTCTTCTATTTTGAAAATAAAAATCCCCGCAAAGTGCGGGGATTTTTTATCTCAGTGTTGATTAAACACGTTCGATAATGGTTGCGATACCTTGACCAAGACCGATACACATGGTCGCAAGACCGATTTGTGTATCTTGTTGTTCCATTACGTTCAACAATGTTGTTGTGATACGCGCACCAGAACAGCCCAATGGGTGACCCAATGCAATCGCACCACCATTCAAGTTGATGATGTCTTGTTTGTCATAAACGCCTAAGCCTTTCATCACTGATAAGCCTTGAGCAGCAAATGCTTCGTTTAACTCGATGGTTTGGATATCAGCCATGGTTAAACCAGCACGTTTAAGCGCTTTTTGAGTTGCTGGTACTGGACCATAACCCATGATTGCAGCATCACAACCTGCAATCGCCATTGAACGAATCACAGCGCGTGGTTTTAAACCCAGTGCTTGAGCACGTTCAGCAGACATAAGCAACATTGCAGATGCACCGTCAGAAAGAGCAGAAGAAGTTGCTGCTGTTACTGAACCGCCTTTAGGATCGAAAACTGGTTTCAATGCTTTGAATGCTTCAAGGTTGGCATCAGCACGAATAACTTCGTCGATGTCGCAAAGGATTTTGAAGCCATTGGCATCGTGACCTTCAACACCAACGATTTCGTTTTTGAAACGACCTTCTTGAGTTGCAGCCCAAGCACGACGGTGAGATTCAACACCGAAAGCATCTTGTTCTTCACGAGAGATACCGTTCATACGACCTAACATTTCAGCGGTTAAGCCCATCATGTTCGATGCTTTCGCATAGTGTTTAGATGCTTCTGGGTTAAGGTCGATGCCGTGCATCATACCGACGTGGCCCATGTGCTCAACACCACCAATGATGAATACATCACCTTGGTTGGTTGCAATCTGTGCAGCAGCCGTGTGGATTGCTTGCATTGAAGAACCACAAAGACGGTTGACTGTTTGACCGCCAGCGGTTTTTGGAATGTCAGCCAATAAACCAATGTTACGAGCAATGTTCATACCTTGCTCTAAAGTTTGGTTTACACAGCCCCAAATTACATCTTCAACTTCATTGGTATCAAACTGGTTACGAGCAACAAGTGCACGAACTAATTCAGCAGATAAACTGTCGGCACGTACATTGCGGAACATACCGTTACGTGATTTGCCCATGGCAGAACGAACGCCATCAACAATCACAACGTCACGTGGATTTAAAGTAGCCATTCACGTCGCTCCTTAACCGTAGAATTTTGTGTTGTTAGCAGCCATGTCACGCAACATTTGTGGCGCTTCATAAGCCTTACCTAAGTGTGCATATTTGTCGCAAAGCGCAACGTATTCAGCAACACCTGTTTGGTCGATGTAACGGCATGGACCACCACGGAATGGAGGGAAACCTACACCCATGATCATCGCCATATCTGCTTCAGAAGCAGTTGCAACGATGTTGTCTTCTAAGCAACGAACTGTTTCGTTACAGAAAGCAAGCATCATACGGTCGATGATTTCTTGGTTATCAAACTCGCGTTTTTCGCCAGTCACGAAAGGAGCAATAATTTCGTATGCTGTTGGATCAACAGTTTTCGCTTTCTTGCCTTTCTTATCTAACACGTATTTGTAGAAACCAACGTCGTTCTTTTGACCAAGACGTTTTGCTTCATACATCGCTTCGATAGAACCTTTGTAGTCTGGCTTCATACGGTCAGGGAAACCTTCAGCCATCACTTCTGCGCCATGAACACCTGTATCGATACCAACAACGTCGATCAAGTATGCAGGACCCATAGGCCAGCCGAATTTCGCCATCACATTGTCAACTTGTTGGAAATCTGCACCGTCTTTTACAAGCAGGTCGAATGCACCAAAGTAAGGGAACAATACGCGGTTTACCAAGAAGCCTGGGCAGTCGTTAACAACGATTGGTGTTTTACCCATTTTTTGAGCAAGAACAACAGTTGTTGCGATCGCTTCTTCAGACGTCTTTTCACCACGAATCACTTCTACAAGTGGCATCATGTGTACTGGGTTGAAGAAGTGCATACCAACAAAGTTTTCAGGACGTTGTAATGCTTTCGCCAAACGTGTAATTGAAATTGTTGATGTGTTAGATGCAATGATTGTGTTTTCACGAACATGCTTTTCAGTATCAGCAAGAACGATTTCTTTTACTTTTGGATTTTCAGTCACGGCTTCGATCACGATATCCACTTCTTTAAACTCGTCATAGCTTAAAGTTGGACGGATGCGAGCCAGTGTTTCACCCATTTGCGCAGGTTTCATTTTCTTGCGTTCAACTTGTTTGGTCAGCAAGCCATTCGCTTCTTTCATACCCAATGCAAGTTGTGGGTTACCAATGTCTTTCATGATAATTGGTGTGCCTTTGCTTGCCGCTTGGTAAGCAATACCACCACCCATGATACCCGCACCTAATACAGCTGCTTGGTTAACAGGATGAGCACCTTTCTCATATTTCTTCGCAGTTTTCTTCACCACTTGGTCATTGATAAATAAACCAATCAATGCACCTGCTTGTGGCGTAATTGCTGCTTTTGCAAAACCTTGTGCTTCTGCTTTTAACGCGTCATCACGTGTTGAGCTTGCACCAGCTTGTAATGAATCAAGTAATAATTTTGGAGCAGGGTATTGAGCAGGGTTTGCTTTCGCAAGAACCGCACCTTTCGCCGTATTGAACGCCATCATTTGTTCAAGTGGGTTCAATTTGATTGCATCTAATTTTTCTTGACGCTTTGCTTTCCAGTTCAAACGACCAGCAATCGCTTGTTTAACGAGGTCAACAGCAGCTTCTTGTAATTTGTCAGCAGCAACAACCGCATCTACAGCACCATCTTTTAGTGCAGCAGCTGGTTTTTTCGGGTTCGCCATTGCCATCCATTCAACGGCATTGTCGATACCGATTAAACGGCTTAAACGTACGCTACCACCAAAACCAGGATAGATACCCAATTTGATTTCTGGTAAGCCGACTTGTGCTTGTTCTGACATCACACGATAGTCACACACCAAGCACATTTCGAAACCACCACCAAGCGCTGTACCATTGATCGCAGCAACTTTAGGTAGATCTAAATCTTCAAAACTGTTGAAGATCTCGTGTACAGGCATAAGCCAATCAACAATCGCTTGTTCACCCGCAGCGAAGTTTTGGCCAAATTCAGTGATGTCAGCACCAACGATAAATGTTGATTTGCCAGAGGTAACAACTAAGCCTTTAATATCGTTATTGGCTTTCACTGCAGCAATCGCTGCTTGGAAGTCTTCGATGGTTGCACGGTTAAATTTATTAACCGACTCACCTTGTAAGTCAAAGCGGAATTCTGCAATTCCGTCCGCAAGCATTTGGACGGTAATGGCATTGCCAGCGTGGATCATGCCTGATCTCCCTTGTTGTGGAGGATTCTGAGTGGATGTCATAAAGCATGTGTGCACTTAAGCACACAAAAAAAGCTTCGCTAATCTTACGATAACTATATCCAAAAAGGACATAACAAGTTGTATCAAGCCGTGACGCTAGGGTCATCAATTCTTTAGTTACACATAATTTTTACTATATCTTTTTGAAAATATTTATTTTTTATAATTTTATGGGTGCTTCGATCTACAGTTTTTGATGAGATAGTTATCGCCTGATTGTCAAGAGGTCGATTTTAATGATGAATGCTAATTTTTTATTAAGTTGATACAACAAGGTTTTCAACTCTAATTGTGAGACTTAATAACACAGAAAAAATATTTATTAGATAGTTTAGGACAATTTAAACGTATTAGACAGAAAGGCTTGTCTTTCTTTAATTCTTAGATAATCTTTGTGCTATAAAAATGTTCTAGAAAGTAAAATTATGTTAAAAAATAAATTCCTAGCCTTATCAATAATTTCAGTAATGTTGAGTGCTTGTGGAGGCGGAGGGGGCTCTTCTTCCGCTGAAAATAACTCATCCTCTGGTAATAATTCATCTTCTAATCCAAATGAAGTTAAGGCTGAGCTTTTCCCGAACGGAGAAGCTAAATTATTTAGCTATGCAATCGATATCGATTATGGTCAAGACTCGTTGAATTTTGATAAGTCTGAATGGAATATTCAGAAAGGAATTTTGCTTGAAAAAACTAAAAATCCTATCTTTTATAATCATTACGTAACTCAAAAGGATGGATTATATATTCCAGAAACAGAGCAGACTTACAATGCTGCGCAGGGAATCCGTGATAGTTTTATCCATTCAATGAGTTCAACAACATGGGTCACGTCACCATATAATCAGGCTGGCTTTAAAGATCTAAAAATTACTCAGAAGGTGAAAGAAATTGACCTTCAAGGATTACGGATTGTTGATCAGTTTGCCCCAGCACTGATTTCTATGTATGAGTTCGAAGTCAAGAATGGCGGTACACCTAATTTAGGTGTCATACCGAGTCAGTTAGTCAATATGGCGGATACATTTCCACGCGGAGCAAAGTGTTTACAACAACAAGGAGTCAGCTCGAATCAAGTCTTTTTTGAGTTTGGGCCAAATGAGTCGTATGAAATTCCAAATACCAAGATTTTACAGGACTGGGCTGATCAGGAGTTTAAAGCAGGTAGGACTGCTCAAGCAGTACCCGATATAGAGGTGTGGGGAAAAATAAAAATAGGCTCTCTCTTGGATAAAAATGATAACCCCTCTGAACCACAATATTACCAGTTCGCACTGGAATACCAGAGTAAGGTATATCAAGCATTTCCTCAACAACCCGATTGGAAGAGCGATGAACTTGTTGAAGAGCTAAAAAGTCAATTTAGAAAGACTGCGTGGTTTCAGGACGTTGTCGTTCCTTTAGGTAAAGCAAAAGAAGATCAGTTCATGGCATCAGTTGAAGCAAAAATGCGTAGCCAATGTAATTATTACAATGCAGAAGCAGCAAAATCTATGGATAGTGTTCTAAGTAAAGTTAAAAAATAAGCTTCATTTAGACAGGTATGAGGAGCACCGCATACCTGTCGATCTATTTAAATTATGCAATTCTTGTTTGAATCAATAAATACGGTGTTAAAATAGTCCTGATTTTTTTAAAGCTAAAGCAATAGTCTATGATTAAGTGGATCATATTAGCGATTTTTATCATTTCTGCACTGTATATTCAGCGTCGTGGGAAAGTGAAGCATTCGTTTTATCGTCAATTTTTTGACCATTCTACGATTCTCGCACCCATCAATTTTTTAATGTACATGTTTTCCAAAGTGCCGAATCAACCGTACATCGATACCCAACATTTTCAAGACTTAAAGGTTTTGGATGAAAATTGGGAAATGATTCGTGATGAAGCAAAAGCCTTGTATGACAAAGGTGGGATTAAAGCATCAAGTAGTTATGATGACTTGGGTTTTAACTCATTTTTTAAAACAGGTTGGAAACGTTTCTATCTGAAATGGTACGACTCGGCACATCCATCAGCTGCGGAACTTTGTCCTAAAACAACCGCATTGCTAAAGACTTTGCCAACAATTAAAGCTGCAATGTTTACTGAATTGGCACCAGACAGCCGTTTGGTTCGTCATCGTGATCCATATGCAGGCTCATTACGCTATCATTTAGGTTTAATCACACCAAATGATGATCGCTGCTTTATCGATGTCGATGGCGAGCGTTATTCTTGGCGTGATGGTGAGAGCGTGGTATTTGATGAAACTTATATTCACTATGCTGAAAACACCACAGATCAAAACCGTATTATTTTCTTCGCAGATGTAGAGCGTCCATTAAAGACCCGTTTTATGGAGAAGTTTAATCACTGGTTTGGTAAAAGTGTGATGACGGCTGCGAGTTCACCGAATGAAGCGGGTGATCAAACTGGCGGATTAAACAAAGCGTTTGGTTATATTTACCAAGTTCGTATTAAAGCGAAAGCACTTAAAGCATCGAATCGTTCACTTTATTACTTCTTGAAGTGGTTCATCATGCTTGGTTTATTTTTCCTTATTTTTATTCGTCCTTATGTGTTTTAAGTAAGTTTGAATAACATCAACGCCCGAAAGGGCGTTTTTTTATGGAATTTGGCTTAGAATGTTTTTTAGTTCATAACAATTCGCTTTAAAAATCTATGCAAACGTTTCGTTCTAAAATTGATTGGTGGTTCTGGGGTGTGGTGATTGCAACGACAGGTTTGTTACTGCAATTTTTATGGACGATGTATGTGAAAGGCACCATGCAGGAATATCCTGAACATGCCCTACTATATTTTCTGACGATCGCTATATTATGGTGGCCGATTTTTAATACGCGTTATATTGTGACAGAACAACATTTAACGATTCGTTCAATGTTATTCAAGTGGCAGATTAATCAGTCAGATATTACGAAAATTTCCATAAGTCATAATTTAATTTCATCTCCTGCTTTATCTTTGGATCGTCTACGAATTGATTATCGGAAAGATGGGGTTACAACTCATATTTTGGTTTCACCTAAAGATAAACAGACGTTTTGCAGTGCCTTAAATCAAACGCTTTCGAAGCACTAAATCATTTATAAGCTTCGCTATTACACGATATTCACATTTAAAGCTTGAAAAAAATTAAGCAAACATCACATCATGTGGTGTAAATAGAGAGAATAGGCACATCGTGAACCCAAACGCTCGAGAACACATTGAAAAAATATTGGCGCATATGACTCAGTTACCTGGCGTTTATAAAATGCTGGGTAAAGATGGGGAACTCTTGTATGTAGGCAAAGCCAAAAATCTAAAAAATCGTGTGTCGAGCTATTTTGTTAAAACCATTGAGCATCCGAAAACGCAGGCGCTGGTTGCCCGTATTTATGATATTGAAAGCTTGGTGGTGCGTTCCGAAACCGAAGCCTTATTGCTTGAGCAAAACCTGATTAAGCTGCATCGTCCGCCTTATAACATCATGTTGCGAGACGACAAATCCTACGTCTATATTTTTGTCTCCTCAGATAAGCCTTATCCAAGGATTGCCAGTGGGCGTGGTAAAGGCAAGCATCAAATCGGTAAGTTTTTCGGCCCTTATCCAAGTGCTTATAGCGCACGTGACACGTTGTTGGTATTACAGAAATTGTTTAATGTGCGTCAATGCGAGAACAGCTATTTTTCGCAGCGAAAACGCCCATGTCTGCAATATCAGATTAAACGTTGTACTGCACCTTGTGTGGGTTTGATTAGTCCCGAAGAATATAAAGAAGATGTGGATAATTCCATTCGCTTCCTTCAGGGCGATACCAAAGAGCTGAATCAAGAACTGATTGGGAAAATGGAGCAGGCGGCTGAAGCACTGGAATTTGAAAAAGCAGTGTTTTATCGAGATCGTTTGGCTTTACTCCGCGAAGTGCAGGCGCAGCAAGCGGTGTTTAAAATCAAAGGTGAAGCCGATATCCTCGCGATTGCCTATCAAGCGGGTGTGACTTGTGTCCAAATTATGTATGTACGTAATGGGCGTATGCTTGGTGGTAAAAGTTATTTCCCAGATATGTTGGGCGATGATTTGGGGCAGATGCTCAGTGACTTTATGGCGAACTTCTATTTCCAAGTTGCCGATGAAGTGCCGACAGAGCTGATTGTAAATGTTGAAGTACCAGATCAACAACAACTAGAAGAAGCCTTACAGCAAACCTTTAATAAAAAGGTACAGATCAAACATAAAGTACGCGAGACTCGAGCTGAATGGTTAGAGCTGGCACAAATGAATGTGCAACATGCAATTAAAGGTAAACTAAGTAATCATTTAGAGTTAACTGAGCGCTTTTATCAGCTTGAGCAAGTGGTGGGCCGCCCGATCGACCGGATTGAGTGTTTTGATATTAGTCATACCATGGGTGAAGCGCCGATTGCATCTTGTGTGGTGTTCGACCAAGGCGGAGCACGAAAGCGAGACTATCGTCAATTTGCAATTCAGGATATTACTGGTGGTGATGACTATGCGGCAATGCGTCAGGCGCTAATCCGTCGCTATAAAAAGAATATGTTGCCAGATCTTCTGTTAATTGATGGGGGGAAAGGGCAGTTACATATGGCGATGGAGGTGATGCAAGAGCTTGAGCTGGATGCTTTTATGATCGGGGTATCTAAAGGTGAAGGCCGTAAACCCGGATTAGAAACCTTACATTTTACTGATGGTAACAAGATTCAACTTCCAGAGGATCATAAAGCTTTGCATTTGATTCAGCAGGTACGAGATGAGGCGCATCGTTTTGCGATTACCAAACATCGTGCTAAGCGAGATAAACGTCGAAGTAGTTCTGTATTAGAAGCGATTCCAGGACTTGGACCAAAGCGCCGTCGTGATCTATTGACTCATTTTGGCGGGATACAAGGCGTATTAAGGGCATCGGAAAAAGAGTTGATGTTAGTACCGGGATTAGGCGAGGTTCTGGCGCGGACAATTTATAAAATCTTACATGAATAATTTGACCAATTGACTAAATCTTCCCAGTATTGGTGCCGGAAAGATCATTCACAAATGGCTAAAAACATTGAAAGATAGATTGATTCGATGATGAAGGAAAAATGATGTCCTTGCTTCCGCTATATCAACAGATAGAACAACAAGAATGGATCGATATTCCTTCGGGTTGGTTACAAGGTCGTACTGTGTTTGGTGGGTTGATTGCCGGACTGATGGTCCAAAAAGCGCTAAGTGTGGTACAGGATGCAGCAAAGCAACTGCTAAGCTGTAACATCACTTTTGTTGGGCCTGTACAACAAGGGCAGGCAAGACTCAGTGCTGAAGTATTACGTGAAGGAAAATCAGTTACTACGCTAGAAATCAGACTCTGGCAGGATGATGCCGTACAAAGTATTTTGGTGGCCAGTTTTGGCCTACAACGCGAATCGCGTATTCATGTCCAGAATTTGCCCCAAGTGCCTGATTATCCAACAGCTGAACAACTGGATAAAACCTTCTACATTGAAGGGTTAATGCCTGAATGTTTACAGCAATTTGAATTGTGCTGGGCTGAAGGAAGTTATCCAATGGCAGGCAGCAAGATGCCTGACTTTGGTGGTTGGGGACGCTTTGCACCAAGTTTACATAGCAATCGTGACATGCAATTGGCTGATCTGTTTGCCTTAATGGATGTCTGGCCGCCTGGGGTATTGCCAATGTTTAAGACCCCTGCACCTGCGAGTTCATTAACTTGGCAAATTACCTATTTGCAGCCGATCATGGGGCAAATTCAAGATTGGTTTAAATACAAAGTCGTGACTGAGTATGCAGAACATGGGTATTCTACTGAATATGCCTATGTTTGGGATGTTGAAAACCGTTTAATTGCGGTGCTTAGACAGACAGTTGCCGTTTTTGCCTAGTCGACACTGCGGTGCATTTCGTATAAAGTTGCTTACACATGGATAATCTCAGCACATCCTTTGTGCAACATGCATATTTAGTGCAAACAACATGGCGGTGTTTATGAGTACAGGGCAAATCCTGAACATTCCCAATATTTTAACTTTGGCACGTATCGCCCTTATTCCTGTGTTTTTGGCCATTGCGTATTGGCCACCAGCAATTGGAATTGCCGAGCATCATGGGGGAATGATGCGCCATCTGATACTGACTGCAATTTTTGTGCTTGCAGCAGTGACGGATTGGTTTGATGGCTATTTGGCAAGAACACTGAATCAAACCTCTGCTTTTGGGCGCTTTCTCGATCCTGTTGCAGATAAGTTAATGGTCGCCGCAGCACTGATTGTATTGGTGCAATGGCAACCGACGATTTCAATGGCCTTTGCTGCAATTGTGATTATTTCCCGAGAGATTACTGTTTCTGCACTACGTGAATGGATGGCGGAATTAGGTGCACGCACCAGTGTGGCGGTGTCCACCGTTGGTAAATATAAAACTGCTTTTCAAATGATTGCGATTAGTGTGTTCTTGTTGAACTGGAAACCATTGGAAATCTGGGCCTATGCCTTACTGTATGCTGCGGTGATTTTAACGCTATGGTCAATGTTTATTTATATGAAAGCCGCTTGGCCGTACTTGAAACAGCCTTAGAATTTAAGTCCTTCAGCTAGTTGCTGCAAATTTAAATAAAAAAATTAGAGAATAACAGCACTCACAATGCTTGATTGGACAAGGGTGAGTGCTTAAAACGATAAGTTGGGAACACACATCAATGTCATCAATATTATATTTATCCGACCAAGTCTTACATCAATTGCAAGGCCAAAAAGCACAAACCATTGATTGTCATGCGGTGAGTCAGTACAAGAAAAATTTACAAGAGATCAAGCAGCGTAAGCAATGGAAAACCTCGGGCACGGGGGCACAATTCATGGGGGTCACGAATTATAGTGAGCAAGATGAGTTGGCACATGTTTATCCTGTTGATGCGGTTTTAATGGATGATCAACATATGATTTATGCAGCACAATTGCAGGATGGTTGTGCGATTTACATCAAATCACTCTTGGACTTACAGCAACCCGAAGCGTTGGTGTTAAGAAATAATGAATTTATTATTCATCACATGGATTATGATGCGCAGCATAAAAGGCTGATTTTATCGGCTAGCCCTGGCCATGCCTATGAACGCCATCTTTGTATTTTAGGTTTAGATTCCAATCGGATTCAATATATTACGGAAGGTGATTGTCAGGATCAGCATCCATGTTTCGATCCACAAAATCCAGATATTATTTATTACGATAGTTGTGGTTTTGCCTATGATCAACAGGGCAGTGTCAGTATTGGGCCAAGAGAAGTGTGTCGTTTGAATCTGAAAACAGGTGACTTGGAAACGATTATTGCGGACCCTCGTTATGATTGCTACAAACCGAAAATTGATGCAGCGGGGCAATTATATTTTTTGAAGCGACCTTATAAGAACCAACACTATAGTGGCAACTCTTTGAAAGATATCGTATTGGCGCCATTTAAAATTATTCGGGCTGTATTTGGTTGGTTAGATTTCTTTACCCAGCGTTATACTGGTGAATCCTTGAAGTCGACCTCAGGCAGTAACCCTGCGAAATCGAGACAAAAGTCAGAAGAAGAACTGTTTGTGGAAGGCAATTTGATTAAGGCACAAAAGGCATTGCAGCAAAATCAAAGTGCAGGAGAAAAATTTGCTGGCGTTATTCCACGCAGTTGGGAATTGATCCAGTGTTCAAGTACAGGGGAGCAAACAGTATTCAAGCGTGGTGTACTAAGTTATAGCTTGAATAATCAGGGTTCAGTTCTTTATTCAAATGGAAAGCACTTGGTGTCTATCGCTGCTGATCAGACTGAGCAGATGTTAGTAGAAGCCAAACTGATCCAAAAAATCGTGTGCTGATACATTTTAGCGGTAAAAGCCTTCTCTCTAGAGGGCTTTTTTATTGCCAGATGAATGGCTAGACAAGAAAAAAGCCCATCACAAAAATGAGCTTAGTTCTCTGAGGAAAGTCATGCTCTTTTGGGAGAGTATGCTGAAGAACATAATCATAATATGAGAATTTATTAATATTTACAACAGGGAAAAATGTAAATGTTTTTTAATATTCTCAAATTGAACTGTTCTGATTTTCTGAAAGCGTCGCAAATTTATGCTCAATTTGTGCTGCATTGCCTTGCAGAATCTCAATCAACTTTTGAATATTAAGGAAGTCAAAACGGTTCTTTGATGCCACCAATGTTAATGCGATTGGAGCTTCTTTATTCGAAAAGCGAATTGGCACAGAAAGGCCACACACCATCGGGTCGATCTCACCTTGTGATAAATAGAAGCCTTGCTTTTTAATTTTGCGCATCTGTTGCATAAATTCATCGGCATTATGGGCAAAACCCACTTGGGCAAGTTCTTGCGTAAACTGCTGATAATAGGCTTGAATGCGTTGTTTGGTGAGATGCGCGATCACGATTTTTGGTGAAGCTCCCACATAGACGGGGCGTGGACAGCCTCGACCATAAGAAATGAGCTCAGCTTCTTTAAATGTCTCATGATGCAGGTCGATACAGTAATCATGGTTTAAGTAAGTCAGTAAACAGCAAAGCTCTGTTCGTTCCACGATATCGCGCATAAAGGGAATGCTGATCTGGATTAATGGATCTGTACTATGAGAAATGTAATCTAAGACTGCGATTTTAGAACCTAAAGTATAATCGCCAGATGTGCCACTAATTCGTTTTAAAATATCGGTAGAGACCAATTCTTTGAGATAGCGATAGGCAGTTGGTTTGGATAGAGCAAGCTCATCACAAATGATATCGACATTGATAATCGGACGTGAAACTGAAAATAAATCCAGCACGGTGAGAATCTTACCAAAACTCGAAATTGCCATGATGGGGTGTCTACTCCTTACAAAATAACGTGAAAACCGAACTTTTTATTGCTTTATAGCAGAAAAGCGAAAGATCGTGTATGTACTTTTAAAGCTGATCATCCGAGATCAATGAATTAAAGTGAAAGTTGAGAAAATAAACATATTTTATAGTTAAAAAATCAAATTTAAATTAAAAATTATCAAATGGTGATAATTTATGTTGACTAATTTACTCTATTTTGAAAAAATAAGCTACGCAATGTCTTATGTGGATAATTATTTTTAGGAAAAATTTTCTGAAAATTAAGTATTGCGTATCACTCCTTATATCCAGTTTTACTCATAACGCTTGCCCTGATTTGAATTCTTTCAGATCGGTTAGGATGAGTTGTCACTTTTTAGTGGTGTTATGCGTGGCCAAACTGACTCTGAACAGAGATACATTCATGCTATTTAAACAGTTGTTGGCTTTTAGACCGAGTCGACTCGACATCATCTTTGCCTGCAAAACATTTGTCGCAGGTATGCTGGCACTGTTTATTTCGTTTGAACTAGATTTGATTAATCCGATGTGGTCGATTGGTACGGTACTGATTATTGCCAGTCCATATTCTGGCATGGTGTCTTCAAAATGTGTTTATCGCTTGGTAGGTACTGCCGCAGGGGCGATGATTGCTTTATTTCTCACCCCACATTTTATTAATACGCCATGGTTGTTTACGATTATTTTGTCGTTATGGGTAGGCTTTGCGCTGTATGTATCGTTGTTAGACCGCACTCCACGTAGTTATGTATTTATGTTGGCGGGTTATTCAACCGCCATGATTGTGTATAACGCGATTACCTATATTGATACTTATAATATTTTTGATATCGCTTTAGCCCGTGTACTGGAGATTTCAGTGGGCGTGATTTCAACTGCTGTGGTTTCTGCAACGTTTTTTCCTGTGCATGTCGGGGCTATGATTAAACAACGGGTCAATAAGACCCTGAGTGATCTAGAAAGTACTTTTGAAAAGCTGATTACAGTGCAAGAGACATCTGGAAACTATACTCAAGTTCTATCTGTGATTACCCGTGATGCTTCTGATATTCATGCTTTAGCCGTACATTTGGCTTATGAAAAAGGTGAACTGAAAGGAATGACCAAGACCTTGCAGGAAATGCTGCATCAGGTTTCATTGGTGGTTGCTAACCTTGTGGCGCTGTCGCAACGGGTCAAACAGCTTGAACAAATGCAACTTGCCGATCTTGCACCACATTTAAATCGCATCCGTCAGGAAACATTGCTTTTTTTAAAGCAAGATAAAGTGCTGGTGCCAACGGATTTACAAAGCTTACCCATAAAATTTGAACAAGATTTTGCTGAATTGATTGCACAAGCTACCCCTGAACAGCAGATCGTGTTAGGGGCTTTGAAAATGGATGTCCGTCATTTCATTGCCAATATGTTGGCAGTGAAATTGATTTGGCAGCAAATCCAGCAGGGTAATAAAGAGATTCCAGCTGAAATTACGGCAATCACCACTAAATATCCGAGCTTACATCGTGATCACGGGATTGCGATTCGCGGTGGCATCAGTGCGGTGTTGATTACTTTTATTGTAACAGCGGCT
Source organism: Acinetobacter sp. Tr-809 (assembly GCF_011753255.1). Lineage (NCBI taxonomy): Bacteria > Pseudomonadati > Pseudomonadota > Gammaproteobacteria > Moraxellales > Moraxellaceae > Acinetobacter > Acinetobacter sp. Tr-809. The sequence goes on from NZ_VWVZ01000006.1 coordinate 142,792, forward strand.
TGGATTCTTTCAGGTTGGAAAGCTGGCTTTATGATGGCTCAGATGGGCGCGATTACAGCATGTATCCTCACCGCTTTGGATAATCCTGTACCTGTATTACGCATTTTTATTTGGGGCAGTATTGTCTCAGCTGGTTTGGTTTTTATCTATGCTTTTGGAATCTTCCCGCATATCACTCATTTCTGGCAATTGGCGCTGGTGCTATTTCCAGTATTCCTTGTTGCTGTGAGCATGATGGCCAATCAAATGCTGATGCCTGTAGGGATGGTGCTTGGGATTAATACCATGATGGGATTGAATCTACATAATAAATATACCATGGATGCGGTCTCTTATCTGGATAGTTCCTTTGCAATGGTGTTAGGCGTTTTAGTGTCCCTGATTGTGATTGATTTGGTGCGTGCTGTTTCACCAGATACCAGCGCAACGCGAATTTTAGCTTTGCATTACCAAGCAATGCGACAAGCGTTGCATTTGTCTTATGGTACTGATTTTAAAATTCATTTACGCAGTATGTTAGACCGTGTCGGAGTATTAAATACCAAGATGGTGCAAAACCCCGACGTGAAAACTGCCATTCAAAATGCATTGGTTGAAAGTAGTTCAATTGTTGATTTAGTCCGTTTGCAAGAAATTAGCCAAAAATTGCCACAATTGTTTGAACTAAAAAATGAATTAAACCAGTTACAACAGCAGTTGGCAGATTATTTTCAAACGCAAGAAAAGCAACTTTCAAGTCATCATTTTCCGACTCATATTGTGCGACAAATAGAGCGTTTGCAAGGCATCTCAGAGCAGATTGAAGATGTACAGTTACGGCAGCGGCTGCTCATTTCACTGAATAATATTTGTGAAAGTATTGGTCATGTCTCAATAGAACAGATCTATTCAGACAGATATGGTTTAGGGGTATCTCATGGGTGAAATGAATCTTTATGGGGTTTATATCCCTATCCTTCTGGTGCAAGCCATTGTTGCTTATGTCCTGTTTAAGCTGCTCAGCCCTGTGATTGATCGCTTAGTCATCAAAGGTTGGATTGCATTACCTAGTATTTTTAATTTGTGCCTTTACTTGGGTTTGATGCTGCTGGTGCATTGCCTATTTGTTTGGCTGTGGGCTTGAGGTCTTGGACGAGATGTTGATTCTAAAATTTAATGATGTAAAGAAAGGTGGTAGAGGTCATAAACATGAATGCATTTGATGTAAGAAAAGTTATACGTCCGATTGTATTGCTGGTTGCAATTGTGATTGCCGTTTACACCATCGTGCATTTATGGAATTACTACAATGCAGCACCGTGGACACGTGATGGGCGTGTACGTGGTGATGTGATTCAGGTCGCTTCCGATGTGAATGGTTTGGTAACTGAAGTTTTGGTACAAGACAACCAGACGGTAAAAAAAGGGCAGGTTCTGTTCAAAATTGATGTGGCACGTCAAGCTTTGGATGTTGAACAGGCAAAGTCAGATATTGCCAAAGCCAAAGCGGGTTTAGCACAGGCACATGCAAGTTTAGCAGGTTCAAAAGCGAGTTTAGTGAAAACCGAAGCCAATATGAAGCTGGCTGAGAAAAATGCAGCGCGTTATGCCAGTTTGATGGATGGTGCGATTTCTAAGCAAGAACAAGATCAGGTTTTTGCAACTCGTGATCAAGCTGTTGCAGAAAAAGAGCAGTTAACAGCAAGTATCGAACAAGCTAATGCAGCCATTCAACAACAGCAAGCATTAATCGAAGTAGCAACCAGCAGCCTTCATTTGGCTCAGTTGAATCTGAATCGTTCTGAAGTGGTTGCTCCTGCAGATGGAACCTTATCTAACTTTGATTTACGGGTTGGTAATTATGTGAAAGTTGGGCAAGCAGTTGCTGCCTTATTAGATCGCCATCAGCTCTATGTTGTGGGTTACTTTGAAGAGACCAAACTGAACCGTATTCATGTTGGTGATGCGGCAACAGTACAATTGATGGGTGATAAGCAGCGCATTCGTGGTCATGTACAAGGCATTGCGACAGGGATTGAAGATCGTGAGCGTTCTGGTAGTTCGAATTTATTGGCGAATGTGAATCCAACCTTTAGTTGGGTACGTTTGGCGCAGCGTGTGCCTGTGAAAATTGTATTGGATGAGCAGCCGCAAAATCCTTTGGCCTTTGTTTCTGGGCGTACCGCGACGGTTAGAATTATTGAAAAATGATTTTATTCACTTACGCTGAGCGGCACGGATGCCGCTATATTGAAAGAATTGTAATGAGATTTATGATTAAGGCGTAATCCCTACTGGGTCACGATACCAGCTCTGAATCAGTAATGCAGCAGCAAAACTATCCGCCGATAAACGTTTCGCCTGACCTTTACTTTGATAAAACTCGAGTTCTTCTCTCGCTTCTCGTGTGGTTAAACGCTCATCCACCATCCATGTTTCAATATTGGTTTGATGGCGTAAACGACGGGCGAATTTTCGCGCACGGGCAGAGAGCTCTGATTCACTATCATCCATATTCAACGGTAAGCCCACGAGAAATAAATTGGGTTGCCACTCTTTGACAATCTTTAATAATTTATCCCAGTCTGGAATACCATCTTTCATCGGGAATAATGGCAGGGGATTGCTACTTTCAATACTGGATTGACCCATAGCCATCCCCATTTTTTGGGTACCAAAGTCAAATGCCATGATGGATTGGGGTGCTTGCATATCAGGCATGACCAATCTCGGAAGCAAACCAAGTACGGTCTACCCCAATTTTCTTGTAAGCGGCATCCCAACGGTCGTGATAAGGTAAATTAAAAATCAAATCCATATCCGACTCGCAGATCAGCCAATCTCCTCGTGTCATTTCCTCTTCGAGCTGGTTCTTACTCCAGCTGGCATAACCCAAGGCAATCTGATAACGTCCAACACCTTCGTTATGTGCAATGGCATCCAGAATATCTTTACTGGTGGTGATGCAGACATTTTCACCAACTGCAATCGATGAGTGCCATGTTGGCTGGCCAGTATGCAGTACAAATCCTGCTTCTGGGCGTAATGGACCACCTTGTAACACAGCATGAGGATGTACATTATCTGCATCAATCTCTAAATCATTGAGTAATTCTTTGATTTGTAAATCTGAAGGTCGGTTGATAATGATGCCCTGAGCGCCGTCTTCGTCATGGCGAGCAATATAGATGACTGTATTGGCAAAAAAGTCATCTACCATGTCTGGTGGAGCGATGAGACAACGGTGAGTTAAATATTGTTTCGTCACCTAGGCGATTCTCCATCAATGTATTGTGCTGATTTATCTAGATAGGTTCTTTTTATCAACATACAAGAGTTAATCGGATTTCGCCAATCTTTTTCTGAAATTTTATCGCTTTAATTAGGCCGTTTGGAACTTCAGCTGACGGAGTTGCCGTGCATGCTGTAAGGTCGTTTCGCTAATTTCGACACCACCTGACATACGTGCTAGTTCTAAAATACGCTGTTCTTCATTCAGTTCGATGATGGTACTGCTGGCTGGGTCAGTCTGTTGTTTCTTCACCAATAAATGCTGGTCTGATTGAGCTGCAACTTGGGCTTGATGGGTGATACAAAGCAGTTGAACATGTTGAGCCAGATCTGCTAGTAAACGACCTACTACTTCAGCCGTACCTCCGCTAATGCCGACATCAATTTCATCAAAGACCAGTACTTCTGCATCTGTTTTTTCTGCATTCATCACTTGCATCACCAGTGCAATACGAGATAACTCTCCACCCGATGCAACGCGTGCCAAGGGTTGTGGTGGCATGCCTTTGTTGGCGGTAAATAGAAGTTGAATAAAGCTGAGACCTTCTGCATTAGGTTCTTGTGGCTCGAATTTAAACTCAAAATGTGCTTCAGGCAGAGCAAGTGGTTTAACTTGTTCGGTCAGTTGTTTCGCTAAAGGAATCGCAGCTGTACGACGGATTTCATCCAGATGTTGCGCTGCTTGTATAAATGCCTGATATGAAACTTCAACTTGCTCGGCCAACGTTTCTGGATCTTCAAGTTGATGGAGTTGCTCTAATTCTTGCTGCCAAATTTCATATTCTTGTTTCAATAATTCAGGTTGGATTCTGTGTTTACGTGCCAAACGATGGAAGACTTCTAGTGTTGTATTAAGTTGTTCCATGCGTTCAGGGTCAAAACTTTGCCGATCAATAAATTGACGTAAACTTGCAGTTGCATCATCAATTTCGCTTTGGGCATTTAACAAAGAGTTATAAATATTGGCTAACTGTTCGCTGCGACCTGCATGTGATTCTAGACGACGGATAATCGAGGCAACTTCTTGGGTAATATTCTGCTCAGCTTCATCCAAGACATTGAGACTATAACTACAGTCCTGCATGATATGTTCGTGATGGCTGAGGCGATCGAACTCTTGTTCTATTTCGCGATAATCAGTTTGAACAACCTCTTCAAGCTCTTCAATCTGGGATTCTAAACGTTGTATTTTTTGAATACGGGTGGTTTGTGCATCTAAGGCAGCTTGATGTTGACGAATATTTCGTTGCCATGTGCTATAGGCTTCACGTACTGCATGTGAAGGTTCGGCAAAATTATGATAACGATCCAGCCAACGTTTGGGATAAGGTGGTTCGAGTAACTGTTGCTGGCTGTGCTGGCTATAAAGCTGAACCAGTAAACGTCCGATTTCTTTGAGTTCGGCCAAGCTGCTTGGGCGACCATTGATCCATGCCTTACTGCGGCCTGTGGCAAAAATCACACGTCTTAAGTGGATTTCGCCTGAATCATCATCCAATTCATGTTCGGTGAGCCAATGTGCTTCGGCACTTTCCGCTTGATAACTAAACACAGCGGTGACATCGGCTTTGTCTGCACCATAACGCACATAATTAGTATCAGTACGTTCACCTAAGCAGGCAGAAAGCGCATCTAACAATAATGATTTGCCCGCGCCAGTTTCGCCAGTCAGTACATTGAAGCCTTGTTCAATATCTAAAGCCAAATGGTCAGCGAGTGCAAAATTAATTAAAGTTAAATGGGTGAGCATAAAGCATCCAATGCACAGAATCTTTTGCTTAAAGATAGAGAAGTTTTAAAGTGACGACAAGAGTTGAATGTAGGATTTTCCTGATTTACTGGATAGATAGGAGGTTATTTTGTTATGTGTTTAATCTCTTGGCTTTTTCTTCAACATTTATATGAGGGAGTTGAAGGGAGTAAAGGCAAGGATTATTAATGTTTATTATTCCTCGCCACTCGCAGTATATGAGCCATGTATGGTGTAAGGTCTTGCGCTCGGACCCTGTGAAGCGATGCGTCTCTTGCGTTGCTTTCTACTTTACTCACAGCCTAGCTGTTCGACTTGTGCCGAGACAAAGCGTTACTTTGTTAATCCTCGTCACTCGTAGCAGAGCTACTCGTCTTCTTGCGGAACTTGAACGTTCCTCAGGACAAAGCTTCGCTTTACTTTTCCTCTTCACTCACAGCATAGCTGTTCGACTTGCACCCAGACAAAGCGTTGCTTTGTTAATCTGGGCTCAGGTATGAAAATTGCTATGTTTAGCCTAGAAAATGGATTGATTAGTTGCCGCAGCGCAATTAAACTACGTCCAGCATAACCTAATATAAATGCGGCATTATTTGGAGAGTACGCATGAGTTCAGTGCAATTTGATCATGTAACGGTCATTAAGAAATCGAATGTGTATTTTGGTGGGGCATGTATTAGCCATACTGTACAATTTGAAGATGGTACAAAAAAGACTTTAGGGGTTATTTTACCTACTGAACAAGCTTTAACGTTTGAAACACATGTTCCAGAGCGTATGGAAATTATTTCTGGTGAATGCCGTGTCAAAATAGCAGATAGCACTGAAAGTGAATTATTTCGCGCAGGTCAATCTTTTTATGTACCTGGCAATAGCATGTTCCACATTGAAGCAGACGAAGTACTTGATTATGTCTGTCATTTAGAAGGCTAACCTATTCCTTCTTAAATCGAGTACACTAGACTCAATAGAAATCCTGTGAAGTCATTTTGCAGGATTTTTTTATTAAGTACTCTTGCTGAGCTATAATCGCTCCTCACCTGTAAAGTTGCTTTGCAGGATTTCTATTTTTTCAAAATCCCCATTCTAATTATCCTTCTTTATACATGAGGGAATACTGCAAGAGGTTGTTCATGGCAAAACCTGAATATTATTATGGCGTTCATTCTGTGGAGTCATTATTGGAGTTGGAGCCTGAACGCGTTTTGACTTTATTTACCTTAAAAGGTCGCGATGATCAGCGTTTGCAAAAAATTTTGCAGCTGGCAGAGCCTTTCGGTATCAGTGTACAAAAAGCCAGCCGTGATAGTTTGGAAAAGCTTGCGGGTTTACCCTTTCATCAGGGTGTAGTGGCAGCTGTTCGCCCACATCCAACTTTAAATGAAAAAGATTTGGATGAGCTCATGCAGCAGTCGCCAGATGCATTGCTGTTGGCACTTGATCAAGTGACTGATCCGCATAATCTGGGTGCATGTATTCGTACTGCGGCTGCAATGGGCGTTCAAGCGGTGATTGTTCCCCGTGATCGGTCAGCTAGTTTGACACCGACCGCACGTAAAGTTGCAGCTGGTGGCGCTGAAAAAGTGAAATTCATTCAAGTCACAAATCTTGCTCGAACCCTAGCACACTTAAAAGACACTACCCATACCCGTGTGATTGGTACGATGTTAGATGAAAAAGCATTACCGATACATCAGTGTGATTTCAATGGCCCTGTGGTGATTGTGATGGGCGCCGAAGATACAGGTTTGAGACCAATCACACAGTCACAGTGTGATCATACGGTTTATATTCCAATGTCAGGTGATTTGCAGAGTTTGAATGTCAGTGTTGCAACAGGTATGGCGCTTTATGAAGCCTGCCGCCAACGTGGTGTATAATTTCGTCATTCTGGTTCGTGTAATTTAAAATGACTACTCGTACCCAAGGCTATTTCTTTGTCTTTATTACCATGTGCATTTGGGGAGGATTCACCATTTTCTCCCGCCTAAATGCACATTGGCATGTCAGTGTTTGGGATCTGGTGGCAATGCGTTTTACGATTGCCTCTTTGATTCTACTCCCAGTCTTGATTTATAAAAAGGATTTCACATTCCTGTGGCATCCAAGACCAATCATTTTGGCACTGATTGGTGGTTTGGTTTATTGTCTAACGGTCTATAACGCTTTTCTGCATGCCCCAGCTGCGCATGCCGCTATATTTCTCAATGGCTGTATCCCTTTGTGTACTGCTGTAGCTGCTTATGTATTGTTTAGACAGCCTTTTGATAAACATACGTGGTTCAGTCTGATCATTATGATGGCTGCTTTGATGCTAATGAGTTATCTCATGCTGCATGATCAATCTTCAGGATTGGGCGTAGGAGATTTACTACTTTTTATCAGTGCGGTGTGGTGGGGGATTTTCACGGTATTGTTGAAGCAGTGGAAATTATCTGCTTGGCATGCGACAGCGGGTGTGGTGATTTGGTCGGCTATTATTTATTTACCGATTTATATTTTATTTATTCCTAAGCATTTTCAGGATGCAGCGCCTATACATTTACTGATTCAAGGGCTGTTCCATGGCGTCTTGGTGGTGATCGTGGCAACGTTGACGTATGTGGCTGCAATTGAGCGCTTAGGTGCATTTAAGACAGGTAGTATTGTTACATTGGCACCATTTATTGCAGCTATTGTGGCAGTCCCTTTGTTAAATGAGCCGCTAAATGCCGCGATTGTATGCGGACTTATCGGCATGGGAATTGGTGCATTGCAACCATGGCGATGGTTTCGTAAAGATACTTTAGCCGCAAAACTGGCACAACAGAAACAAAATTAATAGGTTTGTTCGGCACGCTGTAAATAGCTTAAATGCAATGGTATGAGTTGTTGATGGAGATGTTCTAGTAATCCGTCATTGAGTACAATATCATCCGCTAATTGCTGTTTCTGGGCACGTGACATTTGAGCTGCAATAATTTTTCGGATCTGTTCTTCACTTTGCCCATCTCTTTGAGTGGCGCGTTGTAGCTGAGTTTGTTCGTCTGCATCGACCAGTAAGGTATGTTGAACCAGTTCATGTTGGTTGGTTTCAAACAAAAGAGGTGAGACTAAAATTACATATGGGCTTTCAGCCTGTTGCAATTGCTGAATAATTGACTGGCGAATGGCTGGGTGGGTAATTTTCTCTAGGCTTTGACGGGCTTCTGGAAACTGGAAGATATGTTCTCGTAGCGCGCGTCGATCGAGATTACCGTCGGCTAATAAGACCCAATCCCCAAAAGCTTCTTGAATTGCTTTTAATGCAGGTTGGTCAGGTTGTACCACTTCCCGAGCTACGACATCAGCATCAATCACCGCAATTCCTTGGGATTCAAACCATTGTGTGGCTGCAGATTTGCCACTTCCAATACCGCCTGTAATACCCAAGATAAAACTCATATTAACCACCAAGATAAACTTTCATAATCTGATCACCCCATAAAAATGCAACCCAACCTGCAATCGCAATATAAGGACCAAATGCAAAAGGTTGATTTTCACCGCGCATTTTCATCAAGATAATACCAATAATTGCACCAAGCATTGAAGAGAGTAGCACAATTAAAGGCAGTAGCATTGGACCCATCCAAGCGCCTAATGCAGCAAGTAGTTTGAAGTCGCCATACCCCATACCTTCCTTGCCTGTAATTAGCTTAAAAATGTAATAAACAGTCCAGAGGCAAAGGAAGCCAATCAAATAACCCCAGATTGCCGCACTGGCTGTAGTGTAAATGGCATAGCTATTAATCCCTAAACCTAAAGCGGCTAGGGGCAGGGTAAAGCGATCAGGCAGCAACTGTGTATCAAAATCAATAAAGGTTAGTGTGATCAAAACCCAAGTTAAGATTAAGCCAAATAGCATTTGTACGGTTGCACCAAATACAGCTACCACAATCAACGAACAGGTCATGGTGAGTAATTCAATCAGTGGATAACGGATACTAATTGGATTCTGACAAGCCCCACATTTACCACGAAGCAATATCCAACTGATCACAGGGATATTTTGATACCAACGAATGGTTGAATCACATTTAGGGCAGGTGGAGGCAGGTTGGCTTAAGCTGAGTTTGCTTTGATCTATAATCGGTTGCTCAGGATGGAGCAACATCTGACATTCTTGCTGCCATTCCTGCTCCATCATTCGAGGTGTGCGAAAAATGACAACATTCAAAAAGCTGCCAATACATAAACTAAAAAGCCCAACTGCAAAATAAAGTGCAGTTGGGTTTTCGATAAAATAAGAAAAAAAATCGTGCATAAATATTAGACCACAGAACCCATTTGGAAGATTGGGAGGTACATGGCGATGACCAAACCACCAACAAGCACACCAAGAATCGCCATAATTAAAGGTTCCATCATCGAGGTTAAGCCATCTACCGCATTGTCCACTTCATTTTCATAATGGGTGGCAACTTTATCAAGCATACTGTCTAAAGCACCAGATTCTTCACCAATCGCGACCATTTGGATTGCCATAGAAGGAAAACGGTTAGAAACACGCATTGCAAATTGTAGTTGTTGGCCGGTGGCGACGTCTTCACGAATTTTCATCACTGCTTCTTCATAAATGACGTTATTGGTTGCGCCAGCAGTCGATTCAAGTGCATCAATCAGTGGTACACCAGCTGCAAATGTGGTCGCAAGTGTGCGACTATAACGTGCAATAATCGCTTTATAGACCAAGTCCCCAAAAATAGGCGCTTTGAGTGCCATTTTGTCCAATAAGTCACGGAATTTTTTACTACGTTTTTTTGCTTCCAAAAAGGCAGCAATAATTGCACCAATCACGATAATTAGAATAAACCAATATTCCTGCATCCACTTGGACATATTTACGACCATTTTGGTAAAGGCGGGGAGGTCTGCGCCAAATGAGCTAAACAAGTCTTGGAAAACGGGTACTACTTTGACCATCAAAATAATGGTGACAATCACTGCAACCACAACGACTGTGATTGGATATTTCATGGCTTTTTTAATTTTTTGCTTGAGTAACTCACTCTTTTCTTTATAGATCGCGACGCGATCAAGCATGGTTTCAAGTGCACCAGACTGTTCACCCGACTCAACCAAAGAGCAAAATAGGTTGTCAAAATACTGTGGATATTTTTTCAAAGCACCAGCAAAGGTATTACCCCCTTCGACCTCACCTTTAATACCGAGTACTACTTCACGCATAGATGGATTTTCAAGTCCCTCGGCTACGATTTCAAAGCCTTGAACCAAGGGAACACCTGCTTTCATCATGGTCGCCAATTGACGGGTAAAAATGGTGATATCCAGCGTTGTCACTTTTTTCTTCATCAAACCTTCGAGAATATTTTTACGTTTTTCTCGAATATTCTTGATGGTCACCCCCTGTTTACGCAGAGTAACTTTAGCCAAAGCCATATTACGTGCTGGTAATTCCCCTTTAATTTTTGCCCCTTTCCGGTCGACCCCTTCATAAGCAAAAGTTGGCATCATTTGCGCTTTTTTAGCTGCCATGATTATTAATCCTTTTTATTGATTTTATTCACTTGTTACTCGGTTGACTTCTTGCAAAGAGGTAATTCCCTGCATGACCTTTTTCAAACCTGAACGACGTAGATTATTAAAACCTGCTTGTTCTGATGCTGCCGCAATTTGTAAGGCGTTACCATCTTCCATAATTAGTCTGGAAATTTCTGGAGTGACCTTCATAACCTCGTAAATCCCCACACGACCTTTATAGCCTTCACGACACTCAGTACAACCGACAGGTTGAAAAATTTTGAATTCAGGGTTGTTTAAATCTTGCTCAGTAAAGCCGAGTTCTAACAAGCTTTGTTTAGGAATACTAATTTCTTCCTTACATTGACCACAGAGGCGACGCGCCAAGCGTTGCGCAATGACCAGATTGACTGAGGTTGCGATGTTGAACGAAGGGACCCCCATATTGCGTAATCGGGTCAAGGTTTCTGGCGCACTGTTGGTGTGTAGGGTTGACATCACCATATGCCCCGTTTGTGCGGCTTTAATCGCAATTTCAGCGGTTTCCAGATCACGAATCTCCCCGACCATGATTACATCCGGATCTTGGCGTAAGAAAGCTTTGAGTGCAGCGGAGAAAGTGAGTCCAGTTTTGGGATTTACGTTGACTTGATTAATCCCTTCCAAGTTAATTTCAACAGGATCTTCGGCGGTAGAAATATTGGTGTCTTCGGTATTCAATATATTTAAACCCGTATACAACGAAACTGTTTTACCAGAGCCTGTAGGACCTGTAATCAGTAGCATGCCTTGAGGCTTATCCAGCGCATCCATAAATAAGGCTTTTTGCTCATCTTCATAACCGAGCGCTTCAATGCCAAGCATGGCACTAGACGGATCTAGAATACGAAGTACCAGTTTCTCACCAAATAGTGTAGGAAGTGAGTTAACACGGAAATCAATTGCTTTGGTCTTGGATAGTTTGAGTTTAATACGCCCATCTTGTGGCATACGTTTCTCGGAAATATCCATTTGCGACATGACTTTTAAACGCGAGGCGAGACGTGTTGCCATTTGTAATGGTGGGTTAGCAATCTGACGGAGTACACCATCGACACGATAACGGACACGGTACATTTTTTCATAAGGCTCAAAATGTAAGTCAGATGCACCCATACGAATGGCATCAATCAATAACTTATTAATATATTTTACAATCGGAGACTCATCGCCTTGTGGCGCATCATCCTCTTCTTTCGTAGGGTCTTGGCTAACATCAATGTCTAGATCAAATTCTTCGCTGTCGCCAAAATCGAAACTGCCAGAATCACCGAATTGTTGTTCAATCAGTTTTTCGAGTTTAGTGTGCTCAACAATAATTGGTTCAATATTGAGTTTGGTGTTGAAGCGAATTGCATCCAACGCTTCAATATTGGTTGGATTACTAGTCGCGACATATAAAATCTGCCCGCGCTGTAGTAATGGGGCAACTTTATGTTTTTGAATTAATTTGTTGTCTGCCAGATCACGCGGCAGCAAAGCCGTGTCATATACAGCCAGATCGAAGAGTGGTTCGCCAAACTCCGCAGCAATCGTTTCAGCAATGGTCAGTGGTGATAAACGATGTTGTTCAATCAGGTGTGCAACAATATCTTGCTGTGCTTTTTTAGCCGCATCAATTGCGGTTTGCATGGTTGTGGTGGACATGTGTCCATCTTCAACTAACCGTCGAATAAACCCCGAAAACTTTGGAGACGTATGTAATCCTGACATCTGTCCGCCTTATGACAATAAATGTTTATAATATGTATTTTAAAAATTATACTTTTGTTATGCAAAAATACTACTACAGAAAGTGTTGTTTTTGCCTTGATTCATGGTGAAAACTTTGAACTGATCGAGTTTTTTGCAAATTAATTTTCTTTTATTGAAATAAATCTTGTCAATAATCAAATCAATTCGATTTCAGCAAGCTTTTAATTTTCGAATGAATCACCATTATATTGCGGTGGTTGTATCGCTAATTCTATTGAACTTTATGATTTTTGATTCATTTATACGGCAGTAAAAGAAAAAACTGAATTTTATAAAAATCCGTGTAAAATATGCAGCATTTTTGAGAAATTAACAGTGGGTGGGCGAAGTATGTCGAACTCGAGCATTACTCCTTGGGTTGTTGGCAATTGGAAAATGAATCCAATGCATGCGAATGCTTTCCAATTAGTAGAAGAATTTAAACAGTTATTACAACAGGACAATTTTGCCGCTGAGCAATGTCATATTGGTGTTGCCCCAGTGGCAATCGCTTTGACTGGTATTCAAGCGCAATTTAAAGATGCTGCGAGAGCGATTTACACTGTTGCTCAAGATGTTTCTCGTGTTGCAGGAACAGGCGCTTATACAGGTGAAGTCAGTGCCGAACTGTTAAAAGACAGTGGTATTGAATTCGTTTTAATTGGGCATTCTGAACGCCGTGAGTTGTTTGGTGATGATGTCGAAATCTTAAAAGCTAAATTACAAAATGCATTGAATGCTGGTTTGACTGTTATCTATTGCGTGGGCGAAAGCTTAGAGCAGCGTGAGCAGGGCGCAGCTGAACAAGTGGTATTACAACAAATTTGTGATATGGCTGCTGTTGTAAAAACTGAACAATGGCAAAATATTGTGGTAGCGTATGAACCTATTTGGGCGATTGGAACAGGGAAGACAGCTTCTCCTGCTGACGCTCAAGCAATGCACGCAAAAATTCGTGAAGGTCTAAAGCAAATCACAGCATTTGGTGCTGATATGGCGATTCTTTATGGCGGCAGCGTAAAAGCTGAAAATGCAGTTGAATTGGCAGCATGTCCAGATATTAATGGTGCTTTGGTGGGTGGTGCATCTTTAAATGCGCAATCGTTTTACCAAATCGCAAAAGCATTTGCACAAAGCAAATAACGAGGAATTGAAATGTATAGTTTTATACTCGTTGTACATATCATTTTAGCAATTTTAATTATTGCTTTGGTTCTGGTACAACAAGGTAAAGGCGCAGAAGCAGGCGCATCATTTGGTGGTGGCGGTGCTGCTACTGTATTTGGTGCTTCAGGTGCAGGTAACTTTTTAACTCGTTTAACTGCGATTTTTACTGCATTGTTCTTTGTCACCAGTTTAACGCTCGCTGTATTTGCTAAAAAACAGACGACAGATGCGTATAGTTTAAAAACTGTTCAAACAACGACATCTGCACCAGCGACATCGCCTGAAACTTCACCAAATGCACCAAAAACAACTGAATAAGTTGAATTAGCACTTTCCTTTTTGCATTTAAGGGAATAGAATGCGTCCCACAATACTGCGGTGGTGGTGGAATTGGTAGACACGCTACCTTGAGGTGGTAGTGCTTTCGGGCGTGGGGGTTCAAGTCCCCCCTTCCGCACCAAACTTAATAACCAGTAAGTTTGGTGTGTGCAGTGTTTGTATTGTTGCGGGATGGAGCAGTCTGGTAGCTCGTCGGGCTCATAACCCGAAGGTCGTTGGTTCAAATCCAGCTCCCGCTACCATTTGATTAAGGTGCAACTTAATCAAGCGAGTATGAAGAAAACTTAAATTGACTTTTTTTCATATTTGTATATAATTTTTGCACGTTGATGCGGGATGGAGCAGTCTGGTAGCTCGTCGGGCTCATAACCCGAAGGTCGTTGGTTCAAATCCAGCTCCCGCTACCAAGTTTCTAAAAAGAGGCTCACAATAAGGTGGGCCTTTTTGCACAGTGGGCTTTGCTTTTCTGTGTAACATAGGGGCGATTTACGCCCTTTTTTATTGGTTGTTTAGCTATATCGTGTAGTTGTTCGACATCAATTGGTCAAATAGTCGTGCTTCACTATACGGTTAAGATTGATTGGCTCGTATGAGAGCGACGAGAGTAAATGAAATTATCAAATAAATCTCAAGCATTGCATGATCTAATTGCACCAGCTGTAGCTGCGTGTGGTGTAGATTTGTGGGGAATTGAATTCCTCCCACAAGGGAAACGTTCTTTATTACGCATTTATATTGATAAAGCGGTCGATGAGAATGTTGAACCTGTCTTAACAGAAGATGGTGAAGTTGAACTCGGGCGTGGTATTGGCGTTCAAGATTGTGTCCTCGTGACGCAACAAGTGGGTGCAATGCTTGATGTTCATGATCCAATTTCAGGTGAATATGCTTTAGAAGTTTCTTCACCAGGTTGGGATCGTCCATTTTTCCAATTGAACCAACTGCCTGCCTATATCGGGCAACAAGTGGCTTTACGATTAATTGCTGCTGTCGAGAACCGTCGCAAATTCCAAGCGAAATTACTTTCTGTAGACTTAGAAAATGAAATGATTCAAGTCGAAGTTGAAGGTAATCATGTGCTTGAAATTGATAGTCATAATATTGATAAAGCAAATTTAATCTATCAAGACTAATATTAACTTAATTTTATAAGAAATCGGTAGGTGACTTATGGGCCGCGAAATTCTTACCGTTGCAGAAACGGTTAGTAATGAAAAAGGTGTTAGTCGTGAAGCGATCTTCCAAGCGTTAGAGCAAGCACTTGTTGCGGCAACGAAGAAAAAGTTTTACGAAGGTACACGTTCAGAAGAAGCTCAACTACGTGTTGAGATTGATCGTAAAACGGGTGATTACCGTACTTTCCGTCAGTGGACTGTGGTTGCTGATGAAGATCATGAAATGCCAGCATGCCAAGACGCGATTTCTGATTTAGATCCTGCTCAGTGGTCAATTGGTGACGTACGTGAGTTGGAAGTTGAATCGATTGAATTTGGTCGTATTGCCGCACAAATTGCAAAACAAGTAATCGTACAAAAGATTCGTGAAGCTGAGCGCGCACTGGTTGCGGATGCTTATGAGTCTAAAGTGGGTGAGTTGATTTACGGTGAGGTGAAAAAGCAAACTAAAGATGGCTTTATCATTGATCTTGGTGACAACGCTGAAGCTTATTTAGCGCGTGAAGAAACCATTCATAAAGAAATTTTACGTCCTAAACAGCGTATCAATGCGATTTTGTATAACGTAAATCGTGAAGGTCGTGGCGCACAATTATTATTGTCTCGTGCGCGTCCTGAAATGCTGATTGCATTGATGAAAAAAGAAATTCCAGAAATTTCGGAAGAAATTATCGAGATTAAAGCGGCTGCTCGTCAACCAGGTGTTCGTGCTAAAATTGCAGTGAAAACCAATGACCATCGTATTGACCCTGTGGGTGCATGTATTGGTATGCGTGGTACGCGTATCCAAGCGGTACAACAAGAGTTGAACGGTGAGCGTATTGATGTCGTGGTGTGGTCTGATGATCCAGCACAATATATTGCAAGTGCACTAGAGCCAGCTGATGTATCAGGTATTGTTTTAGATGAAGATGCACGTAGTGCAGATATTATCTTTGCGACCAATGATCAGTTAGCGCGTGCAATTGGTTCGCAAGGACAAAATGTTCGTTTAGCATCGGAATTGACGGGTTATAAACTCGACATGATGTTAGAAGAAGAGTATCGTGCTCGTCAGCAAAATGAAGCACAACAATATTTAGATATGTTTGTTACACGTCTTGATATTGAAGAAGACTTGGCAATGGCATTGGTAGAAATGGGCTTCACTTCACTAGAAGAGATTGCTTATGTACCAGCTGAAACATTCGACGAAATCGAGCTTGAGGCTGATTTAGTTGAACTGTTACAAAGTCGTGCGAAAGAAGCTGCTTTGACGGATGCATTGAAACAGCAAGAAAATATTCAAGAGCCAAGTGCAGAACTTCTCGGTATGGAAGGTATGACGACTGAGATTGCGTATGCTTTGGCGGCGCGTGGTGTGGTTACTGTTGATGATTTGGCAGACCAAGCAACTGATGATATCTCTGATATCGAAGGTTTAGGTCATGACAAAGCGGGTCAGTTAATCATGAAAGCACGTGAATCATGGTTTAACTAGGAGATAATAGATGACGGACAAGTCGATTCAAGAGTTAGCGCTCAGCGTAGAACGTCCTGTAGAGAAACTCCTAGAGCAGGTTCGCGAAGCAGGTCTACCACAGCGTAAAGCAGATGACATTATTACCACTGAACAGCAAGATACTTTGGTCAATCACTTGAAAAAAGTACATGGTCAGGAAAGTGGTAACACAGGAAAGATTGCGTTGAAACGTAAAACAACGAGTACTGCTAAAGTTACAAGTACTTCAGGTAAAGCAAAAAGCATTAATGTTGAAGTTCGCAAGAAACAAGTTTTTGCTAAACCAAATCCAGAATTACTTGCAGCTGAAGCAAAAGCGCGTGTAGAAGCTGATGCAAAAGTACGTGCTGAGCAAAAAGTACGTAATGATGCTGAGCAAACTGCGCGTCATACGGCTGAACAAAAAGCCAATGCAACTTTAGAAGCAATGCGTGCAGCGCATACTTCTGATAATTCAGCTCAAGCGCCAGCAAAAACTGCTGTTGTGGTGAAAAAGCGTAATAGCGACAAGGTGATTAAAGCCCCTGTTATTCGCCCGACAGAAACACCAGAGCAAAAAAGAGCACGTGAAGAGCAAACTGCTCAGTTGAAAGCGACTGAAGAAGCAGTACGTCGTAAAGCAGCTGAAGAAGCGCAGCAACGTACACTTGAGCAAATGCGTCAGATGGCATCAAAATATTCAAATGATGATGCGACTGCAACGATTCGTGTGATTGATGATTCACCTTTAGCCGCTGGTCTTGTTGGTCAAGCGTATGAAGATTCCTTCAATAAGGAAGACCGTGAAATCAAACGTGGTGGTGCAACTGCAAATCCACGTGCTGGTAAGAAAGGCGGTCGTGGTGGCGATGCTCAATCAGAGCAAAGCTTCAGTAAAAGCCATCATAAGCGCGGCTTAAAAACCAGCCAAGCAAATAAACATGGCTTTGAAAAACCAGTTAAAAAGCAAATTTATGATGTTGAGATCGGTGAAAAAATCATCGTTGCTGATCTTGCACAAAAAATGGCTGTAAAAGTTCGTGAAGTAATCAAGACCCTCATGAAGATGGGTGAGCTTGTAACTCAGAACCAAGCGATTGATCAAGATACTGCTGTACTTGTAGTTGAAGAATTGGGTCACAATCCAGTTTTAGTTTCTGATACGCAAGCAGAAGATAACTTATTGGTTGCGGCTGAAGAAGCACGTGGTGAACAAACAACTCGTCCACCAGTCGTGACAATCATGGGTCACGTTGACCATGGTAAAACATCGTTACTGGATCGTATCCGTCGCTCTAAAGTGGCAGCGGGTGAAGCGGGTGGTATTACTCAGCATATCGGTGCTTATCACGTTGAAACTGAGAAAGGTATTATTACTTTCCTAGATACACCGGGACACGCAGCATTTACTTCTATGCGTTCACGTGGTGCAAAAGCGACTGATATCGTGGTACTTGTTGTTGCTGCTGATGATGGTGTTATGCCACAAACAGCGGAAGCAATTGACCATGCACGCGCTGCTGGTACTCCGATTATTGTTGCCATCAACAAGATGGATAAAGAGTCGGCTGATGTAGACCGTGTATTAAACGAATTGACCACTAAAGGTATCGTACCTGAAGAGTGGGGCGGTGATGTTCCAATTGCAAAAGTATCAGCACACTCTGGTGCGGGTATCGACGGCTTACTTGATTTAATCTTGATCCAAGCTGAATTGATGGAGCTTAAAGCTTCAGCTGAAGGTGCGGCACAAGGTGTTGTAATCGAAGCACGTGTAGACAAAGGTCGCGGTGCAGTAACGTCGATTCTGGTACAAAACGGTACATTGAACATCGGTGACTTGGTACTTGCTGGTTCATCTTATGGTCGTGTTCGTGCCATGGTTGATGAAAATGGTCAACGTATTACTTCTGCAGGTCCTTCGATTCCAGTTGAGATTCTAGGTTTACCTGATGCGCCAATGGCGGGTGATGAAGTTCTTGTGGTGAATGATGAGAAGAAAGCACGTGAAGTTGCTGATGCTCGTTCTGACCGTGAACGTCATAAACGTTTAGAGCGTGCGAGTGCAATGCGTCTTGAAAACATCATGGCATCTATGGGTAAAAAAGATATTCCTTATGTGAATGTCGTACTCAAAACTGATGTACGTGGTACTTTGGAAGCGTTACATGTTGCACTTGACGAGCTTTCTACAGATGAAGTTAAAGTCCGTGTAATTGGTTCTGGTGTTGGTGCGATCACTGAGTCAGATGTTACTTTGGCTGAGTCTTCAGAAGCGGTATTATTAGGTTTCAACGTACGTGCGGATAACTCTGCTCGTCAAAAATCTGATCAAGATGGTATCGATATTCGTTACTACAGCGTCATTTATCATTTGATTGATGATGTTAAAGCTGCAATGAGCGGTAAGCTTGCGCCAGAACATCGTGAAACGATCTTGGGTGTTGCTGAAGTACGTGAAGTCTTCCACTCAAGTAAATTTGGTGCAGCAGCAGGCTGTATGGTCCTTGAAGGTGTATTACACCGTAACAAGCCAATTCGCGTATTACGTGATGATGTGGTTGTGTTCCAAGGTGAGCTTGAATCTCTTCGTCGTTATAAAGAAGTGGTTGAAGAAGTTCGTGCCGGTATGGAATGTGGTCTTGCAGTTAAAGGTTATAAAGACATCAAAGCACAAGATAAGATCGAAGTGTATGATGTTCAATTGATTAAACGGAGTCTTTAATGGCGGGTAGCCAACGCTTAAAGCGCATGGCGGATTCAGTACAGCGCGAGTTGTCTGAACTTATCCGTCAGGAGCTTAAAGATCCACGTCTGGGTGGTCTTGTGACCATCTCAGCCGTGAAAGTCAGTGCAGATATGGGATATGCTGAAGTATATGTCACTGTAATGGGTCGTGAACTTGGTGATGATCAAAGTGAAGCAGCAAATAAAGAAACTTTAGATGTGTTGAATAAAGCGTCTGGTTTCTTGCGTCATGAATTGAGCCGTCGTATCAAGACACGTATTACGCCAAGATTGCGTTTCCATTACGATAAGACCAATGCCTATGGTAACTATATGTTTGGTCTGATTGCTGAAGCGGTTAAAGATCTGCCTGAACAAGAGCAAGATGAACAAAAGTAAATAGATATAAAAAAGCCACCTTCGGGTGGCTTTTTTATATCTTGGCATACCAATAGTGAAAATATTTAATTTTTTATAAAAATAAATGGTCTTGTTTGTTCAAGAAACACTGCTTGTCGGATTGATATATTGGATTATTGACTCTATTTGAATGGGGTATTAGTGTTAAGTTGTGGTTAAAAAAATAAACAAAATATTGCATTATTTTTAGATGAATTTAAATCTGACTTCTATATCAATATTTAGAATCTTGTGTTGGTGGTGACAAATAAGATGAGTTGGTTGTCTTGTAGAATCTTTGGTTTTCTGACTCGCTACTATTAATAATAAATTCTAATTATTTGACTTAACGGAGATTGTGAAATGAATGATACAAGAAAGTGGAAAGAACCAAGCCCTAGTCTTGATAAAGATAAAGACATAGATAAGCATAAAGATAAGGTCATTCCAAATGAGACGACACAGGTTGATGCAAAAGCAGTAATCACTCCAAAAAATGCGCAAAGCATCTTTTTGCAGGCCGTAGCTACAGATAAGCCGTTCTTCACTAATCCGACTCATCCACCTCTGGTGGTTCCACCTGGTCATATCTTCTATTGGGCCTCGGCCACCTCCTCGCTTTGGACTGATAATAAGGATACCTCCTCTAATCGTCCTCTTTATGGTTGGAACTTTGAGCCAAATGAACAAGTTGTCACTTGGCTTCGACGTGCGCAACTTATGGGGTTGTGTAGCTTGGGCAATGGAGAGTACTCAGCGGTTGGTTATGAGGAGAAATTTGATCAGTCTAAAGGTGGAACTTGGTATTACATAAACGACAGTGCAACAACGAGAAATTATTATTGGTATATGAACGATAACTTTAATTACTACAGCGATAATGCTGGTGTTGCAAACATGACTTTTATCGTCATGCCATATTAGTAAATTATAAGTAGGTTTGTTATATATCTACGTAATTTAGCTTTATAAAGAAATACTAATCTGGTTGAAGCCATGAGTTTACTAGTGGGGTTTATGATAGGTGGCTCATAGAAATTTAAAATAATAAAAATTATTTTTTATAGTTTTAAAATTATGAGTGATTAAAAAAGCCACCTTCGGGTGGCTTTTTTAATGCGCTGAATAAAAGTATTAATCTTTCTTCAAAGGATGACGACGATAGCGTTGCCAAGGAAGCGGACGATTTAACGCTTCTGGTACATCACCACTGGTTGAACGTAAGCGTAGATGAATCGCAGCCTGTGCCATCAAATTAGCCGATACAGGCGCTGTAATAAACGCAAACAAAGTAATCAGTAGCTCAGCAAAACCAAATCGGCCATGCATTGCAGCAAAGATCATGGCAGCAATCAGAAAGCTGCCTAAACCTAAGGTACTTGATTTGGTTGGTGCATGCAGACGCATAAACAAGTCGGGGAGGCGAATCATGCCGATCGAACCGATCAGCATAAAGAACGCACCAAACACCACAAAAAATGAAACGACAATCTCAAGAATCAGTTGCATAGCATTGCTCCTTAGTCAATTACATGACCTGTAGTGAAGTAACGAGCAAGCGCGGCAGTAGAAACAAAGCCGAGCATTGCAACCAATAATGCACCTTCAAATAGATTGGTGCTGACCCAATAAATCCCTAAGACCACGATCAAGCAGGTCGCATTTAGAAATAGGGTGTCGAGTGCCAAGAGTCGATCAATCACTGAAGGGCCTGCAACTAGGCGAATCAAACATAGAAACATGGAGATCGTGATGGCAATTAAACCGATACCCAATGCATAAGGTAAAATGGTCATTTAGTCGCTCCTTCTGCAATCTTGACATCAAAGATTTCGATTAAAGGCATTTCATAACGCTTTTTAATGTCCTGAATATCTAGCTCAGTATTATCAGAACTGAGCGCATGCACCAGAATATCTCCACGCTCCTGATCAATTCCTGCTGAAACCGTACCAGGTGTGGTGGTAATAATCATTGCGAGTAGGGTATTGACCTGCTCATGTTCAGTTTCTAATGGAACGCGATACCATTTGGGATGAAGTGCATCCATAGGTCCGAGTACCATTTTGGCAACACGAAAATTAGAAATCACGATATCCCAAAGCACCACAAAAACCAGTTTGATGGCAGGCATCCAGTGAATATGTGGTGTTCTGGCAATAAATGGGCTGACCAAACGTGCAATCCCGATTGCTAGAATCACGGCAATTAAAATATCGGTCACATCCAGACTATGTGCCAGCATCAGCCAGCTCAAAAAAATCAGGACAGACACAAATGGATGTGGGAACCAACGGTCAAGCAAAGATGGTTTTTGCATTAGTGATCCTCCATTGGTTTTAATTGTGTGCTATTTGGAATAGTTGGTGCTTCTAAAATCTGCCCAGCAATTTGACGTTGCTTATATTCAGAAATATGTTCACCTTGAAGTGTTGGCTTCGAGATAATATCTGGAATAAGTAGCGCATTATGATCCTCAACCTCACCGCCATATTTGGTTTCAGGTAAATAACCTGGATCATAAGGTTGTACGCTAATCGGACGACCTTGTGCATCATGTTTCAAAATACTTTGATTGTAGAGTGCATGATTTTGAATTTGCTGTGCTGTTGCAACGGTATAGCTTTGAATAGGTGAAGCAAAAACGACATAAGCCATCAAGCCAGCAAGTAATGCATAGATTGCGGTATCATTGCGCTTAGGCGCAACCTCAGGCAGTGCTTGATATTCTGTATAAGCCGCTTCTTTTTGATCTTCTTCTGGTGGTGTTGCACGCCAAAATAGAATAAAACCAACACGGGTCAGAGCAATGATACTGAGTAAACTGACAATTAGGATGACTGCAATGATCAAGCCTTGATACGGTGTTTCAGCCGTGGCTTGCAGAATAAAGACTTTACCTAAGAAGCCACTAAATGGTGGTAAACCTGCCAGCATAAGTGCAATGGTAAAATAAGTGAAAGCAGCCGCTTTTTCCTGTTTGATCTTTGGCGCAACTTTCAAGTGATCTTTAAAAGCACCACGCTGTGAAGTCATCCAGCCGCAGAATAAATAGAAAGCTGCTGCGATTAAGGTACTATGAACTAAATAATAGAGTGCCGCGGCCCATGCTTGAGTATTGAACATGGCAATTGCAATCAATAATGTACCAATCGATGACAACACCATAAAACCAACGAAGCGGCGTAAGCGTTCTGCGCCAATCGCACCAATCACGCCATAGAGCGATGTCACCAAACCAATAATCAATAAGCAGTTTTTGAAAATGCTCTGTGCCATCGCATCATCAAAGACTGTACCATTGACACGTAAAATGGCGTAAATCCCCACTTTGGTCATAATGGTAAAAATCGCAGCAACAGGTGTACTTGCAACGGCATAGGTTTTCGGTAACCAGAAGCCAACTGGAAGCATTGCAGCTTTAATACCAAACACGACAAACAGGAGTAAGCCACCTGCAATCGCAAGCTTATGCTGATCACCATCCAGAGTAGAAACCAAACGGCCAACATCAGCCATGTTTAAGCTACCCACGCTGCCATAGATCATACCTAAACCAATCAGGAAGAGGGCAGAAGCAAGTAAATTGATGGTGACGTAATGAACACCAAGCTGAAAACGTGGGCGGCCTTGACCATGCAATAACAATACATAAGAAGCCATCAACAAAATTTCGAAAAATACGAATAAGTTGAATAAATCCCCAGTAAGGAATGCACCTGTGATTCCCATGAGCAAGAAATGCACCATCGTATGGAAATAGCGTCCACGTGTGTCCCAATTGTCGCTTGCATACCAAATCACAGGAACTGCAAGTACGTAGGTGAGCAGCAGCATGAATGCAGACAAACGGTCAAGAACCAGCACAATACCAAAAGGAGCAGACCATTCACTGAGTTGATAAACTGTGATTTGTCCTGTGCTGGCAATGCTGACATAACTGATCGCGGTGATTAAACCTAAAACAGCTGAAGCAAGGCTAATTCCACGACGCCAAGGTTGGCGCCAATCTTGTTTTAAAGAACCTGAACCTGGATTGCCCAATAATACCAAGATAAAACTGGTAAATGCTGGGATTAAGATACTGATAATTGGAGCATGAGCGTGCCAAAAACTGTAAAAATCAAACATTATGGCTCATCCTCACGTGGGTCATAAGTCAAGGTTGGTTCTTCTTTAGAGTCGACATGATCTGTACCCGATTCATAACGACTACGTAATGCAAGTTGCACGATAAAGGCAGTGGTTGCGAAGCCAATCACAATCGCTGTTAATACCAGTGCTTGAGGCAATGGATCAGTGACTTTGGTCGCTTGGGTCAAAACAGCTGGTGCATTGATTTGTAAGCGTCCCATGGCGAAGAGGAACAGATTCACAGCATAGCCAATCATGGCTAGACCGAGAACGACAGGAAATGTTCTGGCACGTAGAATCAAATAAATGCCTGTTGCGGTAAGTAAGCCAATCCCTGAAGCGAGTAAAAATTCAATACTAACCATTTTCTTTATCTCCACTTGGGATTGGGCCAGCCATACTTGAGTGGCGTGAGTCTCCGAGTACAGAGATCAGCAACATGGCAGCACCAACAACGGTAATGTAGACACCTGTATCAAATGCGACTGCTGAGGCAAGATGCATTTTTCCAAGCAGGGGTGCTTCAACATAGATATGTGCACTGGTTAAGAATGGGCGAGCCCAGAACCAAGCAGCGATGCCAGTCAGGCCTGCGATGGTTAAACCTGCGCCAATCCACAACTCATAAAGACGACCAGATTTGGCTTTAATCATTTGTTCGGTTTGGTCTTGTCCCAATACGATGTATTGAATGATTAATGCCATTGAGGTGATTAAACCCGCAATAAAGCCACCGCCAGGTAAGTTATGTCCACGCATGAAGATGTACACACTCACGACTAGGGCGAGCGGTAAAATCCAAGATGCTGTAATACGTAACATCAACGGCGAAGGATTAAAGCGATAGGTTAAGCCCTGTGTCATGCTGGTACCGTGCGCACGCATACCGTCCATGAGGCAAAGTGCACCAATCGCAGCAATACCTAATACGGTAATCTCACCAAAGGTATCGAAACCACGGAAGTCAACCAAGATCACGTTAACAACGTTTGAACCCCCACCGAGTGGAATCGCTTGTTGCATAAAGAACCATGAGATTGAATTGTGATCGCGGGTTAGCAATAACCAAGTAATCCAGCCAATACCTAAACCACCTGCAATGGCAAGGCTGGCATCTCTCCAACGACGTGAACGACTTGATTCATATGGGGTGAGTTGTGGTAATAATGACAGGCTCATTAATAATAAAACAGTGGTCACCACATCAACTGTAATCTGGGTTAATGCCAAATCAGGTGCTGATAAAGTCACAAACACCATCGTGACGACTAGACCGACTGCACCACTAATCAAGACTGCTTTGATACGTTCATGATGGAACCAAAGCATCATCCAGCACCCTGAGAACAGTGTCAGCCAGAGTACGATCGCCACCCAAGGTGCATGGGTCAGCTCACGTGTGCCTGTGGTTAAGCCTTGGTTGAATAGCGGTAAGCCCACCATGATGATGCTAAACAAAACAATCCAGAGGATATAGCTTTGCAAAGAACCATTTTCAGTCTTTTGCTTAATCCTGCGGCTGATGAGTAATAAATTTTTCAAGAATAGATCGAACAAGATCTTGCCTTGGAATTTTCCAAGATAAGGATCTAAGTCGATTTTGCGAATACGACCATCTTTTGCCAATGCAAAATAGAAAATTGATCCGCCAATCAGTGCAATCAAACTCATGATCAGTGGGGCGTTAACACCATGCCAAATCGCAAGATGAACCCCCTCAAATTCAGGCTGTGCCAAACTTGCACGAGTGACACTGTTGACCATTGTCCCTGCAAATAGGGCTGGGAGAATGCCCACCAAAATACATAAGGTTGCCAAAATAATGGCCGGTAAACGCATACCGAAATGTGGTTCGTGTGCATCTTTATTCGGTACGTGTTTGCCAACAGCACCATCAAAGAACACACCATGTACCAAGCGAATCGAATAGCTGACTGCAAAAATACCTGCCAGCGTAGCGACAATGGCTGAAATCACCATCACTGGACCAGACAAATTAGCCAATAGCTCGGTAAAGAACATTTCTTTAGAAATAAAGCCATTGGTCAGTGGTACACCCGCCATTGAGGCAGCAGTGATCATGGTGAGGGTGCCCGTAAATGGAAGCAGTTGCCAAATACCACTGAGCTTGCGTAAATCACGTGTGCCAGTTTCATGGTCAATAATCCCTGCAATCATGAACAGTGCAGCTTTAAAAGTTGCATGGTTAATGATGTGGAAAATTGCAGCTGCAACTGCCAGTGGCGAGCCAATACCGAGTAGACAGACAATCAAACCTAAATGACTGATGGTAGAATAAGCGAGAAGGCCTTTTAGATCCTCTTTGAAAATGGCAAAACCTGCGGCCATACACAAAGTGAACAGACCGAAAAAAGTCACGATGTTGTGATACAGCGCAGCACCAATAAAGATAGGTGCTAAACGCGCTAGCAAGAAAATCCCCGCTTTTACCATCGTTGCTGAATGCAGATAAGCGGACACAGGCGTTGGTGCCGCCATTGCATTTGGTAACCAAAAATGGAATGGGAACTGGGCGCTTTTGGTGAATGCACCTAACAGGATCAGCAATAATGCAGGAACAAATAGTGCATGTTGCTGAATGGTATCCTTCATCAACACCAACTCATCAATTTGATAAGTGCCTGTGATTTGTCCAATCAACACAAAGCCACCCAGCATTGCTAAGCCGCCCATACCTGTAATGGTGAGAGCCATACGGGCACCGCGTTGGGCTGCCTCATATTGACTCCAATAACCTACTAATAGGAAAGAAGAGATACTGGTCAGTTCCCAAAACACCAACAGAATAATCAGGTTGTTTGAGAGAGAAATCCCCAGCATAGCTGCCATAAACAGCATTAATAACTGGTAGAGTTTGCTCAGAGAGTTCTTGGGGCTGAGATAGTAATAGGCATAAATATAAATCAGGGTGCCGATACCGCTAATCAGCAGACCAAACAATAAGCCTAATGCATCTAGGCGAAAACTCAGATTAATTCCAAGCTGTGGAAGCCAGTCCCAGCTTTGTTGCAGGGTATTGCCCTGTAGAACCGTTTCTGCCTGAGTCAAAAGTAAAATAAAACAACTAAGGCTGATGCCAATCGCCCCAAGTGCCGTCACGCCACGCGAAATACGCTGTAATTGTGAGACAAGGGTGGTGCCGAGTATGAGCGGTAATAAGATAATAATCGGTAGCACACTGGTATCCATGTCGATGATTTAGGTCGAAGACCTAAGGGGTGAATTTTCTTTCAAGACTTACAGGCACTCAAAGAGAATACCAAAAACTTTAAATCTTGAAGCCCAATCAAGTTAACGGAGGCAGCAAGTTGTATTGCACAACTTGAAAATAAAAAATGCGATTTATTTTACTATAAAATATCAGTAAAAATCTGATGTTATTACATGAAACAAACAACATCATTTTATTGATAATGTTTCAATTTCTGTCTTTTGATACGCCTTTATAATGGAGTTTCTTGAGGTGTATCATCAATCTTGAGTAGATGGAGTAAATTGTTCTTTTCTTGCTCGTTTAAGTCCTGAATTTGTTGGAATAAATCATCGACTTTGCTGGTCAATGGATCGGCTTGTAGCAAAGTTTGGGTTTGAATGGAATCTGCTGTTTCGGTCTGGGTAAGACCCAGATATAAATTTGAAAGCTGTTGTTGAGATGCTTCCAGATTGAGTTGATAAACACCCGCCTGATCGAGTTTTAAACATTGGTAATGTAATGCGTGCTCAAGTAAGGCATCTCGATTGCCTGTAACGATGATTTGCAGACGAGGAAAAGCCTGATGGAGACGTTCCAAAATTTCTGCACAGTGATTTTGGTCGAGTTGATGGTCAATTTGATCAATCATCAAAATCCCTTCGCCCTCTAAACAAGGGTTAAAGCAATGCTGATTGAGTAAGCACAGCCGACGACTAATGTCTCCAACCAATGCAATCCAGCTTTTGAGGGAAGCAGACAACTGCTGAAAGGGGATCAACTGATCGTGGTAACGCACCATCAATTGTAACTTTGGCACATACTGAATATAAATATCGTTCAATTCAGGGAAAACGGTATTTAAGCTATTTTTCAAGGCGTAAAGATTCGGTGCAGAGAGCTGCTTTGGATGATTAATCAGTTCTTGTTGTAATTCCTGCAATATCTCAGACTGATTTTGCTGGTTAAAGTCATTGCCCATTAAACGTCTAACGATATGTGCTGAGTGTGCATTTTCGACATCGCTGATTTCACGCAGCCATTCAAAAAAACGTGCAAAGGTTGTATATGGCACAGCAGTTAAATCGTAGGCAGAAATTTCCTGTAATGTCCCTGGGGTATTTTTACTTTGTAAATTGATGTCTTGGACAAAACGCTCAGCAGGGTAGTAAGCAATCAGTGGTAGCCCAAATAAAGGGTCTTGCAGCCCCGTTTTTTGATATAGCGTGACCATTTGATCAAGTTGCTGAGTTTCGACTTGACTGATGCCAACACTTTGACTATTAAATGTTTTATACAGTTTCCATGAGCAAGTCTGAGTATCTGTCTGTTGGGTTGAGCTGCTTTCAGTTAATACGCCAGCAAGCTCACTGCTCATACGCACCTGAATTTGGATCTTTGCTTGCAGGCGATTCAGCATAATGTCTTGATCAGCAATCACCACGCCTGCGGTACGAATATCTTTGTAGCGTGCGGAAAACCAAGTCAGGCTTTGGTAGATATTTTTTAAAATGGTACTTTTGCCTGTGGCTTGGTCGCCAAGGATCAACGTAATGGGGCGTTGCTCAGGATCAAATTCAAGATTTAAATCCCGAAACATCCCGATATGTTTAAATTGAACCGCTTCAAGTTGCATGAGCTGACCTCAATCAAGAGCGCTTTAACCTGCGGACTGACGAAGACTTGAGGGAGCGCACCGTTTTAATTGTTGTATTAAGTCATATAAGTGATGAATGTTTAAACTTACTTTAGCACGCGTGCAGGCTACGTAAAGTAGTCTTAGCTCTTCATCTGTAATTTTATGTTCTAGCCCATTTATTTTAAATTGGTAATCATCTTCGATATGCACGCGATTCCATTCAAGCCCTTTGGCTTTGTGGGCGGTTGAAATCACGTAATCCGCTTGTTCAATTGGCGTAATTTTTGCCAGTGCTTTTTTCAGTGGGTCAGTGCCATGATCATCAACTAGCTTAACCAATGGCTTGATATCACTGCCATCATTGGTTTCACAATATTCATGTACATCATGCCAAGAGTTAAACCAAGCCAACTCAGGAACATCGGTAATCCGTTTGCCTTGTTTGAGTAAGCTGGCAGCATCGACAAAGCGACTGAGTTTTTGATGATCAGCTTGTAGGCTGACTTTGTCTCCATGAACTAAGCCTGACAGCAGTAGTTCCATTGCTCGTGCATTAGTACGGCAGAGGATTGCATCACGCATCTTGGTATGTGGCTTATTCACCACACTGGATTTCTGGTTTGGATTCCCTAGCAGGGGCACCGTTTCATTCAGTGCACCGAGTAAGCTGTTGGCAACATCTGCAATCGCTTCACCAAAACGGAACGACGTGGTAAGGCGACTTTCAGGTAATGGCATTTGCTGCATGGCATTGATTGCGCCACGCCATGCGTAAATTTGCTGGTGTGCATCACCGACATAAATGACTTGGGTGCTTTTCTGACGCAGTAAAATACCAAGCATTAATGGGTCGGCATCTTGTGCTTCATCAAACAACACATAATCGGCAGGAATATTTGGTTCCGATAAGGCCCAAAGTTTTAAGTAGATATCGTGTCCAATCCCTGCTTGATGATTTGGATCAATTGATTCGAGCCAGCGTCGTTCCACCGCAGGGTAAAGATGCTGTTGCAAGGCGTCGATATCATCCAGATGTAACCAACTTGGCGCTTGAATATGCCGAGGTGCTGGATACTGTGAACTGGTTGAACAGAAGTAACTGACTGCATTTGCAACCAGACTGGCTAGACGACTCGGCATGAGTACATATTTTTCGTAACGTCCGCCCATTAATCGACGTAGTGTAATGGGCTCTAGACGATATTCTTTGGCAATAAAGCTTGGGCTTAAGCGCGGTAAGCGTAATTTGTCGGTTACGCCTCGTGGCGCACTACGAAATGCCAGCGAGTGAAAGGTACGGCAGTTTACATTGCCATGAAACTTATTTTGAGCTTCAGCAGCAATGGCTTTGTTAAACGCCAAGTACATACCACGCCGTTCAGGCATGGCATCACTAATCATTTGTAAAGTCGTGGTTTTACCTGTGCCAGCATAGGCAATCACTTTAAAGGATTGACCTAAACGAGCATTGTCTATGGCAATTGCTTGCTCGTAGGTGGCTTTGGGTTTCTCTATATTTGACACAGGCTCTGGTTACACTTCTTGACTACGGTTGGCTTTTTCAACTAAACCAGATAAGCCTTGGCGACGCGCCAACTCATCCAGCACCACTCGTGGCTCAAGATCAAAATAACCTAACATCACAATGCTGTGGAACCATAGGTCCGCCACTTCATAGATCAAGTCGTGTTTATTTTCTAAAGAAGCAAGCACGGCATAATCTTTCGCAGCGATAATACTTTCTACACTTTCTTCGCCAACTTTTTCCAAGATTTTATTGATGCCTTTTTTATATAGGCTGGCAATATAAGAGCTATCCGCTTCAGCGGTTTTACGCTCTTGCATTAAACGACCTAAATAGCTGAGCACATCAACTTGTTCACTTTGACCATGATCGTGTGTTTCAACTTTAGCTGATGCACCATAAATTGCTGTCGGATCTTTGAGCTGTGCATCAACAATTTCCCAGCCTTGAGGTGTCAGTTTGCGGTAGAAACAAGACTCACGACCTGTATGGCAGGCAATGCCACCATGTTGTTCAATTTGTAAAATAATGACATCGGCATCGCAATCCAGACGAATTTCATGCACGGTTTGAAAGTGCCCTGATTCTTCGCCTTTATGCCAGAGTTTTTGACGTGAACGTGAGTAATACACCGCCTGATTTTTTTCAGAAGTCAGCTGTAAAGCTTCACGATTCATCCACGCAACCATGAGCACTCGACCAGTTTGATGATGTTGTGCAATGGCAGGAACAAGACCATTGGAATCAAATTTAACTTCATCTAACCAGTTTGACATGAGTGAAAATCCATTGAGTGGAGAGCAGCTAGTGTAGCGGTTGTGGCAAGGGTTGGCTATGCTTGTTGGGTAAAAAATCGGTTATGCGATTTTTGCATGAGATTGATAGAGTGAAGTTTATATTGTTATAAATAGGAGTTAACTTACTTGTTTTAAGTAAAACTTTTTCAATCCGTACTAATTGAGTGTTGGGTAAAATTTTGGGGTTCAGTATTGAAAAATCATGAAAATCTGGCTTGTAGAGTGTGTGGACTTATTCAATTCGAAGCACCATGGGGGGGCGGTGGGAAAACACCTAACTTTATGATATGTGCTTGCTGTGGTGCTGAGTTTGGGTATGAGGACTGCACAAAAGAATCAGTAAAAGTTCATCGTACAAAATGGCTAGATACTGGTGCAAATTGGTGGGAAATAAAAAATAAGCCGGATCATTGGGATATTCATCTGCAACTGCAAAATATCCCGATAGATTATAAATAAAGTTGGTTTCTTAGTAGTTTGAAATTTCAATCAAATTTTGATCAGGATCTCTTAAATAAACTGATAAAATTTTCCCCATCGCACCCGTTCTTTCGATTGGACCTTCAATGATTTCAATTTGCTGTGCTTGGAGATGCGCAATCACTTCATTCAGTGGCGTTTCAGCAATAAAGCACAGATCTGTCGAACCTGCAGTCGGGCGAAGTGCTTTGGGTTCAAACTCTCTACCTACTTGATGTAGATTGATTTTTTGATTGCCAAATTGTAGTGCTTTGCGATTTTCACCGAAGCTAATGACTTCAAAATTCAGGGCAGATTGATAAAACTGACAAGTGACTTCAATATCTGCCACGGTTAATACCAAATGATCTAAATGACTAATTTTCATATTCAGTCGCTCTTATTCATATTCAGCTAAAGATTCATTGCGTTGAATCAAGGCATTTTTATTTTGTAGATATTCAGCAATCTGTTGATAGCTCATTTGCTGAAACAGACCTGTTTTTAAACCTGAAATAGTGATTGCCATTTCCTTACGCAAATAAGGGATTTGATACATCCACGGAAAGGTTAGGTCACGTAGACCGCCCGCCCACCAATGATCAGATTGATACAGCGGGGTGAGTAGGCGACTTAAAAATTGATAGAACTGGGTCGGGGAACGACGCTGTTGATGATAATGTTGCCACAGTGCTGACCAATCTATTTGCTGATTCTTCTGCGCATTCTGTAATGATTGTGAAAAAGCCCAGGCATCCAACAAAGCCATATTGGCACCTTGCCCGAGTTGTGGACTCATGGCATGGGCAGCATCACCGATCACCCCAATTCGCTCTTGTCCAAATTGAGACATCACCACATCGCGATATTGCGCTGACAACCATTGCGGTTGATGTTGTTGATCCGACAATAGTTGTTTGAGCCATTCAGCCACATCAGGCCAGCGATCAGCCACTTGTTTTAACCATTGCTGCTTTGCGGATTCTTTGTCTAGGAATGTGTGCAACTGTGAGGTCGGTAAACTCCAGAACACACTAGAGAGTCGTTGCTGAGACGCTGTTGGTATAGCACCTGTAGGTAATACGCCCATCATGATCTTAGAGCGGTCATAAAATTGATGTAGGATTTCAGGATTGAGTGTTGGACATTCAGGTACGATAGTCCATGCTGCGCCCCAAGGATAAGCCTGATCAACTTTTACCCATGCTTGAGGGCGTAATTGGCTGCGTGCACCATTGGCAATAAGTACAGCATCAAAACAGTCATCAAATTTGTGTTGCTGATAAGTACCTAATAATCGGACTTCGCTCGGTCGTTCTTCAATCTGTTCAATGCTATGGCTCATGCGCCAAGTCACATGACTAGAATATTCAGCCAGTTTGTGGGTGAGAACGTGACATAAAGTGGCACGATGAATACCGAGACCATAGAGATTACTACCTGCCTGATGATAGTGGCTATTCACCAAGAGACGTTTATCAGGAAGTTGACCTTCCAGACCTGTCACTTTAGCACCTAATTTTAAGGCATGCTCAAGGACACCCAAATGTTCAAATACCGCTAAACCTGCAGGTTGCAATAGCAAACCCGCACCGACAGGCGAGAGTTCATCAACTTGTTCAAAAATCGTGACGTGATTGCCTTCACGAGCAAGCAGAATCGCCGTTGCCAGTCCAGCTGTGCCAGCACCAACAATTGCAAAATGAGGTGTTTTCATTATTTGTTCTTTTAAGATGTTTATCGATCAGTCAGCTATGATCTTAACTGATCTCGAAGATTTTATTAAGATTTATCAGGCAAATGTTGAAGCATAAAACAAAGGCCGTATCCATGAGATACGGCCTTTGATGTGTATATCTGTTTATTTAGCAATACGCCACAATGCAATTATGCTGCTCAGGACAATCAGAATAATTGAGATAAACCATGGTGTAATAATCGAGATGGTCAACAAAATCAGCATCGTGCTACCAAACATCCAACTACGACGTTGCTGCTGTTGCATTTGTAAGCGCATTTGCTGGATTTCACGCAGTTGTTTGTCATGCCAAGCTGATTGGTTTTTTAAACCATTTAAGCTGTCAATCAATAAGCCTGGAATATCTTGAGCGCCAAGTAATAGGTCAGGAATTTGTTGTCCCAGTTCTTTCACATTTTTGACTGGGTTCATATTGGCTTTGACCCATTCGGTTAGAATCGGTTTTGCCAGTTTCCAGATATCTAATTGAGGGTAGAGGTCAGTCCCTAGACCTTCAACATGCACCAGTGTTTTGAGTAATAACATCAATTGTGGTGGAATTTCTAAATGGAAACGACGGGCAATATCCATCACCTGAATCAAAATTCCTGCAAAATCAAGTTGATCCATTGGTTTTGAAACCATTGGGCCAACGGTACGACGCATTTCACGGGATAGGGCATCTTGATCTGTACCCGGTGGAATCCAGCCTGCTTGATGCACAATTTGAATCAATTGCATGAAGTTACTGTTCATCACCGCCAGTAGCATACGTGCAATCGTCATTTGATCGTGCTTAGACAATTCACCCATAATCGCACAGTCCAACGCGATAAAGCGTGGATTGCTTGGATTAATGGTCTCGACAAAGACATTGCCAGGATGCATGTCAGCATGGAAGAAATTGTCACGGAACACTTGGGTGAAGAAAATGGTTAAGCCTTTTTCCGCCAGATCCGCACGATCCATACCCAAACGATCAAAGGTAGCAATATCCGAAATCGGGACACCTGTGATGCGTTCCGCCACCATCACGTCTTTACTATCCATATAGACTTCAGGCACGTACATCATGCTTGAACCAGTAAAGTAGTGACGCATACGGCGGGTATTATCCGCCTCTAAACTTAAATCAAGCTCATTTAAGATGATTTGACGATAGTCTTGAATAATTTCAGTGAGATGTAGGGCACGGGCCGCTTCCAAACGATTTTCCAACCAATCGCCAAGCCAAGCTAGAATTTCAAAGTCTTGTAAAATTTGACTGCGAATATCGGGGCGAGTGACTTTAACCACCACTTCACGACCATCATGCAAAGCTGCTGTATGCACTTGAGCAATTGAGGCTGCGGCAAGCGGTTGCTCATCAAAACGTGAGAATAGGGTTGATACATCTGCTTTCAGTGATTCTTGAATGCGCTGTTTTGCTAATTGGGTGTCATATGGTTTGACGCGATCTTGCAATAATACCAGTTGTGTTAAGACTTCTGGTGGAATTAGATCACGACGTGTAGACAGTAATTGACCGAGCTTAATTGCTAACGGACCCATGTCCTCTAAGGCTTCTTTTAGCTTCAGTGGATTTTTTTTCTCACGACTTGACCATGCGGCTGGATGCATTTTAATGATATTTAATGCATGACGTGCTTTTACTGGTAACTCTTCCGCAGGAAACAGGGTGTCAAGGCGATAGTGTGCTGCAATACGCCAGAGTTCGAGTAACCGTGTAACATGCGGAATCATATAAAGTCTTACCTAGTCTTGAGTGGAATGCTTTTGTGGGTTGAATTGAGCATTGAGTTGCTGAAGCTTGGCTTCTAGGCGGTCAATTTCTTGATTGAGTTGGCGGGTCTCTCGATTGAGATCATCCATCTGCCAACGTGGGGCAAATAAACCGCTATCTTCTTTTAAGGCATCTTCAACAAAAAATAAATGGCTTTGTAGAGAGTGTTTCAATTGCTTCGGTGCAAGTTGAATTTTGCCCAATTCATGTGCCAATTGTGGACCAATCCACGGTGATAAATGCGCTGCCAAGTCAGGCTCAGCTTGCTGCATAATTCTTTGAATGTCTTGCAATAAGTGATAATCACCTTGCAGTGGGATATTACCAATTTGATCCATATCACTGAGCAGTAATTTAACCAGCTCAACCGTATTTTCAACATGCAAAGTTGCAGTTGCATCCGTGAGTTTATGCTGAGGATCAAAAGGACGCTGTTCAAAAATAGAAGGGGTTTGACTTTGTCCTGTCACGGTCGGTTCTAGACGAACTCTATTTTCATCAAAAAAAACATCAACTGAGAGTTGTGGGCTGTCGATCACAACACGTAATAATTGACCTTGTAATTGATTGAGCTGAATGCGAGTAATCGCATCCAAATCAATCACATGATGAATGATACGTTCGACTGCACCGAGTGCTAAAATCGACCACATATCTTAAACCTTAAAGTTTGAATCCACGGTGAACAGCAACAATACCACCCGTTAAGTTGTGGTAATCACAGCTTTGGAAACCTGCATTTTCCATCATCCCTTTAAGGGTACGTTGGTCTGGATGCATACGAATCGATTCAGCAAGATATTTATAGCTTTCAGAATCATTAGCAACCAGTTTGCCCATGATTGGTAATGCGGTGAATGAGTAAAGATCATATAGTTTTGAGAAAGGCTCAAACACTGGCTTAGAAAACTCAAGAATCAATAAGCGACCACCTGGTTTAAGTACACGATACATCGCTTGTAACGCAGCATCTTTATCGGTCACATTACGTAAGCCAAAGCTGATGGTCACTAAATCAAAACTATTATCTGCAAATGGTTCTAACGTTTCAGCATTGGCAAGTACGAAATCAACGTTAGTACAGCCTGCATCAATCAGACGATCACGGCCGACATTTAACATTGATTCGTTGATGTCTGACAAAACGACATGACCTTGTGGGCCTACTTCACGGCTAAATACTTTTGCCAAATCACCTGTACCACCCGCAATATCAAGCACATGTTGGCCACGACGAACACCTGACATATTAATGGCAAAACGTTTCCAAATACGATGGATACCAAATGACATCAAGTCATTCATGATGTCGTATTTGCTGGCAACCGAATGGAAAACTTCTGCAACTTTTTGTGCTTTATCATCACTACTTACGGTTTGGTAACCAAAGTGTGTCGTTGCACCGACGTTGCCAGTATTGGCACCGCGGGGTAAGTTATATTTTGGGATTGAACCTGTTGAGGTCTGCGCTGCACCTTGTTGGATCGGCTGCTGCTGACCTTGTGGCGTGCCTTGTGGAAGGGGCGTGTTTAAGAAAGGGCTGACTTTGTCTGAACTTGGGTTTTGCTCAACTTCTGGGGTAGGCTGTTGGTTTTCGTTAGACATAGTTTTCTCCTAAACTTTCGCTCTAGCGGCACGAATCAGCAAGCATGATGACAGATTTTGTATTTTTTTACAGGCTTTCGCATGCAATTGTTATGAATAATATACAGAAAGTCACTTTCTCAAAAGTGTTTTAATTTTTCTTAAGATTTGAAAAGACTCATTTTTCTCTGCAACCTAAAGTGTCAGGATTGCAGAGAAATCAGCTCAGCCTTAGTTGCGGAATGGATTTGGGTGTCCTGCGTGGACTTTTTCAATGATCTCACGCTCTTTTTCGCTAAAGGTGTTGATAAAGGTTG
Organism: Acinetobacter sp. Tr-809; assembly: GCF_011753255.1. Taxonomy (NCBI): domain Bacteria; kingdom Pseudomonadati; phylum Pseudomonadota; class Gammaproteobacteria; order Moraxellales; family Moraxellaceae; genus Acinetobacter; species Acinetobacter sp. Tr-809. The sequence goes on from NZ_VWVZ01000006.1 coordinate 179,561, forward strand.
CAGCAGACTTCATCGGTTTCATGGCTGCAAAACCTTCTTGGATAAACTCATACATACGATCAAATTGATACTTATGTGCAATGCCCTTACACATTTTAAAAGCAGCGTACATCATGGTTGAGCGCATATATTTATCAAGCGTAAGACCGAGCTCATCAAGCAACTGTAACTGTTCATAACGTGCATCGCCTTGATCAAGTTTGATTAAGGTTTGACGCATGATTTCATCAGTTAAGGGTGTTTCAGGAGGGTAATCTTGCAAGAGCTGTACCGCGACTTGTTCATCCAGTCGTGTCGCCAGAACAGCTAAACTGACTGATTTTGTGCCTGTCTTGATGGCATTTTCTGGCAAAAGATTTTCTGCTTTGTGGGCGTATTTCAGTAGCCGTTCGATTTGCTGTGCCATTGAATCAAAGTCTGGTCCACCATACAAACGATTTAAAAAATACTGGGCCATGAGTTGATTTTGAGTTTGGGCAAAAAACTCAGCATGAGTCTGTGCAATACGCTCTTTCATCCATGCCTGTACTTCATGCAATCTCTGTGCAAGCACAGGATCTTGGTGATAATTCAAAGTTTGATATTGTAATAAAAGATTATCAAATGCAGCGAGTTTTGACATGTTCGAACTCAAAGAAAATAAAACCATAAAATCATAGGCTGCATCATAACGGAGAACCATGACAGCATAAACTCTAAATGTTTAACAATTGGTCACTATGCTGCGATGACTACAGCAATCTACACAAACTGTACAAGGGTTATTCTGGGATCAATTCAGTTTTGGCTATACTGATTTTTAATATTAATAATGAGCCGCTTAGAGCAACAGATGAGTAAACAACAGCCAATATTTGAATTACGTGATGAAGATGAACTTTCTTTAGAGCTGATTGAAGCACAATACGCCTTAAAAAATAGCCGTGATAAGAAAAATGCCAAAAGTGTGTTGGTTTTAGTCAGTGGAATTGAACTTGCAGGAAAGGGGGAAGCGGTTAAACAATTACGAGAATGGTTAGATCCTCGCTATTTACGTGTTAAAGCAGATGCACCACAGTTATTGTCAAATAATCAAACTTTTTGGCAGTCCTATACCCGTTTTATTCCTGCCGAGGGGCAAATCGTGGTGATGTTTGGTAACTGGTATAGCGATCTTTTAACCACCGCGATGCATGTGTCCAAACCTTTGGATGAAAACCTGTTTGATGCTTATGTTGAGCAAATGCGGGCATTTGAACATGACTTGCAAAATAATCACGTTCATATCGTCAAAGTCTGGTTTGATTTATCGTGGAAATCGCTACAAAAACGTTTGGATCAGATTGATGCATCTGAGCAGCGTTGGCATAAGTTACATGGTTTAGATTGGCGTAACAAAAAACAATACGATACTTTGCAAGGCTTGAGTCAGCGCTTTACCGATGACTGGTATATTGTCGATGGTGAAGATGAAAAGTTACGTGATCAATGCTTTGCGCAGTATTTACTACAGACTTTACAAGAGCTGCCTGAGCATCAAACCAAAGTCACACAGAAATGGCAACAAGCTGCGATACCAAAAGCGTTACTAGAACCTGAAAAAGCCAGTTTAGAAAAACAAGATTATAAAGATGAGCTGAGTAAGCTGACCAAGAAAGTGGCCGATACTTTACGCTACGATGAACGGAAAGTAGTGATTGCCTTTGAAGGGATGGATGCGGCAGGTAAAGGCGGTGCGATTAAGCGAATCGTGAAAAAACTCGATCCGAGAGAATATGAAATTCATACTATTGCAGCGCCTGAGCGCTATGAGTTACGCCGTCCTTATTTGTGGCGTTTCTGGAGCAAATTGAATGACGGTGGCAAGATCACCATATTTGACCGTACTTGGTATGGTCGAGTATTGGTTGAGCGGATTGAAGGTTTTGCTTCTACGGTTGAGTGGCAACGTGCTTATAATGAAATTAATCGTTTTGAAGAAAACCTGGTAGATAGCCAAACGGTGATTGTTAAAATCTGGCTGGCAATTAGTAAGGATGAGCAAGCACTACGCTTTAAAGAACGTGAACAAACACCACATAAACGTTTTAAGATTACTGAAGAAGATTGGCGTAACCGCGATAAATGGGATGACTATCTCAATGCGGCAGCAGATATGTTTAAACGAACCAATACTGACTATGCGCCGTGGTATGTGATTGCGACGGATGATAAGTATTCCGCACGAATTGAAGTATTAAAAGCGATTCTAAAACAGCTCAAGGCGGATTAATTCACCTTGAGCTGTTGCTACTATCATTTAAATTAATTGTTATTGGCCAGTTGTGCGTTATAGCTACGCTGTTGGCGGAAAATGATTAAAGTGGCAATCAAACTGGTGATCGCGGCAAACATCAGCCAAAAGGCGGGCATGCTTTTATTGCCTGATGTTTGCACCAGAAAAGTGGCAATCATTGGGGTCAGCCCACCAAAAATCGAAGTGGCAAAACTATAGGCAACTGAGAAACCAGCAATGCGAACCGAGCTTGGCATCATTTCAGCCAATGAAACCACCAATGCACCATTATAGAAGCTATATAACAATGAGAACCACAATAACACCATCAACATATGTGACAGGCTAATGGTATGGGTGAGCCAAGTCAGTAATGGATAAGCACTAATAAAGATAAGTATCGTGGTCGCGACTAATAAGGGCTTACGGCCAAATTTATCGGAGAGATGCCCACCGATCGGCAATAAGATAAAATTACTCAGCCCTACCATAATTGTAGCAATTAAACTTTCGCTACGCGTTAAATTCAAAACCTCTTTACCATAGGTTGGGGTATAGACCGTAATGAAGTAGAACATGGTAGTGGTGGTTGCCACCATACATACACCTGCCAACACAATTTTCCAGTTTGTAGCTAAGGTGCTAAGAATCTGTCGTGTCGTTGGATGTTCTTTTCTAGAAGCGAAAGCTTCTGTTTCAACTAAGGATTTACGCAACCAAAAAATAAAGGGAATAATGGCACAGCCGACAAAGAATGGAATGCGCCAAGCCCAAGCATCCACCTGCGCTTTAGTGAACACTACACTGACGATATAACCTAAAATGGCTGCAAAAATGACGGCAACTTGCTGACTTGCCGATTGCCAACTGGTAATAAAACCGCGGTTATGTGGTTCCGCAATCTCCGCTAAATAAACCGAAACACCTCCTAACTCAACTCCTGCGGAGAAGCCTTGAGCTAGGCGGCCAACGAAAATAAGTACAGTCGCGGCAAAGCCGATACTGGCATAACTGGGGGTGAAAGCGATGATTAATGAACCGAAAGCCATGATGCTCAAGGTCACCATCAGACCACGACGACGACCAATACGATCGACATAAGGGCCAAGCACCAGTGCACCGATTGGACGCATGAGAAAACTGACGGCAAACACCAGGAAGGTTTTCATCAGTGCGGCATAGCTACTGTCTGAATGAAAAAAGGTTTCACCTATGGCTTGTGCATAGAGTCCGAACAGAAAGAAGTCGTATTGTTCAAGGAAGTTCCCGCTGGTCACGTTAAAAATTGAACGGACCCGAGAAGGGGATTGGCTATTTTGCACAATGACGCTCCATCATCTATTTATCATCGAGATGTGGAGGTTAAAAATACAATCTTTATCAAAGCTTAAAAAATTAAGTGAATATTAACGTATTTGTGTGGTTTTTTTATTGATCTGTTGCATCACTGTAAACATCTGCATTTTACAGTGATGTGTAAACGGGCCAAGTTGAGTCAAGCATTTTAATTTTAAGCCACAATGGTACTACGGCTTTTCTGCTGAATACGTTTGGCAAGGTTATAGCAATCTTGCACATGTGCTTCCGTGATTTTACGCATCATGAAGTAGCCTAAACTGGCCGCAACAAGTTGCCCGCCTAAAGGAATAAATTTAGTCACTTGCTTGGTCGCGATTTTGGTAAAGAAACCATTAAATGATTTTTTCATGGCAGTGCGTGCCACCACAAAACCTGAAAACTCAAAACCACGTTTACGCAATTCATCCCAGTGAATTTTTTTGGTTTCAGGATCATAAACACTAATATGTTCGGGTGCTAAGCCAAAACGTGCATTAATATCTGGAATGATTTGTGTCAGCATGCCTAAGTCGACGACAACATCAAAAAATGGAATGGGTATAATGGCTGCACCTGCTGACCAATAGGCACGCTTCTTGGCGAGTTCCAAACATTCATCACGAATCTGTTCCAAGTTTAAACTTGGGTCAATTGAATCAGGAATTTTTTCAATTTTCATAAAGTTATACCTAAAGTCTATCCCTTGATAGTACATTCAATCGTATTGAATGGTGAAATTCAAAACAATTTTTTTATTGGATTGTGTGTTTAGCGTGACATAGTGATCTGAAGTTGTATAGTGATGATGGGCATTTTGGTAGAGCAAAATGGTGATTTATTAATGGGGTTAAATTAACGCATGGGTATTCATGTTATTCAAAGTCAACGCCTTGACGTATTATTGCAAGGTGTGATGGCATCAATCACTCAGCCGAGTAGCTCACCCTTTCAGGTATTTAAAACCCAGCATTTTATTGTCCCGAGTCCAGCACAAGAACAATGGCTAACCCAAAAAATTGCAGAACAACAAGGCATGACTGCGAATTACCAATTCCATCAGCGCATTCGCGGTTTTCAATGGTATGCCTACCAGCAAGTTTTGGAAAATAAGGAGCAAGTCCGTAAAGCCAATATTCCACGCTTGATTTTAAAGTGGCGTATTCATCAAGCGTTACAGCCTTTCATTCAACCTGAACAGAATACTGTTGCGAATGAGCACCCCTTATATTCGATTGTGCAACGGATTTATGACAGCGCAGACCAATTACAACAAGGTACAGAAAAACAGCTTAAAAAGCAGAGTATGTTGTATTGGATTGCGGAGCAGGTTTCGCAACTTTTCAGCAACTATATGATTTACCGTGGTCACTGTCAGCGCGCCTGTCAAGGCAATTGCACATGTGCAGGTAACTGGCTATCGGCTTGGGGACAAAATCGTACTTTAGATATTGAACAACTGATTTCTAAAACAGACCAGCAAACCTCGGCATTTAGCTTACAGCAAACTGAACAGTTGGAAGCTTGGCAACGTTGGTTATGGCAACATTATTTCCATGATGATTTTGTCGAAATACAACGTATTGATGCTGACTTTTGGCAACATTTAGAGAGTGAAAAAACACGTCAGCAGGCCTTGGCCCAATTACCTAATCAGGTAATTGTATTTACGATTTTAGATTTACCGCCGAGTCAGCTGCAATTTTTACGTCGTTTAGGACGGTATCTAGATGTGGTGATTTTGCACTATAACCCATCACAAGAATATTGGGCTGACAGTGTCGATCCACTCTGGAAAAAGCGTTATGACTTGGGGGTGAAAGAGCGTTACATCGCCAAACATCCCAATGCCAGCGATACAGAGATTGCGGCATTCTTTGACAGTTTCAGTTTAGGTTTTAATGCTTTAAATCGTGAATCTCGACATCCTTTACTGACACGTCTAGGTAAACAGGCGCGGGATCATTTTTCCTTATTGTCACAACTGGCAACGGGAGAAGAGGGAAAGTGGGTCGATGCCTTTGTAGAACAGTTTCCCGAAACGTTACTTGGAAAGGTCCAGTCTGATATTTTCTACTTAGCTGAACCTCAATCTCAGCAATATGAACTTGCACCTGAGGATGAATCAATTCAGATTCATGTTTGCCACTCTAGTGTGCGACAACTTGAAGTATTAAAAGAACAGTTGGTACATTGGTTGTCTCAAGCAGATGCTGTACCGCGTCGCCCAAGTGATGTGCTGATTTTGACCCCGAATTTAGCTGAACTGGAACCTTTGATTCGAAGTGTTTTTCCAGCTGTGGCAAATGAACATGAGGTTTTTCTGCCAGTTAAAATTGCAGGGGTGGCACAGCTAGATGCCTTAAATGCTTGGCGTGCAGTACTTGGACGTTTGCAATTGACCCAAGGACGATTCAGTCAAGATGATTTTGCAGATTGGCTCAATCTTGCTGCAACTCAACAACGTTATGGGCTGGATTACACACAGGTACAGCGGATTTTAGCATTACTGAATGAGGCTGGTTTTAAGCGTGGTTTAGATGCTGAACATTTAAAACAGAGTCTTAGCGCTGATGACCAAGACTACCGCTATAGTTTTAAATTTGCCTTAGATCGTTTGGCGCTCGGTATTGCCGTGCCAGCCCATGTGATGGTGCAGGACATTTTAAGTTATGCCTTAGTTCAACCGAGTGATTTTGAACTGATCGGGATTTTGATTCAGATTTATCAGGAGCTGTCTGCACGGCGTGACTGGTTGGTGGCACATGAGCAAGGACAGCGTTTGCCAGTTGAAGTCTGGTTGCAACGAATTAAACAGGATGTGCAAGAGTTCGAACAAACTGACGTTGTTGCATTAAAAGCTGTACGAGAAATTATTCAAAAACAAGAACGTATGCTGACCTTAGCCAACTATTATGGCGATGCTGACACGCAGTTAGGGCAAATATCTTTGCCTTTACCTTATATTGTTGAGGAAATTCAACGCACACTAGAAAGCCAGTCTGCACAAGTTGAACCCACGGGACAAATCACTTTTAGTCAGATTGGTCAAATTCGCCCGATTCCGTATCGCCTCATTGTGTTATTGAATTTAGATACGGGTAAATTCCCGAATCGGGACAGCCATATCCCCTTTGATTTGATGGATGTGTTACGGCAGCAATTAGGTGATCGTTCTCGTTTGGAAGATGATCAGGGGGCATTTTTAGATGCAATCTTGTTGGCGCAAGAGCAGGTTTGGCTGTTTTATAATGGCTTTGATATCAATGATGGTGAGGTTAGAGAGCCATCCAGTGTGTTGCAAGGGTTCCGCGAGCATTTGGCTTTGATTGTAAAGCCAACCCTCTCTAAATCTCTCCCTGAAGGAGATACTTCATTTGAAGACAGTTTTCCTTTATCAGAAGCCGATTTAGCCGGGTTGGATGCTTTGCAAGTCCCCGCACAGCTTTATCCGCTATATCACTTACATCGTCTACAACCTTTTGATCCACTTGGTTTTGTTTCAGATCGCCCCGTGCGCTTTCAAGACCAATGGTTTAAGGTCGCCTCACAGATTCAGCAAACCAAAGGTGATCGACAAGCATGGGTTAATACGACAGTTGCTGTTGAACAGAATGAAATGACCATTTTGGATAGTCAGCAATGGATTCAGGATGTCAGTTTCCCAGCACGATTGTATTTAAAAACTTTAGGGGTCGAAAATTTAACAGCCACTGAATTGGTCGATCAATCCGAACCTTTATTGCTGGATGGTTTGGGTAAATATGCAATTCGTCATTTTTTACAACAGCATGATGAAAAGCTCTCTCCAAGTGTCTTGCAGGACCAGTTACCCGTTGGAAAAGTCCAGCACAGTGCATGGCAGCAGAGTCGCTTAGAGCAACAACGCCTGTTAGAGCGTCTGCAGCACTATGCACCAGTACCAACTGAAACTACACAACGTATTTGGCGTGTGTCTAAGCAGCTACAAATTGCTTGTGTGACACCGACGCAACTCACACAAGACTGGGTCAGTCTTGATGCTTCCAGTGCGCGCGCCAAACGCTTTGCCAAAGTCTGGTTGGAATATCTGCTTTGGCTGACGGTATTGAATAGTGATACTGCCACGGATAAGCGGCGTATTGTGGTGTTTAGTGATCAGACTGTGATTTGTGAAGGACTAAGTTCTCAACAAGCGAAACACTATTTAGATGCATGGTTACAGCTTTGGCAAGATGCACAACAGCAACCCGTAGTCTTGCCTGCTGCCTTAGTGTTAAAGCCTTTAGAAAAGGGCAAGCAATATGAGTGGATTGAGTTGGATTCAACTCAGGTGTTAACTGAAGAGAGTCAAAAGCAAGTATTGAAGGACTGGAATGATACGGGTGATTTCTCTGGCTTTGACATGACTCAAAATGAGGCCTGCAAATTGCATCGAGATTGGCAGTTTATTTTGCAGGAGCAAGATACAACAGCTTTATTGCAGTATGCCTGCAACCATTACTCTTATGCCTTATATCAACCGATTTTTGAATTTTTACGGGTGGAGTAAGACATGAACCCACAGTATCCAGTGTCTTATCAGCCGATTGGTGATATTCAATTTGAAGGCTTGCATTTAATTGAAGCCTCAGCAGGGACGGGGAAAACCTATACACTTTCCAGCCTGATGGTGCGGATTTTCTTAGAAAAATATCTGCCCAATCAAGTGATTGCCACCACTTTTACCCGTGCCGCAGCGGCAGAGCTCAAAAGCCGTATCCGTTTGCGTCTGGTCGAGATACTTGAGTATTTAGAACCCTTTCGTGATGTACTGGAACAGGACATTCAGGCACAGGCACAGGCACAGGCACTACAAGAGCCTGATCCGTTAAAACAGCAGGTCTTACAAAACTTTGCACCACGAATTGCCTATGCTTGTGAACGGCTAAAACTGGTCATCGACCAGTTAGATGAATTGTTTGTCGGGACACTGGATAGCTTTAGCCAAAAGCTATTGCGAGAGTTTGCCTTTGAAAGTGGCAAAATCGAACGGGCAGAAATTACTGAGGATGCCAAAAGCTATACCCGTCAATTGATTCATGACGTGTTGCGTGAATGGATTCAAACCCAGCCGCAGCAAGTGATTAATGCCTTATATAGTGTGGGGGGGCTAAAAAGTGTTGATCATTTTGTTGGGATGGTGGAAAGCTCACTGAACTTTAGTTCAGCCCAGTTTAAATTACCTGCCATGCCTGAAATTGAGTTGGCACAATTACAGCAGTGGCAACAACAAGCACAGCAGATTGACCTGAGCAGCTTGACCGAATATTTTCAGTTAGACGGTGCATATTATGTGCATATTAATGGCGCTTCTTTCCGTAACAATGCCTTTCATAAACTGTTTACAGAGTCACTGCCGCTGTTATTAAAAGCACTCAACAGTCCTGACAATGTACAGGTTTTTGATGCTTACTTTGCCGACGCACGTGATGCAGTATTCAAGTTTTTAGACAAGCTTGAAGGGCAAAAGATTTTTAAGAAATGTCCTGCGGAAATTGCTGAGGGCTTTTACCAACATCCGAGCATTTTGCAACTGCAAAAGCTGTTTCAAGCTGTGCAGCAGACTCAGCAAGAATTTGAGCAGCTGCAAGTTTATCTAAAAGCTTATTTGTGTATTGAAGTCAAAAAGCGACTGCCACAAGTGTTACAGCAAAAAGGCGAAACCACCTTTGCCCAGCAAATCAAAACTTTGTCAGAAGCATTAAAAGGAGAGCAAGGACAACGTTTTGCTGTTTTTGTCCAAGCTCGGTATCCATTGATTCTGGTGGATGAATTTCAGGATACCAACCAAGATCAAGATGATATGTTGGCCAGTATCTGGCGCCATCCACAGCGTTACCAAAAAGGCTGCATGATTATGGTCGGCGACCGTAAGCAGGCGATTTATGGTTTCCGCGGTGGAGATATGCTGACCTTTCTGAATGCTTATCAGGATATTATGGCCAAACAGGGTCGTGAGTATAAGTTGGTGCATAACCACCGTTCGGTGAAAGAACTGGTTGAAGTGGTGGATGTGCTGTTTCAGCGTCAGATGGATTTTGGTGAGCAGGTTATGTATGACCCGATTCAAGCGGGTTCACGTCCACATCCTGCTTTGATTGAAAATGCACAATTTAATCCGCAACCTTTACGTTGGTTACAACTACAAGAAGGCAATGAGCAGGCCACACAGGTGGCATGGCAGATTCAGAACTTACTCAACCAATCATATTTAAAACAATTGTATTTAGCGGGTGATGTCCCGATTGCCATTGATGAAGATGATATTGCGATTCTTTCCCGTAGCCATCGTCAGCTGGATGAAGTGCAATATGTGTTAGAACGTATGGGGGTTCGGGTTAATCGGCCATCGAAACGCAGTGTGTTTGATTCCGTGATTGCTCAGGATGTCGGAGCTTTATTGACGGCATTGCTTCATCCATATGATGAAGCCAAACTCAAGCGGGCTTTACTGAGCCGTTTATTTGGATTTGATCTCACTCGACTATTGGCATTAGAGCAAAGTGCAGAAGGCTTGAGTTATTACATTCAGCAGTTTGATGACATTCGTGAAATGTGGCTGAATCAAGGATTTTTATCGGCATGGCAGCGTTGCTTAAATCAGTTTGGCCTTTGGCAGCAACAGGTTGCCACACAAAGTAAAGACAATGAACGTGCTGTGGTAAATTTACGCCACCTCACTGATCTCTTGAGTCAGCACAGTGAACATATACAAGGGATGCAAAATCTGTATCACTGGTATTTAAAACAATTAAATTCGCCAAGTGATCGTGATTGGGAGCTTGAACACAAGCTGTCCAGTGAAGCTGGTGTGCAACTGATGACCATTCATCAGTCCAAAGGCTTGGAGTTTAAAATTGTCTTTTTACTGGGGGCGAATAAGGCTTTTGCCGAAGTGCAGAAAACACTGAATTTTTCTACCACTGAAGTTCAATTACCAGAGACAGGTCAAATACGGACTCAACGTGTAGTGGCTGTGGCCGATAAAAACTTTTTACAGCAAACTGAATTGGATCAACACCAACAACGTGCTTTGGCTGAACAAAATCGTTTGTGGTATGTGGCATTGACGCGTGCTAGCCATCGTGTATATGCAGTGTTTGAACCTGAAAAAGGCGAAAAAAATAAGTTTTCAGGTTTGGCTTTTTGGAAGAATCATGGTGAAAATTTTCAGCATCTGTACAGCACAGACGCTGCTTTGATCTTAGAGCGACCACTGGCATTACAGGCACAGCAAGCTCAACAACAGCTTGCACTCTTGGCTCAGCCTTTACCTACACAGCGTTTTTATGCGCGCGGTAAAACCAGTTTTAGTTATTTGGCCCAGCATTTAAAACATAAGGCTACTCGGTCTGATCGTTTGGCGAATATCGATGCAGATTTTGAGCAGGCAGAAGATGAATTAAATCTTGTTGAAATGGATCAGACAGCAGGTGCTCAGCCGATTGCTTGGATTAAACAATTTTTCCCCAAAGGCACTTTGGCAGGCAATTTCCTGCATGAAATTTTTGAACAGATTGATTTTCAACAACCCCAAACATGGATTGAAGAAATTCGTCGTCGTTTTAAAAATACCTATCAAAGTTTATGGGTAGAGCTGTTGCAACAATATCAGCAGCATTTTCCTGAACAGGAGAATGAAGAGCAGCAACTGTATCAATGGATTGCTGCATGGTTAGCCGAAGTTCTAAAGACACCGCTCAATCAGGATTTTCAGTTACAGCAGCTACTAGCAGGGCAATATTTATCCGAATGTCCATTCTATCTGGCTTTATCTGATCGAGTACTGGCAATGCAACGTGTACAGCAGCTTTTTGTGGAATATGACATCGAAATGCCTGAACTGTTGGAAGCAAAGTCGGCTCGATATCTGAATGGTTCAATCGATTTGGTTTACTTCGATGGGCAGCGTTATCATATTGCCGATTACAAGAGTAATTATCTGGGTGCAGAGCAATTGGATTATCAGCAGGCTCAGATTGCTGAAAGTATGTCGCTGTCGAGTTATTGGCTGCAAGCAGCTTTATATTTGGTGGCATTGCATCGTTATCTGATGGTAAAACTGCAAAATTACGATATGCAGCAACATTTAGGAGGCGCATCGTATCTGTATTTGCGCGGGATGAATGGACAAGCTCAGCAGGGCTATTTCTATTGGAAACCTGAAGATGAGTTTATCTTACGTCTAGATGCGATTCTTGGATATTTCTCTGAGGATAAAACAGGGAAAATGGTGTAGATAAAGTGATTGAATTTAAATTAAACAAAAGCTTAGCTTGTGAATAACTCTGTTTATAACCTTGTGGACAAGCGTGTGGGTAAGTTTGAGGATAACTCTGTGGACAAACAAGTTGGTGATCAGTCAGCGCAAATGACATGGTTAAATATGTGGAGTAACTATCTCTCACAAGCACCATTTTCTCAAACTACTCAATCAGTTAACGCTGCACAAGTGTTGCAGCAACTGGTTGAAGCCAGTTTGCAAGGCGACAGTTGTATTGCAGCAGATACGACACAGATCGAAGCACTGGCTGATTTAGCAGTTTCTAGTGAAATTGCAGTGACTCAGGTTGCAGCATGTGTCTATGATCAGCAGGGCTTGGCATTATACCGATATTGGTCTTTAGAGCAACGCCTCGCTCAACAGATTTGCCGATTAAAGCGACAAACGATTCAGGTTGTTGATTCAGAAAATTATCAGGACTTACTCAGTGACGAGTACCAACAGGCTGCGTTAAAAATGGTACTGCAACAATGGCTGAGTATTATTACCGGTGGACCTGGTACAGGAAAGACCTATACTTTGGCGCGTATTATTGCAGCCCTTAACCAGACCATTCCTGATATTCGTATTGCCATGGCGGCACCAACAGGCAAAGCTGCACAACGGATGCAGGAAGCGCTACAAAACTCTTTTAACGATCCGAAATTATTAGATTCAGGACTTATCACCGAAGAGTTACGTAATCAAACTACCCAGACCTTGCATCGTTTATTGGGTATGGGCAACCGACAAATACCACGCTTTAATCAAAAACAACCTTTGCCTTATGACGTGATTGTGGTTGATGAAGCATCGATGCTGGATTTAAATCTTGCGACTTTATTATTTGAAGCTGTACCTGAACAATGTCGAATTATTTTGCTCGGTGATGCCAATCAATTGGCTTCGGTTGATGTCGGTTCAGTGCTTGCTGATCTACAGCAAGTGCCTGAATTAGCTGATAACCGAGTACAACTGCAAACCAGTCGCCGTTTCTCTGGTGACGCGAAGATTGGGCAATTGGCTCGATTTATTCAGGCTCAGTCGCATTCAAGTGAACCTGATTTAGTGCTATCAAAGCTAGAGATGGAAATCGTTAAAGCTGAATCTTTACAGGCGATTACGCTCAGTAAAGATATGCCAGACCTGATTCAGTTGGAGTACTTACCAGATCAGCAGCACGTTGATATCGAGTCCTATCAACAGAAATTAATGGAAGGATTTCAAAGCTATGTTGATGCCTTAAAAGGTTATCGCGATGCAGATGAGCCAGCAGCATATATTGAGCAGGTAATCCACGCTTTTGATGACTATCGAATATTAACTGCAGTTCGACATGGGCAACTGGGGCTTGAACAACTCAATCGTTTTGCAGAGCATTGGCTCAATCAGCAACTGAAACAAATTACGGTGGGTGATTGGTATATCGGGCGACCTGTAATGATGACGTATAATGACTATCAGCTTGGAATTTCCAATGGTGATATTGGCATTTGTTTTAAACACCGTAGTCAAGCTCAGCAATTTGAAGTATTTTTTCCAAGCTTAAATAAATGGATTGCAGCGCATCGACTGCCGCGCAGTATGCAAACGGCATTTGTTTTAACGATTCATAAATCGCAAGGTTCGGAATTTACCCATACGGCGATCGTATTAGATGCTCAAGCCGAAAAACTATTGAGTCAAGAGTTGATCTATACCGCAGTCACCCGTGCTAAAAAAGCAGTGACTATTTTGGCGGATCCTAAGGCCTTGCAACAGGCATTGACGATACGGACTGTTCGTCGGAGTGGTTTAGTGCAAAAGATCAATTTGAACAGATTGTGAACTTATTCTTTAGAATTCACTATTTTGTAAGTAAAAGCTTACAAGGATTCGAGATATTGTCGCTAGAGCAAGCGCAAGGTTTTTGAGATTATGTACACACAAAGAGCCTAGCACGGAAAGCTAGGTAAATCGCAAAAATATAATAATAACGTCGTATGACAGCGAACTTACAGTGAAGTAAGTGATAAAAGAGGAAACTTACAGCCGCTAAGCCTTGTAGTTTTGGGAGAGACTACAGGGCTTTTTTATTTTTATATCAAAATTTACTATCAAATCAACATAATCCATATACTTATTAAGGTATTCTGAGAAAAGATGAAAATTCATGCTTTCATAATACAAGTCTATTTCGCTTCAATTAAAGGATCAAATAAAAGGAAGAAATATAAAACTTATTGTCTGACAATTTTTTGTTATTATTAAGTTAAATGTTATACAGACTTGTACGTTTTTTCTTACACAGAGATAAGAGAAATGCTATTTTTCTCCATAATCTAATCTGACAGAATAGTCGGTATAGGGAGAACGAATAGCAAGAGAAAGAATAATAAAAGAGAAGGACGTGGAGTCTGCATTCAGAGGGTTTGAATGGTATAGGAAAAAAGAATAAAACATAATAAAAATGAAGAAGAATGATAAGTTCAAGCGCAAAAGCCCAAGTTCAACTTGGGCTTTTTTGTGCGTGTGATTTTGGAGTAGAGACCTTAGACCAAATCTGTTTCGGTACGGTCAGTTGCGAACAATGAACGACGTTGATTTTTTGGAATCTTTGGGCAGTTGGTCGAGATTTGATAAAGTGTTTTTGCCAAGGCAGGTAAGTGAGTGCCCACTACCGATTTGCCTGTGGTCAATAGCGATACACTAATATCACGTTCAGGGTCAGCCCAACATAGAATATTTGAAAAGCCAATATGCCCAAAAGCTTGTCCTGTCATTGGACCAAATAAGCCGACAGGATTACTGCCAAGCATTGGACCCAAGGCATAGCGCATTGGTGCTAACAAGGTACGATCTAAGCTAACACCAGAGGTTGGAAGGGTTGAGCGGAATACCGTTTGAGCACTCATAATTTGTTTGCCCTGATATTCTCCGCCACTGAGAAGCATTTCAAAGAAGCGACCTGCTTGTTCTGCACTGGTATAGATGTTGCCAGCTGGGCAAATGGTGTCCATGAAACGACTATCATTAGTGACATCGACTGCAAGTTGTAGACCACCACCAAGTACATGATTGAGATAATGATCCGTTCCTAAACTTGGATGAATTCCTGTGGCATAGTTTAGGGCAACATCGGCACGATATTCTGGTTTTAAACCATAGTTGAAATAGTCCAGGCCCATTTGCTTTTCAATATTTTCAGCTAAAAACTCACGAACGCTTTGCCCTGTTACACGTTGCACGATTTCACCCAGAATATAACCTGCAGTGACAGCATGGTAGGCAAGATGTGTACCAGAAGGAGAAACGGGTTTGGCTGCACAGAGCAGTTTTAATATATCTTCTTGGTTAAATAAAAGCTCAGGTGTGACTTCAGTGTCGATACGAGGAATACCACCACGATGGGAGAGTAGATGAAATATCGTGGCACGACGTTTACCATTGACGCCATATTCAGGAATGTAATAACTAATTGGATCAAGTAAATTGAGGTCGCCACGTTCATCCAGCATATGAATCAACATCGCTGTGACCATTTTGGATGCCGAGAACAGGCAGACTGGTGTATCTGGGCTACCAATTTTGGCATCTGTCGCTAAACCATCTGGGGAATTGCCTTGCGCATAGCCAATGCTGCGATTTAAAAGAATTTGCCCTTGGCGGCGTAAACATAAAGTAATAAGTGGATAATTGCCTGTTTTATATAGACCTTCAACGCTGTTCCATATCTTTTGAATTTGTCTTTCAGTCATGCCCCCCGATTCAGCCGCAACTTCATCTTTACTGCGAATCACTTGATTCAAGTCTTGTGGTACATAACAGGTATTGGTTGATAAAATTTTCACGATTCCCTCGCAATATTTTCGTTTTCTTTCTTCTCTGTCATAAATTGAAAACAGAACAAGGGTAGTGTGCCTATTTTGTTTAATGCTGTCAGCTGCCGAAATGCCAGCAAATAGAAAACATTTTTGCAATATAGCGATAGATCACTTAAAATAAGCGCCTTGCTGTAGTGATGCACGGCAGTCGGTTGGTTTCAACTGATCATTATCATTTTATTTTTGTAAGCATCTCGGAGAAATCGAATGGCTTTAACTAACACTGATCGCGCAGAGATCATCGCTAAATTTGCTCGTGCTGAAAACGACACTGGTTCACCTGAAGTACAAGTTGCTTTATTGACTGCTCAAATCAATGATTTGCAAGGTCACTTTAAAGAACACAAACACGACCATCACAGCCGTCGTGGTTTGATTCGTATGGTTAACCAACGTCGTAAATTACTTGACTACTTAAACGGTAAAGATCACGGTCGTTATGTTGCTTTGATCGGCGCATTAGGTTTACGTCGTTAATTCGATTTTACTTTGTTTTCGCTATTTCGCATGTTGCTATGCTTTATCGCTGAAAAGAGAGTTTCATCTAATTTATCTTAGATGACTTTAGAAGGGGCGCTTGTTCGCTCCTTCTTTGTGTTTAAATTTATTTAAAATTTTGATCTAGTGCGATGGCTTCTAAGCTTTGTCATTTATCTACACAGCAGTTGTAGTCTGAATGCCAAACCTTAGGGGTCTCACTAGAATAAAACTAGGAAAATATAATACATGTCAATGTTTAATATCGTTCGTAAAGAATTCCAATTTGGTCAATACCAAGTTGTTTTAGAAACGGGTCGTGTTGCACGTCAAGCAAATACAGTTTTAGTTACCATGGGTGGCGTGACTGTGCTCGTTGCAGTTGTGGCTCAGCCGAAAGCAAAAGCGGGTCAAGATTTTTTCCCGTTAACTGTTAACTATCAAGAAAAACAATATGCAGCTGGTCGTATCCCTGGTGGTTACGGTAAGCGCGAAGGTCGTGCGTCAGAAGCTGAAACTTTAATCTCACGTCTAATTGACCGTCCAATCCGTCCATTGTTCCCAGAAGGTTATTTCAACGAAATCCAAGTTACAGCAACTGTTGTTTCTTCTGATAAAACTATGGATGCCGATATTGCTGCAATGCTAGGTACTTCAGCTGCATTGTCGATTGCTGGTACACCATTCCGTGGCCCAATTGGTGGTGCACGTGTTGGTTTAATCAACGGTGAATACGTACTTAACCCAAACTTTGAACAACTTGCACAATCTGATCTTGACCTTGTGGTTGCAGGTACAGAGTCTGCTGTGCTTATGGTTGAATCTGAAGCGAAAGAACTTTCAGAAGACCAAATGTTGGGTGCAGTTCTTTTCGGTCATGACGAAATGCAAATTGCAATTCAAGCAATTAAAGAGTTTGCTGCAGCTGCGGGTGCAGTTGAATCGACTTGGGTTGCTCCAAGCAAAAACGAAGCACTTCTTGAGCAATTGAAAACTGCTTTTGAAGCGAAAATTTCTGAAGCGTATACGATTGCAGTTAAACAAGATCGTTATGCAGCACTTGATGCACTTTATGCAGAAGCCGTTGCACAGTTTGTTCCTGAAAATGACGAAACTGGTATTGCTGATGAAGTAAACGAATTATTTGAAGACCTTAAGTACCGTACCGTACGTGACAACATTTTGTCAGGTAAGCCACGTATTGATGGTCGTGATACCAAAACTGTTCGCGGTATCGACGTTCAGGTTGGTGTATTAGGCCGTGCGCACGGTTCTGCATTATTCACACGTGGTGAAACTCAGGCCTTAGTTACAACGACTTTGGGTAATACACGTGATGCGTTGATGGTTGATACGCTTTCGGGTACCAAAACTGACAACTTTATGTTGCACTACAACTTCCCTGCATATTCTGTAGGTGAAACTGGTCGTGAATCAGGTCCTAAGCGTCGTGAAATCGGTCATGGTCGTTTAGCGCGCCGTGGTGTTCAAGCAGTTCTTCCTGCTGCTGACCGCTTCCCGTACGTAATCCGTATTGTGTCTGATATTACTGAATCTAACGGTTCATCTTCTATGGCTTCTGTATGTGGCGCTTCATTGTCACTTATGGATGCAGGTGTACCATTGAAAGCACCAGTTGCGGGTATCGCAATGGGCTTAGTAAAAGAAGGTGAGCGTTTCGCAGTTCTTTCTGACATCTTGGGTGATGAAGATCACTTAGGTGATATGGACTTTAAAGTAGCAGGTTCTGCAAACGGTATTACTGCACTTCAAATGGACATCAAGATCGAAGGGATTACTGAAGAGATCATGGAAGTTGCATTAAACCAAGCATTTGCTGGCCGTATGCACATCTTAAATGAAATGAACAAAGTCATTTCTCGTGCTCGTTCAGAAATCAATGCACATGCGCCAACGTTTGAAGTGATCAACATCAACCCAGACAAGATCCGTGATGTAATTGGTAAGGGTGGTGCAACGATCCGTGCAATTACAGAAGAAACTAAAGCTGCGATTGATATCGAAGATAACGGTACTGTACGTGTATTTGGTGAAACTAAAGCCGCTGCAAAAGCTGCGATTGCGAAAATCCAAGCACTTACTGCAGAAGTTGAACCAGGTACAATCTACGCAGGTAAAGTGATTCGTATCGTTGAATTCGGTGCATTCGTCAATATCATGCCAGGTACTGATGGTTTACTTCACATTTCACAAATCTCAAATGAGCGTATTGCGAATGTGACTGACGTATTAAAAGAAGGTCAGGACGTTAAAGTACAAGTTGCTGATGTCGACAACCGTGGTCGTATCAAGTTGACAATGAAAGACATTGAACAGGCTTAATGCTAGCAAGCATTTGCTTAAAAAAAGCGCATTGTTTTAACAATGCGCTTTTTTATTAAGTGAATGATTGTTAAAGATATAAAAAACAGAAACTATAAGCATAAAATTTATTTATATTAGACATTAGTCTAAGGCTTTAATTGTGCGTGCTGCAATTAACGTAGAATTCCCCAAATTTCCGTGCCTGCCTGTGTTTATGTGGTTTTAAATAGACAGTCGGAAGTCTATTTGTTCATCTCAATATGAAGGAATATCGCACATGCTTGTCGATCATGTCGCCACAGGTCAAGATGACCAACAGCCTCCCAAGAAACCAAAGTTTTATCAGATTCTCTATGTGCAAGTGATCTTCGCGATTGTCGCGGGGATATTGTTAGGTCATTTCTTCCCAGAATTGGGTGAAAGCTTAAAGCCACTAGGCGAAGCGTTCATTAAATTAGTTAAAATGATTATTGCTCCTGTAATTTTCCTGACTGTTGTGACGGGGATTGCAGGCATGAAAAACCTCGGCAGCGTTGGTCGAGTGACAGGGAAGGCGATGATCTACTTCCTGACGTTTTCAACCTTGGCGTTGATTGTCGGTCTGATCGTCGGAAACGTGATTGAGCCTGGTCATGGTTTGAATATTGATCCAAGTACCTTGCACAGTACCAAAGTTGATGAATACGCAGCAAAAGCGCACGAGTCGACGATTACGGGCTTCTTGATGAATATTATTCCAGATACATTGGTCAGTCCATTTGTATCAGGTCAAATTCTTCAAGTCCTCTTTGTTGCGGTGTTGTTTGGTTTGGCTTTGGCAAAATCAGGTGATTTAGGTCGTCCAGTCACTGATTTTCTACAGCAGCTCACCACGCCAGTATTTACCTTGGTCGGCATGTTGATGAAGTTTGCGCCAATTGGTGCATTCGGTGCAATGGCATTTACCATTGGTGCTTATGGCATTAGTTCAATCGGTAATTTGATGTTATTGATTGCAACCTTCTACATTACCGCTTTACTGTTCGTGATTATCATTTTGGGTGCAGTGGCACGCTATAATGGTTTCTCGATTATTGATCTGATTCGTTATATTAAAGACGAACTTTGGTTGGTGCTCGGAACGAGTTCATCTGAAGCGGCATTACCGTCATTGATGGCGAAGATGGAAAAAGCAGGCTGTGAAAAGTCGGTTGTTGGTTTAGTCATCCCAACAGGTTATTCATTTAACCTTGATGGTACTAATATCTACATGACATTGGCGGCATTGTTTATCGCTCAGGCTTGTAATATTGAATTAACTCTTACTCAGCAAATCACGATTCTATTGGTGGCCATGCTGAGTTCTAAAGGTGCTGCAGGGATTACAGGTGCAGGCTTTATTACCTTGGCTGCAACACTGTCGGTTGTTCCTGCAATTCCAGTCGCGGGTATGGCACTGATCCTTGGTATTGACCGTTTCATGTCAGAATGCCGTGCATTGACTAACTTGGTCGGCAATGCTTGTGCAACAATCGTTGTGGCAAAATGGGATAATGCTTTGGACAAAGAACAACTTGATCAAGCCCTTAAATATGGTGTGGTTGAGAAGAAAGAAGTGTAATCTTCCTGAGATTAGAAAAAGCCTCCATGCTTCGCGCATGTGGGGCTTTTTTATTGGATATCGTTTTTACTCAGTAATAGCCGTAGCTTTTTATTTGGCTTCGTGGCAGCATTTCTTTAGCGATCGTAACTCTTATTGTCTTATGCAACTTTATTATTTTTATCGTCATAACAGTGAAAATACAGTTTTTATTAGTGCGGAACAACAAACAGAACATACGCTTGAGTTTTTATGGGTGGATAGCTTAAGACAAGATTTAGTCAATCATACTGAGTCTTGGCAGAAGAATATTTATGAATATACAGGGCTGGTATTGAATGAATTCCATCTGCGAGATTTACTCAATATCGAGCATCCTTGTGCATTTGATACGGTGGAGGAATATGACCTGCTGGTGTTCCGCAAACTGATTAGCCCAGACGACCAGATTTTGGCAAACGATAATGCTTCAGAATCACATGAAAGTGTTTTTGGTTTAGCGACCACACCGATGAGTTTTATCTTAACGCCAACCGTCTTGGTGAGTGTGAGAGAGCAGGGCAATCAGGCAGTAGAAAGCTATATTCAACGTATTCAAACGATTATGGCGCGACCGATTGCCGAGCAGAATAAACCACGTAAGTTAGCCAGTACACCTGCGGATTTATGCTTGCGTTTACTGAATAGCATGATTGATGGCTATCTGAATTTACGCACGCCCTTAACTCGCCGTGTCGAATATTGGCAACAGCAACTCTTACAGGGCAATCGTCGTTTTAAGCAGTGGCATCAATTGTTTCACGAAGATATGGCTTTCCAGCAAATTGAAAATCTCTGTGAAGAGCAGATCGAGACTCTACAAGAGTTTAGAGATGAACTGGTCGATAATTATCATCATGTTGTGGGTGAGCATAAGCATAAAGCACAAGATATTTTACTGGTGCGTCTGAATGATTTAATGAGCCATGTCGAGCGTGTACAAAAGCATACCTTGCGCTTAAGAAATGCCATTCAATCAGCTATCGATTTACACTTCTCTGCGATTGCCAATCAAACCAATGAGAACATGCGTATCTTGGCAATCATTACCGCGATATTTGCACCACTGACGTTGCTAACAGGTGTGTATGGTATGAACTTTGAGTTTATTCCAGGGCTGAAATCCCCTGTTGGTTTCTGGATCATGTTGGGCGTGATGCTGATGAGCACACTATTCTTGCTATATTACTTCTATCGACAACATTTGGTTGGACGAGGTGAGCGTAGTGTGATTGATTTGTTGGCCCAGCAGCATCGGCAGCGTAATTTTAATCTGCTTTGGTTTTTGGACTATGAGCCGATTAAGCAAACGCTGAAAGAAGTCGAGAAAATGACCAAGCTGAAATAACAGATTTCGTTCAAATATCTCATTGTTAAAAAGTAATTTTTAGCGGAGTCATACTGAGTTCTCATCTATTCTCTGGATTAACTACTTCGTATTGCACTTCACCAAAGCTTTAATCGCTTTGGTTCGTTCAGGCTCGCCTTACTTTGGTTTCGCCCAAAGTAAGCAAAGGCATCGTCATCCACATGAGGAGCGACTAAAGCTCAGCAAGGTTCACTTTTGATACCATACTCACAGCATAGCTGTTCGTCTTGCGCTTCAGACAAAGCAGTGCTTTGTTTATCTTCGCTCAGGTTGTGGATGACCCTCTCGAGTATCAGGTTTTATCTAGTTGTTCGTTAAATTAAGACTATTGGTTAATGAAAATGTTTGAGTTGTTTGCGAAGTTGTTGCACTTCATCAATTAAGTCCAACATCACAGCCACAGCCGATAGGCTTGCATCAAAGTCGCGTTGCAAGCGATAGGCACGTCTGGCTCGACTGACATCTTCACCAATAAACTGATAGCTTTGAGGTTCTACAGAAATTTGCAAAATATCATAATCAATCAGTTTTAATACCCAGTCGGTGCTTTGACCACATGCCTCGGCAAAGTGTTCAAGATCAAGAGCCAATTGTTCATCAATGATTTCAACTTGGCTGTGACCGTCATATTGAATTTCTTTGTATTGAATGGTTGTCATGATCTTACTCCTTATGAGGCGCGAGGTCGGAATGAAGCAAATGCATCGGCAAATTGTTGATAAGCTTGCTGATCTTGCTCATTGTGCACTGGCGGTAAAACAATATTAATGATTAGGTACAAATGTCCTGCAGTTTTGTTTGGAATTCCTTTGTCTTTTAAACGTAGTTGTTGCCCATTTTTTGCATTTTTGGGTAAATTTACTTTGAGCTGTCCAGCAGGGGTGCTGAGTTCGATACTTTGCCCTATACCTGCTTCCCAAGGGCTGACATCAATCGTTTGATAGACATCAGCACCTTCAACACGAATTCGATCAGTGTCTTTATATTGAATCTCGATATACAGATCACCATTTTCACCGCCGTTAACACCAGTTTGACCTTGACCATTGAGGCGGATTTGTTGACCTTCTTTCATGCCTTTTGGAATTTTAACTTCCAAGGTTTTACGTTGTACCTCAGGTTCACCATAGACGTTATAAGTTGGGATCTGTAAGGTAATTTGTTGGGTTGAGCCGTGATAGGCAATATCTACGTCAACTTGAATACTGGCGTGTTGATCTTCACCACGATAACTACGTTGCTGGCGCTGTGAACGTTGTTGTCCACCACCAAAGCCTGAACCAAAGCGACCAAATAAATCTTCAAAGCCACTAAAGTCGGCACCTTCACCTGAGCTTTGACGATAGAACTGTGAGCCATCAAAACCACCACTATGGTTACCTTGACCAGTATGAGAAAAGCCTTGAGGATGATCCAGCATTTGGTCATATTCTGCTTTCTTGGTGCTATCACTTAGGGTGTCATAGGCAACATTGATGGCCTGCATTTTAGTTTCTGCATCGGCTTCTTTGCTAATGTCAGGATGGTATTTACGCGCCAGTTTTCGATAGGCTTTTTTGATTTCATCTGCTGAGGCATCTCTTGAAACACCTAGCTCTTCATAATAATTTTTTGCCATGATCTGTAATAAAGATAATTATGTGTTTATTTCATTATGAAACGAATCCAAGAGATTTCAATGGATTCGATTGTATAAGACTTGTTTTTACGTACGGAGATTGATTGCACAAATGTCGCAATAAAATTGAAATTAATGAATGCTAAGTTCTAATACAATTTTGGTTTTTTAAGTATTGATCTGATGAGGTGCATAATGAGTAGTTATTGTATTGCTCACATATCTATCAATACGTGTATGTTCATACATAAGTGGAAAAATAATGAAAAAAGAAATAGATACAGAGATATTGATTCATGCTTCAGCCAAGGAAATCTGGAATGTTCTCATGGATTTTGACCGTTATCCTGAGTGGAACCCATTTATCATTCGAATAGAAGGTCATAAAGAACTGGGTGGTGAACTGAAAATTGTGCTGCAAAGCGCTGGTGAAAGTACTATGAACTTCGTGCCTCTAGTTGTTGAGAATAAACAAGCCGAAAAATTTGCATGGCATGGCACATTACTTTTCAAGCAGCTTTTTAATGGTATTCATTGTTTTGAACTCATTGAAGTTGCAGAGAAAAAAACCTTGTTCAAGCATAGTGAGATATTTAATGGCTTTCTCGTGAGGTTTTTGGGCAAAGAACTGAAGAAAACTGAGCAAAACTTCCACTTGATGAATGAAAGTTTAAGGCAACGTGTCGAAAGTGAGTTCCCCAATTCTTGATTTGCGCGGTTTAGAAAGTATCAATCAGACCATAGACTGCAATTAATACCAACAAGATACCACACAGTCCCAAAATCTTCGGATAGATACTGCTTTGAGAGAGGCGGCGGAAGAATAAATACACCAAAGACAGGGTCAGGAAATCCAAGATAATCCATGTGATTGTAAGTAAGCTTAAACTGAAGTTGATGTTCGGTGAGATATGAATGAACTGTGGGAAAAAAGCCGAAAAGAAAATAATGTCTTTCGGATTTGAAATCCCGACAAGAAAACCTTTTTTAAAGCCACCGCTTTGAGCCGATACTGTTTGAATGGCGGTTGGATGGGGAGCTTGAAGCACTTCTTTAATGATGCTGTAACCCAGATAGGCGATATACAGGCAGCCCAATACCCGAATGGCTTTTAGGTAATTCTCATCAATAGTGAGAAAGCCTTTTAATATTAATACTGAAATAAAAATCAGAATTAAAGACGCAAAATTGGTTCCAAAAATGGTTTGTAATGCTTTTTTATAGCCGCCTTTTAGGCCTGCACTGGCCACCAAAATCATCACAGGACCAGGGGTTGCAATCAGCACCACCACACTAATGATAAACAGCAAATATTCGAAGTAATTCATATGGCAAAGTTAGGGTCTATGTTATTGGGAGATTTGAACATTGTTTTATCGCATAGACCTTAATACAAAATAAAAAAAGACGGAAGCCCGTCTTTTTTATTTTTTAACATTTAGTCAATTAACTTAAATGTTCACCGAACAAACCTAAAGCTTCTTCTGCAGTAAATTCATAACGTGTATTACAGAATTGGCAGTCCATCTGGATTGGGTTTTGTGCTTCTAAAGTTTCATGTACTGCGTCAACACCGATTTGAATCAATGCGTTGGCGCAACGTTCTTTAGAGCAAGTACAGCCGAACTTTAACTGCTCAACCTCAGGCAAACGCACCTCTTCTTCGTTATACAAACGGTAGAGGATTTCATTTGCAGGCAGATCGGTGAGCTCTTCTGGTTTTAGAGTTTCAGTGAGCATGGTTAAACGTGGCCATAGATCTTCATCTACAAGCTTCTGTTCTTCTTCATCATTACGAGGAAGAAGTTGAATCAATAGACCACCCGAACGTTGCTTATTAGTTGCCAATACAATATGCGTTGGAATCTGTGCAGACAGATCATAATATTGTGTTAAGCAACCTGCTAAAGTAGGTTGCTCAAGTGGTACGATCCCTTGATAGCGTTCGCCGTGCTCAGGTTCAATATTGATGAATAATACTGGATTGGTAAGCGCAGCAAGCACGGTGCGACTGTCTGTTCCTTCGACAAAGCGAGGATCTTCTTCATAATCTGCCAAGGCACGAACTTCACCTAAATGGTTGCATTCAGCCATGGCCCATTTGAATGTGCCTGTAGCTTGAATCTGTAAACTAATACGGCCACGAATCTTCAATGTGCTGGCAAGTAAGGCAGTTGCACTTAACATTTCACCCAAGAGACTTTGTACCGCAGGCATATATTCACGTTGCGCCAAAATAGTTTGTAGTGCTTCTTCCAAATGAACTACTTCACCGCGAACAGGACAGTCTTCGATAAAAAAGCGTTGGCGTAAATCAGACATATTTTTCTCCAGTACCCCCTAAGGGGAAACAAAGCAATAGATTGCTTTGAAAAGCACTTTGGGCTTTATAAAAAGGTGCATGGTTATGCAGTCAATAATGGTGTCAGTTTGCCAAAACTCAAGATGTTTCATTGAGTGAATTTGCATCACTTTGTGTGTTTTGATTATTGCTCGCACGATCGACAGCTAAAGTTTTTGTATTTGCAA
Source organism: Acinetobacter sp. Tr-809 (assembly GCF_011753255.1). NCBI lineage: Bacteria > Pseudomonadati > Pseudomonadota > Gammaproteobacteria > Moraxellales > Moraxellaceae > Acinetobacter > Acinetobacter sp. Tr-809. The sequence goes on from NZ_VWVZ01000006.1 coordinate 205,233, forward strand.
ATAAATACTCAAGTTCTGCAATCGCACTTGGATAGTTCTCAAGGACATCTTGTTGATCATATGCCCAATGTTGTTGGGTCAAAAGCTTTTCATCTTCTTGCTTAAATCGTTCAATTTGAATATGCGCATCTTCAACTGACAAACCCGTTTCAATCAATGCTTGTTGTGCCATATTCAAGGATGAGGCATAGGTTTCACGCCAAATATATTCAACCCCTAAACCATTGAGTAGATGGGCATGATGGCGATCACGTGCTCGTACAAACAAGGTCAAATCTGGATAATTCAAACGCAGATGTCGGGTCAGATTCATACTGTCTTCTACATCATCAATTGCAATCATCAGTAATTTGCAATATTCGATGCCAGCAGCACGTAAGTTTTCGACTTGGGTAACATCAGCATCAATAAAATGATGCCCATATTGCTCAATAAAGTCAGCATCTGGTTGATTGCTGTCAATCGCACTAAAGTGTTTGCCTTGGGCATGTAATGCCCGTGCAAGGACTTGTCCAAAGCGACCAAATCCGATGATGAGAATTGGATGTTGTGGGACATCGGTAGAAGCTACAGTGATTTTACTTTTCTGTAGCATAGGCAAAATTTTTAAATCAAATAGCCAGTAGAGCAAAGGGGTGAGCAGCATCGAACCCAATATAATCAGGAATGACGGTTCTAATAACTCTTTGCTGAGTAAATTTTCACTTTCTGCCAGCTTGAGTAAAATAAAACTGAGTTCACCACTTTGAGCCAATGTGATTGCAAACAGGGTACTGAGCTTGGCATGGCGTTGTTGGTAATAGCTGATCGCTGTAACAACAGCAGCCTTGATCACAACTAAACCAAAGATTGATGCGATGATTAATAATGGTGTTTGGATAAGGGGTTGCAGTGAAAGACCCAAGCCAATGGCCAGAAAAAATACACCTGTTGTTGCATCTTTAAATGGTTCAAGAATACGCTCAACTTCACTTTTAAATTCTGTCTCTGCGAGTAATAAGCCCCCCAGAAATGCACCAATTAGAATATGGATATTTAAAATATCCATAATTAAGATGACCGTAAGTAGCACCAATAAACTGAGCACAGGAATGAGATGGATACTATTTTTCTGTGCTAAGAAACGAAATGCTGGACGAACTAAATAACGGCTGGCTAAAAATAGCCCTGAAAACGTCGCTATAATTGCTGCAAAATAGGCTATACCGTGCCGTGTAGAAGTCGTGTCTTCGAGTAATGGGAATAACACAATTAAGATGACGGCAACAAAGGCTTGAAACTGTAAGGTGGCTAAAGTTGCTTGTCCTAGTTTGCTGTTGAGTTGCTGTTTTTGTTGTAAAAGTTGCTGCGGTAAGATCACAGCGGAAAGCGCTAAAGCAAATCCGAGAATCAGACTGGTTAGCACATCATTCAACAGTAAAAAACATATGACAATCAGAAGAGCTGTGATGATACTAAGTTGTAATCCGCTGTTTTTTAAAATGCCTCTACGCTCGAGCCAAAGTTGTTGTGGTCGAAAAGCAAAACCGACAAAGAACATGACAGCAATCATACCAAAATGTAGCAATTGCTCGATCAGTTGAGGATCTTCGATCAAGCCAGAAACACTGGAGCCAAGTAACAGCCCTGCAATGAGGTAACCCAAAACAGTGGTGGAGGCATAGCGTTTTGCCAATGGAGCAAAAATTAAAGTTGCAGCCAGTAATAAAATAATCGGTAGCAGTAAAGACATTGAATGCCTCAAATTTTTCTATTTTATCTAGACTAACTCAAATGAGTCGTCTGTAAAAATATGATATTGGATAACGTTCGATAACTTGAATAAGCTCAGATTCAGCTTTTAACTAAACTCTTGCGGATCAACATCAATCGAGAGTCTCAGTAGATGCTGGCGAGGTAAGTGTACGACGTGTTGCCACCACTGGCGTAAATAAAAATGCAGTTTTGCTCGATCACTAGACAAAATCACCATATGTGCACGATATCGGCCTGCTTTACGTTCCATCGGTGCGGGAATCGGTCCCCAAATATCGACGATCTCGCCCGCCATTGCTCTCAGTTGTTGGGCAATATCTGCTAAGAATTGTTGGCTATAGTCACGATCTTTAGATTCAACCCGAACCAATACTGCATAACGATAGGGGGGTAACATTGCGATTTTGCGATCAGCCAGCATTTGCTTGGCGACAGTACGATAGTCATGCTCAATCAGGGTGGTTAACATCGGGTGATCAGGGCGCAGACTTTGTAAATAGACACTGCCTTTATGCTCACCGCGACCAGCACGGCCAGCCACCTGTACAATCAGTTGTGCGGTTCGCTCAGGCGCACGTGGGTCGACACTGAGTAGTCCTGCATCAATATCTAAAATCGCGACGAGTGTCACATGCGGGAAATGATGTCCTTTGGCCAGCATCTGTGTACCCAACAAAATACTTGGCTTATTTTGCTGAATACGATCATAAATTTTCTGCCAGCTACCCACTCGGCTGGTACTGTCACGATCGACCCGAATAACTTCATTGTGAGGGAATAGTTCTTGTAAGTGTTCTTCAAGTTTTGCTGTGCCTGCACCAATCGTTTTTAAGCTTTGTTTTTGGCATGCGGGGCAATGATCTGGAAGACGATTGATTGTGCCGCAATGATGACAATGTAAATAATGATAAGGTTGAGAGTGCAAGGTAAAATGCGCATCACAATGCGGGCAGTTGGCTTGCCAGCCACAGCTTTCACACATCAGAATCGGTGCATAACCACGTCGATTCAAAAAGATCAGCACTTGTTCTTTACGTTCTAAAGTATGCTTGATCTGTTCAATAAGGGTTTGGCTTAGACCATGCTTCTTTTTTGCAATCTTTAAGTCCACCACATACATCTTCGGTAGTACCGCTACGCCTGCGCGTTGATTCAATTCAAGCAAATGTAATTTGCCCGATTCTACCAAGTGATAACTGTCGATGCTGGGTGTGGCAGAGCCGAGGATGACAGGGCAGTTTTGCAAATGACCACGATATAAAGCGACATCGCGGGTGTGATAACGGAAACCTTCTTGCTGCTTAAAGGAAAGATCATGTTCCTCATCCAAGATGATTAAACCAAGCTGAGGAAGTGGGGTATAAATTGCGGAACGTGTGCCAATAATAATGGAAGCTTTGCCTGTTTGCGCATGTTGCCAAGCTTGTAGGCGTTTCGAGTCATTTAAGCCCGAATGCAGTAAGGCAACATCACAATGAAAACGTGACTTAAAACGAGCCACCGTTTGTGGAGTTAGACCAATTTCAGGGACCAGCACCAAGACCTGCTTGCCTTGTTTTAATACTTCATGCATGACTTGCAAATAGACTTCAGTTTTACCACTACCAGTCAAACCATCAAGTAAGAATGCTTGATAGTGATGTTGTGCTTTAAGGATCTGTTGAATGGCTTTTTTCTGATCCTCATTGGGAGTTAATGGTACTTGAGCCAGTTGCACAGGCGTTGGTGTGAAATCATGGGGTTCCAGACAGCACTCAACCAAGCCCTTCTTTTCCAGTGCTTTCAGGGTTGAAGTTTCTACACCACTCAGGTTTAAAACATTTTCAGTGGCGCCGTGTGGATGAAGTTTTAAAACTTGATAAGCATCATATTGCTTCTGAGATCGTTTTAATAAAGAGGCTGGGTCTTGATGCGGTGTGATTTTCCATAAATGAAACAGGATATCTAAGGCACGCCCTTGTCTTAATAAGGTAGGTAGGGCACTTTGCATTACCTCGCCAATCGGGAATTGATAATATTGTGCTGACCATGTCAACAAAGTTAAAACTTGTTGGTCTAGAATTGTTTCCTGATCGAGTAATTCTGTGATGGCCTTAAGTTTGAATTGTCCTGTAAATACTTCGTTAGGATCAACTTTCTCTGTAATGATCCCAACAAGATTCTGCCGACCAAAAGAAATCGCGACACGTGCACCGATTTGAGCTTGGGCGTACTGTTCAGCACTGACCGTATAGTCAAACGTGTCGTATACATAAACGGGTATTGCAACTCGAATACGGTACAAAATAGCGTTAGAATTTTCGGTAGGCATATAGGCTTCATTCATGGGTAAAATGGCATGACTGCATGTCATGGAATTATGCTAAAGTGCGAAGTGTTATGTCGATGAATTTCTTGTGAAACTCTCAGGTTTCATTTCAAACACGGATGCAACTGTAACAACAACTATTTTGGGACAATTAGAACAGAACCATGCCTGCTTATCAATTTACTGCGCTTGATGCCTCTGGAAAGCAACATAAAGGTGTGCTGGAAGGGGATTCTGCACGCCAAATTCGTCAACAGTTACGCGATAAAGCATGGACACCCATTGCGGTCGATGCAGTTGAGCAAAAAGACAAACAGCAACAACGCTCATGGTTTAAAAAAAGCTTTAGTGCCTATGATTTGGCATTAATGACCCGACAGCTTTCTGTGCTAGTTGCAGCAGGTATTCCATTGGAAGAAGCCTTGCGCGCAGTGAGTAAGCAAAGTGAGAAGAGCCATGTGCAAAACCTATTAATCGCTGTACGGTCTAAGGTCTTGGAAGGACATTCACTGGCAAAAAGTATGCAGCAATCGGGGCGATTTCCTGAGTTGTATATTGCCACCGTTGCTGCAGGCGAGCGCTCAGGTCATCTTGATTTAATCTTAGATCAGTTGTCGGACTACACCGAAAATCGTTTTGCCATGCAGAAGAAAGTACAGGGTGCGATGATCTATCCGATAGTACTGATGCTGATGTCTTTCGGGATCGTGATGGGTTTGATGACCTATGTCGTACCTGAAATCGTCAAGACCTTTGAACAAAGCAAAGAAGCCTTGCCTTGGATTACGGTTGCCTTGATGAAAGCCAGTGCTTTTATTCGACATACTTGGCTGGGTATGCTCATTTTAGCCTTTATTGCCATTATCCTATTTACCCGTTTTTTAAGAACCACGGCAGGGCATTATGCATTTGACCGCTTAACGCTCAGATTGCCACTATTTGGTAAACTTTCGCGTGGTATAAATGCGGCACGTTTTGCTAGTACCTTGTCGATTTTGACCCGTTCTGGTGTGCCTTTGGTTGAAGCATTGCGTATTGGTGCCGAAGTCAGTAATAACTGGGTGATTCGTGATGCGATTGAAGTGGCGATGGAGCGTGTAACAGAAGGTGGTAATTTGGCAACACAATTGGAGCGTTGCGGTTATTTCCCACCAATGATGGTACAAATGATTCGAAGTGGTGAAGCGTCGGGTGAGTTGGATCGCATGTTAGATCGTGCATCGACCATGCAAGATCGTGAGGTGACTACCTTTATTTCCACTTTACTGGCGTTACTCGAACCCTTGATGCTGATTTTTATGGCAGCAATTGTATTGGTGATTGTGATTGCGGTAATGTTGCCAATTATTAATATGAACAATATGATCTAATGAGTGACATGTAAGAGATGAATATGAATAATTCAATGGATAAACAAAATGTTGAACGTAGCTTGAATGCTTCTCCTGTTGCGGAATCTTGCAACTCAGAGTCCGAGTATAATCTTAATCCTGCCACTCGAAGCATAGCTTCTCGTCTTGCGACCCGACCGAGCGTTGCTCGGTTTAATCGGGTCTCAGGATTTACACTCATTGAGGTGATGGTTGTTATTGTAATTTTAGGCGTTCTTGCTGCACTGATCGTTCCAAACGTGATGGGCCGTGGTGAAAAAGCCAAAGTGGATACCACCAGTATTACCTTAAAAGGTGTCGCGGGTGCTTTAGATCAATATAAATTAGATAATGGTCGTTATCCATCGATGCAAGATGGTGGTTTAGATGCGTTGGTGAATCAGCCCGCGTCTGCGAAAAATTGGTTACCGGGTGGTTATGTCAAAGGCGGCTATCCAAAAGACAGTTGGGAAAATGATTTACAGTATGTGATCCCAGGTCGTGAAGGTCGGGCTTTTGATTTATATTCGTTTGGTGCGGATGGTAAAGAAGGTGGCGAAGGCAACGATGCTGATATTTATTATCAACCATAATACTTGAATAAAATATCACTTCACTTTTGGATTAAATAAATAGAGAGTGAAGTGATAATGTTTCTTAATTAGAAATAATAAACTAACTGTTTGAAAAATATAAAATGAATAAAATGTTGAATATGTGAGAGTTATAATAAGAATTATTCCCATATTTAATAGTTACAAGAAAAACAAATTATGCAGAAAAATAGGCTATTTCTTGAGGCAAAAGCTTTGCATAATAAATTCAAGCCATTGAAATAAGATGTGGAGATCAGATGAAAGCATTTTTTGTATTGGATGAACTGAATCAGTTTCATTGGGCAATGCTTAAATCTGTATTGCTCATCTTAAGCCTATTGCCTTTTAGTGAAGGGGCTTTAAGCTTGTGGCAAGCTGCGGAAGGAAGCAGTCAAATCATGATTGGTTTTTTTGCATTGAGTATGTTGAGTGCATGGTTTGTATTGTGTTTTCTAAGTGCCTTAAAAACCAGTGTCTGGGATAATCATGAGCTAATCTCTAAATATGAGCAGCTTTTATTTAAAGCCTATCGATATGTTCCGATGCTATTTTTATCTAGTCTCGTGGCTTATTTATCGGTGCAATTGTCGATTAATTTCTAAGTTAAGTATTTTGACTAAAAAACGTAGACCAAGATCTACGTTTTTTTATGGTCTTAATTTAAGCAGGGCGAACCAAGAGCATTGTCATTTTACGCACGATAGGTAATACCAAGAGCAGCACAGGAAATGCGATTAGCCAAGAAATTCCCCATGCTGACATCCATGTTGCAAAAGAAAATTGTTCAAAGCCCATACTTCTCAGCGTACTAATACAAGACACGATAAAAGTCATAATAATGGACAAGAAGAAGGGTAAAACAATGGATGCGTAACGATTTGGAATTTTTTGAAAATTAAAAGTAGAAGATTTTGAACTCTGCATTTTTTACTCCGTAAACCAACAAACGCCAGTGCCTTATCAAAGATAAAAATATCTTGATGAAATAGCTCCAAGCCTTGTTGGAGATATGTTGGCACGTTGATTGACGTAAACGTTTACGGCTTTATGATCAGCAAAATTAATTTAGCATGAAGTTGCTCAATTGAAAATAAAAATAAGCGTATTTATTGAATTGGGTAGATTCGCTATGCTGAAACTGGGCTTAAAAGAGAGAAAAGGAAAAAGCATGCAACAGATCGAGTGGAATGATTTTACCAAGGTAGAATTACGTGTGGGCAGAATCATTCAGGCAGAAGTGTTTCAACAAGCGCGAAAACCCGCTTATATTTTGCAGGTAGATTTTGGTGAAGAACTTGGGATCAGAAAATCCAGTGCACAAATCACCAAGTTATATCAGCCTGAGAATTTGATTGGAAAATTGGTGGTTGCTGTCGTGAATTTTCCGAAAAAGCAGATTGGGCCGATTCAGTCAGAATGTTTGGTGACGGGCTTTCATAATGCGGAAGGGGATGTTGCGCTTTGTGTCCCAGAGTTTGATGTTCCTCTGGGCACAAAGTTACTGTAATTTATCGACGGGATTTGAAGCTAATATCAACTTTACGTGGACGATAGATCCAGCCTACGATCAATAAAAGCAATGAGAAAATCAAGATCGGGTAATCACTTAAACGATTGTAGAGTGTTTGCCCTTGCATGGCAGGTAATTCGCCACGTAACACGGCTTCTTGATCTATTGGTGCTTGTTTAACGATATGACCATGCTGATCAATAAATGCGGTCACACCTGTATTGGTGGCACGAATAAACCAACGACCATTTTCTTTGGCTCGCATCTGTACCATTTGCAGATGTTGCCAAGGTCCAGCCGTCCCCGTGAACCATGCATCATTTGACACCGTAATTAAGAAGTCACTATTAGAGGCATTACGACGGGTTAGGTTGGGATAGGCCACTTCATAACAAATAGCAGCAGCAAGCGCATGTCCTTTCACAGTGAGCGGTTTTTGATTGGCTTCACCACGTGAAAAGCCACTCATGCTGACATCGTTCTGCATCGCAGGCAGTACCCATTTCAACAGGCCTGACAATGGAATATATTCGCCAAACGGTACTAAACGTTGTTTCTTATACAAGCCAAAGGAATCGCTACCCGATGCCATAATGCTGTTGTAATACAACGGTTCACCCACTTGCTGCGATTTAGCTAGGTCCCAATAAGGAATACCTGTGACCCAAGCGCTATCGGTTTTCTTCGCCTGCGCCGCCATTGCATCCAAAAATTCTTGAATATCGGTCTGGAACATTGGAATCGATGATTCAGGCCAAACGATCAGATCTCGGCCCCATTCTGCACGTGTCAGGGTGGCATAGATTTCTAAAGTTTTAATCTGATATTCAGTCAACCATTTCAGGTCTTGCGGAATATTCCCTTGAATCAGTGAAACACTCAGCGGCTTCGCTGCTTTAGGCTGTACAAATTGAATAAATCCAGCACCCCAAGCACCTAATACCAAGAGTGCTGAAGGAATCGCCCAAAACCAGCGACGATTTAAAATTTCGACCAATGCACAAGCCAATACAATGACGACGAAAGAAACAGCATAGACACCGAATAACGGAGCATAGCCATCAAGTAGGCGTTCAGTGAAGGCATAACCTGCAAACAACCATGGGAAACCAGTAAAGACCCAAGTTTTGGCCCACTCAAATAATACCCAAAGTGGGGCGAAGGTTAACGGTGTTTCTGGGAAGAAGCGACGATACAACCAAGTTTGAAACGCCGTAAATAAGCCCATTGCGGCTGCCATAAAGACAATCATCAAAATGCTTAGAAAGGCATTGGTATCGCCATAGGTATGGATTGAGGTATACAGCCAGAACGCGCCGACAAACCATAAACCAAAACCATAAGCCCAACCGAGCGCAAAGGCTTGGCGTGGGCTACGTTGACGTAATACCGCATACAATAGCGCAGGCGATAGAATCGCAAGCCACCAAAAGTAATATGGGGCTAAAGCCAAACTAAAGATTGCACCTGAAATCAGTGCAATCAATAGGGGAAAAATAAAAGGAAGCTGCGTTTGGGTTTGAGATGGATTTAACAGCTTCTCAAAATAGGTTCTCATTGACGGACAGCTCGAATCAGATGGATAGTGCGTGCATCTGCTTCAATAATGGTAAATTGCCAATCGCCAAGCTCAATGGTTTGACCTTGTAAATCGCTCACTAAACCAATCTCTTGCAGCAGTAAACCGCCCATAGTTTCAACTTCATCGTCAGAAAAATCTGCATCTAAAATAGTGTTGAAGTGTTCGATTGGTGTAAGTGCTTGCACAATCCAGGTATTGGCTGTGGTCGGATCATTGTCAGGAACAATATACAGGGCTTCTTCATCTGCAATATCGTGCTCATCTTCAATTTCACCCACAATCTCTTCAAGAATGTCTTCGAGGGTAACCAAACCTGAGGTTGAGCCATATTCATCAATCACGATGGCAATATGGGTCTGGGTATTTTTTAACATGCGTAGTACTTGGTCTGAACGTGCACTTTCAGGTACGAAGACGGGCTGACGCATCAATGAACGAATATCGACTTTGACATTGCGCTCGGTTAAAAATGGCAAAAGATCTTTCGCTAATAAGATACCAACGACATTATCCGTTTGATCCGCAGAGAATACTGGGAAGCGCGAATGTGCTGAATCAATCAGTACATGCAGAATATCAAGTAATTGATCATCTTCCTGTAAGCTGATAATGGCTGTACGCGGCGTCATGACTTCTCGAATCTTGGTTGCTGGCAGATCGAGAACACCCTCAAGCATAGCAACAGTATCTGGCTCTAAAAAGCGACGTGAGTCTTGAACTAACTTGAGTAATTCATCGCGGGTTTCAGGTGCGGTACCTAACCATTTTCTTAAGCCACGCATACCCCACGATGGACTGGATTCCTCGACCATGATCTTTCCTAAAGACTCTCTATATCAATTAGATGATTTTCATCATACCGAAGATAAAGCGGATATGCATCAATAAAACTATGTAAAAAACGTACAGTTTTTCAAAAAGCTGCTGATGATTTTCATATCAGTAGTTTATGCTAAAATGTGAAAATTCGAATATTTGAGTTTTATGATGTCTGAACAACCAAAACTTGCTGCTGTTCAAATCAATACGCGAGGTTTACGTTGCCCTGAACCAGTAATGATGTTGCATCAAGCCATTCGCAAAGCCAAGTCGGGCGATATTGTCGAAGTCTTGGCTACAGATCCGTCAACATCATGGGATATTCCAAAATTCTGTATGCATCTTGGGCATGAGTTGTTGCTCAAAGAAGAAAGCCAAGATGAAAACAGCAATACGGAATATCGTTATTTGGTGCAGAAGGGTTAAGTGCCGTTTCAGCCAAATAAAACGAAAGCATAAAAAATCCGAGTCTAAACTCGGATTTTTTTTATTTTGAATTACATGTTCGGGTAGTTCGGACCACCACCGCCTTCAGGCGTTACCCAAGTAATGTTTTGTGATGGGTCTTTGATATCACACGTCTTACAGTGTACACAGTTAGCAGCATTGATCTGGAAGCGTTTAGAACCATCATCATTTTCCATGATTTCATAAACACCAGCAGGGCAGTAGCGTTGAGCTGGCTCATCCCATTTTGGTAGGTTTACATCTACTGGAATAGATGGATCAGTCAACTTCAAATGGGCTGGCTGATTTTCTTCATGTACGGTATTTGATACGAATACAGAAGATAAACGGTCAAAGGTCAACTTACCATCTGGTTTTGGATAGTTTGGTTTAAACGTTGAAGCATCTACAGTTTTAAGCACTGCAAAGTCTTGTTTAAGATCGTGCAAAGTGAATGGCACTTTAAAGATGTTTTGATCGATAAAGTTAAATGCACCACCAATCCATTGACCGAACTTATGCATCGCTGGACCAAAGTTACGTGAGCTATATAACTCTTCTTTTAACCAAGAATTGTTATATTTATCAGTGTAAGCAGTTAATTCTTTATCGAAGTGATCTTCGCCTTCAAGCACACGAGCAATCGCAAGATCACCACCTTTGGCAACACCCGCAGCAATCGCTTCAAATACTGCCTCACCACACAACATGCCTGATTTCATTGCAGTGTGTGAGCCTTTGATTTTTGAGAAGTTCAAGAAACCAGCATCATCACCAATCAAGCAACCGCCTGGGAAGGTAAGCTTAGGTAAAGCATTGAAGCCACCTTTCACAACAGCACGTGCGCCATAAGAAATACGTTTGCCGCCTTCAAGGAATTGCTTGATGGTTGGGTGCGTTTTCCAACGTTGCATTTCCATGAATGGGTACATGTGTGGATTTTCATAAGATAAATCTACGATCATGCCCATGGTAACTTGATTGTTCTCTGCGTGATATAACCACCAACCACCAGTAGAGCCTGTTTCAGACAGAGGCCAACCAGCGCCATGCATCACTAAACCTGGTTTGTGTTTTGCAGGGTCGATTTCCCAAAGTTCTTTGATCCCGATACCGTAATGTTGCGGATCAGCATCTTTATCTAGATTGTATTTGGCAATCAGGCGCTTACCAAGGTGGCCGCGGCAACCTTCAGCAAATAATGTATATTTTGCATGCAGCTCATAGCCAGGCGTGAAGTTATGAGTTGGCTCACCATTTTTGCCAATACCCATATCACCTGTTTGGATGCCTTTTACTGTACCGTCTTCATGATAAAGTACTTCAGCAGCAGCAAAACCAGGGAAAATTGAAACTTCAAGTTCTTCCGCTTTTTGACCTAACCAACGAACAACGTTACCAAGAGAAACGACATAGTTTCCATCGTTGTGCATTGATTTCGGCACCATCCAATGCGGCATTTTTTGTGCTTTGCTATCAGACAGTAAGAAATATGTTTCGTCGCCCGTTACAGGGACATTCAGTGGCGCACCTTCTTCTTTCCAGTTTGGAAATAATTCGTTCATGGCACGTGGTTCAAGTACAGCACCAGAAAGGATATGCGCACCTACTTCAGAGCCTTTTTCAACAACACATACAGAAAGATCAGGCAGGTTGTTTTCAATTGCTAATTGACGAATTTTAATCGCAGCAGATAAACCCGAAGGTCCTGCGCCAACGATCACTACGTCAAACTCCATCGCTTCACGTTCGATGTGTTCCATGTAGGACTCCTCATATTTTTAAGGGTGGCAACCGTAATATTGCGATTCGGTGCTGCCATGAGTGTTCTGAATTGCCGAACACAAATGATAGTATGTGCTCGCAAACGTTTGGGCTAGTATAGTTTTAAACCTTGGTCTCGCCAATTGGCTGAGCGGTCATATTTTCTCGTCATCAAGGCATAAACTATGATAAATGAAAATGATTCTCCACAAAACCCTTTAGAAAATCAGGGAAAAATCATGTTTTCTGATGATAAAAACTTAATCGACATTGCACAATACATAAAAGATGTACAGCAAAGTCACAAAAGGTCAATTCCACCTTTAGAGCAATGGCATCCAAAGCATTGTGGCAAAATGGATCTGCGCGTAAAAGCCAATGGAGAATGGTGGCACGAAGGTCAATTGGTTAAACGCCAAGCCCTTTTAGACCTATTCACCAAGGTACTTTGGAAAGAAGATGGCAAATTCTATCTGAAAACGCCTGTTGAGCAAATTGAAATCGAGGTTGAAGATGAACCATTACTGATCAATCAGGTCGATCAGGTTGAGATTGAAGGCAAGCGTTATTTGCAGCTCACCACTAGCAATCAGGATGTAATCATTGTCGATGAGGCACATCCGATTTTTATGCGTGAATATGCTGGTGAATTACGTCCTTATGTGCATGTCCGTTTTGGGATTAATGCTTTGATTCAGCGTCAGAGTTTTTATCATCTTGTGAACTACGGCAGTTTGTCTGAAAACGCGCAAGGTGAGACTGTTTTAACACTAAAAAGTGGCGATTTGGTCTTGCATTTGAGCACCTGAGGTTTAAGCTTAAAAGAGTAAATAAACTAATGCCCGTGTGTATGACAGCCGTTCAATCAATGCCTCATTTACTTAATCCAATGCCCCATGCATCTGCTGATGCACCGATAGGCGTTTTTGATTCAGGGGTAGGTGGATTATCGGTCGCGCAAGAGATTGCACGACATTTACCCAATGAGCGTATTCTTTACTATGCGGATACTGCACATGTGCCTTATGGCGCACGTTCAGATCAGGAAATCCGTCAACTCACGGCTCAAGCGATTGAATGGCTATATCGTCAAGGCTGTAAAATTGCAGTGGTTGCATGTAATACCGCTTCAGCATTTAGCTTAGATTATTTGCGTGACCATTATGGCGAGCGATTTCCAATCGTAGGCTTAGTTCCTGCTTTAAAGCCTGCTGTGATTCAGACGCAGTCCAAGGTTGTGGCTGTACTGGCAACACCTGCAACTTTTCGTGGACAGTTGATTAAAGATGTGATGGCAAATTTTGCGCAACCTGCTGGGGTTAAAGTATTGACAGTGACCAATCTGGAGTTAGTGCCTTTTGTCGAGTTAGGACAACAGATGACTCAGGCTTGTCTAGATGTGTTGCGAAAGATTCTACGACCTGCAGTGGAGCAGGGTGCTGATTTTTTAGTGCTGGGCTGTACCCATTATCCATTCTTAAAAGAAGCGATTCGTCAGGTTTTTGATGAAAAGTTAAAATTAATTGATTCTGGACAAGCAGTTGCGCGACAAACCGCGTATATTTTAATTAAAAATGGGTTATTATGTGACAAATTGCGTCATAATATTACACGTATTGAATGTTATGTCAGTGGTAACAATGCTGTAGCGCTACAACCGGTTCTTCAGCACCTTATACCAGAACAATTAACATGGAAGATTCAAAATCTGGACGATTTGGGTGTTTCTGATACTTAAATTGAGCCAATTTTATATATTTTATTGGGGTTAGCTGTTAATAAAAATCAAGATGCATACTTGATGTTATTGATAAATGAATTGGGGCTTCGCCTATGCAAGATACTCGTTATCAAGTCTTTATTTCTACCTCTGGCAATGAAATGCAACCAGAGCGAGCGGTTTTGGCACAAACTTTAGTGGGCATGGGATTCCTGTCTTGGGGCTTGGAGCAACGAACGCCCTTAAGTACATCGATTGCACGTCGTCAAATTGATGATTGTGATTATGTGGTGATTTTATTGGGTAGCCAGTATGGCGAACAGTCGGTTTCAGGTGTGGGCTATATGCATCTGGAATACATTTATGCCATGACTAAACAGAAGCCAGTCATTGTATTTATGCATGAAGATCCTGAGTCACGTGATGCCAAATTACATGATCATAAAGCTGAACTAAAAGAAAAATTTAAAGAGTTCAGAAAGCAGTTGCAACATGAAGTCGATCAAGTTTTTTGTTATCGCACATTAAGAGATTTAGAGTTGGCAGTACGTTCCAGTATGCCGCAGATGTTAGAGCGTTATCCTGTAGTCGGTTGGGTACGTCCACAAAATACACAGGTGTTACGTGATGAAATTGATGCATTACGTGCCAAAGTAAAGCAGCTAGAAACAGAATTGGGCAACCGTGAAGCAGACCCGCTGACCAATGTACCCAAAGTTTCAATGCATGAACTTTATTCATTTGAATACCGTATGCATGCTTATCAAGATGGTAACTTCAAAGAAGTGAAACCACATCGTAAAATGACTTGGGCACAATTGCTGAATGTATTGGGTTCGGCTTTTGTGATTCCGACGCCAGAAGAATACTTCTCTAAACGCATGAATGAATATTTAAATGAAACGGGTTTGGATGATGCGCGTAAGGAAATGCCAAGAGCGCATGCCGTATCGCGTGCACAGGTGAATATTCGTGCTTTGCATGAGATCAAATTGCAGATGCGCCAAAATGAATGGATTATGCCAACGGGACGCGATGATCGTCAGCGTATGCTGTGGCAACTGACGGCAAAAGGGCAGAAATTGCTAGAAAGTAATGTACTTGATAGTAATCGGGTTTTTCAGTTTAAGACCATGCACTAGGGGCTGCTGATGTTTCAGCCATGTCTTGCGTTATCGACTAAAACCACACAGACAAGGCATGAAACGTAGGCAATGGCGATCCCCTTGTCAAGTTTCATAACGAAGTTTGGGGCAGTTTTAGTCATAACCCTGTGGGACAGGGATATTTTTGCCGCTACTGCGTTATGCCTTATTCATTTATAATTCTAAATTTCATAATCCATGCCTTGTACCGTCTACAAATATCCTCTGTCGCAAGCATCTGTGAAATATCAACAGACCCTAAATCCAATTTAAAAAAAAGCGCTAAAACTGCTAAAGTAATTGAATGAATTCAATGAAAAGCGGATGCGGTCTATGTTAGCGACACAAAAACCTAAAGTGACGGTGGTTCTGGCAAATTTAGGGACGCCTGATGAAGCCACTGTGCCAGCGGTTCGACGCTTTCTGAAGCAATTTTTATCAGATACCCGTGTGATCGAGATTCCCAAACTGCTTTGGTGGATTATCCTGCAATTGTTTGTGTTGACCTTTCGTCCAAAACGTGTGGCTGAAGCTTATGCTTCGGTTTGGTCAAAAGATTCGCCAATGCGTGAAATCGTATTGGAACAAACACTGCTGATTAAGCAGCGTCTACAAGAAGAAAATCATCAGTTTGATCTTAGCGTTGTCCCTGCTATGACCTATGGTCAACCCAGTATTTATGAAGTACTTGATGAACTGGCGCAAACACCACAAGAGCATGTCATTTTATTACCACTGTTCCCACAATATTCTGCGACCTCAACTGCGCCTTTATATGATGCCTTTGCTAAATGGATTCCACAGCAGCGTCATTTGCCTGGCATTACCCTGATTAAGGATTATTATCAGCATCCGATGTTCATTCAAGCCTTGGTAGATAGCGTATTAAACTATCAATTGCAGCATGGGAAACCCGAAAAATTACTGATGTCATTCCACGGTATTCCTCAGCCTTATGCAGATAAAGGTGATCCCTATGCGGATCGTTGTCGAATGACTGCACGTCTGGTTGCAGATGCGCTACATTTACAAGAGCATGAATGGGCGATTAGCTTCCAGTCAAGATTTGGTAAGCAAGAGTGGGTCAAACCATATACTGATCAGCTATTGCAACAATGGGGCGAGCAAAAAGTACAGTCGGTACAGGTGATTAGTCCTGCATTTTCAGCAGATTGTCTGGAAACACTGGAAGAATTAGCAATGCAAAATAAAGAGATTTTCCAGCATGCCGGTGGTGGAGACTATGTCTATATTCCTGCCTTGAATGCAGATCAGGCGCATATAGATTTGCTTGCCAGTCTGGTTCAGGCTAATCTTGACGCACTCACTCATACCTTAGCCCATCGTTGAATCGACGCTTTATTTCGCCAGAGGTTTCTATGCTACAAGTCAAAATTGTCCCTGTTACCGCATTTGCCCAAAATTGCTCAATCTTGTGGGACAGTGAAAGCAAAGAAGCGATTTTGATTGATGCGGGCGGTGATGCTGCGGTACTAAAAAAAGAAGTGGAAACCTTAGGCTTAAAGGTGAAAGCATTGTGGTTGACTCATGGACACCTTGATCATGCAGGTGCAGTCGGTGAGTTAGCTGACACATGGAAGATTCCTGTGATTGGTCCGCATAAAGAAGATCAATTTTGGCTGGATATGATTCAGGAAGTCTCTGCTCGTTATGGTTTCCCAATCCCACAACCTGTAAAAGTCGATCAATGGTTAGAGGGTGGAGAAGTATTGAAATTGGGTGAGGATGAGTTTGAGGTGCGTTTTGCTCCAGGCCACACCCCAGGGCATGTGATGTTCTATAACGCCAAGCATGGCTTATTATGGACAGGTGATGTTTTGTTTAAAGGTTCAATTGGGCGCACAGATTTTCCGAAAGGTAATCATCAACAGTTGTTGGATTCAATCAAACGTGAATGTTTTAGCTTGCCAGATGAAACGCAATTTATCTCTGGACATGGACCAATGAGTACCATTGGTTATGAAAAGCAATTTAACCCCTTTGTAGCAAGCAAAGCAGGTTAATTGAGTGATTCAAGCTTCTGTATCAATTTGATTGCTACAGAAGCTTTTCGTTTTGAGATGTTTTCTAAATCGTTTCCAGCCATTTCTGATTGGCCAAGTTCAAATCAAAATTCAAACTATTACAAATGCTCTGTAAATCAAAAGAAGCTTTATCTTCTGGAATCTGAATCAAAATCGGTAAACGGGTAATACCATTGTCTCCGGTCGGGAAGGCATAATGCCGTTCTTTATGATTAATTGAAATCAGTGACTCAAACTCTAAATACACAATCAGTGACGGGAAGCGCCGTTGAATGCGGATAATTTCCTGATGGGCATGCCTTTTGATTTGTGAGGTTTTTTCTTTGAGCTTAATAATATTGTCTTTAATTTTCTGAGGTTTATTTAATAGCTTGCTAAGAAAAGATGCGCTTTGTTTCAGTTGACGCTGATTTTCCTTAAGCTCTGAAAATGCATCTTTATATTCTTGCAAAGAATTAATGCTCAGGTCTTTGAGAATATTAGTGGGCTCCAAGGCAGCGGCATGATGCTTTTTCCAATCCTCATAAGAAAATACAGTAAAGACATCACTATGGCGTTTTTGCAACAAGGTGGCATAGGATTTCAGCCGTGCGATAAACAGATTGACTTGTTTATTTAACATGATCAAAGGTTGTGATTGAAAGGCAATAAAATGGCTAATCAGATCATCTAGAGTCTGTTTGACGCTAATGTAGAGATAGTGACATTCATCGCTATGATGCACTGCATGTTTTAAAGCGTCTGCGATCGGTTCAAGGATATTGCGACAGAGTTTTTGTTCGAAATCAATCAGCCGTTGTTCAACCAACTTTTCAATAAAGATACCATGAGGATTGAGTGGTTCCATCAAAAAAGGAATCAGGGTCTTATTGGCATAAAGCTCGATATGACGAACAATATCAGAGACATAGTGATTGACCTGTTTATCAATGGTAATGATGTGATCCATCTGCCATCGGAATTGTTCATGCTGTGATTCATCTTCGATTTGATCTAAAGCTAAAAAAGCAGCATTGAAGTAAATATTTTCACAGGCTTCAAATTTTTCTTCCTGCAAAAAGCGTCGAATCGAAAAAGTATTCGCGATACCTTCTTTGCTTGGCGCGAGTGCAAAAATATACTTAGATGTTTTAACAATATCGAGCTGTTTGGTTTTTTGTTGTTGGTACAAAAAATATTTAAGAATATGTGGTTTTTCTTCTCTTAATTGATGAGAACGAATAATGTTAAAGGAATATTTGAGTAGCTGTTGTTTTAAAAACACTTCAGTAATAAATGTTTTGATGACATCAGTATTGATGTGCCTTTGATTGGCAGGCAATTGAATGACTTCTTTCTGCAAAATGATCTGTGCAGAGGCATAGATGAATTCTTTTAAAACCTGTTTTTTCTGTTCTTGTAAATCAAAATCATTTTCTACATTGATGCGGTTAAGCTGACTGAGCATATTTTCTAAATAGTCGGAAATGGCATAGATCTCTTGGTATTGTTTTAGTTTTTCCAAAGAGTTGGCAATGGTTCTGACGAGCGCCTTCATGGGTGCATCTTGGATTTTTTCTGCGAATAGGTGGATGTCATGCTTGGCAAGATAAGAAAAACTGTGCTCTTTTCGGTTCCAATGAATCTTTTTAAGTTGCAAAATCTGCTGGCAGATATTCTCACGGTCTTCAGCAGCGCATATGGAAAAAAGCATGTGTAAACTAAGCTGCCAATTTGTATCTAGATTTGGATCAATTTGAGTCGCTAGAACCCTGAGCTGGTAAGGAATTGATTGATTCATTATTACATCCTGGTAAGTCTAAATATTTTTATTAAACAAACTGATCCCTATAAAATTTTGATTAAGGTTGGATCAGTATGAGATATCAGTTGTAGTGAGTTATTTGCTATTTTTATTCATTACAATGTGTGGATTAAGATTTGCACAAGGTCAAAAAAAAGTAAATTACTGTGATGTAAATCACACATCTAAAATGTGTAAATTTTTATTAAAATATATAAATATGGATTGGAAAAAAGTTTTCTAAGAGCTTAAAAAATGAAGATGGTTAATCTTCATAATCATCTTCATTGCGTTTTTGATCTGCTTGTGGTGCGTCCTGAGTCGGAAGTTTGTATTCATCACTGGCCCAAGCACCGAGATCGATCAACTTACAGCGTTCTGAACAGAAAGGACGAAATTGATTACCTTCCCAAATGCTGGCTTCACCGCAACGCGGGCAGGGGAATGTACGTGACATAGAAAATTCCTAAAACAAAGAGCAAATAGATTAGGCAAAAGTAAGGTGAGTTGTTAGACTTATGCCGATTTCTAGATAGTTTGATGAGATTATGTCGATTCGTCAATTTCAAGCGCAACGTATGCAAGCCCCTCGTGATTTTATTGCCATTCCCAATACGCCAATCTGCGTTGAAATTGGGGCCGGAAAAGGCAAACATGCCTTATTGTTTACGGGTCGAAATCCGCACACCACGTTGTTTGCGATTGAACGAACCAAAGAAAAATTTGTGGCAATGCAGAAACAGCATCAATTAGAACCACGTGACCATTTAAATCCGATTCATGCAGATGCACTTCCTTGGGTGGTGCATGCGTTATTCCCTGCGCAAGTCGAACAATTTTTTATTCTCTATCCGAATCCAGAACCGCATAATCCTGCGCAGCGTTGGCTGAATATGCCGTTCTTTGAGTTTCTACTGTCTCGCCTTCAGCCGAATGGCACAATTACTTTGGCGAGTAATATTCCTGAATATATTGATGAAGCAGAACAACAATTGATTGAATTGTGGAAATTGCCGCATGAAAAGCAAAAAATTGCAGCAGATTCTGCTCGAACGCATTTTGAAATCAAATATTTAGAGCGTGGCGAGTTGTGTCAACAGTTGATCATTCGAAAACCAGAAGGCTATGCAACCCGCTTTGATGATTTTGAACCGTTACAAGGCCAAAACGTTCAAGAGCAAGCTGATGCCTAAGCGTGTTGCAATTATTGGTGCAGGCCCAGCAGGGTTGATGGCTGCTGAGGTTCTAAGCCAATATCACTATGAAATCGATGTGTTTGAACAAAAACCTTCGGCAGCACGCAAGTTTTTAATGGCAGGTAAAACAGGTTTGAACATTTCACATGCTGAGCCTGTGGATACGTTTATACAACGTTATGACCATGCTGCATGGTTGGGACCTTGGGTGAAGCAATGGGATGCACAGTGGATTCAGAGCTGGATGCAAGGGCTTGGTATTGAGTCCTATGTGGGGAGCTCTGGTCGAATTTTCCCGGTTGAAATGAAAGCTGCCCCCTTACTTCGTGCATGGTTAAAACGATTAATGAATGATGGTGTGCGTTTTCATTATCGTCATCGTTGTATTGATTTATCTGAAAATCAATTGACGATTGAAAATCAAACCCAGTGTTTTACAGCAACTTACGATGCAATCATCTTAGCCTGTGGTGCAGTGTCATGGTCACAATTGGGTAGTGATGGTGCGTGGCAGCAATGGCTCTCAAAAAATGAAATTGAGCCTTTCCAAGCCAGTAATGCAGGTGTAATTAAAACATGGTCAACGTTCATGCAGGAGTGTTTTGGTCAGCCGTTGAAGCGCGTTAATGCGTGGGTGCAATCTGAACAGCAAACTCATGGCGATATCATCATTACTCACTACGGCTTTGAGAGTGGCGTGATTTATAAATTGGGTCGTGATCTCAGAGCACAGCTTGCCCAAAAACAGCGTTTACAATTACATCTGGACCTACTGCCTGATGTCAGCATTGATCAATTAGAAAAGAAATTACAGGGCAACAAAAAGCAGTCTTTGACCAATCTCTGGCGTAAAGCAGGTTTGGACACTGTCAAAATTAATCTACTCCGAGAAATTGTCGAAAAAAGCTTATGGTCAGATGCCAAGCAAATGGCTCAGCAAATTAAGCATTTGAGTATTCCTTTGGATGGTTTCCGTCCAATCGAAGAGGCCATCAGCTGTGCTGGAGGTGTGAAGCAAACTGCTGTATCCGCACAACTGCAATTGCAATCTAATCCTTATGTGTTTTGTTGTGGTGAAATGCTAGATTGGGATGCACCCACAGGTGGCTATTTACTGACAGCTTGTTTCGCAACTGGAAGAGCGGTAGCAGAAGGAGTAAATACATTTATCAAATGATAAAATAAGCTAAAATACTTGAATAAAAATAATCTAAATTAATTTATGAAGAGGGTATATGAATATTGAGCCGACAGTGGAAACACAAGACAACGAAATAATAAAACCATTGCAACCGAAGCAAGTGATCACTTTATTTTTCCAACCGAAAAAGTTTTTTTCTCAGTCTAAAAACTATCATCATCAAAGCATTATTTTGATTGCTTATTTAATTGGTATGGTGACTGTTATGGATCGAATCGATCAGCAGTTATTACGTGCCGAGACAACAAATAGAACCTCTTTCATTAGCTCAGCTGCAGAGGCTTGGCCAAGTTACTGGTTATGGGTACTGGGCATGGGGATTATTTCTGCTGCATTTGGCTGGTTGATTCAAGGCTGGTGGTATAAGAAAAGACTGCAGTTTTCAGGTGCAAAAGAGGCTGATCCACAACTTGCCCGACACGTGTATGTATTGCAATCCTTGGTCTTTGTATTGCCGATTGTGCTTACCACCGTCATTCAAACATTTTTATATTCAAATTATATTGAAGCCTATAATCAATCTACATTTTTAGGCTTTATTCCCGTTCCATTTTTATTTTTGTCATGTTGGGTGAGTTACCGTGGGGCTACCCAAGTGTTTCATACCAATGGATGGGCAAAATTTTGGTTTTTAGGTTTACCGATCCTGTTCTACGTTTTGATCATTGGGGTATTTTCTGCCTTGATCAGTTGAGTCTAAAAGGCTGTGTGATTTCTCTTAAATCTCATTATATTTCTTGAGCAGATTTGCCTTGTGATTCAGCATTTAAAAATGCTAGTTTTGAGTAAATGTTCATCAGGAATAGGAATATGTCTCAAGCTTCATCGGTCTATCGTGGCAGTTGTTTATGTGATGGTATTCATTATGAGATTCATGGTGAAATTGGTGAGATCATACAATGCCATTGTCAACGTTGCCGAAAAGCCAATGGTACGGCCTATGCAACCAATGCACCGATTAGCAGCACAGCGTT
Source organism: Acinetobacter sp. Tr-809 (assembly GCF_011753255.1). Taxonomy (NCBI): domain Bacteria; kingdom Pseudomonadati; phylum Pseudomonadota; class Gammaproteobacteria; order Moraxellales; family Moraxellaceae; genus Acinetobacter; species Acinetobacter sp. Tr-809. Next base: position 227,448 of record NZ_VWVZ01000006.1, read on the forward strand.
TAAAATCGTACAGGGTGAAGAGTTGGTTAAAAAGTTTGCTGCATCTGGTGTGTATCGCTGGTTCTGTGGCGAATGTGGCTCTCCATTGATCAGTTCACGGGATGCACAGCCCGAGCTTTATCGATTAAGAATAGGGACGTTGGATACGCCTTTGCAGCAAAAGCCAAGTATGCATATTTTTGCTGCATCGAAAGCCGAATGGGATTGTATTGCCGATGATCTACCGCAATACGCTGAACGTCCCTAAATTAGCCGTGTTGTTATCATGATTTTTGAAACTTCTGATTTAGATGCCAATGAAATCTATCGCTTGTTGGTCGGGGGAATTACCCCTCGACCGATTGCATGGATTAGTACACTCTCCGTGGATGGGATTGCCAATATTGCCCCTTATTCCTTCTTTAATGTGGCTAGTTGTAATCCACCTATTTTATGGTATTCGCAAGTCAATCCAAGAAATGGGCAGGATAAAGACACCATCAGAAATTTAATTGAGACCCAAGAATGTGTGGTGCATATTGTGAATTCAGCGTTGCTGGAAAAGATGAATTTATCTTGTGCTTTGTTGCCACCAGAACAGAGTGAATTTGAGTTTGCCAATATTGAGGCTGAACCGAGTCATACCGTCGCAGCTTTATCTGTCAAGGATACACCTATTCGTTATGAATGCCAGTTAAGGGAGGTTCTGCAACTCAGTACGCTTCCATCGGGTGGTACAGTGGCATTGCTGGATGTGAAGTCGATTTATGTTGATGATCGCCTATGGGATGGGCAGATGATTGATCAACAGCAACTTCAGAGCGTGGGCAAAATGGGTGGTGATTTTTATAGTTTAAGCACTGACTTGCGGAAACTGGCTAGACCGATTCTGAATACAAACGCAGATATAAAAAAAGGAGGTTAAACCTCCTTTTTCTTATTTTGCAATTAAGGCTTCGCCTTCAAACTTTATCCCATCCCAGCCATGTTGCATAAACTGGCGGATATTTTGATGGTCGGTGGCTTCTGGCGTCGCAAGTACAGAAGCATAATGTTCTGCAAATAAACTTAAAGTGTCTGCTTGGCTTAAACCTTCAATTTTTGCGAAGCTCAGTACTTTAGCACTGCCTTGGTTTTCAGTGGCTGCATTGAATTGTGCGCCATTTTGAAACGCTGTTGGAGTATGTTGATAACGTGCTTCGATAAATGCCAATACATCAGCAAATTTTGCTGAGCCATCTTTAAGTTGTGCCAATAAGCTTTGAGCCATTTCAAAATTCCATGTTTATTGAATCAATGTCCGCATCATAACATTGAAAATGTAGAATAGAAGTCGATCGGTATATGAGCTAGACGTTATAGTATTGTCGGTTTATGCTCAGAACGCTTATGAATGTGTTGAATAATAATGAATCGACATTACTTTAAATTACCGCCATCCAAACGTTTATTGCGCTTTCTCGCTCCCGTTTTTAGTTGCCACTTCCTATTGCAACTGCGCCGTTTGATGATGCGTCTACTGCCGTTTATGCCTTTGCAGAGTCAGGTCAGCAATATTGTGTATTTGTCGTGGCTGTTAGATGTTGAACAGGTACGTCAGCGCTATCCCAAAGATGTACCGTTATGGGAAAAAGACGGAAAAACCATTTTTACGATTTTGACTTATCAGCATCATCATTTTGGCTTCAGTTTCTTGGGAAAATTACGTCAGTTAATGCCCTCACCTCGACAAAGTAACTGGCGCTTTTATTTGGATGAGTCACATCCAAAGACCGTGATTTTTGAGCAGGTAATCGTTGATCAGGCTTTATATGTCATTGGTGGCCGTTTTGCCAGTGATGTGATGCCAGCACAATATGCATCGACTTTTCAACATCAACGGGATAAGCAAGTGATTCATACCGAAATGCGTGTTGATGCCGATTATTCTCTAAGTAGTGACGTAGAAATTACCACAGATAAACAATTACCTGATGCATGGCAGTCGTTATTTCCATCTTGGGAAGGGGTTGTTGAGTTTTTGGTCGATCAAGATCAGGCATGGACAGAATGGGTCGATCAACCGACTCGAATGTCGCAAGGGGATATTCAGATGCCGTTTCAGTTTCAACAGATTCAAGCTGCTCAGGTTCGTGCATTACAAGCACCCAAATTATTGCAACAATTGGGTTTAGGCGATGAGACAGAGGCTTTCGCTTTTGTCGTACCTGCATTAGATTTTTATGTAGTTGGGGAAAAAGTTTTAGCGATATCGGAATAAATTGTGGATAAGTTCATGTTTATACACAGCGTCATTCAGCATCAAAAACATGGGTTGAGTTGCCCAAAAAATATGTTATTTTAGAGCAAAGGAGATGGCATTCCTCCTGTCACAAACCGCCATAATGGCTAATGATGCCTACGTTACCCTGAACAGGGGGCGTAGGTTCGTGCGTGCTCTGTTCCCATTTTGGAGTTCGCAATGAAAATTATTCAGAACAATAGCTATAAATCAATGTCACATTATTCTTTCACTCCAACACTGCCTTTGGAGTAAGTCATGTACTATCCATTACTTTCAATCGCTTTGGGTTCTGTATTAGGCGCATGGTTGCGTTGGTTCCTGGGTTTAAAGCTCAATCCAATTTTTCCCAATATTCCTTTGGGTACGGTCACAGTCAACTTTGTTGGTGGCTTTATTATCGGTTTTGCAATTTCTTATTTTTCTCAAAGTTCACTGAGTCCAAATTACAAACTGTTTGTGATTACTGGCTTCTGTGGTGCATTAACCACATTTTCGACCTTTTCTGCCGAGATTATTGCCTTATTGCAAAGTGGTAAGTTGGGTTATGCCTGTGCAGCAATTTTGATTCATGTGATTGGGTCATTGTTGTTTACGATTTTGGGTATGAGTTTGCATCAATGGCTAAGTGCCGCATAGTGTGGGAGTGGTGATAATGAATGGGTTTTTAATAACTTTTTATACCGCGCAAAATCGTAACTATCAGGGACAACTGATCAGCGAATGGTTATTGTCTGTCGCAAAACAAATGAACTTGCGCGGCGCGACGGTGCTCGCTGGACTGGAAGGTGTTGATCATCATGGTTTGTTTCATTCAGCCAGTTTCTTTGAGTTGGCTGATCGACCTGTACAGATCCAGTTCGCAGTAACAAATGAACAGGCAGTCGAATTGATGAATTATTTGAATAGCAAAGAAATCTCTTTGTTTTATGTCAAAACACCGATTGAGTTTGGTGTGGTTGGACAAGCAACGCTAGATTCTTAGAGGGTAAATGTTAGGTATAAAAAAAGAAGTCTAAGTGGAGGAGAGATAAGCTTAGACTCCTAATGCTTACAGCCTAATGTGTGAAACTTAAATGAAAATTAACCTTTGCGGTTAAAACGTGCAAAGCGTTTGTTAAAGCTTGCAACACGGCCTTCATTGCTTGCTTGGCGTACTTCACCTGTATAAAACGGGTGTGATGCACTAGAAATATCAAGGGTGACGTAAGGGTAGACTTGACCTTGATATTCTTTAGTTTGTTTCGTTTGCAGTGTACTACCAATTAAGAAGTAGGCATCTGCATTGGTATCATGGAACAAGACTTGTTGATAAGCAGGGTGGATATCTTTACGCATTTGGAATGGCTCCTATTATTTATAGAAATGTTATAACATAACAATATGTGCAGTCAATCTTATTCATTTCAAGTTTTATTGAAATTTATTTGTAAACAATGAATCAGTGAGCATGGCATATGGAACTTTGTTCAAGCCATTTGATTTGTTAGAGGCTTGAATATGAGTGAAATAAAAAATGCCAATCAGATGATTGGCATTTTTTATGAAGTTTAGTTCGGGACTAACTCTTCAAATAAATCATTAAGATTGTCATGTACTTTGAGGTGAATCAGGTTCCAGTAATGTCCTGAAATAGTTCGATTGACCATTAAAGTATCAGGAGAGGGTTTAAACACATCCCAGTATTTCAATGATTGTTTCACTAAGCGCATACCATCATGATGCGATGAATTTTCAGCAAAATCATAATGCGTGCTTAAAGGACGCAACAGGATTTCAATCCATTGTGTATATAGCTCGCTTGGGAATTTCTGCTTTTCAGCAATCGAATGTAATTCCACCAACAGATCTTCGACCTGAGCAATATCTTCTTGGCGAGCAGCATTCACCAGTGCTTTGAAATGTTGAATGATTTCAGGCGAAAGGGTCTTAACGCTGCCATAATCATAAATAATGACACTGCCATCTTCACGGAAAGCAAAGTTGCCTGGATGTGGGTCACAATGGAAACGCTTCAAGAAAAACATTTCCTGTCCTAAAGCACGAATCAGACGACGACCAATTTGATTGCGGGTTTCAACTGACCATGTGCTTGCCGTTTCAATTGACTCGCCTTGTTCAAGGCTGAGTGTCAGTACGCGACGAGAAGAATAATCTTTGTATACGGTTGGGATAATGATTTGATCATCGAGCTTTTCATGGAAGGTTTTAAATACTTCTAGGTTTTGTGCTTCAATTTCGTAGTTGAGCTCGGCAGACAAACTGTCCTGAATCTCCTGAAACAGTTGATCTTGCAGCTTCTTATCAATCTTTAAAACACCCATCAATCGCAAAGCCAGACGGACTTGTTTTAAGTCGCTTTCACAAGCTTGGTCAACACCTGGATATTGCACTTTCACTACGACAGCCTGACCATTTGGCAGTACTGCACGGTGTACTTGTCCAATTGAAGCTGCGGCAAAAGGTTCTGCTTCAAAAGAACTAAAAATCTGGTCTAAAGGTTTGCCCAACTCTTTTTCGACTTGTTGCTGAATCGCTGTAAATGGCATTGCAGGTGCTTGGCGTTGTAGTTTGGCAATTGCCTTTGCCACTTCTGGTGGGAAGATATCTTTATATTGCGAGGCGATTTGTCCGACTTTCATCACTGCGCCTTTCATTTCACCTAAAGTGTCTGCGATCTGTAAGCCAATGTCTTGGAACAGTTTGCTACGTGCAGCATTTTTTTGTTCCTCATCTGCAGTTAGATTACGAATGGTGTTGGCAACACTTTTGCTGGCAATACTTGCGGTCATACCAGCCAGTTTTAAAAAACGCTTACTGGGAGAGCTTGCATGTTTTGCCATATGTACTTGACCTCGGGCGATCCAGTTTTAAAGAGATTCTTTGATCATAGGCGACAAAACTTAAATTGCCTATACCAAAATGTTAAGTGATGTAAGCATGCAGCGAAGAGCGGATATAAAAGATGTATCGATGAGGGGATGAGATTAAGAGCAGCATCCTTACTACCCTTAATCAATAACACTAAATACGTGTAAAATTTTATGTATTGAAACCTGCTCGTTGTGCCAAACGTTTATTGTTCAAATATAAACGGCCGATCAGTAGTACACAGGCAATAGTTAAACCAATAATCAGACCGAGCCAGACACCAGCAGCGCCCCAAACTGTATAGCGAGCAAGGTATAAACCAATCGGGAAGGCGACGATCCAATACGCCATTAAGGTGATCCACATCGGGGCTTGAGTGTCTTGCATACCACGTAAACAACCTGCCGCACTAACTTGCCATGCATCCATTAGCTGATAGGCCATCGCAAACCAGAGTAGGTACATCGCCACAGGAATGACATTAATATCCGTGGTATAGATCGCAACGATATAGGGGCGCGCAAGCGCAATCAATGTCATGGTCAAGGCTGCAAAGATCGTGGCCGTAATCAATCCCACGATTTGTACTTGGCGCATTGCATGCCAGTTTTGTTCACCGTAATACATGCCAACACGAATGGTTAATGCAATGGCTAAAGACAGTGGGATCATAAACAGCTGAGAAGTGACTGAGATCGCAATCTGATGAGCTGCAATCGCATTTTCACCAAGCGGACCCAGTACAATCGCACCTGTACTGAAAATACTGACTTCAAAAAATACAGCAAGCCCAATGGGTAAACCCAGTTTTAAAATGCGTTTAATCCAAACTGGATCAATTCTTTCCCATTTTGTGAAGACTGGTGCCTGTTTATAGGCTTTGGCTTTGGAAATATAAATGGCCAAAGTGATAAACATCAGCCATTGCAAGATCGCTGTTGCAAAACCACAACCTGCGCTGCCCAATGCTGGAATTGGCCCAAAGCCATACATAAAGATAAAGTTCAGTGGAATCAATACCAGTAAGGCAATCAAGCTAATGGCTGTGACAGGACGTGGATGTCCCAACGCTTCTGAATAACTTCGTAGAGCTGCATACATCATCACTGCAGGCATACCAAAGCCAATTGCATGTAAGAACAGGCTTGCTTTCGGTATTAAGCTTTCAGGCACACCAAACAGGGGCAGGAACATTGGCATACATTGCAGAATTAGCATCGCAACAATACCGAGAATGACAGCAACCCATAAAGACTGGCGGGCAATGGTTGGAATTTTTTCGGGTGTTCTTGCACCACGTGCCTCAGCAACCAAAGGTGTTGTTGCCAACATTATTCCTGCAAAGAGCAGCATGACCGGAATCCATAGTCCAACACCGACTGCAATCGCTGCCAAATCCGTAGCAGAAAGATGACCTGCCATAATGGTATCGATTAAACCTAATCCAGCTTGGGCAAACTGTGTAATTAGAATTGGAAACATCAAATGAAATAGCTGTTTGAGTTCAAAGCGCTTGGTTGTGGCATGGGACACAAAAAATACTCTTATTAAAATGGGGGAATTAGCGTTGTAGTGTTAATAACACACCAATAAAAATCACAATGCTACCCAGTAGACGTTGCCAATTGATCGGTGTTTTGTCTGTACCTAACCAGCCAAAGTGATCAATCAACATGGAAATCACCAATTGTCCAAAAATCACTAAACCTGAAAAAGTTAAAAATCCGAGTTTAGGTGCAGTATAAATGCTCATGCTAATTGCATAAACCCCAAGACAACCACCTAACCACAGATACCAAGGAATTTGTGAAAGTTCAACTAAACTGGGTTTGTCTGCACCTTGAAAATAAACCAGCAAGGCTAGAATAATCGTCCCAATCAAGAAGGAAAGCAACGCGGCTTGTAGTGGTGAGTTCAGATACTCTCGAAGTTGTGCATTGATCGCCGTTTGAAAGGCCATTGCTATGCCAATCCCTAAAGCGAGGGGCAGTATAAATAGCAATTGGCTGGAAATTTTCATCATATTATCGGTCTAATTGTTCTTTATGCTTTCAGTCTAACTGAATACATAGGGGATGATAAGCCGTATGCGTATTGATGCTGCAACCGTGCCGAGTCGAGTCATGTTAAAATAATCAGGTTCTGTCATTGAGCTTGTATTTTGAGTCCGTTAAATCCAGCAAATATCCCACTGTCCTTGTATATCCATATGCCATGGTGTGTACGTAAATGTCCTTATTGTGACTTTAATTCGCACGCTGTACCTGATGGGCAATTGTCGTTGGATTTGGAACAGCAATATCTTGCTGCACTGGTGGCTGACTTTGAGACTCAGGTTGAAATGGCGCAAGGCAGATCCATTCATAGTGTGTTTATTGGTGGCGGGACACCGTCACTGATTTCTGCACAAGGTTATCAATGGTTGTTTGATCAACTCAAAGCACGTTTAGACTTTGAAGCTGGCTGTGAAATTACACTGGAAGCTAATCCTGGGACGGTTGAGCATGATCCATTTGCTGATTATCTGGCGGTGGGCATTAATCGTTTGTCATTGGGTGTTCAAAGTTTTGATCCTGAACATTTACAGCGCTTAGGTCGTATCCACTCAGCCAATAATGCATTGGATGCCATTCAGCAGGCGCGTCAGGCAGGCTTTGAGCGCGTCAATGTCGATCTGATGCATGGTTTACCCCAACAGACTGAGGAGCAGGCCTTAACCGACCTGAGATTGGCTGTGGAGCAGGGTGCAACACATATTAGCTGGTATCAACTGACCATTGAGCCAAATACGGTTTTCTTCCGCACCCAGCCTGTATTGCCTCAAGATGAAGTTTTAGAACATATTCAAGAGAAGGGTGAGGCGTATTTAAAAGCCAATGGTTATGTGAATTATGAAGTTTCAGCATGGCGTAAAGAACAACCATCTGCACATAATTTGAATTATTGGCAATTTGGTGATTATCTGGCGATTGGTGCAGGTGCACATGGCAAAGTTACCCGACCAGATGGGGTTTATCGGTTCCAGAAAACCCGCTTGCCGAAAGATTATTTAGCCAAAGTTCCAGCAGAGCATGTGCAAATGAAGCCTATTGAAGCTGAGGAATTACCTTTTGAATTTATGATGAATGCTTTGCGTTTAAATGATGGTATTGCTGCTGCATCTTATGCTCAACGTACAGGGCTGGCGTTGGAAGATTTGAATGAGACGTTGCATCAGTTGCGTGAGAAAAAACTGCTCATTGCTGATCAGGATCGAATTGCCTGTACCGAGCAGGGGCATATCTTTTTAAATTCGGTATTAGAAGCGTTTTTATAATTTCAACACATGATGACTTTGAGCAAGGATGCTTAGAGTAAAACCAGTTCTGTTGTCATCTTTTAGAAAGAACTTAAATAGAAAATAAAAAAGCCTCATCAATGATGAGGCTTTTTAGAATTTGGTGGGTCGTCCGCGATTCGAACGCGGGACCAACGGATTAAAAGTCCGCTGCTCTACCAGCTGAGCTAACGACCCTGAGCGAGGGTAAGTAAAACAACGTTTTACCTGAGCGCAAGAGAAAATCTATGATTTTCTGTAGCTTAACCTCTAACAGGCATTTGTAAAATACATTTTACAAACTATCAAAACATTAGATGGTGGGTCGTCCGCGATTCGAACGCGGGACCAACGGATTAAAAGTCCGCTGCTCTACCAGCTGAGCTAACGACCCTAAGCAAGTGTTTCAACAAGCTTCGCAAGAAAAACTAATTTGTTCTAAATGCGTCTTCGTTTTGATGTTGCGTATTCTAGCAACTTATTCAGCTAACACAAGAGGAAATTAAAAAACATGTGCATGATTGTTTATAAAAAGCACGATTTCCTCTTATTTAGCTAAAAAATAAACTAGAAACGGTATTGATAGCTTTGAATATTATCAAAGATCTCAGTATTTACATCACTATAGCTGCTTGCACCAGGTAATAAAACCAGTAAACGTTCAGAAGTTTTGCTTGGATTAAATGAGTCTTCTTTCAGTTTATTCTTCTGGTATTTAAATGTCCCAGTCGTTTCCACTTTCTCTTGAACACGTAAGAAAACAGGAATGGCATAAGATGGTAAGCATTTTTTAAACACATTAACCATGTCGCTTAAATCCGCTTCATTCAGTTCTGCACCGTCGATCAAGGTAATCGCAGCCATACCTGCACGACCATTGGTATTTGGAATTTCAACACCGTATACCACTGCTTCGGCAATCTTTTCATATTCGCAGACCATGTTTTCTACTTCTGTTGTAGAAACGTTTTCACCTTTCCAGCGGAATGTATCACCTAGACGGTCAACAAACTGTGCATGGCGGAAACCAATATCACGGACCAAGTCTCCAGTATTAAAATATGAGTCACCTTGGGTAAACACATCTTTCAAAATCACAGATTTGTTCTTTTCTGGATCGGTGTAGCCATCAAATGGTGAACGGCTGGTGATCTTACCAATCAGTAAGCCAACCTCACCAGTCTTCACTTTCTTGCAGTGACCTTTCTTATCGCGAACTAATTCATTCTTTTCTTTGTCAAATTCAACGATCGCGTATGGTGTTGGAGAGAAGCCTACAGTGTTGTCAAAGTTGAAGATGTTGCTAAAACCAACGTTACCTTCGCTAGATGCGTAAAGTTCAAGTACTTCTTCAACACCAAAACGTTCTTTAAACTTGCCCCAGATATTTGGACGCATGCCATTACCAATCATCTTAGTCACGCGATGGGCACGATCTTGTTCTGTGACAGGTGCATCAATCAAGTAACGACACAGTTCACCGACATAACCAATTGCAGAGGCATTGAATTTCTGTACATCTTTCCAGAATGCACTGGTTGAATACTTGCGGCGTACGGCAAGTGTTGCACTGCCTGCAATCACACCACACCAGCACACGACTACACCTGTTGCATGGTAAAGCGGGAGGGTCACGTACATCACATCATCTTTACCTAAGTTCAGGATATGACCATAGGTGCCATAAGCAAGTGTCCAGCGGCTATGGGTGAAAATCACGGCTTTTGGTAAGCCTGTTGTACCAGAGGTATAGATGTAGAACAAACCATCTTTACCTGTCACGGTGCGGGTAGTCGATGGATTGAATTTTGGAAATTGGTCAATTTGTTGCGCAAGGTTCACATAACCTTGTGGTGCAATCCCTGCATTTTTACGCGTTTCTTGATCGGCAAACCAGTGGAAACGATCTTGAGCAACTTTTAAGTCTTGGCGTGCTTCATCAATCGCAGCACGGACTTCTTCCCCTGCAATGACTGCAATTGGGTTCACCAAGTTGATACTGTGTGCAAGCACTTTACCGACTTGTGAGGTATTGACGAGTGCAATAGTGACGCCAATTTTTGCCAAAGCAACAATAGAAGCGATCAGCTCTGGACGGTTTTCAACCATCACTGCAATCACGTCGCCTTTCTTTGCCCCAAGTGATAAGTAGTAATGTGCAATCTGGTTTGCCCATTCATTGAGTGCTTGATAGCTATAGCTTTGATCTTCAAATAACAGTGCGATGCCTTGAGGGTTACGCTTGACTGCTTTTTCAAAGGCAATACCTAAACCAGCAGGAGATGTTGGCGTTCGCAAATATGCTTGTTTAAGACCATTGAGGATATGAGGTACTTTAGTGATGAAGTTAGGAAGTCGAGTAGCGACATCACCAAGGGTAATAATATCGGTCTGCGTAGTTTGGCTCATATCAATCCTATTTATTTTTCGATCAATCCAAGAAATGGCTATCCGTTAGAACACAACCATTCACACCATTTTGTTAATGCTGTTTTGTAATGGTAAGTGCCTAGAGCAATCAACCTAATTTGACAAAATAACAAAAAAGCCTAGTCATCGAAATGACTAGGCTTAGCCTTATTGAGTGCAATTTAGCAAATTACTCACTCAGCGGTGGTCTTTTTCGGTGGGCGTCCGCGAGGGCGGCGAGGGCGGTTTGATTTCTCTTTTTCCGCTTTCGCTGCTTCATCTTCTGCTTCCGTTTCAGCCGTAGATTCAGCTTTTTCAACAGCTTGAGTAGATTCAGTAACTTCTGCAACAGTCTCGCTTACGGTTTCAACTTCAGCAGTTACAGCAGGTTCAACTACTTCAGCCTCAACTGGTGCAACATCAGCTACAGCATCTGTACTGGCAAGTTCTAAAGGTTGTTGCTCAGGTGCAATTACGGTTGCTTCTGTGACGACTGCATCGTCTGCTTGTTTCACTTCTTCTTTCGATTCAGTGCTTTCTACAGCAGCTGGCGTCGCATTTGAGGCAACATGTGCTTCTTTCGCTTGTTCCGCAGCAAGTTTCGCTAAACGACGGCGCTCACGAGGGTCATTGGCAACACGAACTGCCGCTGCGTCTGGTGGTGTTAATGCTAACACTGGCGCTGGTTCAGCTTCTTCAGTTGGTTTTTGCGTCGGAAGTTCAGCATCGCGTGTTACAGGACGCTTTTCTTTCTCAACTACAGTTTCCGTCACTAAGCTACTTGCATGTTGTTCAGCGAACTTTTGTAAAGCACGGTTGAAGGTTGTAACTAAGCCAAATTGCTCAATCAGGATTGTGCAATCATCACCATAGACATGGCGGATTAAGCTACCCATTGTGTACTGACCAAGTGTAGGCGTCTGTGATAGAGCAACTTTGACTGTAGCCGTTTTCGGTGCAGTTTGATTATTGCGCTGACGACGACGTGAACGAGGATCATTGCTGGCACGTTGTGCAGGTGCTTGTACAGTTTCTTCGTCTGCTGCCTTTTCAGTAGCTGTTTGTTCTACTTGAGCTGGTGCTGGCGTTTCAACTTTCTCGACTACAGGTTTTACCTTTTCTGCTTTAGCAGTCGGTGTTGGTGCCTGTTGTGGATTCAATGCAACAATTTCACTTTGACCTTGATCAAGATTCACGATCAACGCAGTGTTCATTGGCTCTACGCGTGGTGTATCAATAACATCAACTTTCACTTGCTGTGAATTTACTGCAGTTTCAGGTGCAGCAGGTGTTTCGTTTAAAACACTTTGATCACGGTGGCGGTTCGGTCGATTTGGACGTTGCTGGTTACGGTCACGACGTGGTAAAGGCGCAGACTCATTGCCTTGAGCAGCATCATGATGCTGTTGCTGGTTTTGAGATTCTTGTGGCTGCTGACGTTTTTGTTGACGTTTTAGCTCACGTTGTTCTTGGCGCTGTTCTTGACGTGACAGTTGAACGACTTCTTCATGCACTTGATTTTGTTGTTCATGCGCATGAACATGTTGTTCACGTTGCTCTTTGTGTTTGCGTTTCTTCTGGTTTTGATTTGGACGATGTGATTTTTCGTCTTTCTCAAATGTTTCACGCGCTTCTTGTTTCACAGGATTTTGTGAAATATAAGCATTGTTTGCAGCTGGAGCAGCAACTTCAGCGACAACAGGTGTAGTCACTTGACCAAATTGACCACGGCTCACAGCACCATTGTTCACCATTTGTTCAATCGCGGCTGCTGCATTTTGTGCAGAACGAGATTGATCAGTGGTTTGCGCTTGTTTTTGAACAAATAGGTTCTCTAACCAAGCACAAGGACTCGCTGACTTTTGTGTCGTTGCTTGAGTCTGTTTTGCTTGCGCAGCGTGTTGCTGGTTTGCTTTCTTCTGTGGTGCAGCTGCTTGATTTTGTGAAGGTGCAGCATGATGATGCTCTGCATCTTCTAAATGCCAGTCAGAAGACTCATAACCAAGTTCTTTTTCGCTTGAACGGGTTGCTTCTGTACGTTCATAGCTAGAAGGCGCAAAACCATCTGGATTGAACTGGATTTGGTAGTGTGGTGTTTCTAAGTGCGGGTGAGGCAACACGGTAACACGTACATTCGAGGTTTGTTCTAAATAAACCAAGCTGTGACGCTTTTCATTCAATAAGAATGCTGCAATTTCTACAGGGACTTCAACTTGAACTTCACCTTGACGCTCGCGTAGTGCAATTTCTTCAACCTTACGCATAATCGAAAGTGATAGTGAGCGTAAGTCACGTACCATACCTGTGCCATGACAGCGTGGGCAAACGTAGCCAGTCGCTTCTTCTAAAGAAGGACGTAAACGTTGACGACTCATTTCCATGAGACCAAAACGTGACAGTTGACCGAATTGAATACGTGCGCGATCGCTTTGCGTTGCTTCACGTAATTTCGCTTCAACCATACGCTGGTTGCGGTCTTTAGTCATGTCGATGAAGTCGATTACGACTAAGCCACCAATATCGCGTAAACGAAGTTGACGTGCGATTTCTTCGGCAGCTTCTAAATTGGTATTTAAAGCTGTTTCTTCAACATCATGACCGCGGGTTGATTTCGCAGAGTTGATATCGATCGATACCAATGCTTCTGTTTGGTCAATCACGATTGAACCACCTGAAGGAAGTTTTACTTCACGTTCATAGGCAGTCTGGATTTGGCTTTCGATACCAAAATGAGCAAATAATGGCTCGTTCAAGGTATAGGTTTTGAGTTTGTCGAGTTGACGCGGCATGACTGCTTTTACGAAGTTATAAGCTTCGTTATAGGCTTGCTCGCTATCAATCAGGATTTCAGCCACATCATCACGTAAATAATCACGGATGGCACGTGTCACCACACCAGCTTCTTGATGAACCAGCATTGGTGATGGACCAGTGCTTGCAGAACCTTGGATTTGCGCCCAAAGGTCAAGCAAATGTTGCAAGTCGAGTTGTAACTCTTCCTGTGTGCGACCAATACCCGCAGTACGAACGATCACACTCATGCCACGCGGTACATTTAAAGACGCTAAAATTTCTTTTAGCTCTTCACGTACTGAACCCGAAATTTGACGGCTGATGCCACCACCTTTCGGGTTATTTGGCATGAGAACTAAATAACGACCAGCAAGTGAGATAAAAGTAGAAAGGGCAGCACCTTTATTGCCACGCTCTTCTTTCTCAACTTGAACCAGTAATTCAGTGCCTTCAGTGATGAGTTCACGAATATTTGAAGTTTGACGAGGGTCAGCTTTGAAATACGAGTTTGCAATTTCTCGCATAGACAAAAAGCCTTGACGCTGTGCGCCGTACTCAACGAAAACCGCTTCTAAAGATGGTTCAACGCGAGTGACGTGACCTTTATAGATATTTGATTTTTTTTGTTCGCGAGTACGATTCTCTAAATCGAAATCGTAAAGACGATTACCAGTGATAAGTGCAACGCGAACTTCTTCGGCGTGGGTTGCATTAATCAACATACGTTTCATGGGTGTGACACCTAATAGTGATGCACACAAACAACAAGCTCAATATTTTTGAGCAAACATCAAATTGGCGCGATCAAGACTCAGAAGCAACTTTGTGTAGGAAGCTCTGAAACCACTGACTGTAAATATCCAGCTGGGGTTTTGATACGGTTATTTTGATGTCGGCAATACTGCTTCAATCTTGAATCCGTTGATATTTCATGTATGTCTTACATCTGTGAAATATCACTAGATCCGACATAATCAAAGTTTCCTGTACGCTTCACTGGCGGGTGAGCGGTGCATTGGATGGTGACTTTCACTGTCATTAAGCATTGAAGTCGATCCATCTGGAAGTCTTGATACGGAATGATCATCGTATCTCTGCTTAGCAGTTCCAATGCATCAACGCTTTAGCCTGAATGCGACATCAGGGAGCAAATTGTCTGATGTGGATCAGTTTACGTTTAATAACCAGCAAATTGCTGGCGACATATTTTTTCTGAACAAACTGTATGTGCATATGCACAATTAAACGCAACAGTTTGCCATTTTGCCGATATAATAAGCCTTCGGCGTCGGCATAATTCTTTAGGACCTATCCGAGTTGTTGGTGAATATCTCATCGATTGAAAATTTTATCTAAATAAAATTTCTGATTTGATGCTCACTTACGGTGGTATCCGTGCGCTGAATATACCAAACCTTGCAGCATCTGCCTATGGGCTAAGTTTAGGTTTCTTGTGAAATAACTTAGCTAAATGATCATTTTTTAATCATATTTAGCAAATCTTGGATTAATCGAGCGTATGAATTCTACACAACAATGGCAAAGTGTCACTTGGTTTGACGTGGATGAGCATCAAGACGGGCAGCGAATAGATAATTTTTTATTTACCCGATTAAAAGGTGTTCCAAAAAGTCGAATCTACCGTTTGATTCGTGAAGGGCAAGTACGCGTTAATAAAAAAAGAATAAAAGCAGAAACACGTTTGAATATTGGCGACCAGATTCGTGTCGCACCAATCCGCTATGAACAAAAGGATGAAACTGCGGCACCAGTTAGTGATGGCGTGGCACAAAGCCTACTCAGCCGTGTGGTATATGAGGACGAAGGGCTATTGGTTGTGAATAAACCTTCAGGTATTGCCGTACATGGGGGTAGTGGTGTGGCTTATGGCTTAATCGAAGCTCTACGTGCCGCGACAGGTAAAAAATATCTGGAGCTGATCCATCGGATTGACCGAGATACTTCAGGCTTGGTCATGATCAGTAAAAAGCGTAGTACTTTAAAGCTGCTGCAAGACTTATTGCGTGAGCATAAAATTCAAAAAACGTATGCTGCGATCGTCAAAGGACAAGTCAGTCTGGATCAGCAATTGATTGATGCACCATTGTTGCGTTATGAACTTGCCAATGGCGAACGTCGCGTTCGTGTGACCAAAGAAGGTAAGCCGAGTAAGACCGATTGGAAAGTAGTTGAACGCTTTAAATCAGCTACTTTGGTACATGCGTCACCGTTATCGGGGCGGACCCATCAAATTCGTGTGCATGGTTTAAGTATTGGTCATCCTTTAGTCGGGGATGATAAATATGGGCACAATACGGCATATACAGGCCCTGAAGCGCGTCGTTTGTGTCTACATGCAATGCGTTTAGAGATTCCAAACTATCCAACCATTGAAGCGCCAATGCCTGAAGATATGCAACAGGTGATCGATCAGTTGAGAAAGCAGAAATGAATCAAAATATCGAGTTAGTGATTTTCGACTGGGATGGCACTTTATTCGATTCGGTTGGGCAAATCGTGGCAAGCCTGCAATATGCAGCACAACAATTTGAACAACCGCTGACAGATGAAGCAGCAAAAAGCATTATTGGCTTAGGTTTACCCGAAGTCATGCAGATCTTGTTTCCACAAGTGCCGCATTTACAGCAAGACATTTTGCAGTGTTATGCAGATCATTATGTCGCGAACTCCAAAGAGGACGCATGGTTTAGCGGTGTTGCAGAGTTACTGGCTGATCTAAAACAGCAAGGCTTAAAGCTCGCTGTGGCAACAGGCAAAAGTCGTAAGGGTTTAGATCGAGTTTTAGCACAAACCAATAGTTATGAGATCTTTGATATTACCCGTGCAGCCAGTGAAACCAAATCTAAACCTGATCCATTGATGTTGCAGGAAATTTTGACTGAAATGGATGTAGCTGCTGATCGTGCTGTTATGGTGGGTGATACCAGTTATGATCTAGAAATGGCTCGAAATCTGAATATGCCGCGTATTGGGGTGAGTTATGGTGTGCATAGCATTGAAACCTTGCAGCAATTTCAGCCACTCGCCATCGCGCACAATGTGCATGATTTGCATGCTTATTTGAAAAGTATGCTAAATGTTGCTGCCTTGACCGAGAATTAATCCATCCACATCATATGAAACGACAATGATGGGAGTGTTCACACTCCCATCATCCATAATAACAATAGGGATCGTATGAGTCGTTCAATCCGTTTGCTCAATCTATTACAGTTGCTCAGAGAATATCGCTATCCTGTGACCGCGCAGGTGTTGGCAGAGCGTTTGCAGATCAGTCAGCGCAGTGTTTATCGTGATATTGAAACCTTACGTGAGCAGGGCGTGTGTATTGATGCTGCCGCTGGACTAGGGTTTCAACTGAAACAAGATTTCTTATTGCCACCCATGACGCTGAATGAAACTGAGATCGAAGCAATTTTTTTAGCTTTAAATTGGTTGAACGATATTCCTGATCTGGCGTTGAAATCAGCCTCGACTTCGGTGTTGGCAAAGCTCAATGCGGTACTGCCTGAACATTGTCAGCAGCAACTTAAACAAACCACTTTAAGATCCATCAATGTTTGGTTGCCTGTTGATGAAACTTTGGTGGAGCAAGTGCGTTTAGCCATCCGTCAGCAGTTAAAAATTACCGTAGATTATGCCGATGAACAACAACGGGTAAGCTCTCGTATTTTGTGGCCATTTGCGCTAGGTTATTTTAATGATCGAATTGTATTGGCGGCATGGTGTGAGCTACGTAAAAGTTTTCGTCACTTCCGTATTGATCGAATTCGAGCGCTGAGCTTAAGTCAGGAGCTTTACCCGCAATTCAAACAGCAATTATTTCAACAATGGTGGACACAAGAAGTTTGTCGTTCGACTACTGACATAAACTGACAATCAAAACAATTACATTGAAATAAGAATAACTCACCAAGGAAATATCAAAATGGCACTTAAACTTTATACCAATAGTTTTTCACGTGGCGTCGTTGTCGACTGGTTACTCATCGAGTTAGGTGTGCAATGTGAACGCATTGAGGTGGCTTTCCAAACGGAAATGAAAGCCCCTGAATACCTAAAAATTAATCCTTTTGGCAAAGTACCTGTGCTTGTCGATGGTGATGTGGTGGTGTATGAGCTAGATGCAATTTGTGCTTATTTGGCCGATAAATTTGCGGATAAAGGCTTGGCGCCCGCATTGAATGATCCAAAACGTGGCGTGTATTATCGTTGGTTATTCTTCATCTCTGGGCCTTGGGAAGCAGCTTCAACTAATAAAATGCTGGGCGTTGAAGTGAAACCCGATCAGAAAGGTTCTGTAGGATATGGTGATTATCAAGATGCCTATAACGCCTTTGTGCAAGGACTCAGTGAAGTTGATCCCTATTTATGTGGTAAACAGTTTACGGCTGCAGATGTGACGGTTGCTGCGATGTTATTTTGGCAGCTTAAGATGGGAGAGGTACAGTCTCATCCAGCGATTGAACACTATTTAGAAAACATTAAACAGCGACCAAGTTACCAAAAATTCGCTGCATTTTTTAGTAATGCCTAGGCCAATTGGCTTTGCTTAAAGAATAACGAAGCCGATTGATTCGGCTTTTTTATTTATGAGAAATTTAGTGCGAATTCAAATGGGAACCATCTAAGCCAAATATATGCCGAATTTCTTCTAGGAATTGCTGTGTGGCAAGGTTCAATTCATTTTTTGGATAACTCATAAAAACATCGAGACAGGGCAATGGGTGATGCAATGGTCTGACGACGATCTGGTCAGTGGCCAAGGCTTGGATATAGGCGGGTAAAATGGCGCAACCATGCCCCGAATGTACGGCTTGGAGCGCTTCGGCAATACTATTGGCTTCATCGATACTTTGAAAATGAATTTGCTGTTGTTTAATGAACTGTGTAATTGTTCGAGCTAAAGGCTGGGAGAGCTTATGGGTCAGAATCGTTAATGGAAAATCTTTGAGTTGGGCTGTAGTGATTTCTGAATATTGTGCTAAAGGATGCTGCTTGGGAAGCATAAACATCAAAGGTTCTCTTAACACCAGTTGACTGGCAAAAGCTTCATTTTCAAATTTTTGATTAATAAAAATAATGTCCAGCTCACCTTTTTTAAGCTTGGCGATTTGATCGCTTTCTTTGAGATTAAGTGTACGAATTTGCAGTTTGGGCAGTCGAACTCTTAAGCGCGGCAAAATATAAGGGAAAATACGAATTTCCGCAGAAGGGACAAAGCCGATTTTTAAGCATTGTACTTTGGCCGCAGCAACCTGTCGCGCCATGGTGACAGCTTTGTCAGCTTGAGTGAGGGTTAAACGTGCTTGTTCCAGAAAAACTTGACCTTCGTCGGTTAACTCCACTTTGCGTTTGGTACGATGCAACAGTTGCACCCCAACATCATCTTCGAGATCTTTAATTTGCTGACTGAGTGAAGGCTGAGACGTGTGTAATTTAAGCGCTGCTTTACTGAAACTTAGCTCTTCAGCAACGGTAATGAAATAGCGTAAATGACGTAATTCCATAAGACTGGTCCAAGAGTGTCTTACTATTATTTTAGTTATCGTGATGAGAACATCATGTTGTTGCCGCATTATATCTGAGGTGGTTTTATATACAATATGCTTTTTTATAAAATAAAAGAAATAGAGTAAAAGATGAAATTTAGGCCGTGACCTAAATTGTGATTATGCGTTATTAGTTCGGTAAAATTGTGTTGACTCTACCAGAGAAAATCAGCATAACTAACAAGCTTATGTTAGGATCAAAGACCGATTATAGTGATTTGGAATAAGACGAGAATCCTAAAAAAATCATCATGATTTGAAAGGCTATCGCGTTAAAAAATAATCCATGACCTAAACGGGATACCAAACCATTCACCTCATGCGATGAGATTCCACCAAAGAAGACGTACATGAAAGATAAGCCGACATTAACCTACCAATTGCCGACACAATCTTGCTTGAGCCATACTTGGGGGAAACCTCCTTTTCCACATGAAGCTTCTGATCATTGTGGGATTGATCGTTTCTATAATTTACAGAAACCCTTAACACCATTTGATCGTAAAGGCTTACTCAAATGGTTGGCAACACGTAAATCATCGACTTGGACTGTAGATCGTTCGCATGAATGGAACATGCGTAATCACATGCTGGAACTTCCACAGAATCGCCCACATGCTGATATGAATGATTGGCAAATCTGGTTTGTCGGTCATGCGACGGTGTTAATTCAAATCGGACCCTATAATTTTCTGACCGATCCAGTCTGGTGTGAGTATGTTAGCCCGAAACAGGGCAATGGCCCACAGCGTGTTTGCCCAGCAGGGATTGCCTTAGAGCACTTGCCGACCATTCATGGCGTGCTACTCAGTCATAACCATTATGATCATATGGATTTGGCAACTTTAGAGTGGTTGCATCAAAAATTTGAAATGCCGATTTATACGGGCTTAGGCAATGGTTATTACCTACCTAAACATTTGCATGTGATTGAAATGGATTGGTGGCAGGAAATCCCGTTTCATGATGAGTTGAAGATTGCCTATACACCTGCACAGCATACTTCTGGACGTGGGGTGCGTGATCAGAACAGAGCATTGTGGGGTGGTTTTTCCTTACTTGCTAAAACAGGACATTGTTTCTTTGCTGGGGATACGGGTTATTCCACACACTTCAAACAAATCCATGAGCGTTATGGCGATGTTCGGGTGGCATTATTGCCGATAGGGGCTTATGAACCGCGGATGTTGATGCGATATGTCCATATGAACCCTCAAGATGCATTCCATGCCCATTTAGACTTACACGCTCACCGTTCTCTGGCGATTCATTATCGAACTTTTCAACTGACTGACGAAGATCGAGATGCTCCTGAGCATGAACTTCAACAAGCAATGAAATCATCCTCGAAATTGGTGAATCCCTTCTATTGTATCCGCGAAGGGCACTTTATTCGTGCTTAGTATCTCGAAGGGTGTCAAGACACCAAATTGAAATCATCGAAAGACTTGCCAGCGCAATATTCATGACTACAGGATTAAAGGCTTGATAGATCTGATTGGGATAAATAAACAAAACGAAAATAAATAGCCCAATCAGGCTGATAATGCTGAGCCAATGCAAATATTTGTGAGTTAAAAATAAAAACAGACTACCAAAAATGATCTCGGCAATGCCGGACAGTGAAATCATCCATGCAATATAAGGCGCAGGCACATGAAGTTGCTGCCAAACATATTGTTCACCTTCGACTTGAAAAATCAGTTTCGGAATGAGTCCTTGATAAATCCAGAGACTTGCAATAATCAACTGACAAAACTTCAAAATCCGTTGAATGGTCAGGTTCTCGTGATTCATGTGCAGACCTCATCCAAGAGAAAATGTTGCTGAGTTTCAGGTGTCACTCGATAGCATTGTTCATTTTGACCAAATAAGCGATAACGATTGAGTGCAATACGACGATAAGCAAAATCACGGATGACTTTAGGGATAACACGCGCATATTTTAAACTGGCGTAAGGGGAGTCTAGCCGTTGAATGATGCGTAGAAATGCGTTCGATTCGGTATAGCATTGACCATTCTCCAGTAAGACCATTGTTTCAAAATGATCAGTAGGAAGATGGCAATAGGTAAGGAGTTGCTGCCCAATATTGGATTGAACAGAGACCAGTTTGAACAGGTACTCAACATCATGTTTGATCATAAAGCCAGCCCATGCTGAGCACAACACACATTCGGCATCAAATAGGATGATGTTATGAGTTTGAATCAGTTGTTCTAATCGATTTTGCATGGTTATTTTTCTGATGTTGTTTTGAATAAATTGTCACCCAGTTCCATAAAAAAAGCCATCCGAAGATGGCTTTTTGTTTTCGAGGTTTAAAGTTTAGAGAAAACTTGGCAAATGACGTGCTGGATCAGTTTCACGTGCTGCCTGAGCATCGGCAACGCTAAGCCCTAGTGCTGCTGCAACACCTTCACCATAAGCTGGATGGCAAGCATAGCAGTTACGGATATGACGATACTTGATGAAGTCTAAAGCATCACCCATCGCACGTGCAGTATTGCCAAACAATGCTTGTTGTTGCTCTGGTGTCATCAATTCAAACAAGGCACGTGGTTGACTGAAGTAGTCGCTGTCATCTTCACGATAGTCCCAGAAATCAGCATCACCATTAATTTTCAATGGTGGCTCTTTGTACTGAGGCTGCTCTTGCCACTGACCGAAGCTGTTTGGCTCATAATGTGGTAAGCCACCATAGTTTGCATCCGTACGACCTTGACCATCGCGGTGATTACTGTGCACAGGGCAACGCGCTGCATTGACTGGAATTTGTTGGTAGTTCACACCGAGACGGTAGCGTTGAGCATCCGCATAGTTAAACAAACGTGCTTGTAACATACGGTCTGGTGAAACACTGATACCTGGCACCAAGTTGCTTGGTGCAAAAGCAGATTGTTCCACATCCAAGAAGAAGTTCTCTGAATTGCGGTTTAATTCAAACTCACCAACTTCAATCAATGGATAGTCGCCGTGAGGCCACACTTTGGTTAAGTCGAATGGGTGGTAAGGAACTTTTTCTGCATCTTGCTCTGGCATAATTTGTACAAAAAGCGTCCATTTTGGATAATCTTGGCGCTCAATTGCATCAAATAAATCTCGTTGATGACTTTCACGATCTTGACCAACTAATTCGCCAGCTTCAGCATCAGTTAGGTTTTTAATACCTTGCTGTGTTCTAAAATGGAATTTCACCCAGAAACGTTCATTGTCTGCATTAATAAAACTATAGGTATGGCTACTAAATCCATGCATATGGCGGTAGCTTGAAGGAATACCGCGATCAGACATCACGATCGTCACTTGGTGCAAGGCTTCTGGAAGTAATGTCCAGAAATCCCAGTTGTTGGTTGCACTACGCATGTTGGTTTTAGGATCGCGTTTTACCGCTTTGTTTAAATCTGGGAACTTACGTGGATCACGTAAGAAGAACACAGGAGTATTGTTCCCGACCATGTCCCAGTTACCTTCTTCAGTGTAAAACTTTAAGGCAAAACCTCGGATATCTCGTTCTGCATCCGCTGCACCACGTTCCCCTGCAACCGTAGTAAAACGTGCAAACATCTCAGTTTTTTTACCGATTTCGCTAAAAATTTTAGCGCGAGTATATTGGGTAATGTCATGGGTTACGGTGAATGTGCCAAATGCACCAGAACCTTTGGCATGCATACGACGTTCAGGAATGACTTCACGGACAAAGTTGGCAAGTTTTTCATTCAGCCATAAATCCTGGGCTAATAATGGTCCTCTAGCGCCAGCGGTCATACTATTTTGGTTGTCGACGACAGGTGCGCCGAAGTCAGTAGTTAAGTGGCTATAAGGACATTTTTTATCGTCTTGGCTCATGTTCTATCTCCATCAAGATGACCCGTGAGTGAGACCATCTCAACTGTTTGACCGTTCAAAGATATGAATGTTTAACTGTCTCATGTGCAAATTGGGTATCGAAATTTCAGATGCCTAAATGCGATTTATAATGATCAAGTTCACATCCTTTGTATTTTTACTGTAGGTTGATGAAAGCTTTTTTTCCAATGGATTAAAGTTGATGTCATAAATGCTTTATTCGATTGAAGCTGTCTAAATCTTAAACATGAACTGGGTTTTTTTGAATGTTAGATTTGTTAAAAAAAGATAAAAGATAAATAAAAAATAAAGACTTACTGTATTACTTGGTTTTGATCGAGTATCAATATAAGACTTGGTTAGAAGAAACAAAAATGGCTTAACGTGCATGAGGAGCAGCTACTTTTACATGTTGGAGTTATGTAAAAGTAAGTTAGGACATTTCCGTAATCCTTTTACCTCGGTTGAATTTAGACTGGCTTTAACTGCCGTATTTTAAACGATTGCACTTTATTCAAACGATTCGACTGTCTGAAACGATATGCTCGGTAGGAGATATGTAAATCCTCAGGATTTTAATGTGCGCTATGTTATTTTGTGCTTATCTTTTAAGAGATTAAAAAAATGAAGAAGTTAGCATTGAGTTTCGGGTTGTCTTTAACTGTTTTAGCAGGTTGTACTTCCATGCCACAAAAAGATGAGACTAAAGCAAATTCATTGAATGTTGAGTTTGTTGGACAAGGTAATTATACGGTTACGCAACAGCAGGGTACTGTAAGTTTATATGCAGTGGACAGTCAGATCGCAGATGTTCCAGCGACTTTGATTCAGCAGAAAAAAGTCCAGATTTCTCAAGTACCATTTGCAGTTGATTTTACTGTCCCAGCAGATCACCGCAAGCTTATTCAACCTTCAGTTCGAGATGATGCTCAAATCAAGTACTATGTGACTTGGGAATCGG
Source organism: Acinetobacter sp. Tr-809 (assembly GCF_011753255.1). Lineage (NCBI taxonomy): Bacteria > Pseudomonadati > Pseudomonadota > Gammaproteobacteria > Moraxellales > Moraxellaceae > Acinetobacter > Acinetobacter sp. Tr-809. The sequence continues at coordinate 251,479 of NZ_VWVZ01000006.1, forward strand.
ATGCCAAGAATCTAACTGGTAAAGATGCGATTGTGATTGATTACGATCGTAAATTTCCAAGCGTGACTTTGAATGGCGGTAAACAGCAGATTTACCTGCGTTCAGCTAAATAAATACTGTAATAAAAAAGGCGACTTTATAGAAAGTCGCCTTTTTTATGTTTGCATTTTTTACCAGTTGAAGTCTGTTTCAGACATTCAACATACGATTAGATTTGACCATGTCGGCAAGACCATGTGTTTTAAAATAATGTTCAAGCCAGCTTTTAATCACCAGTGGATTATTCATTTGTAACACATCATCCAATAGTTTCTTTGCATCAGTCATTGGTACATGGCAAATCGCTTTGCGTACTCTGAGAATATTGCTCGAACTCATTGAAAGGGTATTAAAGCCCATTGCCATGAGTAGAATTGCTGATAATGGATCCCCCGCCATTTCACCACAAACGCTAACTGGTTTTTGATGGACATGACAGTCTTGAACCAAACGTTTTAAGGCACGTAGTACGGATGGATGGAAGTGCGAATAGACGTTGGCAACATGTGGGTTATTACGATCCACAGCCAGTAAATACTGGGTCAAATCGTTAGAACCCACCGAGAAAAAGTCGACTAATTCAGCAAATTCATCGATCTGTAAAAGTACGCTTGGTACTTCAACCATAATCCCGATTTTTGGTTTGGTGATTTTGACTTGCTCTTCTTCTTGTACCGCAATCCAGTCACGTTCTAACAGATACAGTACTTCTTCGACTTCACTGACGCTGGTCACCATCGGCAATAGGATATGCAAATTATTTAGACCAATGCTGGCTTTCAGCATCGCACGAATTTGCGCAGAGAAAATTTCAGGATGATCTAGGGTAAAGCGTAAGCCACGCCAGCCCAATGCTGAGTTTTCCTCTTCAATGCTGAAGTAAGGCAAATCTTTATCCGCACCAATATCGAGGGTTCGCATAATCACAGGTTTGTTCGCAAAATGACTCAGCTGTTGACGGTAGATAGCGCGTTGTTCTTCTTCACCAGGGAAACGTTCACGTAGCATGAATGGGATTTCACTGCGATATAAACCGACACCTTTGGCACCACGTTGTACACCACGAACAACGTCAATCATCAAGCCTGTATTGACGAATAAAGGAATTGATACACCATCAGGCGTAATCGCATCTTTGGTTTCGTATTGCTTCAAATCTTTAGCAATTTGTTCTTCTTCTTTTTGTACCTCTTTATAACGTTGACGTAGGCGACGCGGTGGATTGACGAAGACACGTCCTTGATAGGCATCGACAATCATCTCGATATCATCAAGTGTGGTGATGGGTAATTCAGTCACGCCGACTACAGTTGGAATACCGAGCGCACGTGCCACGATCACCATATGCGAGTTGGCGGCACCTTCAGAGGTCACTATCGCAGCAATATTATCTACAGGGAGCTCAACTAAGGCTGCAGTACTGATTTCTTCTCCAATCAAAATACTGTCAGGGCTGAGTTCACGGTGGCTGGTATCATTTTCTTGCAAGCAAGCCAAAATTCGACGACCGAGGTCTTTCAGATCAGAGACGCGTTCACGCAGGTAGTCATCTTCCATTTGTGCAAACAGCGCAACATGTTTATCGATGACTTTGCGTACAGCACCTTGAGCCCAACTACCGACACGAATATGGTCTTTAATTTCACTTGGTAAAGCATTTTCATCCAACATGCGCAAGAACACGCTAAATAAGGCACGTTCTTCGGACATCAGTGAGTCTTGCATTTTCTCGTCTAAGGACTGAATCTCTAAACGTACCGCAGCAATAGCTTGATCCAATAATTCTAATTCATCGCTAATGTCTTCTGCTTCACGATCTGGAATCGCAGCAAGGTCAGCAGGAGGGTACAACACGATGGCACGACCTAAAGCGACACCGCCAGCACCTGAAACACCTTGGAAGGTTTTATAGCTAGGACCATTGCTGGGTTTGCGGAATACATCAATATTTCCTACCGCATGTGCATGGGCAATAACACCTGAAAGCTGCGCGCAAAGCGTCACTAAAAAGGATTCAGCAGCTTCACTAAAATCTTGAGACTCTTTGTTTTGAACAACTAAAACACCCATCACCTTACGGCGGTACATGACAGGCACACCAAGGAAAGAGTTAAATAGCTCTTCACCTGTTTCGGGTAAATAAGCGAAACGTTCGTGTTTGGGTGCATTGTCTAAGTTAACGATTTCTTCTCGTTGACCGACCAGTCCCACCAGACCTTCACCAACACTGAGTGAGACGGTACCCACAGCTTCAGGTTTTAAGCCTTTAGAGGCCATGAGCACATAACGACGATTACGCTCGTCCAACAAGTAGATTGAACAAACATCGACATGCATGGCATCGGCCACATGATTGACCATAATATCCAAAGAATCATGCAAACTGACGGACGCATTTATTTCTTGCACAATGCGTCTAAGCGTGTCGAGTTGCATGTTTGACATGGATGTTTACTCCAATTTATTGAATCATTATAGGCCTAGTTATAACAGCTCTCTTGCTAAAAATCATTGCTTAAAATGATGATTTAACAAGAGACACTATTGATTTTTTACAGATGTTTGCGGCAACGAGAGTGGTTGAAATATCAACTGAAGCTTATTGTCGCTGAGGTAGTTGTAAACATAACTCCATCATGGCTTTTCGGTAAACATCTCGTTTGAAGTTGACCACTTGACCTAATGGATACCAATAACTCACCCATTGCCACTCATCGAATTCGGGTGGGTCTGAGAGGTTTAACTGAATATGATGAGGCGATGCCGTTAATTTCAGTAAAAACCATTTTTGCTTTTGACCAATACATACCGGATCTGAATCTGACCGAATGTACCGATGTGGCAAACGATAACGCAGCCAGCCTTTTGTTTGCGCTATAATTTGGACGTGTTCGGGCAATAAACCGACTTCTTCTCTCAGTTCACGAAAAAGTGCCTGTTCAGGGGTTTCTCCAAATTGGATACCTCCTTGTGGAAATTGCCAAGCATTGTGACCAATGCGCTTTGCCCATAAAACTTGTCCGTCATCGTTTGCCAAAATGATCCCGACGTTGGGTCGGAAACCTTCTGAGTCGATCATTTGGCTACCTAAATTTTGTCTATATCGTTGACTTTGATCTCGGGGACAGTCACTCTTTTGCCCAACTCGAAAAAGGTCAAAGTAAAATGTTTAAAAATTGCTATGATCTTAACGAATTTCTATCGACTAGCGGAGATAGATTTACATTTTTTTTCTTAATTTTCAGTTTAAACGAGAAATTCTATGCAATTGGCTTTGTTTGATTTAGATCACACCCTGTTAAATACTGACTCTGATCACTCTTGGGGTGAATTTTTGGTCAATGAAGGTTTGGTTGATCCAGTTCATCATCGTCAAATGAATGACAAGTTCTATGAGGATTATAAAGCAGGGCAACTTGACCCGATTGCCTATAACGAATTTGTTTTTGAATTTCTGACTAAACACGATAATAATTATTTAACTGAGTTACATCAGTTGTTTATGCAAAAAGTAATCCGTCCACAAATGCGTCCTAAGGGTTTTGATGCGATTAAAAGACATCAGGATCTAGGACATGTGCTGGTTGGAATTACCGCAACAAGTGACTTTATTACCGCACCGATTTTCCGTGAATTTGGCATTACTGAAATTATTGCAACCAATGCTGAAGTGGTGGATGGTCAATATACAGGCAAAGTGACGGGGATTCCGTGTTATCAAAAAGGCAAGCTCGCACGTTTAGATCAATGGCTCGATGGACGATCAGTCATAGAGTCATGGGCTTATTCTGATTCAATTAATGATCGTTTCTTGCTTGAATATGCCACGCATGCGATTGCTGTGAATCCAGATGATCGTTTAGAAAAACTGGCACAACAGCAAGCTTGGGAGATCCAGGACTGGTCGATATAAACTGATGATTTGATGTCAAATATCACCTGCTGTAAGTGGGGGTATTTGGCAATGTATGAACAACAATAAAAAATATTGAATGACGCATTATATCTAGAGAAATATAGAAATTCTGACTAAATAGATTGAGAGCGTGATATGTCAAAACTACAAATTAAATTACCAAAACAACTGTGGACAGAACAAAGTGTTGATCTGACGCGACACCGCTATCAAGGTAAGTTGCTGACCAAAAGCGAAGGTTTTGCTTTTGGGAAATCGCAACGGAAAAGAATTCCACGTGAACAATTGGCACAGCTATCAGAACGCCCAAAAGAGATTACAGCTTTAACCCTTTATGATTGGAGTAATGAGGGGCGCTTGGAGCGGCTAAAACCAATTCGTGCCAAGCGGATGAGTGTATCTCCATTTACCTTCTATCGTGGTATGCCAGCCCTGATGTTATTTGACCAAGTTTGGGAGCAGAGCAATTCAGGCCTGTTTCAGCAAATTTGTGGCGATTGCCATTTGAGCAACTTTGGGGGATTTGCCAGTCCAGAGCGTAATCTGTTATTTGGTATTAATGACTTTGATGAAACATTGGTTGCGCCGTTTGAATGGGATCTAAAGCGCTTGGTGACCAGCTTTGTGATTGCCGCGAAAGATATAGGTTTGGGAGAGGAGGCTGGTTTAAAAGCAATTCAACGGATGTTAAATGCATATATCACTCATTTAGAACAACAAATCGTATTATCTCCTTTACAAATTTGGTATGAAAAAATTGATGCCACGACCTTATTGGAAAAAACTGAAAACCAGAAAGTCCGTAAAAAATTAGAAAAAAAAGTCAGTACTGCATCACGTCGGAATAGTTCTTCAATTTTACCAAAATTGACGCAACAGGATGAAGCCACAGGGTTTCGCCATTTTATTGATGATGAACCTTTACTTTGGCATCCTCAAACAGATGAGCCCTTTGCTGAAGGCGTTGATGCTTTTTTTGAGAAATATCGCAGCACACTGAAATATGATCGCCAAGTTTTATTTGACCGCTATCAATGTACTGATGTGGCTTTGAAAGTTGTTGGCGTGGGGAGTGTCGGGACGCGCTCAGCCATTGCCTTGTTTGAAGATGCGGATCGTGAACCTCTTATTTTACAGATGAAAGAAGCCAATCCTTCGATTTTAAGTCCATTGTTTTTACAGAAAGTTCCACATGAAGGGGAGCGAGTGGTCTATGGTCAGCAACTCATGCAAGCTGCGAGTGATATTTTCTTAGGATATTCAAGTGCGCAACAACAAGATTATTTGGTTCGCCAACTGCGTGATATGAAAGTATCTATTGATTTGGCTGGCATGGATGATGCTTTTTTTCAAGAATATGCTGATAGTTGTGGTCTGGCTTTGGCCCATGCACACGCCAAAGCAGGTAATGCTGATGTCTTGAGAGGGTATTTAGGTGAGGGTGATACCATTATCAAGGTACTGCAGGAGTATGCATTACAGTATGAGGCTCGTAACTTAAATGACTATCAGCAATTTATGCATGCGATTGCGGATGCTAAAATTCAGCTCGCTGGAGAGGATGCTCTTTAATAGTAGGCAGGTGTTAGCATCAACAAAATAAATGACTCGATCGCTTACTTAACTTGAAGAGGGTCTCCTCAAAGGTGGATTTTTTTGTCATATTAATGTCATCATTTATTTTTAATATCATTTTATGAAAATAAAAATAAATCAGGAAGTACCGACTTCTATTTCAATTGATGCATTACTGCAATTAAAACGACAACAACCGATGATCAAAAAGCGATGGATCGCTCTCCCGATCTTGCTATTGATAGTTATGTACAGTTGGCAGCAACAGCTTTTTACTGCTTGGGTAATCTTACCTTTGCTTTGGACTGTGATTGTGCTAAATCTTGCCTTGATTGCGCGTTCCAAGTTCAAGAAACTACAAAAGATTGAGCAACTCAAATTTGATCCAATGTTCTGGAGTCAATTTAGATATTACTACCCAGAATTAGGGCTAAAACAACGACAATTGATCGAAGTAGGATTTAAGGATTACTTGGCTTTGCATGTTATGCAAAAACAAGCGTATGCCATGCCTTCACATGCGGTTGATTCTTTATGGCATGTGATGTTGGAGTTTCCAAAACAATATCAGCAGTTATGTCAACAAACGATTGGTCGTCAACTACAGCATAATCCTTATGACGGCAACATCACGTCTAAGCAACAAGCCCAACAGCTATTTGAAGCATGGCGAAATAGCTGTAGTTTACATGCCTATCAGCCAAGAAATACCACACTGTTACCTAGACTGTTTGCGATTGATCAGGCCTTAAATTGGCAGGATGGGCAATATTTTAATTTAGAGTTGATGACCAAGGATTATGCACAGTATCTGCAAGCTCAGTCTTCGTCATCCTCTTCGAGTTGCGGAAGTAGCAGTAGCTGTAGTAGTTGCAGCAGCTGTGGTGGTGGCGGTGGCGATTAAAGATTTCGCTAGCCAACATGCATCATTCGAATTAACTCCTCAGCCGCTTTAGACTGAATCCGTGAAGGATGCCAAACCATACCGAGCTGACGCTGCATATCCAGCTTTAAATCGAGTTGTTTTAAATCTTGATTGACCAAAGTTTTGGGTAAAACTGACCAACCTAAACCAATCGACACCAGCATTCTGATTGACTCAAGAGGATTATTGCTCATGGTAATTTTCGGTTTTAAGTTATTTTTTTCAAATTCTGAAAGGGTAATTTGACTGGTATAGGTTTGTGCTGCTGGTAAAAGGCTTGGGTAGGCAATCAGGTCTTCGAGTTTTAGTTGTGCTTGCTGAGCCAAAGGATGAAACGGAGCAGTAACAAAAACCAATGGATCATTCCAGATGGTGACGTATTTAAGGCGATCATCTCCAACTGGTGGTAAGGTTAAAAAAGCCAGTTCCAGTTCACCTGCCAAAACTTGTTCATGCGCTTGCTCAGAGTCGACAAAATGCACATCTAAGGTCACTTGAGGATAATGCTGAACAAAGTTTTTAAGTGGTTCCGCTAGATGATGTAAGCCAATATGATGGCTAGTACCTATTTTTAAGCGGCCTTGGACCTGCGCTTGTTCATGACTTAAGGTATGGTGAATTTCCCCTAATTCATTTAACCAAGTACGAACTTTAGGTAATAGAGAATGCGCTGCATGGGTGGGCTGAATTCCCCGACCTGCAGATTCAAACAGCTTGACCCCGAAGTAGTCTTCTAAGCTATGAATCCGTTTGGTGACTGCGGGTTGGGTAATAAATAATTGTTCTGCTGCAATGGAAATCGAACCTGTTTCCATGACTTTTACAAATGCTTCAAAAGCAGCGAGATTCATACAAGAGTATCCAAAGAAATTTTAAAGCTGTTGAGTATCTTTATTTAATTTAAATTCGAAATGATTCCAAATCTTTTCATGAAAGAAAAAAGCAAAGGCTTGTACCGTTGGTTCAAGCAAACTTAAGGTCGCTGCAATCCAAAAGTTTCCTGTAATCACATAAGCAACCATCATTGCAACACTGATATGCACAATATAATAACTTAAAGTTTTTTTAAAAGTTCGACGATTGTTATGTACAAATTTTTTAATACGAGTCATGGGGATGCCCTTAAGAATCTCTATATATGTAAATAATAATCATTATCGAATAAAATGTAAAAAAGAAATTTCAATTTAGGACGATTGGATTTATAAATCGTGAGATGATTCATTTAAAATAAGCCACTCAAAGCTATGGTGTGTATGAAATGCACTAAGCCAAGATGATTTAAATTTTTAATTTAAAATGAGATGATCAAGATATAAAATTCCAATTTATCATTCCTAAAAGTTTGTTAATTTATAAAAATGATAAATTAGATTTATGTGAAGTGGTTGCTATAATTAATTCAAGATGAAAATACCCAGACCAATGGCAAGCACGATGGAGGCGAGGACATGGCAGGCAAGACCCAAACAGGCAAAACCTTGTATGACAAATTATGGGATGACCATTTAGTAAAACAACGTGATGATGGTTCGAGCTTAATTTATATCGATCGCCATTTATTACATGAAGTGACCAGTCCTCAAGCTTTCGAAGGCTTACAGCTTGCTGATCGTCAACCTTGGCGTTTGAGTGCCAATGTGGCGACGCCTGACCATAACGTGCCCACCTCTAAAAAAGAACGCGAACAGGGGATTGCTGGGATTGAGGACGATACCTCGCGTATTCAAGTACAAACCTTAGATGACAATTGCAAAACCTTTAATATCGTTGAGTTTGGTATTAATGATATCCGTCAAGGGATTGCCCATGTCGTTGGTCCAGAGCAAGGCTTGACTTTACCTGGTATGACCGTAGTCTGTGGTGATTCGCATACCGCAACGCATGGTGCTTTCGGATGTTTAGCACACGGGATTGGAACATCGGAAGTTGAGCATGTGTTGGCAACACAATGTTTAGTACAGAAAAAATCGAAGAACATGTTGGTTCGTGTCGATGGTGTATTAGGCAAAGGCGTGACTTCGAAAGATGTTGTGTTAGCAATTATCGGCAAGATTGGTACTGCCGGTGGTACAGGTTATGCCATTGAGTTTGGCGGGCAAGTATTCCGTGACATGTCAATCGAAGGCCGTATGACCGTATGTAATATGGCAATCGAAGCAGGTGCTCGTGTTGGAATGGTTGCAGTCGATGACAAAACCATTGCCTATGTGAAAGACCGTAACTATGCACCTAAAGGTGAGCAGTGGGATCAAGCAGTCGCATACTGGGATACCTTGCATTCGGATGAAGATGCTGTATTTGATGCCGTAGTGGTATTGAATGGTGCAGAGATTGAGCCACAAGTATCTTGGGGAACTTCTCCAGAAATGGTGATTCCTGTTTCGCAGGCAGTACCAACCTTAGAACAAGCCAAAGATGATGTCCAACGTAATGACTGGACCCGTGCTTATCAATATATGGGTTTAACTGCTGGTCAAGCTTTGGCGGATATTCAGTTAGATCGTGTTTTCATTGGCTCATGTACTAACTCGCGTATTGAAGATATCCGAGCTGCTGCAGATGTCGTAAAAGGTCGTACAGTTGCTTCAAGTATTAAGCAGGCGATGATTGTTCCGGGTTCTGGTTTGGTGAAACAGCAAGCTGAGCAAGAAGGTTTAGATCAAATTTTCTTGGCAGCAGGTTTTGAGTGGCGTGAACCGGGTTGTTCAATGTGTTTGGCGATGAATGCTGACAAGTTACAACCGGGTGAACATTGTGCTTCAACCTCGAATCGTAATTTTGAAGGTCGTCAAGGCAATGGTGGACGGACGCATTTAGTGAGTCCAGCGATGGCAGCCGCAGCCGCCATTGCAGGTCATTTTGTTGACGTTCGTTCATTCTAAGGGAGCAAGATCATGGAAAAATACACTGTAGAACAAGGTATTGTTGGACCTTTAGATCGTGCCAATGTGGATACTGATTTAATCATTCCAAAGCAGTTTTTGAAATCGATTAAACGCACAGGTTTTGGTGACAACTTATTTGATGAGTTGCGCTATTTAGACGAAGGTTTCTTAGGCCAAGACATTAGTAAACGTCCAAAGAATCCTGATTTCGTGTTAAATCAACCGCGCTATCAAGGTTCAAGTATTTTATTGGCACGTACTAACTTTGGTTGTGGTTCAAGCCGTGAGCATGCGCCATGGGCATTGAATGAATACGGATTCCGTACCGTAATTGCGCCTAGCTTTGCCGATATTTTCTTTAATAACTGCTTTAAAAATGGCATGTTACCTGTGATCTTATCTGAACAGACTGTGGATCAGTTATTTAAAGAGTGTGCCGAAACAGAAGGTTATCAACTTACGATTGATTTAGAAGCACAGGAAGTTCGTACGCCCGCAGGTGAAGCATTTAAGTTTGAAATCGATCCATTCCGTAAACATTGCTTATTGAATGGTTTGGATGATATTGGCTTAACTTTACAAGTTGCAGATGATATTCGTGCTTTTGAAGAGAAAGCAAAACAAGCACGTCCTTGGGTATTTCAGGATATTCAAGCTTAAGTTTGGGTGCAACAAACAAAACTTGGGTTTTAGACATTTTTAACATAGGCATAGCGCAGAGATTGAACTCTTGTTAACATGCTAGCGGATAATATTTTGCTTACATGTTAACAAGACATGAGGACTGGGCTTGAATAATGAAAAGAAGACTCGCTCGCAGTATTTTACTGTGTCTATGCGCTGTTACGACATTGACCGCGTGTCAAAATGCACCCAATGTGGTGGATCAAGTTCGTATCGCACAAAACACGTTAGAAAGTAAGGCGGACAACACAACTTTATATTGTTCAGGCGTTGAGAATTGTGAGTTTGAACGAATCGGTGATATTGCGGTCATTGATGCAAAGACCCGCCGAATTAGCCAACAGGCAATGGAACGTGGCATTGTACGATTACATGGCTCAGTATTTAGTCGTAAACAGCAGGTCTACTTAAGTGTGCCTGCCAAGCAATATGAAGTTGTGATTCGTTTTTACCCAATCTCACCTGATCGTGCTGAGACTTTCCATGTGATTCATGCATTTAAACCGCATGTGCGCTATACCTTTAAAATGTACCGAGACCGAACACGTCGTTCAGGCAGCTTACTTAATGTTTCTGTACCTGATCCGTTGTGCGTGGATTTACAACAAGAGCAACACACCATTCGCCGTTTTTGCCGTCCGTTTGACGTGAGTACGGGACTAGGTGAGTTTGTTGAGAAAAAGATTTAATCGGCTCGCAGTGTCAAAGCTGCACATAGGAAACTGGAAAAATAGATGTCTAAGCATATTTTAATTTTAGCGGGTGATGGCATTGGTCCTGAAATCGTAGCTGCTGCTGAAAAGGTTTTAACCAAGGTCAATGATAAATTTAATCTAGGTTTGACATGGGAACATGGTTTACTGGGTGGCTCAGCAATTGATGCACATGGTGAACCGTACCCAACTGTGACCAGTGAACAGGCAAAAAAAGCGGATGCGATTTTACTTGGTGCTGTTGGTGGGCCTAAGTGGGATACCATCGAACGCTCAATCCGCCCTGAACGTGGCTTATTAAAAATTCGTAGCGAATTAAACTTATTTGCTAATTTACGTCCTGCAATTCTGTACCCGCAATTGGCAGATGCTTCAAGCTTGAAGCCAGAAATTGTTGCAGGCCTTGATATTTTGATTGTTCGTGAATTAACAGGTGGGATCTACTTTGGTCAACCACGTGGTATTCGAGAACTTGAAAATGGTGAAAAGCAGGGTTATAACACTGACGTTTATTCAGAAAGTGAAATCAAGCGCATCGCTAAAGTTGCTTTTGAACTGGCTGGATTACGTGGTGGTAAAGTATGTTCAGTAGATAAAGCTAATGTACTTGAAGTGACGGAGTTGTGGAAGCAAACGGTTACGGATTTACAGCAAGCACAGTATTCAAATATTCAGTTGTCGCATATGTATGTGGATAATGCTGCGATGCAATTGGTGCGTGCGCCGAAGCAGTTTGATGTGATTGTCACAGGTAATTTGTTCGGGGATATTCTCTCCGATGAAGCCGCGATGTTAACCGGTTCAATCGGTATGTTGCCATCTGCGTCTTTAGACGAAAATGGCAAAGGGATGTACGAACCATGTCATGGTTCTGCACCAGATATCGCAGGTCAAAATATTGCTAACCCACTCGCAACAGTGCTTTCAGTGGCGATGATGTTGCGTTATACCTTCCGTGAGGAAGCTGCTGCGAAAGCGATTGAAGATGCAGTCGGTCAGGTTTTAGATCAAGGCTTACGTACTGCCGATATCATGTCAGAAGGTATGAGCAAGGTCGGTACTGATGCGATGGGCGAAGCTGTAGTGACAGCATTGAACTAAGAAGCATTAAAGCCAATAAAAAACGCAGCTATAGCTGCGTTTTTTTATTGAATGAATTAGCAGGCTTTACCTTCATAACGAATGGAGCGTGCAATTTGTTGTTGATCCAGTTCAAAGATAATGTGGCAATAAAAATTAACGTCATAGGACTGTTGGCTGGTTGAAATGGAGCCTAAACGGACTGAACCGCTCATAGGTGAACTGGCATCACCATAAGACTGTGCGATAGGGACTGGAATATTGATTGGGCGAAGCACCGTAAAGACTAAATTTTCATCGCTTCTTTGAGGTTGTTTTAAGGTTTGAAAACCTAAAGTTCTCAGATTGAGATTCTGCTGAATTTGATCTGCTGATTGTCCAATATAAGGCTGTAAATAGTCTTGAAGTCGAACTGATTGCCATCCAGAAGTTGCACATCCTTGTAGTCCTAAAATGAGAGCAGCTAGGTATATTTTATAATTCGCCATCTTATTTTCCTTAATGTATAGTCAATTTAACTATTCTAACGACAGAACAATGCAAAGACAAAAATGTATAAAGCTACCTACTTTTGGGCAATGTTCAAGCTCAGTAAAATATGCTTAGATAGCAATGATAATTAAGCGATTTGGACAATTTCATGCGCAAAATAATATTTGGCTTGATCTGTGGGGCAATGGCGACATTGAGCTATGCAGATAATTGCGACAATGCTCGCAACACTTATGATGATATCTACTGTACCAATAAAATTTATGCCAGTGCTGATGCCGATTTAAATAAAAACTATCAGCAATTGCGTAAGCAACTGAACGACACACAACAAAAAATTTTGAAAAAATCGCAACTGGCCTGGATTCGCCATCGTGATGCAGAATGCACTGATGATGTACAAAGTTCAGTTAATGTTCAGTGCCGTTTAACCACGACCCAAGAGCGTAATAATTGGTTGCAAGAACGTATACGTGAATGCCAGACGGTGGGCTGTAAAACCACGCGCCTAAGTGAATAAACTCAAATAATTGATATAAAAATAAAAAAAGCCACATAATGTGGCTTTTTTGCATTCACTAATCTGACTTAGCGCGCACGATAAGTGATACGACCCTTAGTTAAATCATAAGGTGTCATTTCAACTTTAACACTGTCACCTGTCAAAATACGAATATAGTGTTTACGCATTTTACCAGAAATGTGAGCAATAACTTCGTGACCGTTTTCTAAACGTACACGGAACATCGTATTAGGAAGCGTTTCGGTGACAACGCCTTCGAACTCAATGAGTTCCTCTTTATTGGCCATAGCCTACCTGAGATCAAATTGGGAAGGCGCAAATTATAGACAATTTATTTAAAATTTACAAGATCAAGTCTGTGAGAGGCTGTCAGTTATTAACCGAAAGGAACTGTCAGACAATCTATGAATTTTTTTAACAAAATAAGCAGAATATTGTTGTCAGTTTGGTCAATCAACGTTAATCTAAAATTGTTGTTCATTGTCATAATAACGTATCTACAGGGAAGGGCACAGCGTGGGTCAGCTAACAGATGCATCAGTTGTATTGCGCTTTGGTTATCAGGCAATTCGTAAAGCAGGATTACCAACTGAAGAGATTTTAACAAAGGCTGGTGTGGCATTAAATCAGGTGGATACCAATGCAAGAACGCCACTCAGTGCACAAAATGCGTTTTGGATCGCTGCACAGGATGTCAGTAACGATCCTGATATCGGACTTCATCTTGGTGAACACTTACCTCTTTATCGTGGGCAAGTGATTGAACATCTCTTTATTAGTAGTGAAACCTTTGGCGAAGGCTTAAAGCGAGCTTTGGCTTATCAACGCCTGATTAGTGATGCTTTCGATGCCAAATTGGTGATCGAAGATGGTCGTTGTTATCTGAGTAATGGTGAACAGTATTGGCCAGATAATTTGGTGAATCGCCATTTTTCTGAATGTGCTATGTCAGGCATTTTACGTTTCTTTAAATTTATTACTGAAGGTCAGTTTCATCCAATTTACATTGATTTTAACTTCAATGAGGGTGCTGATGATGATGAATACTTTAGAGTGTATGGCTGTCCTGTTAGTTTAGGGCAAAAAGAAACCCGTCTTTATTTTGATGCTGCCGTACTTGATTATCCACTCTGGCAAGCAGAGCCTGAATTGCTACAATTGCATGAACAATTAGCGATTGAGAAATTACAAGAACTGGCGCGGTATGATCTGGTGGGTGAAGTTCGTCGAGCGATTGGATCAACTCTTGAAAGTGGTGAAACCACTTTGGAAACGGTGGCAGCTCAGTTGAATATCACTCCTCGTCGTTTAAGAACACAACTGAGTGAAGCCAATACCAGCTTCCAGCAGATTCTTTCTGATTATCGTTGTCGTTTAGCGAAAAAATTATTAGCAAATACCAATGAAAGCGTCGAGCGTATCGTATATTTAACAGGTTTCTCTGAACCAAGTACTTTCTATCGTGCCTTTAAGCGTTGGACCAATGAAACCCCAGTCGAATATCGCAAGCGCAAACAACGTTAATTGATTCTAAATAAAAAGCCTTATCATTGTGATAAGGCTTTTTTTGTTATTCAGCTAAATTTAACCAGTGTGGACCTAAGGGTAGCTGTGGTAAATCAAACTCATCAGGATAGTAAGACTGAATAAAATATAAACCATCAGGTGGAGCGGTTATGCCTGCAGCGGTGCGGTCTTCTGCTGCAAACATAGTATCAATATGATCAATCTCATACATACCTTGCCCAATTTCAAGCAGGCATCCCATAATATTACGCACCATATGGTGCAAGAAGCCATCTGCTTGAATATCTAAGACCAGATAACGACCATGTTCGAATAAACGACAGTGTTTTACATGGCGTACTGGTTGGTTGGATTGACAGGCTGCAGCGCGGAAAGTCTCGAAATTATGGGTACCCTCAAATTTTGCTGCCGCCGCAATCATCTTTTGTACATCAAGCGTTTGATAAAGATGGGTGACCTGTTTATATAACAAGGCAGGGCGAGTCGGAGCGTTATACACTACATAGCGATAACGACGCGCCACTGCTTTGAAACGCGCATGGAAATCTTCATCCATAGATTTAATCCATTGGATTGAAATATCTTTAGGTAGTTGACTGTTTGCACCACGAATCCAGCCTTGTTCTGGGCGAATGGCTTCGGTATCGAAATGCGCCACCATATTGGTTGCATGCACGCCTGCATCGGTTCGTCCAGCACCATGCAAAATGATGGGTTCATTGGCAATGGTGCTGAGAACTTTTTCTATGGTTTCCTGAACAGTGATCACGCCAGCCTGCTGGGTTTGCCAACCACGGTATTGAGTACCGCAAAATTCAATACCGATTGCATAACGTTGCATGTTCTAACCTCAGAATTAATGTTGATGCCAATGCGCGAACCATTGTTCGTGGGTCGGGTATTTTAAATACATTTGCAAGACTTTTGCATATAAATCGGCATGGCTATGGCAATCATCGACTAAAACTTTGGCAGATTGAATCCATGAGCTGACAGCATAGCGTTGATCGATTTGTCCAAAAGTTACTTGGGTGCTGATAATAGCTAAGCACTGCTGCTGATAGAGCTGCTCAAATAACGCTAGGATTTCATCATTCACAGCAATATTACCTGTGCCAAAACCCTGTAGAACTAAAAAGTTTGGAGGTGAAAATAGAAGATTTTTTAACTGTTGGATCAACTGCTCTTTTGCAACCGGTTGTAGCATTAGATTCAGTACACTCAGTTGAGCTGCTTGCTCAAGGTGTTCATTTTGTACAATAAAATAGGCAGTGGTGGTTGAACAGTTTTGTTCTGCCTTAACACCGACAAATGCATCTAACTCAGTCGTATGTGCTTTTAAAGTGGTTTGTGCATGAAAGACTTGCTGATGAAAGGCGAGGTAGGCACCACTTGGCAAGCTGAGAACCTGTTCCAGTGCTAAATAGAGATTAGCAATCGCATCGGTAAATTCTCGAGTATTGTTGCCATCGGTATTGAGTAATGGATACTGGCTACCGGTAATAATCGCGTGGCAAGAATGACCTAAAAAACGTGCTAATGTTGCTGCAGCATAACTCAGGGTGTCTGTTCCATGAATAATGACAAAATGCTGAAAGCCATTGAGCTGTAATTGCTGGATTTGTTGTACTAGTTTTAACCAATCTGTTGCGGTGCACGCACTACTGTCTTTAATACTAGGTGCAGCAAAACATTCGACTTGTAAATGAGGGGGAATGACCTGACTCAATAAAGGCAAAAAATCCTGTTCAGGCATTGGCATTAATGGCTCACCAATACAACCAAACGTCCCACCCATATAAATTAAAGCGATTGTTTTCATCATAAAAAAAGCAGTCTGAGAGACTGCTTATATTAGACTGATCAAATTCAGGAAGCTATTTTATTCAGTAAATTTTCTGAACGTTGCTGTTGTTCTGCACTAAACGACGAGTTGTTTTTTAACAATTCGCGCGCAGAATCATATGCACCTAATTCAATATACTGCTCTGCAAGCTCTAAATTCAGTTGTGCTTCATCAAGTTGTTGTAGGTCTGGGAAAGATTGTGCCAATGGATCATGGATAGCAACAGCAGGAGTAGGAGCTACAGGGGCAATAAACTCAGGTTGAGGTTCAACTACTGCTGCAGGTTTTTCAACTTCAAACGAAAATTCTGCTGTCTTTAGCGGTGCAGGCTGCTCAGTTTTTTCAATTGTTGGTTCAAAATTAAAATCTAAACTTGGTGCAGCTTCTTCAACAGGTGTTTTTTCTTCGGTTTGATTTGACGCTACTTCTAAGTTGGCGAAGTCAAAATCTAACGCTGGCTTTATTTCTTCAACTTTCGGTTCTTCAGCGCTTGGTGTTGTTGATTCTAAGTTAAAAGAAAACTCAAGTGGTTGCTGTTCTTTGCTTTCAGATGCTTCAACGGGTGCAGGCACCGATTCAACTGCTTGTTTTTGTTCAAAAGAAAAGTTGAAGTCTAAAGGTTGTACGTCTGGTACAGGTTCTGCTGGCTTGGTTTCTTCCGCAGGAGCAGCATATTCTGATTGTAGGTCATCAAATGATTGTGCTGCTGGTGTTTGGACTAAAGCATCAAAGTCAGCGATGTTGCTTTGAACCTGTGGTTCAGATGCAGGTGTTTGCTGAAAGCTATGCGATGCTAAGTTAAATTCAATTGAGTCAGGTTGTTTATTCTGCTCATATTCACGGTACTTCGCTTCAGCTGCTTGCGCAATATCTTCAAGTTTTAAGGCATGAATATGCTTGATCAACTGATCAATTGCCAAATCATCTTTTTGCTTTAAGTGAATATCAAGTAAAAACAAATACAGTTCATGTTGAGAATTGTCTTGTTTTAAGGCTTGATTGATTTGCGCCTCGGCAGCTTGGAAGTTACCACTTTGAATTTGTTGTTCAAGTTTTTGGCGTAAGCTTTCAGAAATCACCGTAGTTGTTGGAGGTGCTGCTGGCTCTTGCTCTTCACGTACCAGTGTGGTTCGTGAAGCAGATCGTGTCGCTGCTTTTTTTGTCGTTTTACTTGCACCTTTTTTAGGTGCAGTATTGGCTTGATTGCTTTCACGTTTTTTTAAAACGATAGCTACAATCAGTACAATGACGAGCAGTACAATGATTATAGTTGACATGATCTATACCCCTTAAAGATAGAGCCGCTTTTGTGCAAATTTATGAGAATAATCTCGTAACCTAGCGTGTTGGCTTTTTAGTGTCCTGTTGCGCTTTCAACTGATCTTGCAGTTCGGCAAGCCGAGCATTTAACAGCTGAATACGTTGTTCCTTCTGACGTAGTGCCAATTCTAACTGTGTTACGTTTCTTTGTAATGTAACGGTTTTTTCTCGTGCTGTCATAACTTTTAATGATAAATCAGCACTGGTTTTTTGCTGTAATGTGTCTTTTTTGGCACTTCCAGTACTGGAATCTTGATTACTCTCAGCCAGCAGAGACATTTCAGCTTGTTGTAAGCGATATTTGGCTTTTCCAACGGTAGGACGCTGTGTTTGTGTTGCAATTTGATTGGTGTTTTTATTTTGCTGTGTAGATGTTGCAGCGAGATTAAAGTTTAAATGTGAGCCCTGTCTAAGGCGGTTGGCATTACCACCAATAAAGGCATGTTCATTTTGTGCTTTGATTTGATTCATGACCTGAGCAACAGGTTGCTGTGTTTGTGCTGCAACATGTTGTGCAATACTCCATAACGACTCATTACGCTGCACCACATGTTGCTGGGCTTTGTCGTTGCTTGGTGTAGTAGATGGCGTTTTTTTCTTAGTTGCTTGTACAGTTTGTTTAACTGGATCAGCAGCTTTATTTTTCTCTTTGGTTTCGACCGTTTTTAGGTCTGCTGCTTTCTGTTCCTGATCCACTGCCGCATTTTGCTTGGCGGTGGTCGCCGCATTTGCAGTTTGGTTCATTTCCTGCTTGAGCGGTGCTGCTTTCGGTTGTTGCTGTACTTTTTCCGCGACAGGTTTCGCTGGTTGTGGCATTGGCGAAGTAATGGCTGCTGTTGTTGTTTCTACTTTTACAGGTGGAACAATCGAAACAGCGCTGGCACTAACTGCTGCTGTAGCCGTTGCTTTCGGTGTTTCTAATACTGGTGGAAGGGTAAATGGTGCATTCAGGAGCGTTTCTTGTTTTAAACTTTGCACCTGCGGATTTGAGTTCGCAACATTAAAGCGTGTACTTTCAGGTAGGTTTAAAGCAATATCTTTTTCACTAACAATAAATTTGGGCGTCAGTGATTTTTCATTGGCATTCTTTGCTAAAGGTGCTTTCGCGACTTGACGCATCGGTTGGCGAATATGTTTTAAATGAGATGCGCCACCTTCCTGAATTTTTAAAATAATATTCAATTCCGCATCGGTCATTGGGCGTGTAGAGGTGATCACAATCACACCTTCGCCTTGATTATTGCGACGCGTAAAAAAATTGAGACTAGAGGGTGGCTGATGTGCAGCACCAATCATCAGTAAATCTTCAGGTGTTGCCAAACTGACATCTAATTTAGAGTTGGCATCTGCTTGGTGGAAACTCATTTCTGCATAGAGAAGTTCACCAGGTGCAGACTGGATTTGAATTGGATCAAGCGTAATTGCATAAAGGTGTTGCGAAGAAATGATGGCTAAAATGGCAATTTTTAATTTGTTATAAACAGTCATCTCGATCCATGAAAAAGTGATGTTATAGTCAGGAAAAAGTATACATTACCGTGATGTAAATGAATTGTAAATTATTCATCTTTCATCGCAAGAAAAAAGCCGATCAAATGTGATCGGCTTTTGATTTTTAGGAATTTTTGCTTAAGCGTTCTTGTATTCTACGAGAATACGAAGCATACGACGTAATGGTTCAGCAGCACCCCAAAGCAGTTGGTCACCTACAGTAAATGCACCGAGGTATTCTTTACCCATATTCAGTTTACGTAAACGGCCCACAGGAACAGTTAAGGTACCAGTTACAGCAACAGGGGTTAGATCAGTCATTGATGCTTCGCGGGTATTTGGAACTACTTTTGCCCATTGGCTAGAGTTACGAATCATATCTTCGATTTCATCAAGCGGGACATCTTTTTTCAGTTTCAAAGTAATCGCTTGAGAATGGCAACGCATTGCACCAATACGGACACAGTGACCATCAATCGGAACGATTTGCTGGTTACCCAAGATCTTGTTGGTTTCAACTTGACCTTTCCATTCTTCTTTTGATTGACCACTTTCGAGTTGTTTGTCGATATACGGGATCAATGAACCCGCTAATGGCACACCAAAGTTTGCTTTCGGGAAGCCTTCGCCACGTTGTAAGTCTGCGATTTGACGGTCAATATCAAGAATTGCAGATTTAGGGTCATCCAATAATGTCTTAGTATTGTTATACAAATAGCCCATGCCAGTGATTAGTTCACGCATGTTCTGCGCACCTGCACCAGACGCTGCCTGATAGGTCATTGAAGTTGCCCATTCCACCAAGTTATTTTGGAATAGTGAACCTAAGCCCATCAACATCAATGAAACGGTACAGTTACCGCCAACGAAAGTCTTAGTGCCATTGACCAAACCATCTTTGATCACATTCAAGTTAACTGGATCAAGAACGATGATTGCGTCATCTGCCATACGCAGCGTTGATGCAGCATCAATCCAATAGCCATCCCAACCTTCAGCTTTAAGCTTAGGGAAAACTTCTGAAGTATAATCACCACCTTGGCAGGTTAAAATGACATCCATTTGCTTCAGACTGTTAATGTCTGTTGCATCCATAAGTGCTGGGGCAGTCTTACCACCAAATGAAGGTGCTTCGCCACCTGCATTACTGGTAGAGAAATAGAATGGCTCAATATGAGCAAAATCATTCTCTTCAACCATACGTTGCATCAGGACAGAACCAACCATCCCACGCCAACCGACCAGACCTACTTTCATGTCATTGTGCCTCGGTATGTAAAAAAATTTAAAGGGGTTTGAGTGTATCAAAAGTGCCCACAACTGCAAGCTTTACTGAAATAAAACAGTGCGTTTATTGAGTGGAATAACTTGTTTATATTAGATAGAAAATTGATAAAGCGGAAACTTTATTGTAAATCTATGCTACCCTAAAGAGAAAAATGAACATGATATGGATTCAGATTTGTGCAGCACTGGTGATATGGCTTTCATTTTGGTCTTTGATCCCCAGAGATGAATGGTGGTTTCGTGGGGCAGACTTTCCCAGATTACAAATATTGTCACTCGGCATCATCACATTTTTTGCAATGTTATTTGTGCTTTCTGATTGGACTTTGAGTACAGAATTACTGTTTATTGGTCTAGTGGCTGCGCTTGCTTATCAATTAAAAATGGTTCTGCCTTATACCCCGTTATGGCGAAAACAAGTCCAGAAAGTGAAAAAGGAACAATTCAATCCTGAGCAACAAATTTCACTACTGGTTGCAAATGTCCTGACACCAAATCATAAATATCATCTGCTGATCGAGCATATTGAAACGTTAAAACCTGATCTTGTTCTTACACTTGAATCTAATTCAGCTTGGCAACAAGCCTTGAGTAAGATTGAGCAAGATTATCCATTTCGAGTACCTGTTCCCTTAGAAAATTTGTACGGAATGCATCTGTATAGCCGTTTACCTTTAAATAATACTGAAGTTAAATTTATCTTAAGTGATGAAATTCCTTCTATTCATACATGTTTGACTTTGCCATCGGGCGTGCAGGTGCAGTTGTATTGTTTGCATCCAAAACCACCAAGTCCAACAGAAGCAAAAGATTCAACACTAAGAGATGCAGAATTGTTAATTGTTGGTGATCAAATTAAAGATTTGGATCAGAGTTGTATTGTGATGGGGGATTTAAACGATGTGGCTTGGTCGAGAACAACGCGTTTATTTCAGCGTATTAGTGGTTTGCTTGATCCTCGAGTCGGACGCCATTTTATGAATACCTTCCATGCAGATTATCCTTTATTGAGATGGTCGCTTGATCATATCTTTCATAGTACCGATTTTGGTTTAGTTGAGATGAAGCGCCTGCCACATATCGGTTCTGATCATTTTCCAGTCTATGTGGTATTACAAACAGGGCGTGTCTTTGAACAGCAGCAAGAGGCATTGGAACAGACAGCAGAGGATGAAAAAGAAGCTCAACAAGCAATACAAGACGGAATCGAAAAGGCGGAACAAGAGGAAAAGCAGGTGACAGATTCTTTAGCTCAACCACATAAGCAACAAATGCAAAATTGACACAATGTCTGGAGCACTCGTGCAATCGACTGATTTTAAAGTTTAACTAATTAATGTACGTTATTTCGTACATGGATTTAAGTCTGCAACGAATAGTCGGACCTTGATAAAAGGTTTATTCTAAATACATCAGCACAAGGACGCAGGAATGGACTTCCGCTTAGGGATAGCGACGCTGAGATGGAAAAGTCATCATGGATATGATGCATGCGATGGACGCAGGATAATAAAAAGTTTGAAAGCACAACCTCATTTGCCCGAGTTTTGCAGGATGCAAAACTCGGGTTTTAATTTTTGGTCTTAGTAAATATTAATCCGCAGTTTCCCCAGCAAGTATTTCAGGATGTTCACCTGTAGGTATCTCTGGGTTAGTAATAGGTGGCTCTTCTGTTCCAATCACTTTTGGAACACGACGTTTATGAATAGGGACGACCATTTTTACGGCATCACATTTTTTCCATACCGTGTCAGCCTTTGGTAATTCTGTCTGATAAAAGGCGTTGTAACTTACGATGAACGGAAGTTCAGTTTCTGCAAAGCTTAAGCTCAGCTCGTAGGTACGTGTTTCATATGGCCGAAGTAATTGCAGTTCATCTTGATCGGCGCCACATCTTAACGATTGCCCAAAGGCCATAGGTGTTTGGTCAAGCTGAAACTCGATAGGGCTGCATAGTGGAACCAGTTGATAGACATAATTCGGTGTGGTGTTTTTAATCTCAATTTGTAATGGTGTGATGTTAATCGGCTGAGTGAGGCCTATTGGCAAAGCCTGTTTGGTTTCCCAATCGATCAAGCGCATATTGCGTTGTATGCCCATACAGGTGTCTTGCGTTTCCTGTGGAACAGTGACCACATATTCATAGACTTCATCCTTGTCACCCGTAGATGGGTTTGAAATTCCCCCAGTGTCACCACCAGGAAGTGGCTTTTGGGTACCAGATCCACTTCCACCCAGACTGACATTAGCGACAGAAAAATTTTCTCCACAAGCCGTAAGGCTAAGCACTGGAATGAGAGAAACGAGAGGGAGCAGTAAGCTTCGCATTTTTTATTTTTCCTTAAAGATATAAGGCACTTGTAGTTTTATCTGACTATCGTATTGGTAAACGCCAAATCGAAATTGATAATGTGCATCATCTTTTTCTTGGTCTTGTTCACAATGTTGGATCGCGGCATTTAAGAGTTGTTTTGCCATGTCTTGCCAAAGTTCGATACTTAACTGTCGAAGTGCTTCAACCGATTGGGGTGTTAAATTTTCGGCATGTACAGCTTGCTCAAGATGAGTAAAAGGTTTCTCACTAATAAAGTTATCCACACCAGCAGCCAAATGGTCTGTGAGATTGGCTGAGAAGAGGGCTTTACTTTCTTGCATTTGGTTATCTGGGGTAAAGCTATTTTGTTGCAACAGTACATCTTGGCCTATTTGCTCAACCACGCCTAGACGTTGTAACTCAAATAAGATTGACCGTGGATGTTTCTCGGTTGAAATATGCTTAACCAAAGCCTCGAAGCTGTTGTCTTCACCAGAAACAGGAATTTGATGGGGTAGGTCGAGTGCAATCCAGCGGGCAATAACGCGGGCAGGCACACTAATGGCAAAATTGGGGGCTTCAGTTGATGTTTGATTGGCCTGTAATCTAAACGCACTGACATCTTTGCGATGTAGACCAGATAACAAACTCACGGCTGAGTCGGTTTTATTTTGTTGGATTCGTTCTAATTCTACTAATGCTTGTTGATAAAAAATGGGTTTAAGTGCAGCTACGAAATCAGTATAGCCAACACCCGAATGGATGAGCCAACGTGCAATATGCTGCATCATTGGAAAGATACTCTCCAATGTTGTTTCTGCTTCTTGCGGAATCACACCTTGTGTATTCAGTGCAGATTGTTCATTGTTCATCATGACTTGGGTTGTTGGTTTTACCATTAAATCACCTTAAGAACGGATTCGTTATGAGCCATAAACTGACTTTATTTAAACATTAGGCTGGAGACGGAAATGATTCGGCCCCAGTATTATCGATACTAAAATGAGTAAAAGAAACACTCATGGAAATATCCAAACTTTCGACACAATGCCACCAACCGAGAGGGATAAACAAAGCCTCCCCCTCATTCAGGATACATTCGATTTTGCTGCTCTGAGCAAAATCTGGAAATAACTCAACTGTATTGGGAAGATGAGGGTTGGCAATTTTACTAAATACTGCGACATCATTATAGAGATGTGGCGTTTGTAGTGCAGGGATCAGGGTGACTTTTTTTCGTCCGTAAATTTGTACCAGTAGGTTATTGGTCAAATCATGATGTAGAGGGGTAAATGCCCCTTTGGGTCCAAACCAAATGAAGCTACGATCATAGACCTGCGAGTGGTCTGTATAACCATGAAAATGACCGATATCTTGAAACAATACTGCCAGACTGGACTGGCTGGCCTTGGCATTATTTGCCGTCATATAAAAATTATTGGAATGTCGGGTTTGTTCAATTAAATCGACATATTCATCCATTCGCATTTGGGTTTTATGTTGAATTGAGTTGCGTTCAAATAAAGGATCCTGTTCACGATTAAACTGCACTTCAATTTCTTGAGTGCCTACAGTCTGTTTGAAATATTGCGGTGACCATTTATGTAAAGCAGGCCAATGTTGAATGGCATCGGTCAAAATCACAGGCAAATTTCGACTGTAATAATGTTGAATAAAATCTGTAAATTCAGGCTTTGAAATTCGAGTAATTTGCCGATATTCAGGATTTAAACGGGCAAAACGATCTAGGGTATGCAGTAGCCAATTGCGCTTTCTAACTAAAAAATGCTGCTCTTGGGCAATTTGAAAATAAGGATCTTGTTTGAGTTGCACCCATTCGAGGGCAATATCAATTTCACTCAATCCTTGTGCGCTTAATGACTGATAAATATTTGCTTTGCTTACGTTATCAAGTACCGCCTGAGCCAACCATTTCTTTTGTTCAGGCGCAAACACACTGCTGAATTGAGTTTGTCTAGCAGCAGCTGCCTGTTCAAGTTCTCGGTAGTGTTGCTCTTCAACATGTATTGGAGCAGAAAAATCCTTATTCAGGTCAATCAAACCTTCACGCAACAGAATATTGGCCAAATCAATTGGAGCACAGCCGCGTTCTAAATTTTCCTCTAACCACGCACGCCATGCTTCAGGTAACTCACTAAATTGTCTTGCTAGGTTTTCTTGAGCATCCATACTTTCGAACCATCAATAAAAAATAATTTTGACCTTTCGTTATTAATTTACGCATAAACATATTTGCACTCAAGTATAAAAGTGTTAAATTTTCACATACACAAATATGTGAAAAAATCACACAGAGGGTGATGCAATGAAAAATATATGGACACAACTAGCACTCAGCGTAACTTGTGCAATCCTGGTGGGTTGTGGATCGGATAATGATTCGGATTCAAGCCCAACGCCTACACCGACGCCTACACCGACTCCGACGCCAACGCCTACACCGACTCCAACGCCTACACCAACCCCTACACCGACACCAACACCAACTCCAGTCGTAGCTGATCGTTTTGTGGGATCTTGGTTGGGTGGTTTCTGCAATAAAGGCGCACGAACCAATTTAACGGTACATAAAGCATCCGAAAACAGTGTTCGTTTTACTATTGAAACTCGTCAGTTTGAAAAAGAGGATTGTACGGGTGCAGTCATTAAAAACTATGCTGTTGCTTCAGATGATGCGTTAATTACTGATATCGCACCGACCGAAACCAGTGGTACAACTACAGCGAATCGGGTGAAATATACAGATAGATACCGCAATGCTATTGCTTCTGCTTATGCTTTTAAAGGTGATGGAATGTGTGCTGTTCCAGCAACCGCAACGATCAAAGACATCCAAACCATTATGGATGCAATAGATCCTTCAAAAGTTGTTACTTGCTATACGCGCACCAATGTTGAAGGTTATAGTTTATTCAAACCGACAGCGAAAAAGGCAACGGCAAGCTATCGTTTGTTAGATAACCAAAGTTCATGGTCGAACTTTTTGGCTCAAGCCAATGAGCAGGGTACACAAGGTTTTGCTTTGGCAGGTACTTCTTTGGATGTGAAAAAAGCAAATAGTGATTTCCCTGAACCTAAAAACTTGTATGTTAAAAACAATGCTTCAACGGATACCTATAGTTATAAAATTGTAGATGTAACCACCAAAGTTGTTGCAGATAGATATTTACTGCGTTTGGCAGAAATGAAAAAACAAGGTGCATTAGGTTTTGCGTATAAGTCATACCTGAGAGAAGATCCAAGCAATACCTATAAACATTTATTTGTCAAAAATGATAAAAAACCAGCAATCTATACTTATGATAATCGGTTCATATTCGCCAGTCAGGCGACCCGATCTGTTATTTTAGAGGCTTTTAATACTTTAGGGGCACAGGGTTGTAAGCTAGTTTTTGCTGGGAGCACGTATACCAATAATGGCACAACCAATGATATGTTTTATGTCCCTACCTGCGTAAACAGTAGTACTCATAATGGTACTTATAGTTATCGTTATTTTGAAATGCCAACCACACCCGCAGGCTTTTATGAGGATAATCCAACCAAACTTGATTTATTACTTAAACAACAAGCAGCTGAAGGTTATCACTTGATTGATAAAGACAATGCGGTTGAATTCTATAATACTAAAGGCTATTTATTTGAACGTGATAGTGCAAGTACAGCCACGATTGAATCCAAAGTATTTAAAGAAGATGCAATCTATAAACTAGATCTACCGAGCGAAATTCAAAATCGTTTACAAGACCAAGGTAATTTAGGTTGGTTTATTAATGTCAAACTGGGCTCAGTGTATAGCAATACACCAACTTATTTTGATTTAAATACGGGCGTTATTTTCCCTAACTAATTGTTGTTCTTGTTTTAGTAAAGAGCCGCTCCATGGTTGAATGGAGCGGCTTTTTTTGTATTAATAAATTTTATCGTAACCTTCAGCACGGGTTTTGAAGCGACGGTGGAACCACATCCATTGTGTTGGTGCAATACGCAATTGGGCTTCGATAATTTGATTTACTCGAATCGCATCATCAACTTCATCTTCACTTGGCATATTGTCCACAATCGGTTCGATCAGTACTTTATATTGTGGATTGCGGATATCGCCATAACGATAGAAATATAAGGGAATCGCAACGGCTTTCGATATTTTGAGTAAACGACGATGCGCGGTGACGGTTGCCGCAGGTACACCAAAGAAGGGGGCCATCACACCTTGTTTAAGACCGAAATCCTGATCGGGGCTATACCAGATTGCACCACCGTCTTTTAGGCGACGAATCAAACCTCGCATGTCATCATGGTCAATTTGATGTTGATAAATCGTCGCGCGGCAACGATGAATCAGCATGTCCAGCATAGGATTATTCTGTGGGCGATAAACCACATCAGGCTCGAAATATTGAGCACAAATATAACCACCAGCATCGAGTAGAGTACTGTGTGTACCAAGTAGCAATATGCCTTTACCTTGTGCTTTTGCATCATTGAGATGCTCTAAGCCTTCAATGCTATGGCGACCTTTAAACCATTTGGGGCAGTACCACGCATTCAGTGTTTCAAACACACCGAGCATCATATCGACAAACACTTGTTTAGCTTGTGCCTCAACCTCAGCAGGTGACCACTCAGGGAAACACAGTTCTAAATTTCGCAGTGTGGTTTTACGGCGTGACTTGAGCAAATGCCAGCATAAACTGGCTAAGCCATGCGCCAAGCGCCATTGAATTGCCCATGGAAGAATAGCCAATAGCATCAGAAAAGTGATGGCGATCCAAATCTTCCAATATTTAGGTAATAGAAATTCCCATTGAAACTCGCCAGGGATATAAGACTGCTTTTGACTCATAAACTCGAAATATGAATAACGTTGAATTTCGAAGCAGTGTAGCATGAAGTCGGTTTAGTAATTTAAATGTTAAATAAAACCGCAGTTGTTGTAGCGTAAATCAGCCATTAAACAGCTCTGATAAAGAGGAGAAGATTTTGAAAAGTATAAAAATAATGAAAGGAGATATTACCCAAATCACGGTAGATGCAATTGTTAATGCGGCCAATACTTCACTATTAGGTGGTGGAGGTGTAGATGGTGCAATTCATCGTCGTGGTGGTGTAGCGATTTTGGCAGATTGTCAAAAGATTCGTGCCAAGCAAGGTGGTTGTGCAGTTGGTGAAGCGGTCGTGACCACAGCAGGAAATCTACCTGCTAAATATGTCATCCATACGGTTGGACCGACTTGGGTAGATGGGCAGCATCAGGAAGAGAGGTTGTTGGAAAGTGCCTACCGCAATAGTTTTAAGTTAGCAGAAGAGATGAAGCTACAAAGCCTTGCATTTCCCAATATTTCAACAGGGATTTATCGCTTTCCCAAACCGCTTGCTGCACAGATCGCACTAAAAACCATTGCTGAAGAATTAAGTAAGGCAGTGTTTGTACAACAGATCATTTTTGTTTGTTTTGATGATGAAAATTTTAATATTTACCAATCACTACAACAAGATTTTGATTTGCTATAAATTCAATTGGAAGAAGTGAAGCATTTACCCTCGATAGGGTAAATGCTTCATAGGCTTAGTTGCCTTTAGACATATTTTCTAAAATGTCCCAACGTTCCAATTTCTCAAGCAATACTTCTTCAATTTCAGCCAGACGTTGACTCGCTGCTGTCGCGGCATTGGCATCTGAAACAAACCATGAACCATCAGCTAACTTTTCTGATAATTCTGCTTGTTCAGTTTCCAGTTTTTCAATTTCAGCAGGGAGTTGTTCCAGCTCACGCTGGTCTTTATAACTGAGCTTCACCTTCTTCGGAGCTGATGCTGCGGCAGCCGCTGCCTCAGCTTTGGCTTGTGCCTTTTTCACATCACTTTTTTGATCCACCACTTTCTGATCTGGGCGCTGTTCCAAATAGTCTTGATAGCCACCGATATATTCATCAATGTTACCCTTACCATCAAATACCCATGTCGAGGTCACGACATTGTCCATAAAGGCACGGTCATGCGAGATCAACAGCAAAGTACCCTTATAGTCAGACAGCATTTCCTCAAGTAGCTCAAGTGTCACCATATCCAAGTCATTGGTTGGCTCATCCATCACGATTAAATTCGATGGCTTGAGTAACAGTTTTGCCAATAAGATACGGTTTCTTTCACCTCCTGAAAGCGCTTTAACTGGTGTGCGGGCACGTTCTGGAGAGAATAAAAAGTCTTGTAAATAACTATAGATATGGCGGCGGTTACCATTCACATCGACAAAGTCAGAACCTTCCGACACGTTGGCCATCACGGTTTTTTCAAGGTCTAAGGCATTACGCAACTGGTCAAAATAAGCGACTTCGAGCTGTGTTCCTGTTTTCACAGAACCACCATGCTCAATTTCACCTAGAATCGCTTTAATCAAAGTGGTTTTACCGACACCGTTGTCACCGACTAAACCGATACGGTCGCCACGTAGGACAATGGCAGAGAAATCTTTAATTAATGGCTGTTCACCGTAGCTGACGCTGAGATTCTCAATCTCAAACACCAATTTACCAGAACGATGTGCTTCTTGGGTTGCCATGCTGACTTTGCCCTGCTGTGAACGACGCGCTTTAGATTGCTCACGTAAGTCTTTTAATGCACGGACACGACCTTCGTTACGAGTACGACGGGCCTTAATACCTTGACGAATCCAAGCCTCTTCTTCAGCTAACTTTTTATCGAATAAAGCATTTTGTTTTTCTTCAGCTTCCATTTGTTGTGCTTTTAGATCGAGATAGCGTGAATAGTTACCTTCGTAACTACGCAAAACTCCACGATCAAGCTCAACGATACGGGTGGCAATGCTGTCAACAAATGAACGGTCATGCGAAATGAATAGTAGGGTCAGATTATTTTGATCCAATAAAAACTTTTCTAACCATTCGATACTTTCGACATCTAAATGGTTGGTCGGTTCGTCGAGTAACAACACATCTGGTTGAGTGAGCAGGGCACGTGCTAAGAGTACACGACGTTTACGACCACCTGATAAATCAGCTAGATCCGCATTTGGATCAAGTCCCATTTTACTGAGAATCGAGTTGACCTTATTTTCTAATGCCCAGCCATCCAACTGATCCAGTTTGTGCTGTAGCATGCCCATGCGGTCACAGGCTTCCATATCGCCTAAGACGCAGGCATCACTGGCTTCATGATATTCTTTCAATACAATAGATGCTTCGCCTGCGCCATCGGCAACGATGTCTGCAACTTTGCCTGAGTCCATCGGAACGTCTTGGGCTAACATTGAAACAGTTAAACCATTTTGAATAGAAACTTCACCGTTATCGGGTAACAAGCTTCCCTCAATTAGTTTTAATAAAGTAGACTTACCTTCTCCATTACGACCAATTAAACAGACTCGCTCGCCACGTTCTAGGTTAAAGTTCGCGCCGTCGAGTAAGGCAGGTCCGCCAAATGCGAGATGGACATCCCTTAAAGTAATATAGGCCATAATGTTTCCTAAGAGTTCAGATGAGGTCTGAAATGACTAAACCACAAAATTTTGATGATCACGCGTCATTTTCCGCACCCATTGAAGATTTGCAAGTCCGAATTGCATTTTTGGATGATTTAGTTGAACAATTAAATCAACAGCTCGCAATTCAAACGCAAGAAATTGCTGATTTAAAAAAACAAATGCAGCTTTTATATCGTCGAGTTGAATCTTCAGATTTATCGGAAGGAATTGCTGCTTTTGACCCAGTGAGTGATAAACCACCACATTATTAATAAAGCATCCAGCAATGCTGAATTGTATTGCTGGAAGATTTACGTTGAATGATCGCGTTTAAAAACCATTCAGGACTATTTTTCCTTTGGTCGTGCCACTTTCGATTTGTTGGTGTGCACGTTTTAGGTTTTCTGCATTGATTGGCGAAAATACCTGACTCACTGTGGTTTTAATCTTTCCTTCATCAACTAAGCTTGCAACTTGATTCAAAAGTTGGCTCTGTTGGATCATATCTTTCGTCTGATACATAGAGCGTGTGAACATAAACTCCCAGTGAACTGAAACTGACTTTGATTTAAAGGGCTTAATATCGAGTTGCTCAGGATCATCAATTAAACCGAAATGGCCTTGTGCTGCGATCAGTTCTGCAATATCAGCCAGATGCTGATCAGTTTGTGTGGTTGAAAATACATATAAAGGGGCATTTAAGCCAAGCTGTTGAATTTGTGGGGCTAAAGCTTGACGATGGTCTAAGACATAATCAGCACCCAACTGTTTTACCCATTCAGACGTTTCTGGTCGAGATGCGGTACTGATCACAGTGAGATTGGTTAATTGTTTGAGCAATTGAATGGTAATTGAGCCCACCCCACCAGCACCGCCAATGATCAGAATTGAAGTATTCTCAGCGGCAGTTCGAGGAACTTGTAAACGATCAAACAGCATTTCCCATGCGGTAATTGCGGTTAAAGGCAGTGCTGCCGCTTCACTTGCATCGAGAGACTTGGGTTTATGCCCGACAATACGTTCGTCAACCAATTGTAATTCACTATTACTGCCTTGTCGGTTGAGGGCACCTGCATACCAAACGTGGTCACCAATTTTGAATTGAGTGACTTGCTCGCCAATCGCCTCAACAACGCCCACCGCATCCCATCCCAGAACTTTCCATTGATGAGCTTCTGCATTTTTATTGTTTCGGATTTTGGTGTCGACTGGATTGACCGAAACAGCTTGCACACGAATGAGTAAATCATGTCCATGTGCAATAGGTGAGTCGATTTCAATGTCTACAAGTGCATCGTCTAATGTAATTGCACCTGCCTGTTGATATGCCACAGCTTTCATAGTTCTGCTTCCACTTGATTGGAATCTCAGCATAACTTAAGCTTAATTTTAGTGACTACAGACAAATAACGCTCATAGTGTCAAAAAGGATACTGTAAAATGGCAAAAATGCGACATTCGAGTTTTGATTGTTCCCCAGGCTGTTCCGTTGAAGCAGCCATCAGTTTGATTGATGGTAAATGGAAATGTGTCATTCTCTGGCATTTATTTAATGAAGGCACTTTGCGCTTTAATGAAATTCGTAAGCGCGTACCGAGTATTACTCAGAGAATGCTGACCAATCAGTTACGTGAATTAGAACAAGATGGCATTTTGCATCGAGAGGTCTATCCTCAGGTTCCTCCAAAAGTTGAATATTGTTTAACTGATTTAGGTCGTAGTCTGGAGCATATTATTGTTGCATTAAAGAATTGGGGCGATGCACATCTTGATCAATTCGGAAAATTAACCTTAGTCGATTAAAGTAAGCGCGTTAGAAGCATTTTTACTTTGGGTTTATGGCAGCCTGAAAAAGGATGCTTTAAAGAGTGCAATTGAATACAAGATTATTTTTTACGTTGTAACTTGCCTTTTGGATTCAACTTATGTAACGCTAATAAAAGAAAGTTTTGGGCTACTTTATGAGTAATATTGGAATTTGGATCGCCGTTGCGATTGTACTGTTTGTACTTGGCTCGATTTTTGGCTTGCGTGTCAGTCCACGAGAAAAAGCATTGGGTATGATGCGTGATCAGGCGCGTAAAATGGGGTTGCATCCACGCTTAATCGCTGCGCCAGAATGGACCAAGATTCCAATGGCATCGGAAAAACGTGCCAGTATGGTGGCTTATTATAGTGTGCTGATTCCAGATGCTCGTTTAGCTTTGATGCGCGCACGGGTGGTTGATGGCAAGCTTCAGGTTGTGCAGGGTGATCAGAAATTTAATGATTTAACCATTGCATTAAAAGGAGTTTATGCTATTGATATGCAGGCAAACTGTGTCGGACTGTATTGGGATGAAGAAACTGACCTAAGAGCCACACAGCTTGAAGATATGAAAGCTTATTTACATGAGTTAGCACAGCGCTAACTCTCTGATTGATCATAGGAAAAACGATTTATTATGGCGAATACTCCACGCTCTGCTTCAGAAAGCACAGCAGCTTCCGCATCTGCTGCAAAGAAACGTGCCTTAGTGATTGTGGAGTCGCCTGCAAAAGCGAAAACAATTAATAAATATTTGGGTTCACAATATGTAGTGAAGTCATCGGTCGGTCATGTGCGTGATTTACCGACAGGAGGCGGGGCGAAATCCACTGAAAAGAAGCCTGCAACCCGTGCCAAATTAACGGATCAACAGAAAGCCGAAAAAGCACAGTCTGCACTGATCAATCGTATGGGTGTCGATCCCGAGCATGACTGGATCGCACATTATGAAGTGCTCCCAGGCAAAGAACATGTGGTTGCCGAACTAAAAAAACTCGCCAAAGATGCAGATGCAATCTATCTCGCAACGGATTTGGATAGAGAAGGGGAAGCAATTGCTTGGCATTTAAGAGAAGTGATTGGTGGCGATGATAGTCGCTACCATCGTGTGGTCTTTAATGAAATTACCAAAAATGCCATTCAGGAAGCCTTTAAACAGCCAACACGACTTGATTTAAACCGTGTTAATGCTCAACAGGCGCGTCGTTTCCTCGACCGTGTAGTGGGCTTTATGGTGTCGCCATTACTGTGGGAAAAAATTGCCCGTGGTTTATCAGCAGGACGTGTGCAATCCGTTGCTGTGAAACTGGTGGTTGAACGTGAACGTGAAATTCGTGCATTTATTCCAGAAGAATACTGGCAAGTTTTTGCAGATACCATTTCAAAGAAAGAAGACATTCGTCTTGAAGCGGTTAAGCAAGCGGGTAAAACACTCAAGCTTAAAAATAAAGCTGAAACGGATGCCTTACTCAGCGTATTAAAAGATGCTGAATATAAAGTGGCGTTGCGTGAAGATAAACCAACCAAAGTTAATCCGAGCGCTCCGTATATCACTTCAACTTTACAACAAGCAGCGAGTACGCGGTTAGGTTTTTCTGTGAAGAAAACCATGATGCTGGCGCAGCGCTTGTATGAAGGTGGTTTTATTACCTATATGCGTACAGACTCCACCTTTTTGAGTGATGACGCTGTGAATATGGTGCGTAACCATATTCAACAAAATTTTGGTGAAAAATATGTCCCTGCCAAGCCAAATCGCTATGGCAATAAAGCGGGTGCACAAGAAGCCCACGAAGCAATTCGTCCTTCTGATGTAGGTTTGACGGGTGATAAACTCGCAGGTGTAGAACGTGATGCACAGCGTTTATATGATTTGATTTGGCGTCAATTTGTTGCCTGTCAAATGACACCAGCAGAATATTTATCTTCAACATTGACTGTTGAAGCATCAAATGTTGAGTTAAAGGCGAAAGGTCGTACACTGGTATTTGATGGTTTTACCCGTGTTCGTGGTGCCAATAAATCTGATGATGATATTTTATTGCCTGCGGTGAAAGTCGGTGAAGTACTTAAGTTAGAAAAACTTGATCCGAGTCAACATTTTACCAAGCCACCTGCACGCTTTACTGAAGCGTCTTTGGTGAAAGAATTAGAGAAAAAAGGGATTGGTCGTCCATCGACTTATGCTGCGATTATTTCGACTATTCAAGAACGCGGTTATGTAAAACTGGAAAATCGTCGTCTCTTTGCAGAGAAGATGGGTGAGATCGTTACAGACCGTTTGGATGAAAGTTTTAATAACCTGATGAATTATGCTTTTACCGCTGATTTAGAAGGTCAATTAGACCGTGTTGCAATGGGTGAGCGTAATTGGAAAGAGTTACTGGATACCTTCTACGGTGATTTCAAGAAACGTTTGACCAATGCACAGGGTGAAAGCGGCATGCGCCGTAATCAGCCAGTCGAAGTTGCCGATGTATCATGTCCTGAATGTTCGCGTCCAATGCAAGTTCGTACCGGAACAACAGGTGTATTCTTGGGTTGCTCAGGTTATAACTTGCCGCCGAAAGAGCGCTGTAAAGGCACACTCAACTTAACACCAGTCGAGTCTTTAGCAGCTTTGTCGGATGATGATGGTGCTGAAACCGCTGATTTGATGTCGAAACACCGTTGTCCTAAATGCGGTACAGCAATGGATAGCTATGTGGTCGATGGTGGTCGTAAATTGCATGTCTGTGGTAATAACCCAGATTGTGATGGTTACGAAGTCGAGGAAGGCGAATTCAAGATTAAGGGCTATGATGGTCCAACCATTCCATGTGATAAATGTGATGGTGAAATGCAGTTAAAGACAGGTCGTTTTGGTCCGTACTTTGCCTGCTCAAGCTGTGACAATACCCGTAAAGTATTAAAGAGCGGTCAACCAGCGCCACCGCGTGTTGATCCAATCAAAATGGAACACTTACGTTCAGCCAAGCATGATGATTTCTTCGTGTTACGTGATGGCGCGGCAGGTTTATTCTTAGCAGCCAGCAAATTCCCGAAAATTCGTGAAACACGTGCACCGAAAGTGGCTGAATTACGCAGTGTTGCTGAGCAGCTTGATCCGAAATACCAGTTCTTGTTAGAAGCTCCAGATGTCGATCCAGAAGGTAATCCAACGGTAGTGAAATTCAGCCGTAAGAACCAAGCACAGTATGTAGGTTCTGAGACAGCGGAAGGGAAACAAACCAAGTGGAGTCTGGTTTTCCAAAATGGAAAATGGGTAGAAGCTTAGTTATTTAAGTGTTAAGAAAATGCTGGCAATTGCTGGCATTTTTTATTGAGTAAAGAAAAATAATAATGACTTTTGGTTGGGGACGAAGTTCATGTGGAAAAATATCCGAGTCGCTTGTTTACTCCTGGTATTGTTGATCGTTGCGATCAATGCTTATCGTGATCAAAATCAGGATTGGAATCAGCCGATTAATGTATTGTTGCATCCGATTAATGCCGATGGGCTGCCTACAACACAGCAATATATTCAACAATTGCAGCAAGATGATTTTGCTGAGGTGAAGCAGTATCTGGAAAAAAATAGCCAGCAATATCGAGGGCAAAGCAGCTACTTTATGGTTCAAATCGGACGGGAATTGCAGCAAGCACCACCGAAGATGTCTGAACAGCCGAGTATTCTGAATAATATTCTGTGGAGTCTAAAATTCCGATTCTATGCATGGAAGCAGCATCAATCCTCAGATGGTTCGCCGAGTTTAACTCTATATCTGAATTTCTATGATCCGAAGCAAACACGTGAGTTAAAACACTCGACTGCATTGGAGCGTGGACGTATTGGTTCAGTCAATTTATTTGCATCAGCAAAACAAGCAGAACAGAACAATGTGGTATTGGTACATGAGTTATTGCATGGTTTTGGCGCGACCGATAAATATAATTTAAGCAATGGTGAACCTATTTTCCCGATTGGCTATGCACAGGCAGATAAACAGCCGCTCTATCCACAAACCGAAGCTGAAATTATGGGGGGCGTATTCCTCTCTCGGAGCACAAAAGTAAAATGCCAAACAGTTTAGAGCAGACGGTAATAAGTGTACTCACCGCACAAGAAATAGGTTGGGTCAAATAAATTGTGGATAAGTTTCGACTTATCCATATCTCTAAAAATAATAATTCAACTGAAAAAAGATCAGTTTAAACATCAATTTTCTGACATTCCGTCATTAATTCTCAACATGCCTTATACAGAACTCAGCGAAAAACACGATCAATATAGAGATATAACATTGATGATAAAAGAGTAAATAATGATGAAAACAGTGGGTAACGATCTGATTCGCAATCAGCTGCATGCTGATCGTAAATGGTATCTGTTATTGGGCGTATTATTGGTTGTTTTTGGCTTAGTTCTTTTGGCCGCCTTACCATTTGCTACATTATCAGCAGTATTGCTGTTTGGTGTATTAATGATGTTGGGTGGTATTTTGCATTTTGTTGCCGCATTTATGGTGTTTAAAGGCGGCACACGGTGGTTATGGGCCTTGTTTGGCGTGTTATATCTGGCAGCAGGTTATTTTGCATTTACCACACCCGTAATTACCGCGGTGGTGCTCACCAGTTTCTTAGCTGTGGCATTAATCATTGCTGGGATTATTCGTACAGTAAACGCGTTTATTCTCAGACCTATTTCAGGTTGGGGCTGGGTACTGTTTTCAGGTATCTTGACACTACTAACAGGTATTCTCATTTTATCATCACCAGATTCACCTTTCTGGGTACTTGGTATGTTCCTTGCGATTGATATTCTATTTCAAGGAATTAATTACCTGACTTTTGCTGGTGCCATTAAACAGTTACCACATAGTTCAACCACAGTCTAACGGGTTAGCCTGTGAGCAAGGGCATGTATTTTACATGCTCTTTTTGTTTTTGCAGTCGGAAACATTTCAATGGCTTGAGTCTGCTAAAATAACACTTCGCTTCTAATTGACCGATTGTATGACGCTTGCCAAGCTAATTGATGAACTGAATCCACAACAAAAACAAGCAGCCACAACGACAGCACAGAATTGTCTAGTCTTGGCAGGGGCGGGCTGTGGCAAAACCAAAACCATCGTGGCAAGAGCAGCATACTTAATTGACCAAGGTATGCCAGCACAACAAATTCAGATTTTGACCTTTACTCGACGTTCAGCAAGTGAAATCGTGACACGTGTTGAACAGCATATGGGTGCACAGGCCAAGGGCTTACGCGCTTCAACCTTCCATACTTTTTGTATGTATTTACTACGTCGCAATCCACGTGCTTTTGGGCTAAGTCAGTTCAGTATTATTGATCGAGATGATCAATTGCTGATGTTCCGCTTATTGCGCGGCAAAGATAAGGGCAATGTATTGCCGAAGGCTGCGGAGTTGTGTGATCTGTATTCTTATGCGCGGAATACCAAAGCCAAATTGTCAGATGCATTGGTTGAGCAGTTACCGCAAGCGGTTGAGTATAAAGCTCAAATTGCTGAATTGATGAAAGCCTATGAGCAACGCAAACAAGAGCGTAATTTTCTTGATTATGATGACATCCTATCTATTGTTGCAGTGCATTTGCAAAGTTCACCAGAGTTGGTGAAATGGGTGACAGGTTTCTGCTCTGCTTTGTTAGTTGATGAAATGCAAGATACTAACCCTTTGCAGTGGGCTTTGCTTCAGCCATTAGTTGGCAAAGTAAAACTGTTTTGTGTCGGAGATGATGCACAATCCATTTACGGCTTCCGTGGCGCAGACTTTGAAAATATTCATCACTTTAAAGAACGTGTACCTGATGCCGAAGTAATGACTTTGGAAATGAATTATCGTTCGACCCAAGGTATTTTAGATTTATCCAATTGGCTGCTAGAGCAGAGCCAAATTGGATATGACAAGCATCTACGAGCTTATCGGGGCAAAGGTTTAAAGCCACAATTGCATATCTTGAGCAATGAGTTTGAAGAAGCCAATTGGATTATTCAGGATTTGAATCGTCGTCATATGCAAGGTGCCGCTTGGGCAGAACATATGGTGTTGCTGCGCTCAGGTTTTAGTGGACGCTATTTGGAAGGTGCTTTGATTGCAGCCAATATCCCTTATCGTTTTGTTGGTGGGGTAAAACTGCTTGAATCGGCACATGTTAAAGACGTATTGAGCTTACTTCGGGTTAGCGTTAACCCACAGGATGATTTAGCCTGGATGCGTTTCCTGACGCTTTGGGATGGCGTGGGCGATGTAGGTGCCAGTAAGTTGGCGCAAGAACTGATTCAACTGCCTGATATCGAAGCCCGTTGCCAACGTTTAGAGCGGCATGGCAAAGTACCACAACAGGCGATTTTAATTTTGATGCAACTCGATGTATTACAGCAGCATGTCGAAGCTTGTATTGGCCTCGCACTGGATGCACTGAATGAACAGCTGGAAAATAACTATAAAACTAAAGATTGGTCACGCCGTGTCAAAGACTTTGATTTGGTCAAGCAATTGGCACGTAAACACAGCGCTCTTGGGGAGTTCTTAGAGGAATATGTACTGGATCCAATTTCTATCTCAGAAATTGATAAAACGCCTGACCAAGATTTAGTAACGTTGATTACCATCCATTCTGCTAAGGGTGCTGAACAAAAAGTCTGTTATGTCCCACATGTTTCTCCGAATCAATATCCACATGCCCGTGCACAAGGTGATTTTGATGATGTCGAAGAAGAACGCCGTGTGCTGTATGTGGCCTTAACCCGTGCCGAAGATGAATTGATTTTGACCAAACAGAATTTAAATTTATGGTCACAGGATCAATATGACGAGCTAGGAAGAAAGATCGAAAGTTACTTCCTCAATGATTTACCTCAACATTTAGTTGATGTTCAGATTCATCGAGATATTCCACGTGGATATGGCCAAAGCAATCGTTCTCGTAGCGCTGCAATCAATTTAGGTTTTGGCATTGATTTCGATTAAACTAGCGAGATTCAATTTCTTTTGATTCATTGATTAAACAATGAATCATCTTTTAGGTTTTAGCATGAAAATTTTAGTTCGTAATTTAGACCGTAATGTGACTGATGCGGAAATTCTCGACTTATTCAAAGCATATGGAAAAGTTGAGTCTTGTGTTGTGGTCAAAGACGAAGCAACGGGTAAATCGAAAGGTTTCGGTTTTGTTGAAATGCCAAATCCACGTGAAGCGATTAAAGCAATCAAAGGTTTAAACACTTTAAAAGTAAAAAGCCAAGGCATTCGTGTCAAAGCTGCGGATGACAAAGCTTAATTATCAATGTTAAAGCAATATACGGCTTTATCAATTGTTGCTCCGAGTGCTGAGCGGATTGTACAAGGGCTTAAAACCCTTGAGATTCGCTCATGGCAGCCCGAAATGTTGCCACTGAAAGATGTGGTGATTGTCGAGAATCAAAACTTTCTTTTGAATGATGGGGATGAAGAATCGGGATGGGCTGTGGCTTTGGTCGATATCGAAGCTGTACATGCTTGGCGAGAGGATGAAGTTGAAACCGCTTGTGCATCGGCTTGGACTGAAGGCTATTTGGCTTGGGTCATTCGCAATATTCGTCCGATTGATCCACCGATTCAAGTCATGGCCAAGCGAAAACTCTATCTGCTTGAGTTGGACATTGGATAGCTTATCTACCGTTATTTCCCCCAAGTTGAACCCCAACCCTGACAAGGGTTAGAAAAATAAGTATAAATATTGATGATTTCTTGCTGATCTAAAAGCCCATTATGGTTGAGATCCAACGCTTTGAAGATTTTGATTCGATTCGGATCGATTGTAAGAAGCTGTTTTTGCCAAGCAACGGGTTGGTCTTGTAGCTGGACCAGCTTTTTCCATTCATTTTGATCAATCATTTGATCTCGGTTGAGATCGTAATTGGCATAGAGCTTTTCCCAGTCTAAACCAGCAGGTTCGCAGCTATAAGCGATGGGAATGACCATACAGCATATTAAGCTCAGTATGGCTTGTTGAATATGACGCATGGGTAGGCTCAAAAGATATTGATTTTATCATTAAAGCATTTAATCTTAAGCTATCCAAGCGAAAGGATCTTGAAGGAAAATATTATGTCCCGTGTTGCTCGTTATCATGCTGATCGCACCAATCAAAAACTGTATTTTGCTCGTCTCGCATGTCAACAAGCGGAGCAAACTGAACATATTCAGCAGGCACAAGCTTATCGCGAAGCTGCTGTTTTCCATTTGCATGGTGCAATTTTAGCTTTTTTGCAGGAACTAGTACGTTATTACCGCCTTAATGATTTACAGCCAACCTTTAAGTCGATTGAAGAACATATGGCGGATAAAGGGCAGGTTTCACCTGAGGTTTTAGTTTTGCAGCAATTGGCTAAAGATGGTTTTGTGGCTGAGTTAAAGCGTGCATACCGTATGTGTCAATATGCTCCTGAACCAACAGCACCAGAACCTGAAAATGAAACTTCTTCAAACCTGATTATTAAAGTGACGCAAAGCCCGCAGGCTTGGTTGCCCGATGCTAAAATCCTACGAGAGTGGCACCGTGAACTGAGTCATTTAATTGATGGTTTTCGTAATGAAATGGTGGAGTTCTAAGTCAAATCTTAAACATGACTTGAAATCTTTGCTAACAGTACTTATATAAATAGGACGTGAGCGCAAAATACTTTGCCACCATGTTGAAACATGGAGAAAATTTATGTCAATGCAACAGTTAAAAGAATTATTTGGTAATCAGGAAGCAGTGCTTGAACTGGTTCAACTCGAAGGTGGTGAGCTTGCTTTGCGTAATGCGGGTTCTGATGGTGAGCCTTTAGTCAAAATACAGTTTAGTGACGAGGTAAAAGCTATACTCGGAGACCAAACACCAACTGTCGCACAGCATATGATTCAGGCGGCATTGTTTGGTTTGCTAGAAAAGCAAATGAATCAATGGCAAGCTGAAGTGATTGACGAGCAACCCACTCATTTGAGCTAATCTCCCAAGAAAAAAAGCGTACTTCATGTACGCTTTTTTGTGCCTTTAAAATAATTTAATGGGCTTCGGACTGATGTGCAAGTTCAATCTGGTTGAGAATGTGATGACTCATGTTCTTGGCCATTTCCTCTTTTGCATAGAACACTTCACCAATATTTTCTTCGCGAATCACCACGGCTTCTTCTTTGCTTTCTGCGCAGATGAGTACCTGAATCTCAGGATTGAGTTGTTTAGAAATATCTACAATGCGGTGAATATCCAAAATATCCATCGGTGAAATCACCAATAGACGTGCATGTTGAATATGAGCTTGAATCAGAACATTGGGTTCAGTTGCTTCACCGCTGACAGCAGCAATGCCCTGAGCACGTAACTTCTCAACAATTTCACGATTTTCTTCAGCAATCACCACTTTGATATTCTGCTCCATTAGGTTTTCACTGATCCGACGACCGACGCCCCCATAACCGATAATTACCACCTGATCGCGTAGATAAGCTTGATCTACCTCATCTGGTAACATTGCCAGTGGATCACCACTACGCTCTAATAACCGTGCCAAATGCGAACGCTCACGAATCCAGCGTTGTACAGGTTCAATCGCCGAGAACACGAAAGAGTTCAGGGTAATTGAGAATAATGCACCAGCAAGAATCAGGTTTTGTGCATCAGGCGTCAATAAACCTAATGATAAGCCAAGTGTCGCCAAGATGAAGGAGAACTCACCAATTTGCGCCAAACTGGCGCCTACGGTTAAGGCTGTATTGATTGGGTAGCGGAAGAACAGGACTAAAGCCATTGCAGCTAGCGTTTTGCCAATCATGATAATAGCAACGACGGCTAAAATACGTAATGGTTCTTCAAGCAAGATGCTTGGATCAAACAGCATACCGACTGAAACAAAGAATAAAATCGAGAAGATTTCACGTAAGGGTAGCGTTTCTTCTTCAGCACGATGGCTAAAGTCAGATTCTTTTACCACCATCCCCGCAAAGAATGCACCAAGTGCCATTGATACGCCAAACACGGCATAAGAGCCGTATGCAATCGAAACCGCAGCTGCAACGACAGTCAGTGTAAACAGCTCACGAGAGCCTAGACGTGCCACGAATTGCATGATCATTGGCACAAGTCGTTTACCAATAATCAGCATGAAGGCGATAAAACCTGTGACTTTAAGCAGGGTAATGCCAATGGTCATCCAGATACTTTGTGATGTATCTGTTCCCGGCAGCGCTTGTCCACCGAGTAATACTGCTGTTGCGGGTAAAAGTACCAAGGCTAAAACCATCACAAGGTCTTCAACCAAGAGCCAGCCGACAGCAATTTTTCCATTTACGGAATCAAGTAAGCCACGATCACCCAATGCCTTGAGCAGAACAACAGTACTCGCACAAGACAGACTTAAGCCGAAGATGAGTGCCGAGCCAAAGCTCCAGCCCCAAAACATAGAGACTGCGATCCCGAGTAAGGTTGCTACCGCAATCTGTAAAATTGCTCCAGGTACAGCAATACGACGTACTTGCAGTAAATCTTTGAGGGAGAAATGCATTCCCACACCGAACATGAGGAACATCACCCCGAGTTCAGCCAACTGATTGGCAAGTTGCATATCGCCGACCACGCCAGGCGTATTTGGGCTAATAATAATGCCTGCAACTAAATAACCAATCAAAGGAGGTAGACGTAGACGTGCTGCGATATAGCCAAAAATAAGGGCTATACCAAAACCAACAGCAAGTAATATAATTAAATCAACATCATGTGGCATTGCGGTTCCTTAATCGTTGCGGTTAAGGTAGAAATAAATGAGCATAAAACATGCCAAGAAAACAGCGAATAAATTGTAACAAGTAAAATCGAATTTGTTGATGACAATTTTTTTATTTATCAAAAAAAATCATGTAAACCACAGTTTTATTTCTTTTGCATTATGACCTTTTTTTTAGGCAAAAAAAACGACTTCAAAAGAAGTCGCTTTTTTTAAAGAACTAAAATTATTTAATTTTAGCTTCTTTGAAGATTACGTGTTGACGGATTTTTGGATCAAATTTTTTGATTTCCATTTTTTCCGGCATAGTACGTTTGTTCTTAGTAGTGGTATAGAAATAACCAGTACCAGCTGTAGAAACGAGGCGAATCTTATCACGCATTGTTCAGACTCCTTAGATCTTTTGACCTTGAGCACGGAGATCAGCAACAACTTTCTCGATACCCAATTTATCAATAATACGCATACCTTTAGTAGTTAGACGAAGACGTACAAAACGCTTTTCGCTTTCTAACCAAAAACGGTGGTGGTGCAGGTTCGGCTCGAACCGGCGTTTGGTTTTGTTGTTTGCGTGCGATACGTTGTTACCAACGATTGGACGCTTGCCGGTAACTTGGCAAACCTTAGACATGGTGAACTCCATTGCTAGTTTATATAGCACTGTTTCGTGCAACTAGCCATTCAAGTAAACGGATGAAATCATTCAAGGGGCGTTTTATACCAAAAATACGATTAAAAGACAAGCGAATTTAGTAAAAACAAGGCATGAACTGGTGTGATAGCTCATGCCTTAACCAGCTTAACGAAATAGTGTTTTTAAAAGCAGTTTGTGCGTTGCTTTATTATAAGGCGGTAGGATGAATTTTAAACTGTAAAGTTTAGGGTTGACAGGATTTGACATCATTGACCGTTCATGTGAGAAGCTAAAGAAGCCCTCTTTACCATGATATTTGCCCATACCCGATGCACCAATGCCCCCAAATGGTAGATCATCTTGTGCCACATGCGTTAACACTTGATTGATACCAAAGTGCCCTGAATGGGTACGTCCTGCGACATAGTCTGCACGTGCGCTATCGATATCGAAGTAATAGAAAGCCAATGGACGTGGACGACTATTAATGAATTGCAGCGCATCGTCGATATGATCGTATTCTAAAATAGGCAAAATTGGACCAAAGATCTCATTCTTCATAATTTCCATTTCAGTGGTCACGCCCGTTAATAAGGTCGGCGCAATCTTACGAACTTCAGTTAAAGACTCATGCTTGGCATTCAATTCAACAATCGTGGCACCTTGGTCACGAGCATCTTCTAAATAACCTTGTAGGCGGTTGTATTGCTTGTCATTCACAATAGAGGTGTAGTCGTTATTGTCACGCAAGCTTGGGTACATCGTGGTCACAAAGTCATTGTAGTGCTTGGTGAACTCGGCTGTTTTACCTTTAGGCAAGAACATATAGTCTGGCGCAACACAGGTTTGCCCCGCATTCCAGAGTTTACCCACGGCAATACGTTGTGCCACATCGCGAATATTCATGGCTGAATGAACCAGCGCAGGCGATTTGCCACCTAATTCTAAAATTACTGGAACGAGATTCTCTGCTGCCGCTGCCATCACCGTTTTACCGACAGAGGTTGAGCCTGTGAAGATCATTTTATCAAAAGCAAGATGACTGAATGCATCTGAAATGACGCCACCACCATTCACCACAGCAACTAATTCTTGTGGAAATGCTTCCGAAAGGGCATTTTCAAGCACATAACCAAAATTTGAAGAAGCACTCGAAATTTTGATCATGGTATGGTTACCTGCAGCCAAAGCACAGATTAATGGGCCGACTGAAAGTAATAAAGGGTAGTTCCATGGTGCAATCACCCCGATTACACCCAATGGTTGATATTCTACCCAGCCTTTTGCTGGTTGGTGTAACATGCTGATATGGCGTTTAGATGGTTTCATCCATTCAGTTAAGTTCTTGCTATAGTATTTGATATGTTCTAGACAAGTC
The DNA here is from genome assembly GCF_011753255.1 of Acinetobacter sp. Tr-809. NCBI lineage: Bacteria > Pseudomonadati > Pseudomonadota > Gammaproteobacteria > Moraxellales > Moraxellaceae > Acinetobacter > Acinetobacter sp. Tr-809. The sequence continues at coordinate 296,173 of NZ_VWVZ01000006.1, forward strand.
AGAACTTCGCCAATTTTGGTTTCCATAATGGCGCGGTTGCCATAATCTTGACTAATTGCGTTAGCAAATTGATCTTGATACTTTATCAAGATGTTTTTAAGTCGAGCTAAGCGTTCAATACGTTCTTTGGCGCTTGGCACAGGATGGCGCTGGTAAGCTGCTTTTTGCTGCTCAAGCAAATCATGTAGCCGTTTCACATCAACATGAGGTGTCATAGCGGTTGTTTTTGTTTGACTGTTCATAGGAGTGGACCAAAAGAAAGCTTATTATTTTTTAATTTTTAGAGTAAATACTCTAAAGTGTCAAGTCGCTTTATAGGTTTGTTTTATAACCTATTGATTATGTTATAGATGGTTAAAATCAATGTCGCACGCTAAACCGAATAAAACAAAAGATCGAATTCTGCAAATCAGTTTGCAGTTGTTTAATGAGCGTGGAGAGCGTTCGGTCACAACCAATCACATCGCGGCTGAACTCGGGATTAGCCCAGGCAACTTGTATTATCATTTCCGTAACAAACAGGAAATTATTAAAGAACTGGCACAGCAATATCAGGCAGAAACTTTGGAGATGTTGGCTTTGCCAACGGATCGTCCATTGAATGCAAATGATAAAATTAGCTATTTTCAAGTACTCAGCAATCAGTTGTGGGCCTATCGTTTTATTCATCGCGATGTCTATCATCTAGTTGAAAATAATGAAGACTTTAGAAAAATTTATCCACGTTTTGCTGGACAGGTGATGCAGCAGGGACAAAAAATCTATCGTGCCTTTGTAGATGCTGGCTTGATGAAAATGACCGATTCAGAGATTGAAGCCCTGATCATCAACTTGTGGATTGTGCTGACTAACTGGACCAACTTCTTATATATGTCAGGTCATATCAGCGATAACAATCGTCTGGAAGAAAAATGGGTTTGGCAAGCATTGCGCCAAATGGTGTTCCTAGAAGGTCCATATTTAATGGGCGAAAGTCGCCAAACCTATGAACAGTTATTGAAATCACTTGGACCATCAGACTTGTTCGCGAGTTTGTCTAATCTTAAAAATGATGACGAATAGATCGTCAGCAGCTATTTAGTCAATAGCAAAAAAGGGTTAGAATGCTCGGCTTGATTTTAATTTGATTCGAATAAGTGATATTAACCAAATGAACACGACTACAGCCCACACAGCGCGATTACTGATTACTTGTGAAGACAAGCCGGGGATCGTGCAAGCCGTATCGAGCTTTTTGTATCATCAGGGAGCAAACATTACCGCACTTGATCAGTACGCAACAGAAGCTCAGGGCGGGCGTTATTTCATGCGTGTTGAATTTGAGATTGATCATTTGCAATCTCGTAAAGAAGCGCTGATGCAGACCTTTGCTGCCAATGTTGCTGAACGTTATGAGATGCAATGGAAGCTTACTTTTGTTGGTGAGTTGAAAAAGGTCGGTATTTTAGTTTCTAAAGTGGACCACGCTTTATTGGAATTGTTATGGCGTCATGCGCGTGGTTCATTGCCATGTGAAATTACCCAAGTTATCTCAAACCATCCAGATTTGCGTGAATCGGTTGAAAACTTTGGTATTCCATTCCATGTTGTTCCAGTCAATAAAGACAATAAAGTTGAGGCTTATGCTCAAATTGATGAAATGATGCAGGGCAATGATCTATTGATCTTGGCGCGTTATATGCAGATTTTGAGTGAAGATTTTGTTGCCAAGTGGGAAATGAAGATCATCAATATTCATCATTCTTTCCTGCCTGCTTTCGTGGGTGCAAATCCATACAAGCAAGCCTATGAGAAAGGGGTGAAGCTGATTGGTGCAACCGCGCATTACGTGACAGCTGATCTTGATCAAGGCCCAATCATTGAGCAAGATGTTGAACGTGTTAGCCATGACTACAACGTAGAGCAGTTACGCGAGTTAGGCGAAGACGTTGAACGTAACGTATTGGCACGTGCAGTAAAATGGCATTTAGAAGACCGTATTATTGTTGATGGAAACAAAACAGTGGTGTTCTAATCCATCACTTTGTTTCAGTATGTAAAGAGAACATGTCGAAAGGCATGTTTTTTTATATTTATTTTTCAATGGTTAGTGAATATACAATAAAAAAACAGTTGCAAATGAAAACACTTCTCATTTATTATTACGGCACTTTCATTGTTCTATCCGATGAGTGAAATCGTTTTTTTAAAGGTTTGACCATCTATATTGGTACTTAGATTCTTATGAGTCAATCTCCTGCCACATTCAATACGCCACACCCGATGAAAAAGAAAATCATCACTGCATTAGTTGCCGTTGTGATTGGACATGTAGGAGTTTTGTGGGCGGTTAGCCACATGAAAACGATTGAGTTAAGACCAATCGAAAAAGAACCGCTTAAGGTGAAGTTCGTTAAAATTAAAGAACCACCTAAACCAGAGCCACCTAAACCAAAAGAACAGCCGAAACCTGAACCTAAAAAAGAAGTGAAGGAAGTTAAAGTCGTTGAAAAACCTTTACCTCCACCGAAAAAGATTGAAAAGGTTCAACAGGTAAAAGAGGCGCCAAAACCTGTTCTTCAAAAAACTGAACAAAAGATTGAACCTAAAGTTGAGACCAAAGTCGTTACTACAGTCACTGAAAAAGTGGTTGAAAAACCGCAACCTGTTCAGGAAGTAACGAAACCTCAACCTGCTGCTGATCCATCACCAAAACGTGTATCGATTGGAGGTTCAGGGGTTCAATGGAGTCGTTCACCGAAATTATCTGTTACAGCAAAAGATTTAGATAACCAAACACGCTCAGTGATGGTACTGATTGAAGCTGATGAGAAAGGTAAAATTACCAATGCACGTGTTACACGTAGTAGCGGTATACCGAATCTCGATGAAAAAGTTTTACGCGCTGTAAGAAGTGCGAAATTTAAACCGTATATGGAAAATGGTGTTGCTTACCCGATTCGAGCAGAGCAGCCGTTTGATCTTAGTCCTTAATAAATTTGAGTCCTTGCGACAGATTAAATCAGGAGTTCGTATATGAACTTTTCAGTTTATTGGCAACATGCAGATGCAGTAAGTAAAACACTGTATTTCATCCTTTTAGCAATGTCGATTGCGACGTGGACTATTTTCATTCTGCGCCTATTAGGAACACGCCAATTAAAACAACAAGCTTATACTCAACTTGTTCAAGCTTTGGCTGCACTTAAATCAAAGCTACAGCCTTTATCGTTTGAACAACGTAAAGCTGTCGCTGAGCAAGCATTACTTCGCCAAATCTCTGCTGAAAAATCACAAGCAGAAAAAGGTGTTTCGGTTCTTGGAACAATTGCTTCACTTGCACCGTTTGTGGGTTTATTCGGTACAGTATGGGGGATTTTCCACGCACTTGTAGCAGTAGGTAAAAGTGGTCAAGCTGGTTTAGCTCAAGTCGCAACCCCAGTGGGTGAGGCACTAATCATGACCGGTCTTGGTCTGGCAGTCGCGATTCCTGCGGTTATGGCGTATAACATCTGTGTACGTTTCAATCGTGGCTTGGCGCATGATTTACAAGATCAAGCACATAGCTTGTTAATCGATACCATGTTGCAGCAAGACAGCGCAGCAAAGACTGAAACTAAAGCGACTCAACAAAGTTTAGTTGGAGGTCAAGCTTAAAATGGGCTTTCAATTGGGTGAAGACCACGACAGTGGCATGAATGAGATGAACCTCATTCCTCTGATCGACATTATGTTGGTATTGATGATTATCTTTTTAGTCACAGCAACGGTTGCTAACCCATCAATTCCATTAAGTTTACCAAAAACCACTGCTGAAATTGTAGATCCACCACCAAAAGCGATCACCATTAGTATTAATGACAAAGGTGAAGTGGCTTGGGATGCACAGATTATTAGCTTGGAAGAGCTAGAGAAGCGCTTCCAAGAGGCGGGACAGGCTGCGACTAAACCGACTGTACAGCTACGTGCAGATAAAGAATCAAGATACGACACGGTTGCACAAGTGATGTCTCGTGCCAGCGAAGCAGGCTTAAGTGATATTGCGTTTGTGAGTGAAAACTAAAACAACGTGTTAGAAAGAAAAAAGCAACTCTCAGAGTTGCTTTTTTTACGCCTAGTCTGTTTTGAGGAGGTCGAGATATTTAGCACGTAATTTAGAAAGCTTCGGAGGAATGCTAAAGTTGCAGTAACCTTGTGATGGATTGCGTGCAAAGAAGTTTTGATGATATTCCTCAGCAGGGTAGAAGGTGGGTACTGGACTCAGTTCAGTCACAATATTTAGACCTTCATCGTCCAGATCATGAATAATCTGTTCTGCTTGTTGCTTTTGATCTTCATTAAAATAATAAATCACAGAGCGATACTGCGTGCCAATATCATTACCTTGGCGATTTAAAGTGGTTGGATCATGCGTGGTAAAGAACACATTTAACAATTGCGTATAGCTGATCTGCTGTTCATCAAAATCGATGAGGACAACTTCAGCGTGTTGAGTATTACCTTGGCATACCTGTTCATAGGTTGGGTTTTGGCTAATCCCGCCCGCATAACCACTAACGACTTTTTCTACACCTTTAAGCTGTAGAAATACCGCTTCTACACACCAAAAACATCCACCACCAACGAGTGCTTGTTGCATGAGATTCCCCAATTTTTAATTTTAAGAATGCTACTAAAGTAAACGAAGTATTGAAAAAGTAAAAGCCCGTGTTCGAAACGAGCTTTTACTTTTTTACGATAAGGAATTAAGGAAGTGGTTGAATCACAGTCACAAAACTCACTACAACTTTACCAGAGGTGTCTAATAACTTCAGTTCATGGCCTTTAAGTTCGTAGCTGGTTGTGCTTGCCAATGCGCTTGCATATTGACGAGAGAGTGCGCTGTTGTCTTTACCGATACATGCCATCATTGTTGAGGCAATTGGACCTAAACGTAAGACAGAGCCTTGGCTTTCAAAGCTGCCTTGAATCTGGTTACAACCATCGGCACCGAAGAAGCGTTTGCCTTTCGCATCAAATTGAATCGCAGGGCGCTTGCCAGAAAGATCATTGCTTTTAATCTCCACACCATTGATCTGTGTTGCGATCCAGTTGCGGTTATACAGCCCCGTACTTTCTTTCTGAGATGCATTCGGTGAGGTTTGGAGAGATTCTGTGGTTGCACAACCCGTCATTGCTACGGCAACTGCCAAAGTACAAGAAGCTAAAAAAGGCTTTAACATAAGATTTTAAATCCGAATCATTGTGTTTCTATGCCCGCTATTAAAATAAAACAACGTGGAGCTGAGCAGGATATTCGGTATCCTTTTGTAAATGTTCAGATGTTTTTAATGAAATTAGTGGAAAAATCACTCAGTTTTAGGGAGACCTGTTCGAATGACATCCGAGAAATATTCACTGCTTTGGTTCGATTGTTGCTCATATTGTTCAGCGCGTGGATTGATATGTGCTAAGCGATACCATTCTTTCATACTGTAATTTTGATTGAGCGCTTTCAAATCGTAGAGGTAATTGGGTAAATAACCTGAGGCCAATAAACGGTAATCTTTAGGTAAGCGTTGCGGATTAATCGCTTGAACCATGTCAAAGACCAGTGTGGTGCAGTTACTGGTAAGCGTGTTGTACCATTTGGCTTCTGCACGGAGTTCATCAGCTTTGTGTAGATACTCAATAAATAGAGCTTTACGTTCAGGTGCAGGCATTCTGATCGGGAATAAATAGACCTGTTCATGACGAATATTGCTGCGCGTATAGATCAAATCCTTTTCATCTGACGCGACTAAACTGAGTTCGTATTTACGGAAAAAGCCACCAATTGCAGAAAAGTCTTCACCTTTTTCCTTACGAATTTCAATGGAAAATACGAGTGGCTTTTGATCTGAAAAATCGAAACTGACCAGCGTATGCGCAATTTGTGGGCCCATCCAATAAGAAGTGATGACATTGATGCCCGTAATTTTATTTAGATCAATGCTGCGGTCTTCCCAACGAATGTCATAGCTGCCATCAGCATGCCAATCGAAATTTCGGACATTGTGTAGCTGTACAATATCCCCATTCTTTTCGTAATGGAGCTGTTCTGCAACTTCTGGGTTCCAATCTCGATCTTGTCTTGCATCTAAGGAAAAATACCAGACTAAGGAGCAGGCAAAGGCAACACAGTAAATCATGATATCTGTGCGGCGGCTAAAAAGATGGCCACTGACATAGACGCCAATTAAGCTGAGTGCAAATAAGATCCATAGCACAATGGCTGCACGACTAAAAAAACTACCTAAGGGTTGCTGAATCCATAAAGCCAGACAGAGCCAGATACTTGAAAGGATCACGCACAAGGCAAACAGACTGTGTAAAAGCCCGATGCCTAAAGCGATGAAAAACTCACGTGATCCAATATTCTGCATGACAAGTGCGATCCATTTTTATTTCTGGTAGGTCGCAAACTCAAAACTAACCCCTGATTTCTCATCAGTATGTTGTTCCGAGTGTATTTTGCGAAAGTCAGCGGAGATTTTTGGGTAATGCGCATCGCCTTGAACATCGAGATCAACGTGAGTTAGTTCTAAGCGATCAGCAATAGCGAGCGTTTGGGTAAAAATCTCCCCACCACCAATAATAAATAAGGATGCTTTTTCGGCGTGTTGTGCGTCTGTAAGTGCACCATTGAGTGCATCTTCGATACTGAGAGCGACTTTAACCCCGTCAAAATGCCATTCAGGGTCACGTGTAATCACCCAATTGACACGATTCGGTAGGGTACGTCCCATAGATTCAAGGGTTTTACGCCCCATAATCACCACACCACCTTGGGTAATGGCTTTAAAATGTTTCAGGTCAGCAGAGATATGCCACGGCAACGCATTACCTTTACCGATACAGTGCTTTTTATCCATTGCAACTACGTGGACAACTTCAGTGCCTTGCCATGCCATTTTATATTCTCTCTAACTAATCGATTTAAACTGCAACAGGTGCTTTGATTGCTGGGTGTGATTCATACCCAACAATTTCAATATCTTCAAATTTAAAGTCGAAAATATCAGTGATCTCAGGATTTAGTTTTAATTGACACAATGGTAGCGGCTCACGACTAAGCTGTAATTGCGCTTGTTCAAAGTGATTGGCATATAAATGCGTATCTCCACCAGTCCAGACAAAATCACCTACGCCTAAACCACAGACCTGAGCAATCATATGGGTCAGTAGGGCATAGCTGGCAATATTAAACGGGACACCTAAAAATACATCGGCACTGCGTTGATATAACTGGCATGACAGTTTGTTGTCTTGTACAAAAAACTGGAACAGGGTATGGCAAGGTGGTAATGCCACTTTACCTGCTTCATTTGGGTTCCAGCCTGACACAATCAAGCGACGTGAGTTGGGATTGGTTTTAATTTCATTGATCAACCATTTGATCTGGTCAAATCCATCCTGTTGGTAGCTACCATCTTCATTTTTAGTTGCGCCAAAGTTACGCCATTGGTGACCATAAACTGGACCAAGCTCACTTTCAGGACGGCCAAAACGGGCTGTTTGTTCTGCGGTTGCCCATTCATCCCAAATCGAAACTTTATTGTCTTTAAGATATTGAACGTTGGTATCACCTTTAAGGAACCAAAGTAATTCTATGGCAATAGAGCGAAAATGGACTTTCTTGGTGGTGAGCAGCGGAAAGCCTTTAGAAAGATCAAAGCGCATCTGATGACCAAATACTGAACGTGTACCTGTGCCAGTACGGTCGCCTTTGTCGCCGCCATTGTCGAGGATATGTTGTAAAAGGTCTAAGTAAGTGCGCATCGTGATTCCTAATCGCAAATTTTTATCGGGCTAATCTTATCAGAATTTATGTGATAAATAATGTGGCAATTAAGCGTCATTAGCTGTCGTAGTGCAGACTTTGTTCTCTGTTTAAATTTAGCTGCTTGTTTTATATTACATTCTACAAATAAGTAGAGGGATAAGCAGTAGAATGAATTTTAAACCAGAGACATTGCCGAACAGTGTGCAGCCATATTTAGAAAAAATCTCGGCGACTGTTCTGCCAACCATCACCATGCAACTGACTCCCAGTGATGAATTGACTTTATGGCAAAGTAAAATTGGGGGACAACCTTACTTACCGCTAGATGCGACTTATCCAGTCGACGCTGATGGCAATCCATTAGCTTTGCTAGCACAGTTTAATTTTGCTGAAATTCCAAGTTTGCCCAATTTCCCGGATCAGGGGATTTTACAGTTCTATATCGCTGCCGATGATTTGTACGGGATGAACTTTGATGACCAACAGCAGCAATCGGGCTTTAAAGTGTTGTACTTTGATCAAGTGCTTGAAGATGCATCACAATTAAAACAGGACTTCTCTGAAGTTCAGTTAGGTGAAGATGATTATTTGCCATTTACGGGGCAATACGCGATTGAATTTAGTCTGACTTCTCAGCCAATTAGTCTTGGTGATTTTGCCTTTGCGCCGAAGATTTTAGGCGTCGATGAACTGTATGATTTTGAAGATCAATTTGAAGGTGGTGATTTCGAAGATGATTTTATCGAGCCATATGATGAAGTGGCTTCCGCAAGTGGGCATCGTTTAGGCGGATACCCTTATTTTACTCAGACAGATCCACGTCAATATAATGAAAAGGTGCAGGATTATATTTTACTTTTTCAACTGGATACCGATGATGCTGAAAACGAGATTATGTGGGGCGATTCGGGAGTAGGAAATTTCTTTATTCACCCAGAGGATTTAAAGAAGCGAGATTTCTCTAAGGTGTTGTATAACTGGGACTGTTGTTAAATAAAAAAGGCGGATGAGTTTTCATCCGCCTTTTCTCTAGGTTTTAAATCTTACTCAGTAACAAAAGTAACTTTGCCATCTTCTAAAGATTTAACACGCGCTAACGACTCAACGCGGTAGCCTTTCTCAAGCAATACATCACGGCCAGGTTGGAATGATTTTTCAATCACGATACCAACACCGACAACTTCAGCTTTTGCTTGATGAATTAAGTCAATTAGACCTAACGCAGCTTGACCATTGGCCAAGAAGTCATCAATTACAAGTGCTTTGTCACTTGAACTAATGTGCTTGTTTGAAATCGCAATGGTACTTTCAGTCTGTTTGGTAAACGAGAACACTTTAGAACGATAAAGATCGTCTTTCAGTGTTAATGATTGATATTTGCGCGCAAAAATAACAGGAACGCCAAGTTCTAAACCTGCCATGATTGCAGGTGCAATACCCGAAGCTTCGATGGTAATAATCTTAGTAATACCAGCATCTTTAAAGCGAGCGGCAAATTCTTTACCAATCAGCTGCATTAACACAGGATCGATTTGGTGGTTTAAGAAAGCATCAACTTTCAAAACCTGATCAGATAGAACGATACCTTCATTTAAGATTTTCTGTTCTAAAGCGTACACGGGAGAATCCTCTAAACGGATGCTTGTTCAAGCAAAGGCATATTTTAAAAAGCATCTAAAAAAATGCAAGCCAAAATTGACCAGATGCTTAGTTTGTTTTACCTGAATAACCCGTTAATAACAGACCATATGATGATTTTCCATCATTATGTGCCATTTTCACTGGTAAGTAATCCAATTTTGGAGCTAACCAGAACACGGTATTACGCTCAGCTTTATCGTGTTGCATCACGACTTTGATCGTATTGAATGTGCCATAAGGGGTTTTGACACTTTCGTTTCCTTGTTTCACAAAACGACGTTCATCCAATGCTTTCGCATCTGCAATGAGATATTTGGTTTTTAGTGAATTGTTTTTTAAATCCTCTCGGATTTGCAATTCAGCATTGAGTTCATCCAATGCACCTGCTTGCCATGCAAATGAGTTAGACGTCTTATCTTTTTGAGTATTCACAACTTTACTGCTTGGGTTGAAATCGATACTCATTGTGTTGTTGTGAATCAAAATTTTACTGCTACGGCTAAATTTTTGTGAGTTAATTTTACTATTCACAAATTCAAATTGGCTGGTTTCAGATGCGGATGCGATTGCACCCGCTTTGGCACTGAATTGATAAGTCCAGTTATTGCCTTGTTGTGAAAGGGTACGTGTGGCAGAACCTAAGTTTTTATTGTTGTAGCTAAACTGATAACTCGCCTGAAAAGGTGCCATTGCCAGCGCATGACTAGATAAGCTAACACTTAGAAGCGTAGCTGCCGTAATACCTAGTACTTTCAATAATTGCTTTGTCATAACACTATATCCTTTGAGTGATGCAATCAGTCATCACTCATTTATCTTTACCATTCAATAAATCTATTATGCTCGTAGATTATGAAGAAAAGATCAGGCTTTTTATGAGGTACTTGTTAATTTTTCGTATAAATCATGAAGATATATATTTCAATGATATATCGTGAGAACGGGTAGGCCACAATGGCGAGTGGCTATCTTTTACCGTCTTTTTGTTGAATTGGCGTGACTGCGCTATCGTTAACATTATCTTCATCAAAGTCATCATCATTGGAAGGCGATAAAATTGCAGCAAGATTGACATTGCCCCAAACAATTAGCTCCGCAGGGCGGACACGAGCGCGATTGACATGCACTTTACTCAAGGTTTCGATAATGCTGGCCTTTTTGCCTAACCAGCGGTTTAAATCAAGATAAAGTAAATCATCTTGGACTTTGACCACTTCAAAATGCTCTAGGATTTTGCCGAGTGGATCTTCTTCACGGAATTTTTGGTAATACCAGATTGCGATATAAAAGCCCCATTTTTGAAAAATGTTTTTAAACTTGGCTTCAATCACTTGGGTGTTACTGATTTGCTCGAATACCATTAATTGTACATTTTGATTCATTTCCATTTGAATCAATTTTAAATCAACTGATAAGGTGGTATGCAGACCTTTGACATCGAGGGTCGTGTATAAGCGTAACCAACCATCATAAAGATCGGCATGCAGGTCTTGCATGATGCCAACATTTTCGGTGACATAACGTTCCATGGTGGCATTCACAAATACTTGTGAAAGTGAAAATTCTCTTTCTTCTTCGATGAATTCTTCTGCTTTTTGGTAAACTTTACGTAGACGTTTAACAACAGATGAAATTAGCGTTTGCATAAAAGTTGTTCCAGAAAGTGAATTGATGAGTAAAGCAATGCCACGATCTTTGTATTCACTAAAAAATAAAAATAAATTTCTGACTTGCAGTGTAGCAAAATTAATTGCTACATTTTCATAAAATGATGGTATGGAAACACTGTAACTATAAGTGGATCACATTTTTGTAAAAATTTGAATATTGGTTGGGTTTTTATACGGTGCTGCCGTTGGGGATGGGACATTTTTGTCACTTAAATGCCATGTTGAATAAAATAAATTTTCGTTCAGAACTGCCTCCTTATTGGTGGCAAGACCCTATCTTTGTTGGGGCTGTAGCTTTAGCGATGTTGCTGCATGGCGCTGTACTGGCTATTCAATTTACGATGCCGTCGCCATCTGATACTTCAACCAAAGAAATAGCTGTCACTGTTCGACCAAGCCAGGAAAAAGTTAAAGACGCAGATTTTTTGGCACAAGCTGATCAACAAGGTTCTGGTGAGTTTCGTGAAGCACATCGGATGTCGAGTGATATGCCTTCCCCAATGCAGACAGATGCCACTACAGGTGAAAAAGAGTTAGATAGTCTAGAAAAAATTCAGCAAAAACGAGAATTAAAATTTGAAGAAAAGGTTCTAATGACTGTTTTAAGCTGGCAAAAGCAAGCAGAACAGAGTGAACGGAAAAAGACTCTAGATGACCTACAAAGCCAATTTCAAGCTAAAGCGGCGATGGTCGCAAGCTTAGAAGCACAATATTTGCAACGCCAACAAAACTTTAGCCGCAAACAACGCATTAAAACGGTCGATGGTATTCAGGCTAAACAAGATGCATCAGCTGCTTATCTGGATAAGTTTCGTCAAAAAGTCGAGTTATACGGGAACCGCTATTATCCTGATGAGGCCAAACAACAACGATTGGCAGGGGAAGTTCGTCTAATGGTGATTTTAAATGCAGAAGGTGGAATTCGAGCAATCCGTTTAATTGAAAGTTCTGGGCATGCAATTTTAGATGAAGCAGCTAAAGCATCAGTGCGCCGTGGTGCACCATTTGGACCTTTTGATGCCAAGATGAAAAAGGATATTTCTGAGTTACGCATCATTCGTACATGGCGTTTTGATCCTGTCGATGCTGAATTTGAAGTACACTAATTAAGGTGTACTTCTTATAATAAAATAATGATGTACAAGATAAGAATTAAATATTGGTGAAAATCATAAATATATTTCCTATCAATCTAGATTTAAACTCAAATAAAACAGTCAGTTGAATTTATTTCTTGAAACTTGAATTGATAATAAAAATGATCACCATTTAACCTGTGTTTTTATTAACTCTCATTTATTTGATAAAGAGTACTATGGAATTTTCCCAGCATATGGCCAAACGACATGGGGAAAGCCACGTAATGCAACTTTAGCTTTACGCTACCAATTCTAATTCTCTTGAGATATAAAAAACGGCTGAATTCAGCCGTTTTTTTATTGAAGATGTGGATAAGTTTTGAGTTATTCACAAGCCATTTTGATTCGAATAAGCTCGTTCAACTTTGCAGATTTCGACGCTAAAGTCTCGATACCATTTTTCTTTACCTAAACGCTGAGCAACCAGATGTTCTGCATCGCGTTGCCAAAGTTTAATATCGTCTAGACTGTTCCAGTAGGACAGCGCTATTTCAAAACCATTTTCGCTACACGCTTCAAATTTGACACAGTTAAATTGACTCAAGGCTTTATTTCTCAGCATTTGTGCCATTTCTGAGTAAGTTGCATCAAGTTGTTTGATCGTGGCTTTAAAAATAACGATATACATAGGACCTTGGATTAGCTTTCATCGGCTTGGTAAGGATTGGCGATACCCAATTTTTTTAGAATCTCAATTTCTAAAGCTTCCATTTCTTCAGCTTCAGTTTCACTGGTTTCATGATCGAAACCAAGCAAATGTAGAACACCGTGGACCAGTAAATGAGTGAAATGATCGCTTGGCGTTTTTTGTTGTTCAGCCGCTTCTTGTAAAACCACAGGAATACAAATAACCAAGTCACCTAAAGGCTCTGCATCGAGTAAGCTCAGCATTTCCTCAGGAATATCACTTGGGAAAGACAGCACATTGGTTGGTTTGTCTTTTTCACGATATTGCAGATTGAGTTCATGGCTTTCTGCGAGATCAACACAGGCAATTCCAATTTCACAATTGACATCAAAACCGACATGACGCAGTGCAGTTTCGATATTTTTTTTGATTTGACCACGCTTAAGTGGCAATTCCACAGCTTGAAAGTCTTGTTGAAGACTTAAATTGATTTTCAAAGTAGATCCTTAAAATCGTCCCCCTGAGATGCGACTAAAGTGTCACAACGAAAGGGGGAGTGAGGGGGATTTTTCTAAATGTGTTGCGCATCTGCAGCAGAATCATTTTCTGCAATCAGCGCTTCTTGTTTAGCTTTGCGTTCGGCACGGGCTTCAGCAGACAGGCGTTGCTGTTCACTGTCCCAACCTTCGTAAGCTTCAACAATTTTTTGTACCAATTGATGTCGGACCACATCACGCGAATGGAAACGGGTGATATGAATTTCATGGACGTTTTCAAGTACACGTAATGCTTGTGCTAACCCAGATTGCTGCCCACGCGGCAAGTCAACCTGTGTGACATCACCAGTAATCACGGCACGTGAACCAAAACCTAAACGGGTGAGGAACATCTTCATCTGTTCAGGTGTGGTATTTTGTGCTTCATCCAAAATCACGAATGAGTGGTTTAGCGTACGTCCACGCATATAAGCAAGCGGCGCAACCTCAATCACTTGGCGTTCAATCAGTTTGGCTACTTTTTCAAAGCCCAGCATTTCATACAGGGCATCGTAAAGCGGGCGCAAGTAGGGATCGATTTTTTGGGTGAGATCACCGGGTAAGAAACCGAGCTTTTCACCGGCTTCAACTGCTGGACGAACCAGCAAGATACGTTGAATTTCGTTACGTTCCAACATATCAACTGCAGCAGCAACGGCTAGATAAGTTTTACCTGTCCCTGCTGGGCCAATACCGAAGGAAATATCACTTTGTAAAATACGTTGCACATAGCGTTTTTGATTGGCACCACGTGGATTGATTCGCCCTTTGCGGGTCTGTAACCAAACGCTATCTAAACCTGTATGCTCTTGATCTGAATCATCCATAAGTTCACGATCCGTCTGTGAACCTTGGATCATCAAATGAATGACATCGGCACTAATTTGTGAGGAAATTTCTGATTCTTGATAGAGCCGTTGCAGTAGTGCTTCGGCTCTTTCGACCGCTTCTATATCACCATCGAGATAAAAGGCATCGCCACGGTGAGTAATTTTGACATCTAAACGTTGTTCGATTTGTTTTAAATGCCCGTTATACGCACCGAGCATGCTTTTCAAACGTTCCAATTGAATCTCAGGGAACGTTACTGTACGTCGAATCGCTGCAGTCAAGATAAACCCTTTTTGTTGCTCTGTAGGAATACCCTTACATTACGCCACGTCAGGTTCAAGATTCAAGAGTTCTCCGTAAACTAAATTTAAAGTTTTAATTTCCGTGATCTCAATCTCTGCAAAACGCCCAATCCACGTGGCATCACCGATAAATGTCACTAAACGTGTATTGTCTGCTGTACCGATTAAAACATTCGGGTCTTTATCCGAAACCTTCTCAATCAAGACACGCTCAATTTTACCGAGCATTGCATCAGTCTTATCAATGCTAGAACGTTTAATCACTTCTTGTACTTGAGCCAAACGATCTTTTTTCACCTGCTCAGGGGTATTGTCTGGTAAGTCAGATGCAGGTGTACCAGGGCGTTTAGAATAGACAAAACTATAAGAGTGATCGAAATCTAGGTCTTTAATGAATTGTAAGGTTTCAGCAAAGTGTTCATCTGTTTCCCCTGGGAAGCCGATGATGAAATCGCTAGATAAATGCATATCTGGACGGACTTTACGTAACTTGGCAATCTTATCGATGTAGACATCAATCGTATGATTACGTTTCATGGCTTGTAGTACATCATTTGAACCGCTTTGTACTGGCAAGTGCAAATGCGAAACCATTTGTGGTAGATCACGATAGCATTGAATTAGATCTTCAGAGAATTCAAGCGGGTGAGAGGTCGTGTAACGCAAGCGGCCAATGCCCGGAATTTCTGCAACTAAACGGAGTAACTCAGGGAAAGTACAAATTTCGCCTTCGAAGGTTTCACCACGATAGCCATTTACGTTTTGACCGAGTAGGCTGATTTCACGTACACCTTTTTCAGCCAACCCAGCAATTTCAGCCAATACATCATCCAACGGACGAGACACTTCTTCGCCACGGGTATAAGGCACTACACAGAATGAACAGTACTTCGAGCAACCTTCCATAATTGAAACGAATGCTTTAAAGCCTTCGACACGAGGTTCTGGCAGGAAGTCGAATTTTTCAATATCTGGGAAAGAAATATCAACCAATTTAATTTTTTCTTTCTTTGGTTTTTCAATTTGAGCGTGATGCTGATCTAGCATTTGTGGCAAGCGGTGCAGTGTTTGTGGACCAAAGATCATATCCACATAAGGTGCACGTTTTTGGATATTGTCGCCTTCTTGCGATGCAACACACCCACCCACACCAATAATGAGATCAGGGTTTTGTTCTTTAAGTTTACGCCAGCGACCTAAACCACTAAATACCTTCTCTTGTGCTTTTTCACGAATCGAACAGGTATTCATCAGCAGGATGTCTGCTTCATTCGGGTTGTCAGTGAGCACATAGCCATGTGAATCACCTAACAAATCTGCCATACGATGACTGTCATACTCATTCATCTGACACCCTTGAGTTTCAATAAACAATTTCTTGATTGAAACATCAGCGGTGTGCATTGGCTGGGTAACAGTGTTTTCTGAAGCAGCTTTTACAGCACTGGGAATGAATGTTTGAACCGTCATGCAGGCTCCTAAACAAGGTGGATTTAAATAAACGGCGGATTATAGCAGTATTTTAAACGGAACGCAGAGAATAAAAAACTGACAAAAATGGACAGTTTGTGAATAAAATTGTGTGAATTTTAATGAATATGAATCAGTAATTTACATAACACAACAATAGTAGAAGGCGAGACTTATTACACTATAATAGCAGGGCAAAATTGGGCATAGATATTGATGAAGATGAAAAAGCAGCGTGATTTTAGAACAACCGTAACTCCAAAATTGAATAACAAGAAGAGCTTCCGTTGTTTTATTGCAATGGGAGGAATGATCGCATGCTCGTCCGTCTATGCTTTGGATGAACAATTTAATGATGCCTTGCGCGCTGCCAATGCCAGCAATACTGCCTTGCTCGATCAATACCAATATGACATGCAAAATGATGCGCTCGGTTATTATCCTGAATATTGGAAACTGAACACCAATTTGGGTTTTCAGCCTGCATCTTCAATTATTAGCTTTGCACAACGCTATCCACAATCAGCAATGGCAGAAAAACTCTCTGCTGATTATGTAGAAGAAAAAGTCAAACTCGGAAGCTTTGCTGATGCCAAGCCAGTTTTGAGTTATGTGACCAATCCAGATCAAGAAGAAAGCTGTGCCGTTGCACAAGTGCGTGCAAAAACAGGTGATAGTTTGGTTTTTGCAGAATATAAAGACATTTGGTTAGCGACTAACTCTCAACCTGAATCATGTAATGGTCTAGGTCGGTTGATGTTGTCTAGCCCGCTGATGACTGCGCAAGACCGTCAACAACGTTTATGGGGACAATTACGCGCAGGCCAGTCTGGTCCAGCCATTGCCACAGCGCAAACGATGGGCTTGAACCTTTCTTTAGCACAGTTCAATCAAATCCAAGCCAATCCATTGGGCTATCTGTGGAGTGCACCTAAATCGAATGATGCGGATTACGCCTATTTAATCTTTGCCTTGGGACGCGTTGCCGATAGTGATTTGACTAATGCCTTGGGCAATGTACAGCGTGCTGTTCAAGATGTGCCACAACCTGTACAACAATATTTGTATCGCACCATTGGTTATGTCGGTGGTACCACCGTGATGAAGAATGGCTTTAATCGTGAAGTATTAAATGCCTATGATCAAAGTTATGGCTATCCATTCAGCCCTGAAGAAGCTGAGATTTATGCCCGTCAGGCGATTCGCTTTGGTGCTTGGGAAAGTTTGATTCGTGCGATTGATGCGATGTCGGTGACACAAAAGCAGGAAGATCGTTGGCAATATTGGTTGGCACGTGCTTCAGAACAGCGTTCCGATGGTGGCTCAAAACAAGCGGCACAACAGATCTATCGTAAACTGGCGCAATCTGGCGATGATTATCATAATTTGTTGGCAAAAGATCGCCTAGGTGAACGTTATAACCATCAGCCTTATAATGAACAACCGAGTGCTCAAGATACACAGCGTCTGAATCAAAATATTCATTTTAGACGTGCGTTTGCATTAAGAGATGTGAATGCACCAGCAAACTATACCAATCGTGAGTGGAATTGGGCGGTTCGCCAAGCTTATTTACAGCATGACGATGGTCTACTTTTAGCAGCGGCGAAAAGTGCGCATGATATGGGCTGGTATGATCGTGCAATCTATGCAGCAGATCGTACTACTTCTCGTCATAACGATACTTATCGCTACGCGACACCACATCGTAGTAATGTGACCAGTCATAGTTACAATGCAGGTATTGATCCTGCGTGGGCATATGGTTTAATGCGCCAAGAAAGTCGTTTTGTGACTTCTGCACGTTCTCATGTTGGCGCAGGTGGTTTGATGCAGATCATGCCGAACACTGCGAAATTGATTGCAAGACAAATGGGTGAAACTTACAACCCAGCAGCCTTAAGTGAAATGAACACCAACATCCGTTACGGTACTTATTATCTTTCAATGATTCAAAGTCAGTTGAGTGGTAATGCGGTGTTGGCAACTGCAGGCTATAACGCTGGTCCAAATCGTGCGCGTCGTTGGCAGCCTGATGTTCAGATTATGGCTGCAGATCAGTACACGGAAACCATTCCATTATTGGAAACACGTGACTATGTAAAACATGTCATGACCAATGCCACGCATTACGGTGTGGTGTTAGGGCAGGGATCGCAATCGTTAGAAAAACGGATGAGCACGATTCCTGTACGTAGTGGGCCTTAAAGACACACCAAGATGTTTAAGTGAAACAATGAAGTTTTTGCATTTGATGAAACCAATCGAATTACTCAAAGGGCAGTTGATGAGATCACTACAGGCAGTGGCTTGTTATTTGCTCTTCTCTTTTAGTGCGCCATTATATGCTGCGAGTAATACAGAAGTTGCAGGCTATGTTATGCATGTGCAAATGACACCTGCTGCGTGCTCTTTTGATTCATCAAGACAAAAACAACGTAAATGTCTGGAAGGTTATTCGCTTACGATTGCAAGCTTATTGCCTGAAGTGCCTTTAAATCGAGATTGCTCAACTAAAACGTCTGCAAAATTATCACCATTACAAGCCAAAGTCGTTGCGCGTGTTATGCCTGATGAAAATGCACGTGTACAGCTGTGGCAGGAGGTTGGCGGATGTATGCCAATGAATGCCAGTCAATATTTTAGAACGGTTATTAATTTTGCTGAACGTTTGAAAATACCAGCTGATTTGACCAGCCCAAATACGATTGAAGTACAAAAAGAAAATTTAAGACAGCAATTTACCAAGCTCAATCCTTCATTACCACCGAATGGAATTCGCTTTACTTGCCAGTCATCGAGATTTGATTCGGTCTTGACTGAAATACGCGTCTGCTATCAGAAAAATGGTCAATATAAGCAATGCGCAAGCCATATAGTGACAGGCTGTCCAAGCGAATTTACGATTAAAGGAAGTTATTAGGTATTTACCTAGTTTGATTTGTATTTTCTATTAGACTTTCGTTGAAATTCATTCTCTTTTACATGCATCTGTATTCGCTTTAGAGTACAATCTTTGCCGTTTATGATAATTCGATTGAATAATAATAGCGTTCAATCGTGCAAACGCATCTCATTGGAGAATATCACATGAAGCAACCCGTTCGTGTTGCCGTTACAGGCGCTGCTGGTCAAATTGGTTATAGCTTATTATTCCGTATTGCAAGCGGAGAAATGTTAGGTAAAGATCAACCAGTAATTTTACAATTGCTTGAAGTTCCTTTTGAGAAAGCTCAACAAGCGCTTAAAGGCGTGATGATGGAACTTGATGACTGTGCTTTCCCATTATTGGCAGGCATGATCGGGACTGATGATCCTAAAGTTGCATTCAAAGATGCTGACTATGCGTTATTAGTTGGTTCTCGCCCACGTGGTCCTGGTATGGAACGTGCTGACTTGTTGAAAGTAAATGGCGAAATCTTTATTGGTCAAGGCCAAGCACTCAACGAAGTTGCTAGCCGTGACGTTAAAGTATTGGTTGTTGGTAACCCAGCAAACACCAATGCTTATATCGCAATGAAATCTGCTCCAGATCTTCCAGCGAAAAACTTTACAGCAATGTTACGTCTTGACCACAACCGTGCATTAACTCAACTTGCTCAAAAAGCAGGTGTTGCAGTTTCTGACATCGAAGACATGACTGTTTGGGGTAACCACTCTCCAACAATGTATGCTGACTACCGTTTTGCAACTGCAAATGGCGTAAGCTTAAAAGACAAAATCAACGATGCAGCATGGAACAAAGATGTGTTCCTTCCTACTGTTGGTAAACGTGGTGCTGCGATTATCGAAGCACGTGGTTTGTCTTCAGCTGCTTCAGCTGCAAACGCTGCAATCGACCATATGCGTGACTGGGCGTTAGGCACAAACGGCAAATGGGTAACTATGGGTATTCCATCTGACGGTTCTTATGGTATTCCGGAAGGCGTAATGTTCGGTTTCCCTGTAACCACTGAAAACGGTGAATACAAAATCGTTCAAGGTTTAGAAATTGATGAGTTCAGCCGTGAACGTATCAACTTCACGCTTAACGAGCTTGAAGAAGAACGTGCAGCAATTGCTGACATGGTAAAATAATTTATCTTTTTGATAAATTGAAAGCACTCTCCTTGAGAGTGCTTTTTTTATGGGATAAAGAACAAAAAACAACAAGAAAATATAGACATACATCTGCATGATAATGGCATTTACTGTTAAATTATTTTTATAAGAGACATGATTTGGAGAATAACAATGTTTGAACAGCAACCGACACTGGAGCTTTTATTTGAGCAACTCGGGCTTGGGGCTGATGATGCTGCAATTGAAAATTTTGTGAAAGCGCATCAGTTACCCGCTGATCAAAAATTACATGAAGCGGAATTTTGGAGTGCAGGACAGCGTGATTTTCTAAAAAGTCATTGGGATAAAGACGATGAGTGGGCGATCGTGATTGATGAGTTGAATCAACAGTTGCATGTCGATAGTACAAGATAATCAAATATAAAAAGCTCACATTAGTGAGCTTTTTTTTGAATCAATGTTTTAAACCAATCTTCTTGGCGTATGGCGTTAAATGCAGGATGGAGTTGTAATAATTCTAAATCATGCTCTAAACATGACACATATTTTTTTAACCAGTGTTGTGTTAAAGCTTGTTCTTGTTTAGCCGCTGAAGCATAGGCCAAAAAGAAATAAACATCTAAATGATCGTGATGTGCTAAAGGTTTTAAAATTTGTTGGGTGATTAAGGCAAAGCGTCTTTCTTTGGTTAACTCAAAGTAAATCATATAGGCTTTGGCTAGATGCAAGGACAAATTTAAATATAAACTGAGTGGCATTTCATCGTATTCGATACGTGCCTGTTCAATGAGCACGATTGCTTCTTGCAAGAAATGCAATTGTTCCTGACGAATATGGCTCAATACCACCAATTGCAAACGTAGGTCAGCACGCTCTAAAGCAAGTTCGGGAGTATTGCTTTCTAAATAGAGTTGGTCCGTTTCGCCAATTCGAGCAATCACTTGTTGAGTTTCATTCGACATCATTGATCCAAAATCGTCTGTTATGCGTGATATATAAGGTTGTTTTTCGAAATTTAAAGGTATAAGGGCTGTTGATATTTCAAGACCCTAACCATTCCAAATTGAACCACCACTCCGTAACCATGCAGTAATGGATAAACGCTGCTGTTTAGAAAGTAGTACTTCGTGCAAGACATCACTTTGAAAAATCGCCAGACGATTTGGTTGTGGTTGGATGATATGCCATTGACCATGTTTATCCTGTAGTCGTAATTGACCACCCCAATCCTCTTGCCAACTTTCATGCAAATAGAACACGGTTGAAATCATACGGTCATTTTTTTGCTGTGGATTATCTCGATGCAAAGCATAAAATTCACCTGCGTTATAACAGGCAAAATGTGCTTCGACTTCTTTAATGCCTAAATAAAAGGCCTGATTCAACGCTTGAGATAGATGTTCTAAGGTCTGTAAATGTTGCTGTGCAATCGGCAGTTGCCCATCAATCCATAAGATATGATCACTGCGGATATGGCTGACCACACCATTCTGTATGCCAGCTGCTCTAAATTCGGCAAGATGCGATGTGCATTCATGTACCAATGCCTGTACATAGTCAAGTGAGTAAATATCATCAATTAAGGCAAAGCCAAATTCATTTAGATCATCCAGTACTTGATCTAAATTCCAAGACTGAAGATTTAATGCGGGTGGGAGAGTTGTTGCTTGCATAGCACTCCAGTGACTTAGATTCGATTACAAGGCAATTTTAGACGATCACATCAACGCTAAAGAATACTTTTTTCTTTCATGTTAAACTACCTGCTGAATTGAGGAATAATTGTCAACATGAATTACCGTCACCATTTCCATGCGGGTAACTTTGCCGATGTTATGAAGCATGTACTTTTGCTTCAACTGCTCGCTCGTTTAAATGCTAAAGATAAACCTTATCGATATATCGATACCCATGGTGGTGCAGGTAAATATGATTTATCTACGTCTGAAGCACAAAAATCAGGTGAATTCTTAACGGGTATCCATCGTTTGGTCAAGCTAGACGATTCGATTAAGCGTAATGCGCCTGAAGGCGTAAAACAATATCTTAAAATTGTTGAAGATATGCGTGCAGGTTCGGGTAAGGGCGCTTATCCAGGTTCTCCTTGGTTTGCCCTTGAAGGCATGCGTGATACTGATAAAGCAACTATATTTGAAATGCAGCGTGATGTGTTTCAGCAATTGTATTTTAATATTCGTGATAAACGTGCGGGTCTGCATGAGCGTGATTTTTATGAAGGCTTGATGGGTGTAATTCCGCCTAAAGAAAAGCGTGGATTGGTCATGATTGACCCACCTTACGAAATTGAGCGTAAAGATTTCCCTCAATTGGTTGAAATACTTCAAGCTGCACATAAAAAATGGCCAACAGGTGTGTTCGCAGTTTGGTATCCAATCAAAGATCGCGCCATGATTGAACGGTTTGAAAAGAAAATGATGAAAACGGGTATTCGCCGTCAGCTCATTTGTGAAATTTGTGTATGGCCAGATGACACCCCAGTCGGATTGAATGGTTGTGGTCTTCTAGTAATTAATCCACCTTGGAAGTTCTCTGAAGATGCGGATCAAGCATTACAATGGTTATTTCCACATTTGCGCATGAGTGAGAATGGTGGACATGCAGCTGTGCGTTGGTTGGTGGGTGAATAACCCATCAATGTCAAAATATTCTCGAGGAATTGAAAATAATGACAAATTCTCTTAAACCTGATTCTGATCTGAACAAAGAAGATCATTCTTTTGACGGAATCACTTTTGAAGTAGAAGAAGAAGAACATACGCACGAAGGACAAAAAGTGAAACGCCGTGGTATTTATTTGTGGCCAAATTTAATTACAACAGCCGCACTTCTTTCTGGTTTTTATTCAATTATTGCCAGTATGAATGGAAATTTTAATCAAGCGATCTATGCCATCTTCTTGGCGGCATTGCTTGATGGCTTGGATGGTCGAGTAGCACGTGCTATTGGTGCACAAAGTGCATTTGGTGAGCAATACGATTCGCTTTCTGACTTGTTGGCTTTTGGTGTCGCACCAGCCATTTTGATGTATAGCTGGAGTCTGCATGATCTTGGACGTATCGGTTTAGCATGTTGCTTTATTTATACAGCTTGTGCTGCTTTCCGCCTAGCGCGTTTTAATGTGCAAATTGGTGTGGTGGATAAGCGCTACTTTATTGGTATCGCCAGCCCGCTTGCGGCAGTGACTGTTATTTCATTGGTATGGGTCGGTCGTGATTATCCATTTATCTTTGATTTAAAAGATATTGTCATTCAAGTCATTAACTCGGTTGTCATGGTTGCAGTTGGTTTGCTGATGATTTCAAACATCAAATACTATTCATTTAAACAAATGGATCGTAAGCGTGTACCTTTTGTCGTGATGTTGCCAGTGGTCTTGATTTTTGCTGCAATCACGTACAACATTCCTGTAGGGATACTGATTGTCTGTATCCTTTATGTACTTTCAGGATTTGTAACGACGTTGTTTGCCAAAAAGAATGATGCAAAAATAACAACTTAAAATACGGAGGTTCAGTATGCCAATATTGATGAATAACAATCAATTAAAGCAGCTGAACCTCAATAAGTCAGATGCTTTAACTTTTCATCCGCCCAAAGGTCTTTTTAAAATTGTCTATCAGGCGTTGATCCTGCCTAATTTGCCTGAACCTTTTCATTATTTAAATTTCATTAGCCTGATTGGACAACCCCGTATTCCGATTTGTTATAACGCGAGTGCAATTGCTACGACAGCAATTGATACCGCGACTGTTTTGGTGAGTAGTAGTGCATCAACTGTCGGGCATCTCAAAAGTTATAGTGCTAAAGAGCAGTGTCAATTAGAGCAAGACCGTTATCAGTTTTTAGATGTGGATCACATCCAAGTTGATTTCCCAAATTATTATTTTAAACGTGATGATGACGAACTCAGTTGCCAGTTTAAAGTGATTATTGGCACTGAAATAGAAAACCATTCAGCCTTGCAATGGGGGGTTGGCGATTATTGGTATGTTCGCTGTCAGTGCGAAGGTGAAATCATTTATAAAAAACAAAAATATCAAATCGAGGCGCAAGGAATTCTAAAACATGCCAGAGCGATCTATTTACCTTTTATCGCTTTTCATTTTTTTACTTATCAAATTATTCAGATCAATGCAGATTTGCAGATCATTCTGTCTGAGTTAAGAAATCAGTGGAATAACATTATTTTTTCCAGAATTGAAATTCAGTCGAATGAACAACATTCCATACTTTATGATCATCAAGTGATTTTTGACGTCACTCGTGTTTATCCAAAAGTTCAGACACCGAATGGGCGTGAAATGTATTTGCCTCGAGAATTTATTTGGCAATATTCAGAAAAAGATAAAGTCATATTTCAACTACAAGCACAAAGTCGAGGCGATTATAAATTTGGCTTAGCTGCGGGTTATGTCGGGAGTTTTAATTATCAATTATTATGGAATAACCAGAGTTATGAGGGGTCTGGGTATTGTGAATATATTGATTGCCGACCTTTACACTGGCAAGAAAAAAATAAAACTGAACAATTAATCGACCAAATCGCACATTTTCAGCCTTATTTGTGTAAAAAATAGGCACTCGATTTAATAATTTAAATAAATTTGAATAAAGCGCTTGCACCTGCCCTGAAATGCTGTAGAATGCACATCCATCGGCGGTGATGCAGATAAAAACTTGTTGAGAAACAAGGATTTGGCTAGAAAGGTTGGATTCTTGGTTTGATTGATAAGTTTGCTAAATATCTAAATTACCTGTTGACTTTGAAGAAATTTAGAGTAATATAGCCGACCTAGCTTGATGATGACGAATCATCGAGAAGATCATTAAGAGAATAG